>CAXBCW010000027.1:0-35219 GCA_963974325.1 uncultured Rhizobiaceae bacterium
GCAACCAAAACCACCCACTAGCCTATCTTTCAAATGACGGACAAGTCAGCATGAAAGAAGCCCGTCACATTGGTATCTCATCAACAGCATTTGATGCCACTGATGCAGATGGTAACGGCAAACTATCACCAACAGAATTCAGACGTTTGGGCTAAGCTTTTAGTCCAAACCTATGGTGAGGCTTCATTACCCCCTCAATGACCCTCATCCGGCTGCCCGAAAGAAACTCTCTCACCCATCAAACTGACGGGCAGCCATTTTTTACAAAAGACCTCCAAATCAACCTAACAAACAAGGAATAGATTATGAAACACTTACTCTCTGTTACTGCTCTGTCACTTGTAACTTTATCACTTGCTACATTATCTTTCGTGACATTGGCTGCTATCAATATGGCCAAAGCTGCCCCAAATACGCAAACTGAAATTACAGTGCCAAGCACTTTGCAAAAATCAAATGGTTTTATTACGCCAAATGGCTATATCAGCTACATAAAGCTCATGCCGATCAGCCAAGAGTTCTTGGAGCCAAAGCTTTATATTGATGTGCTTGAAGATCAAAATGGCACACTGAATAGTCAAGCTAGAATTAGCTTCGGCTAGAGTACGACAATCGGCATTTTTTATGAGGACCTGTGGTTTTAAAAGTTCGCATAGAGATGCCGAAGCATCCCTATTTAAACCCGATTAAAGACGCCACAAACATCTTAGATCTCACGTACGAAAGAGATGCCACAAACATCTCTCTTAACACTCCCGCAAAGGAATATTTATGAAACACGTACGCGCTCAGGATATAGCGATATGATGTTTTATGTCAATATGATGCTTTTGTGAGGGATTGATTTAAATTGAATCGTTCTCAGTCTAATTTTTATTCTCATGTAGACGGCCAGATTCTGCATCGCTAGCTAAACGATATGTACTAACAAGTGCGAGGAGTTCGCCACACGATTTACCGCCGATTGCTTTGATTAATATCTTCTCCGCCCGCATGTCAAAAACCAACATTGTGCCATCATTGGTGGCAAATTCAATGCGCTCTTGAGATGGAAATGCGCTGAGTTTGCCGCGCTCTTCTTCCTCAAAGTCCTCTAAAAAATCAACAATATCATCAAAATCTTGTTGCATATCTGTATAGGCAATGACGAACTCATCAAAAGTCGACCCCAGCAATTTATCTAGTTTTTCGACAACGGACGCACCCACATCCAAAATCTCTAATTTACGGATGAAACAAGCGCGCGATGCATCCTCTTCATCTTGAACGGCTTCAACAATAAAGCGAAAATGCTTTGTGGTCAGCATATCCGTTTCAATTTCAAGGTCCTTACTACGAATACCAAAAATTTTGCGTGTTTGATTGGCAAGGTCTTCGATTTCGCGAGCGATCTCTTTTTCTGACAGTTCAAGCACCAGCTCTTCGCCATGGCCTGAATGGAATTTTGGTACTTGGTGCTGACCTTTGATAAAGCTTGGCAAGCGCTTAATGCCCATAGAATGTGTGCTTTGAAAATATTGATCTTTGGGCTCAAACTGCAAATAAGACGTCTCGACCCTACCGCCAGTATCTGCGCTACTTTGCAACGTTTGACACCATTCAAAAATCGCCTGTGCCGCATCGCCTGCGCTGAGTTGTGTGACATCCAAATTCAACAAATTTTCAGCGTCATGCCCCATCAACTGTTGCCCATCTCGATGATTGCGCTTTGCCATATCAGCATCGGTTGGCTTTCGTTTTGCGCCTCTGCCGTCGGAGGTAATCCGCTTGATATTCTCATCCAAATCACAATGGATATGCACCACGTTTAATCCACCGCGTTTATCAGCCAATGCTTGGATCCGCTGCCATTCGCTTTGGATTCTATTATTGTCAGACCTATCTGTTTGATAGGCATGCACTGCGGTTAAAATCACAGACTGATCTACTGGCAATTGCAAGATCAAATCATGGGCAAGGTCTTCTGTTTTCTCTATCGTTTGAACAAACTCTTCGGAATTGAAATCGGTAAGCGCAAAAGCAAGATTATACAGGTCATGAATATCGAGTAACCGCGCTGACATTTTTGCTATAAGCTCTTTGCCGATAGTGAGTTTACCAACACCTGGATATCCATTCAATACGATAATCATCTATTTCCTCAAAACCATTTTATAGAACAAGTATTATAGTGCCTGCACACCTAGAATCGCTAATGTCTCATTTAGTATACCAAGATCAGCCGCGCTTAGAAACAAACCTTCATTCTAACACTTCCAGAATCATACTCGTAACACTAGAATGGCAGCTATGTTTAAATTCTTTGAAAACCTTGTCGATCCTTATACCGAGGCTCATCAACTTGATGTGCCACCCAATAAGCTTATCTCTTTTATGGCCTATTTATTAGCGCCATTTAGAACCCTCATCATTATCAATTTCATTGCAGCCCTTGGTGTGGCCGCGATGGAAGTTGGCTTGATTTACTATCTTGGGCGTTTGGTCGATTTGATATCGGTTTCAACACCGCAAAACTTTTGGCAAATGCACAGAACCGAGCTTATTTTGGTGGTGATTTTTGTAATTGTTTTTCGCCCAATTGTACGTATTGTTGAGATCGCCTTGGTCAAGAACGCAATCCAACCCAATGTCGCAGCTTTGGGTCGGTGGCGTTCGCACAAACATGTGTTGCAACAACCAGTGGGATGGTTTGAGAGTGACTTTGCAGGACGGATCGCCAATCGGGTTGTTCAACTATCTGCATCTGCTGGCGATTTCATATTCCAGATTATTCACGGCCTCACCTTTGCTGTTGCCTTTGTCTTGGGGGCTGCCATTGTTTTGGCCAACTCGCATATCTTGCTATTAGCGCCACTTGCTATCTGGCTTGTGGGTTATGTTCTCTTCTTGCGTTGGGCGCTTAAAAAGGTGCGCCCTGCGGCCCGTGCTAGCTCAGCTGCGCGCAGTCAAACGCTTGGGTTTGTAGTCGATAGTTATTCCAATATTCAATCGGTCAAATTATTCTCTCACGATCAAAGAGAGATGGATCAAGCCTATAATATATTAGAAAACCACCGTCATACCTATATGGCAGAAAACCGCATTGTCACTACAATGGAAGGTGTGCTAGTGGTTATGAATGGCTTCATGATCTGCTCGATCATCGGGTTATCACTTTATATGTGGTCAACTGGTTCGACCAGCGCCGGTATCATTGCGGCAGCAGGTGCATTATCATTGCGTATAAATGCGATGTCGGGCTGGTTTATGACCACGGTATCTGGCGTATTACAAGCGCTTGGCGTGATTTCTGAAGGTATGGAATCCATTGCTCAACCCATCCACATGACCGATCAAGACAATGCTAAAGACTTAGGGAAATCTGATGATGGGCCCGTCAAAGGCGCGATTAAAATTGATGAGGTTAGCCACCATTATGGTCGTGAAACGGGCGGTTTGTTTGGGGTGGATCTTGATATTAAACCGGGTGAAAAAGTGGGTTTAGTTGGCCGCTCTGGCGCGGGTAAATCAACCTTGGTGAAAACAGTTTTACGATTGTTTGACCCTGAGAATGGCCGGATATTGATTGATGGAACGGATATCAAAACAGTGACCCAAAGCAGCGTTCGGGCGCATATCGGCATGGTGCAACAGGAAAGCTCGTTGCTTCATCGCTCTATCATAGAAAACCTGCGCTATGGCCGCCCTGAAGCCTCCGATGAACAGGTGTTTGCAGCCGCTAGACAAGCAGAAGCCCATGACTTCATATTGGATCTTGTCGATAGTCACGGCAATGTGGGCTACGACGCGCAGGTTGGCGAACGTGGTGTTAAACTTTCAGGTGGACAACGTCAGCGGATTGCTTTGTCACGCGTGATCTTAAAAGATGCACCGATCTTGATTTTGGATGAAGCAACGTCTGCGCTCGATAGCGAAGTGGAAGCGCAGATTCAGACGACCTTATATAGTATGATGAAAGGCAAGACTGTGATTGCCATAGCGCACCGACTATCGACCATTGCCGAAATGGACCGCATTATCGTGCTTGATGAAGGTAAAGTTGTCGAAGAAGGTCCCCATGACGAACTGATAGCGCAGGGTGGACTATATGCCAGCCTGTGGAGCCGTCAATCTGGAGGATTTATCGAAAGTTAGATGGTTTTTTAAACCCACATAAAAAACGCCCCAATTGCTCTGCTTAAGGTCAAAGCAATCGGGGTGCTGGAAATCCATGTCTTGGGAGGACTGACTTAAAAAGTCATTTTATGGATTTGGGTGCTGAAAACTAATCTCCGTGTTATGATATTTTATACGTCAATACCAAGATGGTGGATCTCATGTTTCCAAATTATTAATCGCAAAATCGGCTGTATATATTACAGCAACAAACCAAAAATTATGCGGCATTTTAATTATTTCATCTACAAAAGAACAAGCCCCGACACGACAATGGGAGGAGTTCGTGTACGAGGCGGCAATGTTAGCGCTCTGGGAGGAGGATTTGACCTTACGATCAAACGCTAATCACTGTTTCTATATTTACTATATGGTCAGACTATTGTGCATTGCAATACATAAATTGAAAAAATATTGCATTGCACTCATTTTATTTCGCAACTGCGAACAAACATCAAATTACAGAAGGCAAAAAGCACATATTTATGGATACAAAAAAGGCGAAGATTGCCCCTCGCCTTAACTATCCATTTTGATTCTTCTCACAATAAAGTAGCGCAGCAAATTTAGCTGGCTGCAGCCGCTAGACCTATATCAAGCAGGGCTTTGATCTTGGTTTTTGATGTGCCTGCTACAATTCTTCCAAGCTCTTGATCGCCTTTAAGAACGATCAAAGTTGAACGGCGTGGGATTTTATAATCTTTTGAAATGGCGGCGCCTGCATAGACATCCCAATCAACGCGGACAAAGAATATTTTATCGTAATCTGTATTGGCTTTGCGAAGTGCACTGATTGTGCGCGATTGAGCTGCGCATGTGGTGCACCAGTCGGTCGCGTAATCTATGAAAACCGTTTTGCCATCGGCAAGAGCTTTTTTCACAATACCGTCTTTGTAATCAACGGACCCTGCTGCAAAAGCCACACCATTTGTGGCGATAAAGGTTATGCCAGCGACGGCAGATTTAAGTAATGTCCTGCGGTTCATAAAATTCTCTCTTTCAAGTCTTCAATGCGATTTGTTATAGGGCAACGGATAGGTCTTGTAGCCAAACTGGTAAGTTTTGAACGGCCCATTTTTCGATTATATGGTAGAATTTTGTTAAAATCATGATGCCAACTGCGATAAAGACAATACCAAGAATTGGCTTAGAACGAGATGCCAGAATTTTCATTGCTTCAGTGCGAGACCGCAATGCAGATTGTGCGCCCCACGATAGACCCAAAATAAGTGTTGAAACACCAAATGCAAAGAACAGCATAATCAGTGCTGCCCATAACAGGCTTTCACCTTGTGATGCCAATGCGATAGCGCCACCCAAGGTTGGGCCGATGCATGGCGACCAAACAGCGCCAAGCAAGATGCCGCCGACGAATTGTCCGGAGAATTGATTGAGATTAAGCCCAATCATTTGCTTGTTAGCTGCCCCCGCCACGCCTTGGGTCGCAATTTCAAACCGGCGAGACAGAGCAGGCACCAACAAAATCAGACCAAAAATGATCATGATAACAGCGCCAGTATTTGCCAGGCTCTCTTGGGTGATGCCTAACGAATATCCAATTGTGGTGATGAACATGCCGAATGCGACGAAAGAAACAGTTAAACCCAGCGCAAGAGCCAATGGTCCCTTGCGGCCAGCATTTAAAGCTGACGCCAGAACGATTGGTAGGACTGGGATCACGCAAGGATTTATCAGCGTTAGCAAGCCAGCGATATATGCAAAAATTAATTCCATGGGAGTTTCATAGTCTATTTCTCTTGCCAAACCTTAAACATTTACATCAATGAGTTGCAATGAACGATTTAATGATGGGACATCACAATCATGTGAGTTTTGAACATGAAAGGCAATGTGCCTAGTCTGGTTATTTGGGTATTATAAAGATCACAAATTGATTCATTAAACTTGCATAAGCTTCTGAATATTATGCTAAAAATATACAAACGCCCCGCGAGGCAAGGATGCTCTGCGGGGCGTAGATCAGGTGCAAGAGGGTGAAAAAGCACCTGATAAAATGCCCTCGGTTGATAGAATGAATCCTAAAAACCAAGGGCACTCTTAGTTCGTTATTTTGACGTTACTTATTTCGGCAAAAGAACTGTGTCGACTACGTGGATCACGCCGTTTGATTGCTTTACATCTGCAAATGTTACTGTACCGATATTGCCGCTTTCATCCATCAACTTGACCATGCCGCCGTCCAACATTGCTACCAATGTATCACCAGATACAGTCTCAATTTCAAACTTGCCGCCTTCAGCCATGCCGATTTGTTTTACCAAGTCTGCTGCCAACACTTTACCTGCAACAACGTGTGCAGTTAGAACTTTAACCAAAGTGTCTTTGCTCTCTGGCTTTAGCAATGTGTCCACTGTGCCTTCTGGAAGCGCTGCAAATGCTGCGTTTACTGGAGCAAATACTGTGAATGGGCCTTCGCTTTTCAGCGTGTCTACCAAGCCAGCTGCTGCGACGGCTGCAACAAGTGTTGTGTGATCGGCTGAGTTCATTGCGTTTTCAACAATGTTCATGTCCATCATCATAGCTGCGCCGCCAACTTCTGGATTAGAATGGCCATCAGCTTGTGCTGCAATTGCAGAAATAGCGAATACAGATGCAGTGAGTGCAATACGAAGTGTCTTGATCATTTTGTTTTCTCCAAATTTCAAATTCTTACACCCTCAAGTTTAAACTGAAAGGGTCACCCCGATTATCCGAGGTTACTTAGACGAACGCAGCTAGGCCCAAAAAAGTTTCATGAAAGTTTTATTTATATTTAGAAAACTCTTAATAGATTGAATTTATTTGGTTTTATCAAATTTAAATTTTGAAACTCATAAACCACAATGCAAAAAAGGATGCCCATTTGGACATCCCATCGCATCAATCATATCAAATACTTGGTTTAAACGCTTGTTAATGCTCCTAGTGCAACGACAGGTCCGGTTGCGACACCTGTTGGTGAACCACCGATTGGTTCAACAGAGATTGCAAATTTTGAATCGGCAGGAATGTCCAAACCTTCAGGGTTCAGCGGTGCGGACAAAACGCCCAAGGTCAAAACTTGACCATCTGAACGCACAAGCCAAAGCTCAAAATCTTTATCAAGCGGTTTGACGCCTTCGCTTTGGGTGACAATAACGCCTTGGTCTGTAACTTCGGCAAAAAACGCAACATTGTATGTTTCCAATGAATCGATAGAGGCTGTGTAAAGCACTTGCGCATTATTGCTACCTGATTGGAAATAATCCATCACGCGGGGCGTAAGTGCAAAAACTAGAACAGCGAGCAAAATCGGAATTCGGAACCTTGTCATGATGCCAAGCATACCGATTGAGTTTTTAGATGTGATATCTTCTACAAATAACGCACCATCGATATTAGCTTTAATGTGTGCTGGGGCTTCAACTTCTTCGATACCATCACTAAGCGGTGATAAACGCTCTTCCCATGACGCAACAAGACGCGCAAAATTGACATCATTGTCAATTCGCTTTTGAACACGATCTCGCTCTACCCCATCCAACACGCCTAAAGCGTATTCTGCGGCTAGATCATCATCGCTATTTTCCATCTTATCGATCATCTAGGTCTACTTTAGTTCTGTCTTGTTGCTTCTAAACATTCTCGCAGGCTTTGCAAACTGCGACGGAGCCATGTCCGCATGGTATTAATTGGTGTATCGTAACGATCTGCCAGTTCCTGATAGCTGTAACCTTCCATATAGGCCGCACGTACTGCGTCTGCTTTATCAGGATCAAGCTTATCCATACAAAAATCTATTTGCCTTGCCTCACCCTGATTGATAGCACTTTGCTCAGGGTTTGGGCCATTGTCTGCCACAAAATCGACAACATCATCCAATATTGCGGTCTTGGCTGACGACGTTGGTGCTTTGCGTGTTCTTATGCGATCAATCGCATGGTTGCGAGCAATAGCGATCAGCCATGACATTGCGCCCACATCTTGGGTCGCATAACGATCAGCCTTTTGCCACACTCGTACAAAAACCTCTTGCAAAGCATCTTCAGCTTCTGTCTTTTCACCTAATAAACGGATGAGGACACCAAAAAGTTTCGCACTTGTCTTAGAATAAAGCTCATCAAAGGCTTTGCGGTCTCGCAATGCTATCTGAGAGATCAGTTCTGAGATGCCATTTGTTGGGGACAATGGTGTTCTTTCAAAATAAAATTCGCAGGTTTATATCTAACACAAAGCGCTAGCTGCATGGTTGTTGTATTGGTTGCATCACATTTGGTCAAACGTATGTCTTTCAATAACAAAGTTAAATTATTTCCAAAATTGACAAAACACTAAAGACTTAGCCGAATTTTACGTTAAAAAGAACTATGAGCAAAATAACGCAAACATCATCATCACAAACATCACCCGCATCACCGTGGCAAGATATCTATAAGCTACCTAACTTATTGGACCATCAATATATGCCAATGTTCACCGCAAATGAACTTGCGGCAACTGAATTCAGGTTTGTAGATGAGTTGATCAATAAATCCGTGCCAAGTGCGCAATATATGATGGATCAAGCCGGTATCGACCTTGGGGATCTTGAAGATGGTTATACAACGATAGCGATTGATCAGCTGCAAAGCGATCCAGTGCGCTTGCGGCCACTTAGTTATGCCTATCACCTAAAAGCCACCCGCGCGCTCGACATTTTACAAACCGATAGCGGTCAATCCCTCACATTACGTCAAATGCTCGTTGATGAAGGCAAACCCGCTGCGCCTGATAGCGATTTATTTGCTGCAAAGCTGGGTGTATCGTGTTTGATCGCAGAACGTAGGGACGGCGAGATAACGCGCGTTTTAACCACCCATCGCGCAGCGCATCTAGCTGTTCTACCCAGCGCTCAACATACCAGCTTTTCTGGCGGTGTGGATATAGCAGACATGACACCAAATGCAGAAAGCCAAACGCTTTATCAACTCTACGCCAATGGTGCTGTTCGAGAATGCTTTGAAGAACTGGGTGTCCAATTTGAGCCTGAACGCGTCGATATTTTGGGCGTTTGGTTGGGGCTTGATAGGCTCAATGCTCAAGCTTTTGGCGTTATCTATGTCGATGACATCTCAGCATTGAAGATCAATCCCAATGATGAGCTAACATCTTACCGGATTGATCCAATTGATATGCTCGATACAGTTATCAAACATAATGGCCTGGAACAAACCCCAGAACTACGCTTTATGCGCAAATTGCTAACACCAGAAAAACCGCTTTTATTGGGCTAAGGCTCTAAACCGTTAGCACGCCTTGTATCACATCGATGCTTGACCCTGCGATTTGAACTTTTGCACCATCTGCTTGATGGATGATTTGAAGCTGCATTGCGCTAGGGCGGCCCATATCGATCCCTTGAGTGACTTTGTATATTTCGCCATTTTTGGGTGGAAGGTTCAAATGATGGGCAAAGGCTGCCATTGCGCCGCCCGCGCTTCCTGTGGCTGGGTCTTCATAGGCTGTGCCCCTGAACGTAAACATGCGCGCTGTCCAATCTAACTCATCTTCACATCGATGATAGGCGTAAATTGCTTTTGGCGCTTTTGGGTCACCTGATGACACGAGTTGATTGGCGGCCTCTGAATTGATGTTTAACCGTGCCAAAGCTTCTCGTGTCTTCAGCTCAACCACAATAAAATTGGCTCCAACGCTGACATGGGTAGGTTGATGGCTGTCTGTTTGGATATCGGATTGTTTGATTGACAAAGCACGTGCGGTTTTTGCAGGGTCAAATTCATTACCCAGTTTTAGGCTTTGTGGTGACATGATTGCGGTTGTTTGCACATTGTCAAAATCATCATATTCAACTGTGATGGGCACAATGCCCACCCTCTCCTCAAATCGCAATTTGGTTGGTTTATCGCCGGCATTATGAGCCAAGACATATGCTGTGCCCACATTTGGGTGACCGGCAAAATCCATCTCAGAGTTTGGCGTGAATATCCGCACATGAGCGGTGTTGCCCACATCTTTTGGTTTGCACACAAAGCTTGTTTCCGAAAAATTGAATTCCTTTGCAATGACTTGCATTTGCGTGCCTGTTAGTTCATCTGCATCTAAAACTACGGCCAGTGGGTTGCCGCCAAAACGGGTTTTGGTGAAAACATCCACCACCTGATATTTAAATTGCATGATGATCAGCATCCTTCTGCGCAGTAAGCTTTGATAGAGTGATAACAAAGAGGCTCCATAAACACACGTCAAAATGCATTATGGGTGGATCAATTTAAATCATCGCTTTTTTTGTATCCTGGCATATTTGTATAAAAACCCATACAATATAAAGCAGCTCTCTGGTGTGCCTAAGTGCTTTCATTAGCACTATCAATTGACAACAATTCGCGCATAATAGGCTTTACCAACAGAGATTCTTTCCATTGCTTCAATCCATCACAAATTTCACCGGATTTTCATCCGAAATCATCGTCATTTTGCTCATCACTGCATTTGGCGCAGGATTGGTGCGTGGGTTTTCGGGGTTTGCGCTATCTGCAACTGTGATGGCTGTGATGGCAAATTTTGTACCACCCATTCAGCTTGCTCCGATTTGTCTGTGTCTTGAACTTGTAGCCAGCATGATGATGATGCGCGGCGGTTTAAAACAAGCCGATATGGGCGTTGTTTGGGGTCTGGTGATTGGGACTGTTATCGGCACGCCAATAGGCTACCTGATATTGGTCAATATTGAGGCAACGACCGCACGTCTTGTGGCACTTGTTATTATCACAACGCTTTCTTTGTTATTGTTTATGAGAGTGCGTGCAAACTTTTTGAACACAAGACCCGGTCTATATATATCGGGCATCGGCGCAGGGTTTGCAGGCATAGCGACTGTTGGTGGCATGGTGGTTGCGCTATACGTGCTGGCGCGGGAAAAGGCTGCCGCAGAAATGCGCGGCTCTCTTGTTATGTATTTGATGATATCGCTGGTTTCGACAACATTATTTCAAATCCTCTTTGATATTCTGACCATTGAAGCCATTAAACGTGCTGCAGTCATGATCCCCATTTTAATCATTGGCATTTTGATCGGAAGCGCGTTTTTCCGCCCGAGTTTGGAAAAATACTACAAGCCATTTTGTCTTTTAACCCTGATCGCCATTTGCATCATTGGGCTTGTTCGTCTTGTTATATAAATTGATGACTTGTGATTTATCGCCGGTGATTATATCTTGGGTTGAACGATCATCAAGGCAAAACATTCATGCTACGCATTATTCTCATGACATTATTATATCCGATCCTACAAAAGGCCCTGCCTGCTATTTTCAGAGCGGTGATGTCTGGCGTGGAAGAGCGGCGCAATTCAAGGGATGATGCTGAGAGTAATTCCCGCCGTGGGGAAACGGACTACGCCCGCGAAGGCGACGCTTTTGATGGTCCATTTAAAGGCCGTGTTCGAACTGTGGTCGATGGCGATAGTCTTTATGTTGATGGGCACCAGCCACAAATTCGCCTTTGGGGTGTTGATGCACCCGAAAAGCACGAGGCCGGATACAATCAAGCCACCCAAATGCTGCGCGATTTAACCTATGATGAAACGCTGACAGTGGAGCCGATCGCCGTTGATAAATACGGCCGCACATTGGCGCGGTGTTATTTTCGTGACGATACGGAATTGAACTACGAGATGATTAAAACCGGCGTGGTCAAAGAATATTTCCGGTTTACCAAGGGCTATTATAATAAAAACGATTAACTCGCTTCACTCAAAAGGCCAGCGGTAAAACCAATCGTTGAACTGCCTGAAAGCTTTTAAAACACGTCCCCGCAATAGACATTGCATCATGGCTGGTTTAAAGCCCTTTTATGGAGTCATTGTTTCTCGTTTATATTACTTATTTTTTAGGCGTGGCCAGCCCAGGTCCTGCCAATTTTGCTATCATGCACACCTCGCTAGAGCGTGGCCGCTTGTCTGGTATTGCTTTGGCATTGGGCGTGTTCACGGTCTCTGTAAGCTTTGGCATATCATCGGCCTTTGGCCTTGGCGCGATCATCACCAGCTCGCCACTTGTTTTTAATATCATGACACTTTTTGGCGCTGTGTATCTTTTGTATATGGGCGTGAAAATTGCACGACAGGTCATTGATTTAAAAGGGCAAAATGTAAATCCAGCTGCCAATGATAATGCACCGACAAAAACACTATTATCGCATTATATTCGTGGCGTTTTGATCCACATTACCAATCCAAAAGCCATCACCGTTTGGCTCACGGTCATCTTGTTAGCAACATCCGGCTCAAGCGGCAAGTTCGTCTCGCCCTATCAAGTGGTGATCGGCTGCGCAATCTTGGGCTTCACGTCGATGGTCGGCTACGCAATCCTATTTTCATCCCGCCCAATGGTCGCGCTCTACACCCGCATTCGCAAACCATTTACGCTATCAGTCGCCGCGATATTTATTATCGCCGGATTGGTGATGCTCTATCGCGCTTGGGATGCTTTTCGGTAGGTTTGGATTTTAGTTAGACCAACTATTCAACACTACATTTACTCTCATCAAAACTCCATTCGCCGCCTTTGTCTTTGCAGGCGTCTATTGCTAGGAATTCGTCTCTGTTTGCGACTAGGAATGAGACTAGGATGGAGAAGATTGCAAATAGGATGATCATGATATTGGTGACTTTGCGCGATAGTTTGGGCATGGCGACTATTCCTATTCTTCTAATGGTGCAAAATCGTCACCCACGAGATAGATCGAGCATTCGATCTCGCCCTTATCGGTTTGAACCATGACAGGTGTGCGGAAATAGCCCTCGCCTTCAAATTCATCTAACCGCGCCCAATGATTGGGTAAATCTTGGCTTTGGAATATGTGGAACGGAATTTCTGGCCCTGTTTCATCAACCCGAAACCCCGGTAGACCTTTATGAATACCCCAGCCCGCTTTGATCATAATACCGCGTACAAAACCTTTGTGCCACGTCCCTTCCATTCCATCCATTTGGTGATGGTTCACTTCGCCCGGCGCTAATGTTCCATAGGATGCAAGTCTGGTTTGTTCGGTGAATTTTATCATTTTCGTGCTTTCAAAGCTGAATTGGCGTGTTGGTTGGTGACACCCGGTCAGCTTGGTCTTATTCGTTTTCGATCTTATCGTAGGATGTATCAGATTTGATGTTGCCTGCGGCGTCGATCACAACGCTGCGGATTACTAGTTCTAGGTCACTAGCATAGTATTTTTCAATCACGACAGGCACCAATTCATCGATCACTGTTGTATCTCGCACTTTCCAAACATTTTGATAGGTGCAATCGCCAATCGTCACATCTTCTTGACCCAAAAATTCGATCTGCTTTTTGCCATTGGCGATAAACTCTTCACCGACGAACATTTTAAATGCGGTGTCGAACGTTTTATCATCCGGTAATTTGTTTAGGTCTGCACCATGATCAGGATAAGATGTGACAAATGTATTCTCGCCAAATTCGCGCATGATCACCAGTAATGGATGGCTATAGAGCGCTGTGGACACGTATGTATTGCCGTCTTTGACCAAGGTTTTAATCTCTTGGTAGCCGCCATCAACTTTTTGGTGATTGGTTATGGTGGCGCTTTGCTCTGATGAGAGACGGAAATTGTAACCCTCGCCATTCATATTACTAGCGCATTTATCCGCCGCAACAGCAGATCCAACCATCAGCGACAGACTTGCAGCGCTCAACAACCCTATTAAGCCCATATTATTCTTAGATTTACACATTCGATATCCTCCAACTATCCAAGCTTTAGAATTACCAGCCAAGCTATGTATGTGCAATTGGGTTTATATCTGAATTAGTAAAAAAACGAGCTTATTCATCAGCTTCGATATTGGCCATCAAATCTTGGATGAAATCTTTTTCCATGCCGATAGTACTGGAATTTAAACCTGACACGGCATTCATCCGCACATTGTCGGGTTTGTTTTGCGATAGTTTCCATGTGGAATTAATGTCTGTGATATCCATTTTGCATGGCACAATTATCCGTGTCATTTTCTCAAACACATCTGGCGTCATTTTGCCAATTGTCCACGGCGTTTTTGGCAATAATTGCGCTTCCATATGCGCAGATAACCGCTCTAAAACACCATGAATCTCATCTTGTGGCAGCATTTTGAGCGCACCGCGCACCTCAATAGACACATAATTCCAAGTTGGCACTTGGTCTGGGTTTTGATACCAATCTGGCGAAATATAAGTGTCGCCGCCGCTAACACTCATGACAGCATTCAACGGTTCGCCTTCAGCACCTTTTAAAAACGTGAGCATCGGGTTTGAGCGAACAAGATGGAGTTCGATTTGGTTGTCAGTCTGATTGAGTAAAAATGGCACATGCGATGTCAAGATTTCATCATTTTTACTCAAAACGAGCGTGCCAAACGCTCTTTTACGCAAAAACTTGATATCTTTTTGCAGGTTCTTTGAACGAAAATTAGAATTGGGATGCATTTTCGCAAGACCTTTTATTGAAGAGCATAATTGATTAAATACGGCGCACCATTAAACGGCCAGAATCGGTGTAGTTTGTAAAGCCAAACTTACGATAAAGATCATGAGCATTATCTGTCCCCAACAGGAAGCTAGAGACGCTTTCTAACTCTGGGTGAGATAAGATCGCCGTTACCAGTTGTTTTGCAACGCCCTCGCCGCGATGTTCTTCAAATACGAATAGATCGAACACATAGGCCATGAACGCATGATCTGTGACCACGCGCGCAAAACCAACCTGCTTGCCCCCATGCCGCGCAATGAAGCAGACTGAGTTTTCAAAACTGGTTCGGATAGCAAATGGCGAGCGCCCAGCGCCCCAATAAGTGCCTTGTAAGAACGTACAAACCCGATCAAATTCGATCAGGCTTTGGTCGTTCGAAATGTCAATAACTAATGATTCCATAAAGGTCATGGTATCAGTATAATTAAAAATTACCAGATGGTTGTATTCGTGGGAGTTTTAGCCAAAATGAACCCTCAAAAACCAAGATAAATTGTCAGTTTGCAAAAACTCTGCTAGGGCTATTTCTCATTAAGCTGTAACACGTTTTGGACTTTTAAATATGACACGCAGACATCCAACTGAGCATGTAAAGAAAAAGCCAAAACGCGTGAGCACCAGCAAAAATCCAGCCCAGCCTGTATCAACACGCAATATCCCGAAATCCAAACCTGATACGCCGTCGAGTTTGCCTGTTTTTGATTATGTGCCGCCAGAAGAACAGCCTGAAATCATCTTTAGCGATGCACATATCATTGTGCTTAACAAACCAAGTGGCCTGCTGTCTGTGCCTGGTGCACGCCCGGGGCACAAGGATTGCCTTGTATCACGCGCCCAAGAACACTTCCCCACAGCACGTATTGTTCATCGCTTGGATATGGATACATCCGGTTTGATCGTTATGGCGCTCAATGCCGATATCCACCGCACCTTGTCGATGCAGTTTGAAAAGCGCCAAGTCAGCAAGACCTACCAAGCGCTTGTCAGCGGCCATCCAATTGATGATGAAGGTATTGTGGATTTACCTCTGATTGCCGACTGGCCAAATCGGCCAAAGCAAAAAGTAGACCATGATATTGGTAAGCGTGCGGAGACCCGTTACAAGGTA
This sequence comes from uncultured Rhizobiaceae bacterium, assembly GCA_963974325.1. GTDB lineage: Bacteria > Pseudomonadota > Alphaproteobacteria > Rhizobiales > Rhizobiaceae > Lentilitoribacter. Next base: position 15,764 of record CAXBCW010000027.1, read on the forward strand.
AGCGAACGATTTATGATGCAGGTTGGAGACAATAGACTTGATGTTGCAAGGGTCACATTGTTTCCAATTACAGGCCGATCACACCAATTGCGCGTTCATATGTTGGAAATAGCGCACCCTATTTTGGGAGATGCGTTTTATGCAGAAGGTTTGGCGCTATCAGCGTCGCCTCGATTGTGTTTGCATGCAGCTGAACTTGGTTTTGATCATCCGTTGACACAAGAGCCACTGCAATTTAGCTCAGAACCGTCCTTTTAGCTAAGGCACCTACCTAAAGGCTATTCAACATTGCCATCAGTTTTAACTATCTTTGGTTGTGAAATTCTATCCTTAGGTAGACTTGCTGACATTTCCTCAATAGCCATACCTAATAAAAACGCTATCGTATGTTCATTTCGCGCTTTGGCTTCCAATTGCACCGCAGAAACAACTCGTTTCCAATCTTGTAATATTTGTTTTGATACCTTTTGGTCTACCATTCATAACGCCCCAACCTAAAATACATTCCAAAAACCTTTGTTTATGTCGACTTAATCACCATCAAGTACACAGTTTCTACATTCTGATGCTCGATGACATGTTGCTCAGTTTTGGAGCCAATCAATAACCTTATCAATCCCTAGAGCAGACACTTAGAGACCACTTACACTGTGTATAAATGAAACATTTATATATTTGTTATGTCAAATTTTGAATTGCAATTACATATATAGCTGTAACTTAAGTTGAATAAATATATATATTTATTATTACTTATTTTCAATCATAGGTTAATAATTGTTGTTACATGAATTCAAAGAAAAAGATGAAAAAAACTTGCGTAACTTGAAACGAACATAAGAAATAATCGCACTGGAAATGCGGCAACAAATCAATTAACTTAGAGTTAAATTTAACCCAACACATAAGAGTTCAAATATGACTTATACACCTGCTGCCGATCGCTATGAGAAAATGAAATACAATAGATGTGGTAATTCTGGCCTGCAGCTTCCTGCAATCTCTCTCGGTCTTTGGCACAATTTTGGAGATGACACGCCGCACAATACAAAGCGTGCAATTTGTCAGACTGCATTTGATAATGGCATCACCCATTTTGATCTCGCCAATAATTATGGCCCACCAGCTGGCAGTGCCGAAACTGCATTTGGCGAAATCTTGCGAACTGATTTTGCAGGTTACCGCGATGAGCTTATCATTTCTTCAAAAGCTGGTTACCACATGTGGAATGGCCCTTATGGTGAATTTGGTAGTCGCAAATATTTGATCGCATCATGCGACGCGAGCCTGAAACGTCTTGGTCTTGATTATGTCGATATTTTCTATTCACACCGTTTTGATCCCAACACGCCGCTTGAAGAAACAATGGGCGCACTTGATCACATTGTTCGTTCTGGCAAAGCGCTCTATGCAGGCATTTCGTCATACAATTCAGAACGCACAAAACAAGCCGTTGAAATCTTAGAAAATCTTGGCACACCCATGCTGATCCACCAGCCAAGCTACAATATGATCAATCGCTGGGTTGAAAAAGATGGCCTTAAAGACACATTGCGCCAGCTTGGTGTGGGCTCAATCGCCTTTACACCTTTGGCACAAGGCATGTTGACCAACAAATACCTCAACGGCATTCCAGAAGGTTCACGCGCAACACAAGGCAAGTCATTACTCGATGGCTTTATCAATGAGCGCTCATTGGCCAGCATCAAGAACCTGAACAATATCGCAGAAGGTCGCGGCCAAACATTGGCACAAATGGCCATTGCATGGGTTCTTCGCGAAGGCGGCATTACCACAGCATTGATCGGCGCATCAAAACCAAGCCAAATCATAGACTGTGTAGGCGCAATTGGAAATCTAGACTTCACAAAAGAAGAACTAGCCCTCATCGACCAATATTCCAGCGAAGAAGACATAAACCTATGGGCAAAATCTTCTGCTGATTAGAGAATGATTTGGGCGTCTTGATTGCTAAAACACAATGAGACGCCCGTTTCAATTTTCTAGCGATTACCATATTGCTAGAACGTCCTTCACTCATGAAAGCCACCCCATGACCAACCTCATCATTCGCCGTTTTACTGCCTCTGACAAAGATCAATGGAACATGCTTTGGCAGGGTTACAACACGTTTTACAAGCGCAGTATTGAGCTGCGTGTGAGTGAGCGGACTTGGGTTGCGCTTTTGGAGAATCGTGGTGAGCCTTTTGGTTTTGCTGCCGAGCTTGATGGCAAGGTAGTTGGTTTTACCCATTATTTCTTTGTGCGTTCCACATCTGATTGGGGGCCGCCTTGTTATTTACAAGATCTATTTGCGCAATCCGACATTCGCGGCAAAGGCATTGGCAAAGCTTTAATCGAGGCCGTCTATGCCGATGCTGATAAGCATGATGCTGCCCAAACATATTGGCTAACAGATGAAGCCAACGCAACGGCACGCAAGCTCTATGATCATGTCGCAAACAAATCACCGTTTATAAAATATCAGCGGTAACGAAAACCAAATACATCAAAACTTTGACCATTTAGCTTTTCGAGTTTTTAACCAAATACCGGACCATTTCCTTAGCCATTTGACCGCCGCTTTGTTTATCATACCCCATAAACATTGGGCCATTGTTAAGCTCTAAAAACACCAATTCTTTTGTTTTTGGATCAGTTTTTATATCGATGGCACAAAAGTCGCATTTGATATCGTCGGTTAGATTTTCAGCTTATCAAGAAACTCTTTTGGGAATGTTTCAATGTCCAAAAAGATAATCGACCCTTCTCGATCAATACGCGAATCTAGCGTTTGGGAATGAATATTATATGCAAAAAACGCATCCCCTATTCGATATACTCTGAATTCTGGGTATCTTAGTTTCTTCTGGACCAAAGCTGGGCATGCTCCTAGATCATCATCCCATTCTGTTTCTTCAAGAGCTTTATCAAGCGAGATACAATAGCTTCCACCTGCGGCAGGTTTTGCAATGTAATCAAGAGGATCATCAAGTGCTTTGAGATGAGTATTGGAATTAGTCACAATTGTTTTGGGAATTACAAAACCATGCTGTTGAGCCATTTTGAGCATTGCAAGCTTTGTCGTTGATGCGGGATCCAAATCTTTATTCAAAACAAAGATATCGTCAATCACACACCATGAAGCAAAGACATTAAACCAACCCATTGCATTGTCGTTGGCAAATTCGCTTTCGCTATACAGGCCAGAGAAAACATCATACCGCAAAAAGGCACAATCACAGTCGAGGTCTTTGCCATTAAAGCTGGGTGCTGCATCATTTAAGTTCCAGATGAGCTCTGGCACAGGCTCAGGGAAAATTTGAATGAGATCACAGGGAACATCCAGATCGTCTGCGGCGGCCTTTATCCAAGGAAGGTTTGCATCATGACCGCCGCCAGCTACTAATAATTTTGTCATTACTTGTTTTTACCAATCAGAAATGAGGCAAAGTTTATCTGCGATTAAAAGGCGTGCGGATACGGTCTGCAAAGATATCTTTAAAGTCTTCACCAACAACACTATCTTCGCCAAATGTGCCGGTTTTGTCTTCTATACCGGGGTTTGTTTCAAGCCCGTCAATTGGTCCAGATTCGCCATGTGGAGATGCAAATGTTTCTTCACCGAATACAGGGCTTTTACCTTCTTCCGCCCCTTGGAGGGTTTTGCCTTCTTCACCGGTCCAAGGCGACTTTCCTTCTTCCCCTGTCCAGGGTGACTTACCCTCTTCGCCGATCCAAGGCGATTTACCTTCCTCATTATAAAGAAGGGTTTTACCTTCTTCAAAATCGATGAGAGTTTTACCTTCCTCGCCTTTGATGAATGTTTTTGGAGGGAACCTGTCCTCCTCGCCAATTGCAAGCGTTGTCAGAGTATCAAATCGCCCTTCGACAAAATCTCGCCCCATCATGGCCTTTTCCAAAACAGGCTCACCCTCTTGCCCACCAATCAGCTCAAGAAGTTTGTTGGTTCGTGAATGGATAAGAACGCCAATGATCTTATCAACTTCGTTTTCGATCAAAATATCTGTGGTGACCTCTCGTGTAACTTGAGGAATAATATCTTTAGGAGGATTACCGACGAACTCTAAATCTAAGATACCATCTGCAGAGAGCTTTTTTTCAAGCGGGACAAGTTCAATATTTTTCCAACATGGAGTTCCCACAATGCCCGTGGCTTCGATCATTAATTTTGGTGGACTACTTTTCAAATAGCTCAACTTAACTTGGTTGACTTGTAATACGCGCTGCATAACGGTTCTCCTAAAAGTTTGAATTTGACCTATACTGCCAAACCATTTGAGATGTTTAACAAACCAAACACACTTATAAATTGTATATATATTTGAGAAAATCAGTAATAGAACCAGCTCAACGTTTTTGATTTCAATTTGAATCGGTTGAGCTGACGTTTAAATTTTATCATCATAATGAATTATCAACAGCGATTGATGGCTTGAGAAAATAGGACTAGTGTTTGGATGATTCCTTTATTTGATTTGGTTGTAAGCAGACCGTAACTGGCACTTTTGTGTTTGGCATTCCTATGAAAAACAGTTTATTTCCGTTAATTGCGCTTTTGTCTGGCTCTGGCTTTTTGTTCTTTGCTGGCGGCATAAATGGTCTTATTCTGCCCGTTCGGGGTGCAAGTGAGGGATTTTCAACGTTCTCGCTGGGTGTGTTGGGAACGGGTTGGTCGGTTGGCTATATTTTGGGCTGCTTATACGCGCCACGTCTTGTGGGCAAAGTGGGGCATGTTCGCTCGTTTAGCGCCATGGCGGCCATTGCCTCCTTATCGGTGCTGATCTCAGCCTTGATCATTTCACCCATTGCATGGATCATCCTGCGGTCTTTGGCTGGCTTTGCCTTTGCTGGCGCTGCAATGATTGTTGAGGGTTGGTTGACAGATAAATCTGACCCAAAATCGCGCGGCACTGTGTTCGGAATTTACACCATGGTCAATCTTGCAGCCAGCACAATGGGGCAAATCTCGCTTGCTGTCAGCGGCTCGATTGGGTTTGAAATCTTCATTCTTGCAGGTGTTTTTTACTCATTGGCTTTGCTGCCCACGGCGATATCGGCCTCCTCCACCCCAACCCCGATTACAGAAGCCAAGCTCGACATTAAAGCCTTGTGGAAGAATTCGCCCATTGCGATTGTTGTTGTTTTGCTTGTTGGCGTTTCCAATGGTGCATTTGGCACGCTTGGCGCGGTCTATGCTAAAGAAATAGGCCTATCACTTGCTCAGATATCGTTCTTTATGAGTGCTCCCATTTTGGCTGGCGCATTGGCACAGGTGCCTGTTGGGTATTTGTCAGACCATATTGATCGGCGGCTTGTGCTATTTGGCATTGGGTTGATCGCAATTGGCGCGGACGCTTGGTTTGTTTTTGCGACAGACGTAGATACCACCAGCGCCATTATTGCATCGGCATTTTTCGGCTCATCGATTTTTGCCATGTATCCCATTATGATCGCCCACGCCAATGATCATGCGTCCAAAGGTTCGGCTCTAAAAGTCTCTGGCGGTCTATTGCTGATGCTGGGCATTGGGTCAATTGTTGGACCCATGGCGGCAGGTGTTTTGATGTCCGTTAGCGGTCCCAAAGGTTTGTTTGAGCTTACCTTGTTGGCCCACATCATCATTGCTGTTTTTGTGATCTTGCGGGTCCTAGCCAGAACTGCCGTAGCGCAGCGCAGAAAAGGTTATTTCGTGTTCTTGAACCCAACCCGAGGCGCAACGCCACAAACAAGCGTGTTATCTGGTCAAAACAAAGCAAAAAAAGCCAAGCCCATTGATCCTGATCAGAAAAGCGCTGAAAAGAAGAATTGATTTAGACCCAAAGCGCCCTTATGGTCGGCAAAATTTAGAAAATACCTCTGGTATAAGGCTTAATATATTGTCCAGTTTTGATTTAGATGCAGTGTTGATTTTGTTGACCATTGTTGCCACGGGCGCCATGTCGGCGTCTGCTGCCATTCAGGGTTTACGTCAAGGTTTTGATCCTTTTGGAACGGCCGTGCTTGGTTTTGTTGCAGCTGTTGGCGGGGGGACTGTTCGCGATCTTTTATTGGGTGAAACACCGATTTTTTGGCTGCAGGAAATAATTTATTTGATGACGGCAATTCCCATCGCATTGATAACACATTTTGCCGGACGCACCTTGAACCAAGGATCTGGCCAGCGCTTTGCACTCTTGCAATATCTGGATGCGATTGGCCTTGCCCTGTTCACCCTTGTGGGTGTGCAAGCCGGCCTTGATTATCAGCTACATTTCATCAGCGCCATTGTGCTTGGGTGCACCACAGGCGTTGTGGGCGGCATGTTGCGTGATGTGATGTGTGGGCAAACGCCAACAGTGCTAAAGCAGGATCTTTATGCAACAATATCGCTGATTGGTGGTGCATTTTACATTCTATCAACCGATATTTTGGGCAATGAGATCAGCCTTATTCTCACGTTCTTCTTTATCGTGCTTTTGCGTTCATTCATTATCTATCGCAACAGCAAAAAAGCCCAAGAAATACTGTCCAAAGCTTAGATTAGACCTTTAAAGGAACAGCAGATTATGGCCAAAGACTTCCCAAAACTTGAACCAAAACATATTGATTTTATCAAAGCGCAGAAGATCTTTTTTACCAGCACAGCCACTGCAGATTCACATATCAATACCTCCCCCCGTTCCACCGATTATCTCCGCGTGATTGATGATCATTCGGTGGTCTATCTTGATCGCACAGGATCAGGCAATGAGACCGCCGCACATGTGATGGCCGATGGGCGCATGACGATTATGTTGTGTGCATTTGAAGGTGCGCCTAACATCTTGCGGCTCTTTGGTAAGGGTGAAATTATCCACCGTAATAGTGCTGAATTTAAAGAGATTGCAGCTAGATATTTTGATAACGAGCTACCAATGGGTGTCCGCCAATTCGTGCGTTTAGCATTCCACCTGGTCAAAACATCGTGCGGCTATGGGGTTCCGTTTTTTGATTATAAAGACGAGCGTGATGGCATTGATAAATGGGAAGCCAACAAAGGTGAAAGCGGAATTGCTGATTATTGGGATGAGAAAAACCAAACCAGCATGGACGGCCTGCCGACGGGTATTTTTGACACGCCTGAATAGATACGGCATTCAATGACGAGGATTTAACTGCCGTCTAGAGCTGCGATTTTTGGCGTTTTGAACGTGCTGAGTTTGGCTTCTAATTGTTGAATTGTCTCTATGCTCGCTTGATAGGATGCCTCGGCTTTTTGCACGGCCATTTTATAGGTCACAATGTCTGTTTCAAGCTGAGCGATTTGCTCACTTGTTTTGGCCTGAATGTCTGTTTGAGTTTTAAGCGCTAGATCTTTTGCCTTTGATTGAGATTGCAAATCTGAATTGAGCATTTGGTTTTGCTTTTTCAGCATTGCTAATTCTGACATGGATTGGTTGAGACCCTTATCTAAAGCTGTCCGTTTTTTCCGCTCAGATAACAGCCCTTGATTGCCCTTTTGCAGTGCTGTCGCCAACATGCTGGTTTGTTCGGTTTGGGTTTCCAGCAATGCGCCAATGTCAACTATCTTGTTTTCTAAGACGTTGATTGCACTTGCGCTTTCTTCGTTTATTTGACCGGCTTCATCTAGCTTAATTGTCAGGTTTTTATTGTCTTTTGTCAGCGTGTTAAGTTCAGATATCTTTTGCTCCAAATCCTGCGCAGCTAATACCAGCGCATCTTTTGATTTGGCCAGATCAACTTCGCGAACAGTTTCCCATTCTTGAGCGACAACTAAATTTCGGCGATCTTCATCAGCTTGAACTTGAATGTCGACGATGTTTATTTGCAGCTCAGAAAGGTTGGTTTTTAATTCAGAAATTTGATATTCTGGTGTTGGATCGCCAAACTTAAATACATTGGAATATAATTGGTTTGCCCCATGAGCTGCGCCATAAATCGCAGTCACAACCACCGCGCCTTTTAAAATCTTATGCATTTAGAATTAACCTTCTACCCTCTTGCCACCAACATGCGAAAATACCTTGCAGTATTTTGCAATATGAAGGCGTAGTCTTTCGTCAGGCTGGAGCTGATGTGGGTTTTGGTCCTCTTTTGCGCGTGGCGATGTATACGCCGATAGCGGCGATGCCCATGCCCACCCATGCAAGTGGCGGCATAATCTCGCCAAGAATAATCCACGCAAAAAACGCGGCCAATGGCAGTACCATGAAAAACAGCGCCGAGACTTTGGCAACATCCCCTGCCCGTATCATTGCCAATAACAGGCCAACGCCCATCAAGGATGATCCCAACACCAACCAAATCAGCGCGATGGTAAGTTCCCATCGCCACACAATATTGATGGTTTCAAACATCAACACAAACGGCATAATGGATAAGAACCCAACGGCAAACCCAACAAAATTGCTGGTGACAGGATGGTGTGCTGTGCCAAAACGTTTTTCCCAAAGCGATGCACCTGTGATGCCAATCAGGGCAAAAAATGCAAAGCAAAAACTCAGCACTGTTGGAGGTTCAATGCCTGATCGCGCTATGATCACCACAGCTGCGCCCAAAAGGCCGAGCACCAGCCCGCCCCATTGTTTTGCGCCCACACGCTCGCCCGACCATCGGGGCGCGATCAGCCCCACCAAGATGGGTTGCAGCGACAAAAGCAATGATAATGTGCCAACGGCCATACCTTGGTTGAACGCCATATAGCAAAAGCCAAAATAGACTGTTTGCATCAACACACCCACAATGGCCAAATGCATCCAATCCCTACCTGTTTTGGGCAAAGGCGGGCGAATGATCAGATAAAGCACTGTCATAATAATCACAATCACACCATAACGAAGTGCCAAAAATGTGAATGGGTCGATATACCCCAAACCAAATTTGGCCGCGACATAGCCCGTCGACCAAACAAACAAAAACATAGCAGGCGCAAAGACAAGCCAATTGGGTTTATGTGCATCAATCTGCGCAGAATTCATGGGATATGCCTGAGGGTTTGAAGTGTTGTTTGGATGAGTTATGAAAAGAGACCATAGGCGTGATGTTACTTGGGGGCAATTCATCAATTTGGCTGGGGTGGAATTAGTGTAAAAACCTACAAAAAACGAGCGACATTTGAAATTCATTTTTTAAGAATTGCTCTAATTAACGAAGCGAATCCTGATGGCTAGCATTTCTGGCATCGATGATCCGTGATCCTACCAGAAATGTAACTTCATAGCTAATACATGATGTATATCAACCAGATATATAACTTAATCTTACTAAGTAGGTATCGTTTATCTAAGGCATCTTAATAAGATGCCTTCTGCTTAGTGTGTAATGACACACTAAGCAGAAGTAAGGTGGAATGGGGTTATAGTTATCAATGTTTTAGTTTCCGCCATCATCGACATTTTATTAATCGATTATTTCTGATGTCCATTGTAAATTAATATTGTTCTCCTTTTTAAAGGCATCCCATTTTAACCGTCGACCTGTGTTATGGAGTGCAACCTCTATGAGATTTGGCATAATTTTAATCGCGTCCAAATCATCCCAATGCCTAAAGATTGTGTGCTTAACCACATGACTGGGGCCATCTTGAATTGTTGCAAATGTTTTACGATCCAATTTCTCCGTCTTAACTCGTTCACGCCAATGCTCCAACTCTTTTGCAATTACCATCATGGAGGCTCGAAGTCCGTCACGATATTCTAGTAGACGCTGTTTTTTGTCTTTGTCCAATATACCCATCAAATCATCTTCTTTGCTCGAAAGGACAAGCCACGCGATATCTTTTTCATACTCAAAATAGGAAAGTAATTTGTGAAGTTGGATATACCACTCGCCTTTTAATTTTGTGAGCGTACCATCTTCAAAACAAATGACGGAACCTTCTGCGTCATCCATCTTCCAAACGCGATCTATCACATCTGCAAGTGAAGTTTCTGATGTTTCCATCAAACCAACCGCCGGCACATCAAAACGCTCAGCCCATTTACAAACTTGTTCGTAAGGCTCGTATTTTCCCGTTTCTTTGTGGCGTAACGCGGTTAAAACGAGCTTCGTATTTTCGTAAAAAACGACTATACGGTTACTTGGTGCACAATATTCAAATATTGCAGTAATCTGCAGGGCCAAATTTAACCAATGTATTCTAAAGGGTTGTGACAAGTGCTGTTGGATGAGCCAAAAATCCATTAGTTGAAAACATTAGCTTTTTTTGCTTGATTTCACTGAACAAGCCGTTTGAGTGTATTTTCGTTTTCCAAACAGTTTACACTTAGTTTAGGGATTTTTGTTGAAGCGTCGGATTATCGCCTCCTATGAAAGACGATATCTGAACACTATTAAGCAGCAAAATTTCCGAATTGGTAGACTGCAGGAATTGGTGCTTCTGATCGATCAGGATTTTACTACAGATAGCACCCGCATACCAAGATCCAAAAGCTCCATAATTGCAAATGTCCACAAGATGCGCCTTAATCCTAGCACATATCTTTACGCAAGACCGTTTTTATTGGTCAAATCTTGTTGCGATTAACGCCAGATATTACAACCCGTTCACAGGAACCTTGAGCACTGGATTACCATTATCATCTTGGGGCACTGCGCCTGCCCTCATGTTGACTTGTAGGCTTGGAATGATGAGTTTTGGCATTGAGAGGGTTTGGTCTCTTGCTTCGCGCAATGCGATGAAATCTTCGCGGGTTTGGCCGTCTTTTAGGTGGATATTGCTGTTCTTTTGTTCAGCCACTGTGGTTTCCCATGCGATTTCGCGGCCGCCCGGACCATAATCATGGCACATGAACAAGCGAAGTTCATCTGGGAGTGCGAAAATCTTTTGGATGGAATCGTATAATTGCCCTGCATCGCCACCGGGGAAATCGGCACGTGCTGAACCGCCATCTGGCATGAACAATGTATCACCCGCAAAGGCTGCATTGCCGATGATGTGTACCATACATGCGGGCGTGTGGCCAGGCGTTGCTATGACATGGGCTGTGAGATCGCCAAGCTGGTATGTGTCGCCATCTTGAAACAATGCATCGAATTGGGAGCCGTCGCGCTGGAACTCAGTACCTTCGTTGAACACCTTGCCAAATGTCTCCTGCACTTCCATGATTTTCTCGCTAATGCCGACTTTGCCGCCAAGCTTGTCTTGCAAATATGGAGCCGCAGACAAATGATCAGCATGAACGTGGGTTTCGATAATCCATTCAAGCGTGAGCTTGTTACTTTTGATATGCGCGACCATTTCATCAGCCCCATGGTGGGTGATACGGCCCGCAGCATAGTCAATATCCATCACACTATCGATAATAGCACAGGCGCCTGTCGATGGATCGGAGACAATATAGGAAATCGTATTGGTGGATTTATCGAAAAAAGCGGCTACATTTGGCATTTTTGATAGGTCAATATCTAATTGCATCGAAATCTCCATTATGAATTTTATAAGATAATAGCACGGCACCTCGGTTTCGTCGATAAATTGGTGACGTGTGATAAGAGCCAAAATGTCTCATTAGGTTTGCTGAATAGATGGACCTATTTATCGTATGTTGGGGTGGATATTTCATAAACCACTCATATTACTTACAAATTTACTACCTTTTACCTATAAAAATAATATATACATATCTTAGATTGTATAAATGTCATCACTTTAAAACGATGATATTGTTGTATGCAGCCATCTAATATGCCTCTACGAAGCCATTTTGGAATAATTTGACTAAAAGTTAAAAATACGAATACCAGAATGATACTTTCTTCATATTGGAAATAATGTATCAAGTCATTGTTTTTGTTTGCTTTATTATCGATTGTATCAATCTACACTGATATAAAATCACAGGCACCCAGTAAACTATTGTTAACCTTTTACCCGCCATTATTACCCTCAATGAGGTCATGACAATTAACACTAGTAATTACCTTGTTTCTTGTAGGCACTTCAGCACACTGTCTGATGGGTTTGGAAACTCCGATATTCCATACCCGATCTTTAGATAGAACTTACGAGTAGAAATAACTATTTTGTCCTATACAATTTAGTGAATTGGTCTTTCCGATTGTCTCGCATTTGAGACTTTGTGGCACGGTTTAAACGATGCCAATATTGGATTAATAGCTGAAGAGGCCCGCACCTCTTCAGCTTTTTAAATCGACACCTGTCCCCTCATTTTTTACCATCTAAAATAAGTATTGCTTAGGGCGATGATACTTTACGCTGTTTCATATAGGCATCGAGTATTGGGCTGTGCTATCTCATAGTTTATCAAATAGTCTGCACCTAAATACGGAATAATTATGAAAAACGCATTCTTCTACACGTTCTTCTTCACGTTCATTTCTCTTATTGTTTTGTCCACCAGCTTTTCAGCTATGGCTGAAGGCGATGTCAAAAAAGGTAAGAAGGTTTTTAGAAAATGTGCATCTTGCCATTCGGTCCAAAAAGGTGAGAACAAGATTGGCCCCAGCCTTTATGGTGTTGTTGGGCGTGCTGCAGGCACGATTGATGGTATGAAATATTCAAAAGTGATGACCACATCAGGCATTATTTGGAATGAAGACAATTTGCGCAAATTCTTGGCGCGTCCAAGGGCCTTTCTGAAAGGCACAAAGATGACGTTTGCTGGCCTGAAAAAGGAAAAAGACTTGGATAATGTTTTAGCCTTTTTAAAGGATGCAACAAAACCAGATATGACGAAGGCTAAAACAGCAACCGATGCCACTAAAACCAAGTAAACAGTGTGATTTTAGCCGATAGAAGGGCGTAATGAACAAAGCTATGACAGCTAACAGCATAGACACGCGCCCTGATTTATTCGGTATTTTAAAAAACTTCTGAGACTTATTTTCCACACTGATAAATACTTACAATAATACCAAAGCTCTATCCTGTTGTTTTAAAATACCTATGTAAAAACATAAAGATTTTCACCTGTACTATTTCACTATTCATAGTCATAATTTGTTAATTGTTCAGGCCCAAACCTTACCTAAATGAATGTTTCGTATCATTGTCACACAAAGCATATGATGATCATAACTTGCTACGTGTCCACAGTTACACTGCAAATCAGCGACGAAGAACGCGCCTTCTTTATGATACAAAAGACTGCCCGTTTTAACTCGCTACAGACATGCTACCTAAGAGCATATGAAGAACTTGGAGAGGTCGAAAGATCTCTCCGCTTTTTTATGTAATCAAGTTATCTTGACCCCATCAAGCGCACAGCTCAATTGCGACTATTCTGAATAACCAGTAAGCTCTTCCACCTGCTTTGCCGTCTTCGGTAGTTCTGGTTTTATAAAATAATGCTCATTGCTGACTTGGCGCAAAATAGCTGGCCACATCTGTCGATAGGCATTGAAAATCGACGGATTGGGCGCTGGCAGGTCATGTTTGACCAATTCATGTAATGCGGGCAAAGCGTGATACGGCACCATCAAGAACATATGATGCTCTATGTGGTAGTTCATATTCCAATAGATAAATCGGCTGATCGGGTTCATCATAACCGTGCGCGTGTTCATGCGATGATCGGTAACATTTTCTGCCAAACCACCATGCTGCAACAGACCGGTTAAAACATGATGCCATGCTCCATAGAGCCGCGGTAGCCCAATCAACATCAATGGCAACAAGCTCATCATCGCTATTGCTGCACCAAGAGCTAAAACATAAATTGCGATCCAAATACGCGCAACAAAAATTGCACGTTTTTAATCTGCAATTGGCACAAAGCTTTTTTCAACATCATCAAGCCCAACAAGCGCAATGCGTACCATGTCTTTAAGCCCAAAATAAGCATCCAACAAACCAAAGACATTCAACCCAATTTTCGCTAATTCCGCTGGGCGCATGATAGCTATTTCTGGATCACGACCAACAATGATCGTATCTGCGTGATGGCGTGTATGGCTCCAGCGCCAAACAACAGGGTTTCGGATCATCATGAAGCAAGCAATCTGGTAGACAAAACGGTTCATCCATGGGGTTTTGAACGCTGTTCCATGGTCACATTCATGCCAGCGGCTATCGCCTGCTGATCCATACATCACACCATAGATAAAGAAAAATGGCACACACCAAATCGTGCCCCAAAAAACAATGCCACCCCAAGCCGATAGAACAAGGATTAAAAACCAAATCAGAGTATCGCGGATTGCAGGCCCATCGCGCCTGACCATCAAAGCCTTAAGCGCCGCTTTATCCACATCGGTACGATACCATCGCACCCCCACCAAACCCTCAGCCTTGGCACGTTCAGCGCCCTTACCGATAAGCGAATAGTTTGGCTTGTTTGTTGTTTTCCCCATAAGAACCAAAGCTATGCTTGGCTGTTGGTTAAGTCAAGATTGTGGTTATCAGGTGCGCCTCTTTTACGAGTCCTACAAGACTAAAGACATCTCTTGTGGGTCATCTAACTTATCGCTAAAATGGACACATCAAAGTTGGAGCAGATAAATATGATTACATTTTACAGTTGGTCGACGCCCAATGGGCGCAAGGTATCTATTGCGCTGGAGGAGATGGGTTTGGATTATCAAACCGTGTCTGTGGATATCGGTAAGGATGAGCAATTTGCACCGGACTTTTTAGACATTGCGCCGAACAACAAAATCCCTGCTATCACAGATGGCACAGATGGCACAGATGGCGATATATCCTTGTTTGAATCAGGTGCAATCTTGATGTATTTGGCGGAAAAATCCGGCAAGTTTATGCCCGCATATGGCTCGCCGCAATATTGGCAGATGATGCAATGGTTGATGTGGCAAATGGGTGGTTTTGGCCCGATGATCGGCCAAGCGCACCACTTTTTGAAGTTTAAACCGGGCACATCAGAATATGCAGAAAAACGCTTTCATGGCGAGACCAAACGGCTTTATGGTGTTCTGGATGCGCAACTGGCAAAATCAGAATTTTTAATCGACGAGCTATCGATTGCAGACTTTGCCATCTGGCCTTGGGTATCGCGATTTGAATATCACCAGATTGATCTGAATGAGTATCCAAATGTCGCACGTTGGTACACACAACTTGCCGCACGTGATGGCTTTATCAAAGGATACAAAGTGCCACTTGATACGGGTGACATCCCAATGCCAAGTTGATGTTTTGGGCCAAGTTGACTTTTCGGGCCAAGTTGATGTTTTAAGAGCGGGTCGCTCACTCAAATCCCTTCACATAATCCTGTAAATTCACACCGAGTTTTTGTTTGAATGCGCGGCGCATGCGCTGGACATCGCCGAAGCCGCTTTGGGAGGCGACTTGTTTGAGAACATAGCCTTCGCTCATGAGGCCTCTTGCTTTATCCAGCCGGATTTGTTCGACAAAACCGACTGGTGAGATACCGAATTGGGTTTGGAATTTTCGTGATAATGTGCGCGCATTCAGCCCTGCCCAATCGGCCATTGCGTCCAATGTCCATATTTTGCTTGGTGCTTTGTCAATCTCATTAATCAGCGGTTCTAACAGATTGGATGCGTTATATTGTGCCATTAAATTGCTAGAAAACTGCGATTGCCCCCCATTTCGTTTAAGATAGACCACCAGCTCTTGCGCAACATGAAGGGCAGCTTTTGCGCCCAGATCTTGTCCGATGATTGATAGCGCTAAATCAATACCTGTTGTAATCCCTGCTGATGTGAACAATCGGCCTTGCTCACATTGGATAAAAATCTGATCCAAATCCCAATCCACCTTCGGGAACATGTGAGCGCTTTGTACATCGCGGCCCCAATGTGTTGTTGCTTTTTGGCCGTCTAATAGACCCGAATTTGCCACTAATAATGCACCAGAACATATTGATATTATTCGATTTTCCTTACTTTTATCAAACCAACCTTCTATGATTTGCTGCAAATTATCATCAGCTAAATATCCATCAACACCAATACCGCCAGGGATGAGTAAATCATGGCCATTTTGATCTCTGTCAAGCTTGCCATCGGCATGTATTTTAAGACCGCAACAGGCTTTGACTGGTGCACCATCAAGCGATAAATATCTATGATGATAGGCATGTTCACCATCTAAAACGGCAGTCTGAAAGGCTTGGACAGGACCTGCAACATCCAGTAGGTTCATATCATTATAAATGAACACATCTAACTGCCTTGGTTGAGACCGCTTTGCCGGTTTTGTGGGCTTAGTATTTTGATCCATTTTGTCCATATATGACGCCATATAGTTGTTTCAGACATATCTGTGACCTGATAGAACTCATTTTGTCAAGATTGCGCTTTAACCCAAGAATACGAGACCTCATGCCAAATTCTTCATTACACATCTCTTCAAATGAACTATCTGCTTCACGCGGAAATTTAGATTTCATTCTTATTCTATTGGCCAATGCAATCTTGGGTTCGGCCATGCCGCTGCTCATCGTTTTGGGTGGTTTGGCTGGCCTATCGCAGTCGCCAACACCAATTTTTGTCACCCTGCCCGCATCGGCCCAAATGCTCGCAGGCCTATTTTCTGCGGCTCCAATGGCGATGATGATGGGTAAGTTTGGCCGTAAAACTGGATTTGGCTTTGGTGCAGCTCTTGCTGCATTGGGTGGTTTGCTCGGTGGTTTTGCCATGATGACATCGCAATTTTGGCTGCTGATTATTGGTCATATGTTGCTGGGTGCAGCCTTGGTTTGCTTTCAATATTTCCGTTTTGCCGCTGGTGAAGTGGTCTCGAAAAAATGGCAGCCTATTGCTATTTCTCTGACATTGGGATCGGGATTAATCGCTGCTTTTATTGGACCCGAGATTTTCATCCAAACAAAAGACTTCCTTGCGCCCACACAATTTGCCGGTGCTTATTTTGCCATTATTGTGTTGGTGGCCGTCGGTATCGTGCCGCTGGTCTTCACGCGCTTTGCAAATGTGGAAACTTCTGACAATCAGTCCTCCAGCACCGTATCTATTCGTCAAGTTCTCTCACGCAAACCCGTGGCGCTTGCGGTTTTATCTGCGGCAGTATCTGGCGGCATCATGGTTTATTTAATGACCCCCACTCCACTGGCAATGGTCGGTTCAGGCTTTTCAGACACCCATGCAGGTTCAGTTATCCGTGCCCATGTGATTGCGATGTTTGCGCCCAGCTTTGTGACAGGATTAATCATCGCACGATTTGGTGCTGTTAATGTCATCATGGTGGGCATGGTTATGTTGGCAGTTGCTGCCGGCATTGCGATGTCGGGTATTGAGATCCATCATTTCTATACAGCATTGATTATTTTGGGTGTGGGTTGGAACTTTGCTTTCATTGGCGCAACAAGCCTTTTAGCAAATTCGTTAGAACCGCATGAGCGCACCAAGATGCAAGGCTTTAACGATACAGGCGTTGCGCTTGCTTTCACCATTGCGAGTTTTTCATCCGGTGCAATTGTGACCAGTTTTTCATGGGCGGTCACAGCGGCTGTGGCTTTACCCATTTTGGCAATAATGCTGATTGGATTGTTGCTTTATCGTAAGCACTTAGTTGCATAAATGAAACACATTATAACATCTTAATAAATTATTGACTATGATTTGGAAAGTTTGACCCAAAATTGAACTAATAGCGTAAGATCGACGTAACAATATATTAGTCACATTTATAAACCACATGTTCGTCAGCTTTACTCCCAATTGAACTGATAAATCTGGTTTCAACATATTTTAAGGATGTCACGACATGAGTCATTTTGCTCTCAGCTCAGCTGCAGTTCTATTGGCGACCAGCGCTATATTCACAACGTCTACTGCCCAGGCTCAAGATGGTTGGAGTGCTGGTGGTTTTGCAGTTATTGCACCTAAATATGAAGGCTCAAAAGAATACCGCGCTTTTGGTTTTCCTTTGGTCATCCCTTCATTTGGCAAAAGCCCATCAGCTGGCGAAACAAGTGAGTTTCGGTCTCGCGTTAAATTTAAAGGCCTAGATGATGTGCGCTTTACGCTTTTGAACAATGACACATTTGAAATCGGTCCTGTTGCCGGTTACCGCACAGGCCGTAAAGAAAGTGCTGGTGTATTGCTTGGTGGTTTGGGCGATGTTAAAGGCGGTTTAGTCTTGGGTGGATATGTGGGCATAAACGCAGGTCCTGCATTTTTTGATATTAGCTATAGTGACCAACTTACTGGCGGCATTCGCGGTGGTCAGGTCAAACTTGGCGCTACGACACGCGCACAGCTTAACGACACATTGAGCCTGAATGCAGGCGTTGGCGCCACATACGCGACAGACGCCTACATGGATAGCTATTTTGGTGTCTCAGCTGCACAAGCTGGCACATCATCTGCGAGCTTAACTGCATTTGATCCAAAAGCAGGCTTTAAAGACATCAATGTTTCACTCGGCACTGGTATCAAGCTTTCATCAAATTGGACTGCAAAATTGGGCGGTAAATATTCTCGCTTGATTAATGATGCAGCGCTTAGCCCAGTGATTGAAACCAAAAACCAATTATCCGGTTCATTTGGTTTGATCTATAAATTTGGCCATTAAGATTTAAAACAACATATTGAATTTTATAAATCCCCTGATTGCAGATGCAGTCGGGGGATTTTTTTGTTGTGATCATCCAAGCATGAGATTGATTTTATCGATCCGCTTTTCTCTCTAGCTTTTTTTCTAAGCGTTCAATCGCCATCATGATTTGGTCAAACTGATGGCCATGATTGCGGGAACGTTCTTCCAGCACCATAACCTTAGCGCGAAGAACGAAATGGGATCCTGCGACACCAATCGCAAGCACCAGAATATAAAGAAGATCTCGTAGTGCGATTTCCATTATGCGATCTCCATTATACAGTTTTATTTCTTTTCAAACGGACGGGTGAGGAAATAAGCGCCGAAAACGATCATTTGCAATTGCCAAAATTCAGGTGACAAAGCATCAGTTGTGCCTTGGTTCAGCACTTTATCCCAGATTATAATTTTGAAATTATAGACGACAAAAGGCAGTGCAAATGCAGGCCGTATCCAGCGCGTTATTTTGCTGCCCTGCTCTGCAATAAACACTGTTTGCTGGGCATGAAGCGTTGCAATGCGTTTATCAGCATCAATGCGCTGGGTATCATTTTGGGCGTTAAGTTTTGCTTGATAGGCTTGATTGAGCTGACCACCGATAGCTTTGAGTGCGCCACCTGACATCGCTTTAAATAAACTACCCGATATGGTTCCAAATATCTGCGTAAGCATGAAATAAAATCAACCTTTGATGGTTTGGATGAAGTTGCGTGAGGCTGAATATACCCCTCCGAAAGAAGTCATAAAAATACCCATTGACTTTATATATCAACTTTAGATATGTACTTTGTATGTTAATAATTTTGAGTTGTAAGTTCTTATGAAAATCCGAGTTGCCTTAACCCTCTCCCTTGCCCTTTTTGCTGCCTCATCATGTGCAAAACGTCCAAACGCAATTTTCTAGCAAGCCATCTCTGAACCAATCAGCATCATAACCTCGATCTGCCAGAA
>CAXBCW010000028.1:0-34808 GCA_963974325.1 uncultured Rhizobiaceae bacterium
ATGATCGCAGCTTTTGCGCCAATTGCTGCGATCATTCCATCCTTGATGATGATCGAGCCTTGTTCGTCCATGTCTTGTGATGGATCAATGATGCGAAGGTTTTCTAGGATACGGGTCATATTATATTCTCCCGTCGGCTTGCATCAGCGTTTGCATAACAGCCATTCGGACGGCAACGCCCATTTCAACCTGTTGTTCGATCACGCTTTGCGGTCCATCGGCAATTTCAGAGGCGATCTCAACACCTCTATTCATCGGGCCAGGGTGCATCACAAGTGCATCATCTTTGGCATAGCTTAGTTTTTCAGCGTCTAATCCAAAGAAACGGAAATATTCGCGAACCGAGGGTACAAACGCGCCTTCCATCCGCTCACGCTGAAGACGCAACATCATAACAACGTCTGCGTCTTTTAACCCTTCACGCATGGATGAGAACACTTCTGCGCCCATATTTTCAATACCGGTTGGTAATAATGTACGGGGCGCAACCACGCGAACGCGTGCACCCAACGCGTTGAGCAGTAATATGTTTGAACGCGCCACACGCGAATGGAGTACATCGCCGCAAATGGCGACAATCAAACGACTGACTTTACCTTTCATACGGCGAATAGTCAGCGCATCTAACAAAGCTTGGGTTGGATGCTCATGGGCACCATCGCCTGCATTGATCACAGAGCAGCTGACTTTTTGCGATAAAAGTTCTACAGCGCCTGCTGATCCATGACGCACGACCAATATATCTGGGTGCATGGCGTTTAATGTCATGGCAGTATCAACCAGAGTTTCACCTTTTTTGACCGATGAATTACCCACAGACATATTCATAACATCAGCGCCCAAACGTTTGCCGGCAAGTTCAAATGAAGCTTGGGTTCTGGTCGAGGCTTCAAAAAACAAATTGATTTGTGTCAGGCCACGAAGGGTGGATGTTTTCTTTTCGCGCTGTAATGAAAGTTGAACAGCTTCTTCGGCTCGATCCAATAAATGGAAAATGTCTGGCTCCGACAAGCCTTTGATACCTAATAGGTGACGGTGCGGAAACGACATAGCAGCGCTCTCAATCTCTTGTAATTTTGACTTCTATAGGAAGGTTTGTCGTAAAGGGCAACCGGAATGGCGTGACATTTGGGTGCTGTCCCCATACAAATTGGAAGATTATTCCTGATTCCTGAAAGTCGACCATATGGCGAAAGCAAAAATAGATCCTTTGACTTTGAATGTGAACACATTTCAAGCTGATCCGCTTTTGCGTGATATTTCCAGTTCAATGCCCCGCGCAGCCCAAGCACAATTCTCGCTGCTTGGTCAGTTTGCAGGGTCACATGAAGCTGATGAACTGGCGCGATTGGCCAATCATATCAAACCGCAATTGCGCACAAGTGATGCATTTGGTGAAGGCTTGAACCTCGTTGAATATCACCCGGCATGGCATGCTTTGCAGCGAAAAGCAGTGGGTTATGGCCTTCATGCGTCCGTTTGGGATGATATGCAGCGCAAAACTGCGGGTTTTGGTCATCAAATGCGTACGATGAGCCTATATTTATCATCGGGCTTGGATGCGGGGCATTTGACCCCATCCACATCCACTCATGCGTCCTTAGCTTTGATATTAGCAAATCCGGCGCTTAATCGCGATTGGTCGCAAAAACTACTCTCTCGTATGTATGATAGTACAGACACCGCACCATCCAAAAAGACCGGCCTATTGATTGGGCTAGCGATGAGCGAGCGCAAAAGCGGTGGGTCCATTGATCAGATAGATACGACGGCTACGCGTGTGAGCGAGGGGCTTTATCGTCTTCATGGTGAGAAATGGCATGTCTCTGCACCGATGAGCGATGCCTTTATTGTGCTTGCACAGACAAATGACAGCGGCAATGCAGGTGTGAGCTGTTTCTTGGTTCCTCGTCTTTTACAAGATAGTACGCAAAACAATATTGAGATTTTACGTTTGCGCGAGCAAATTGGCTATAGGTCCAATCCACAAGCTGAAATGAAATTGAACAGCTCGTTTGGTTTTCTTTTGGGAAATGAAGGCGAGGGGATGCGTACTATATTGGACGCGATTACGCTCATTCGTCATGATATTGGGGTGATATCTGCAGGCCTTATGCGCTCTAGCTTGGCAAAAGCTGTACACTTTTGGCGCCACAATACCCATGTGCAGGGTGATACGCTAATGCCGCGGGTCTTGGCTGATATGGCGCTGGATGTAGCGGGCGCGACAGCGCTGATGATGCGGGTTGCAAGATCCTATGACAAAGCCAGCGCATCGCCGATTGATGCAGCTTATGCAAGATTGATGACACCTGTGGCTAAATATTGGGTTTGTAAAACATCGCCAAACTTGATTTCAGAAACCATGGAAAGCGTTGGGTCTGCAGCATTTGCCGAAAGCTCAAGTCTTGGCCGGAACCACCGTGATGCAGTGACCAATTTGATTTATGAAACAGGCAGCGATCTGATGACCAAAGATGTGCTGCGTGTACTTACCCATGGCCGTGATTTGTTTAATGCTGTTGTGACAGATGTTACCGTTGATCTAGGTGCCGCAGGCGTTCGAACCAAGCAAGTTCTGGAGGCTTGCATGTCTGTGTGCGAAACAGATACGGGTATGTCGAGATTATTGACCGAGCAATTGGCCCTTGCAGGTGCAGCATCAGAGCTAAAACGCGCAGGCGCTGGGCAAATTGCTGAAGCCTTTATGGAAACCCGTTTGGGTGGCGCTTGGCGATCTAGCTATGGCATGCTGGATGCACGGTTTGATGCAACGCGGATTGTTGATCTTCTTTATCCGCCATCTCAATAGGTCTCAATTTTTACTGCCCCTTGAGATGATTTGTGATCAGCAACACAATGGGGATTGTTATAAAGGACAAGATAACCTGTTGTGATGCGATGGATGCATATAATGGTGCATTGCCGCCCATGCGCTGGGCTAAGACATAGCCGTTATTTGCAGTGGGAACAGCACAAGCTACTGTGAGTAGTGTTAGCTCAATGGGTCCAAGTCCAAACAATGTTCCGGCAAGAAAAGCTGCCATTGGCACGATAATAAGTTTGGCTAGAACTGCAAATATCGACAATTTGTCTGGGTGCACCAAATCGTAAATGCGCAGACCTGCACCAATCATCAACAGACCCATACCAAGAGATGCACGTGCAATGAAATCAATGCCTTGAGCAATTGGGTCATAAATTGGTATGTTAAAGGTCTTGAAGATTATTGCCAAGATGCTTGCCAAGATGATTGGGTTTGTCAGCATTTTCTTAGCGAAATTTGCAATTGAATGTTTGTCATCGCCAAACCAAACAAGAACAGCCACATTAGTGAAATTAATCGGCAAAATGATGATCACCATAACGACCGCAATAAAGGTTAGCCCCGTTTGTCCGTGCAATTTTTCAGCAATCGCAAGCGCCATAAATCCATGCCAGCGCGTTGTGGTTTGGAATAAGGTGGTGAAGGTTCCGCGTGGGACGCCTTTTCGCTTTAAATATGGCCACATTGAAAAGATGATAATCGGCATGACCGCAAAACTTATCACTGTTGCATAAGCGATGTTGCCAATAGGAAGGTCGGAAAAATCTGCAAACGCTATGGCTTGGAATATCAGGCAGGGGAAGAGTACATAAAATCCGAATGTATTAAAATCTTTCCAAAAACCTTTTGGGATAACGCTCCATCGCCCAAGTAAAACGCCAAGAGCAACAATTAAAAATACCGGCAGAATAGATTCAAAGATAAGCAGCATGGATGAATACACTTGACGTTGGAGTGGGGGCTTTTTGATTGGTAACAAGCAAGTGTTGTTTTTGCCAGTCCTAATCGTAATTATTGGGCGGTCCGTAATTTCTCACAAGTGATCGTGAACAGACCAAGCGATAGAGCTGTTATCAACATTGTCCCATAATGGCACCTGTTAACCTTAACAAATGGTTTACATTGCAATCTGGCAGCTTTTAGACCATTTTGAGGTGAGTTGAGGGCGTCTGTTTTGCGTTTACTCATTTTGGGACAGTAAGAGGTTTTTGCATTGAGATATTTACTTGTTTTTTGGGGAATTCCTGTTGGTGGTCTCGCGTTATGGTACTATTTATCCATTAATGACATTAGCTTTGGTATTTTCTTGCTATCTCGTGAGTTCAACGATTCATATTTTGCCATTTACAGCAAAGTTTTGGGCATCGATGTCGATGTTATTCGCGGTTCTTTGATGCGTGTTCTTCTTGTAGATTCTGTCTTTGTGTTTGCTGTTGTGTATTTCAAACCGTTCAGCCGTCTTCGCAACTGGTGGAAAAATCGCAATACAGAAACCAATTCAACTGATTATCAATCAGTAATCAATCCAAGCCTTGGTGCGTTTACAGCTTTTGAATCATCTCAAGACCCAGTGTTTTCTCGTCCAAGAGTTAATAGCCTATCCAAAGCGCCTTGAAGAATGAAGGCAGCTGCTGCTGAATCAATTCGCTCTTTGCGCTTTTTCCGAGATACATCCATGCCTATCAATGCTCGTTCTGCGGCAACGGTTGATAATCTCTCATCCCAAAATGTAAATGGAACTTCGGTCAGTTTGGCCATGTTGGACACAAAAGCGCGCGTTGCTTGAACACGCGGGCCTTCTGTTCCATTCATATTGGACGGAAGACCAATAATCGCAATGCCAGCATTTTCTGCTTTCATAATTGCGATCAGCTCTTCTGCATCGAACTTAAATTTCGTTCGTTTGATCAAAGGGCGCGGGTTTGCAAACCTTAGTCCAAGGTCAGAAACGGCAATGCCGATTGTCTTTGTTCCCAAATCTAGCCCAATGATCGTTTGCCCACTTGAAAGAGTATTGGGGATTTCGGTGATTTCTATGATTGCCATCTGTTATTCCGGTTCCATTCAATGCTTGAGAGCTCTATACTGATTTGCAATTGAAAGCGATATTGGAGCGAGATAAATTGAAACTAACTTGGCTTGGGCATTCGGCATTCCGGTTTGAACTGAAT
This sequence comes from uncultured Rhizobiaceae bacterium, assembly GCA_963974325.1. Lineage (GTDB taxonomy): Bacteria > Pseudomonadota > Alphaproteobacteria > Rhizobiales > Rhizobiaceae > Lentilitoribacter. Next base: position 4,999 of record CAXBCW010000028.1, read on the forward strand.
GATACAGTGTTGCTGGTTGATCCATTCATCCGTGGAAACACAAAAGATGCGGTGGATTTTGATACAGCAATTGATGGTGCTACTCACATTGCGTTAACCCACGGACACGGCGATCATCTGGGTGATACTGTTGAGATTGCGGATAAAACGGGCGCAACTGTGATTGCAAATGCAGATTTGGGCAATTGGCTATCCAAACATCATGGCGTCAAAAACGTGGATGTTGGTAATACTGGCGGCACAATCGGCCATGATGATTTCTCAGTGACATTTGTTGACGCAAAACATTCATCTGCTTTTGTCACCGAAGATGGTGTTGCACATTGTTTGGGCAGTGCGAACGGCTTGATGTTCCATTTTCGCGATGCGCCATCTGTGCTGCATATGGGGGATACCGATATATTCTCTGATATGGCGCTTATCCAAGAGCTACATGAGCCTGATATTGGTATTGTGCCCATTGGCGATCGTTACACAATGGGCAGCGCTGTTGCGGCGCTTGCCTGTCACAAATATTTTAAATTCGACAGTGTTATTCCATGTCATTTTGGTAGCTTTCCATCGCTTGAACCAGATGCAGAGCAATTTGCTTTGGCGCTTGAGAATGTGGACAATAAAATGATGCGGCTTAAGCCAGGCGAAACAGTGATAGTTTGAAAACCATCTTGCCCTTGTCCACAAGCAAGGTTATAGCGGGTTAACACGTCAATTTCAGTGGAGAATGTCTATGTCTGTCGATCAGGCGATTGTAAAGCGCGTTGCGCATTTGTCCCGCATTGCGGTGAGCGAAGAAAATTTGGGTAAAATGGAAGGCGAACTCAACGCCATTTTAGGTTTCGTTGAGCAGCTTTCAGAAGTTAATGTTGATGGCATTGAGCCAATGACATCTGTGACCCCTATGGAAATGAAAAAACGTATTGATGGCGTCACCGATGGTTCAAAAGCTGCCGATATCGTTGCCAATGCTCCTGAAAGCGCTGATAATTTCTTCATCGTGCCGAAAGTTATTGAATAGGATTTGATACGTGCGCATTGAAGTTGAAACACCATTGCAGGATGATATTCGTGAGCTTGTGTCTGATCTCAACGCTTACATGATACCTCTTACGCCGGTTGAATTTCAATTCCAGCTCACTGTTGAACAAATGGCCGAGCCTAATCTGACGCTTTTGGTTGCTCGCAATGACAATAATGTTGCGGTTGGTATGGGCGCGATTATGGCGCATGACGAGGATTTAGGCGAGATCAAACGGATGTATACTCGAACCGATATTCGAGGCAGCCGCGTTGGTTCCCAAATTTTAGTGCAATTAGAAAACCTAGCTAAAGATTTAAAGCTAAAAACTCTTAAACTTGAAACCGGTGAAGCTCCCGGATTTGAACCGGCATGGAGACTTTATGAGCGTAATGGCTTTGAAAAGTGCGGTGCCTTCCTCGATTATCCAGATTCTGGATTTTCCCGATTTTATCACAAGAAGATTGTATAATGACTGATCTCACTCAATTGACTATCGCAGAAGCGCGACAAAAGCTTCAAGCAAAAGAAATCAAATCTGTTGAGCTAACTGATGCCTATTTAGGTGCGATCGCCAGTGCGAATGAGCATTTGAATGCGTTTATTAAAGTCACTGAAGACAAAGCGCGCGGAATGGCTGCTGCATCAGATGCAAAACTTGCCAAAGGTGAGGGTGGAAACTTAGAAGGTATTCCCCTTGGGATTAAAGATCTTTTTGCAACAGAAGGTGTTCACACCCAAGCGTGTAGCCATATATTGGATAAGTTTGAGCCTCGTTACGAATCCACTGTGACACAAAACCTTTGGGATGATGGCGCTGTTATGCTGGGTAAGCTCAACATGGATGAGTTTGCGATGGGCTCTTCCAATGAGACTAGTTTTTATGGACCTGTAACAAATCCTTGGCGCGCTAATGATTCTGACCAAGCTTTGGTTCCGGGCGGATCATCAGGCGGATCAGCGGCAGCGGTTGCAGCTCACCTTTGTGCGGGTGCAACAGCCACAGATACCGGCGGCTCGATCCGTCAGCCTGCAGCGTTTACCGGTACTGTTGGTATTAAACCGACCTATGGCCGTTGTTCACGTTGGGGCACTGTTGCCTTTGCCTCATCGCTCGATCAAGCCGGACCGATTGCACGTGATGTCAGAGATGCAGCGATTATGTTGACATCTATGGCATCGACTGATGCAAAAGATACAACATGTGTTGATATGGCAGTGCCTGATTATGATGCTGCTCTTGGTGGGTCTATCAAAGGAATGAAGATTGGTATTCCAAAGGAATATCGTCTTGACGGTATGCCAGACGAGATCGAAAAGCTTTGGCAAGACGGTATTGCATATCTTAAAGATGCTGGCGCTGAGATTGTTGATATTTCGCTGCCGCATACAAAATATGCATTGCCTGCTTATTATATCGTAGCACCTGCGGAAGCATCATCGAACTTGGCCCGTTATGACGGTGTTCGTTATGGTTTGCGTGTAGATGGTAAAGATATCGATGAGATGTACAAGCTAACCCGTGCGGAAGGTTTTGGCCCTGAAGTGCGCCGCCGTATTATGATTGGCACCTATGTTCTGTCTGCTGGTTATTATGATGCCTATTACATCAAGGCTCAAAAAGTTAGAACATTGATCAAGCGTGATTTTGAAAATGTGTTTGCGCAAGGTATCGATACAATTTTAACGCCAGCTACACCTTCATCAGCCTTTGCGATTGGCGATGCTGAAATGGCATTGGATCCTGTGAAAATGTATCTCAATGATATCTTTACTGTCACAGTGAACATGGCAGGTTTGCCGGGTATTTCTGTTCCTGCGGGATTGGATGCAAAAGGTTTGCCGCTGGGGCTTCAGTTGATTGGTAAGCCGTTTGATGAAGAAGGTTTGTTCAAAGCAGCTCATGTTATCGAGCAAGCAGCAGGTCGCTTTACACCTGCAAAATGGTGGTAGTTTGATTTGATTATTCGTGGGGCAAGATCATCGGAGGTCAGCACATTAGCTGCCCTTGGTGTGATTGCTTGGGAGCAGGCGTTTTCAAATGCTGGCGAAAACACGGAATCAATTCAACAAAATGCAGAAGCAACATATTCGCATTTTTGCGCTAATTTTTGGCACACAATTCAAGTTGCAGAGCTAGATGGTGAAATCGTCGGCTGGGGCGCTTTAGAAATTGGTAGAAACAACCTAACGGATCTGTGGATCTTGCCAGTTATTCAAAGGCAAGGTGTGGGCAGCGCAATTCTCGCCACGCTTGAAGCCTATGCACAACATCTTGGGTTTGAAGACTTAGAACTTGAAACCCACGCAAAGAACGTAGCGGCAATTGCCTTTTTCAAAAAACACGATTTTGCAATCTCAGGCCTAAAATCAACCTACTCAGCATCACTCGATAGATCGATTGATATTTTGCAGATGCGGAAACTGTTCGAATAGCTAAGAGTTAGATTCGTGTTGTTTAGAATTTGATTTTGATGTTGCTTGTAGTATGTTGTTTTTGATGGTGTTTAGTGCTTTTATAATTTGGTTTTGCACCCGATTGGTTCGCAGGTGTTATCGATGAAATTATCCCCGTGAGTAAATGGCAATTAGACAGCCAGTCTTTTCAGCCAAGAAATTTGCGCTTGAACCTACGGAAACACGTAATTATATCTATCAAAGCCTTGAAGTCTTTGGCGCTTTGATTTACCTCAAACACAACAGTTTTTTCTAAAGTTTTACCAATGTAAGGTCTTTTTATGACAGCGCCCATTCTTGTTGATACACGCACACCAGAACCAAAACGCTTTATTGCCGGTGCTACTGGCGATTGGGAAGTTATCATTGGTTTGGAAGTCCACGCACAGGTGACATCTGAGGCTAAATTGTTTTCAGGTGCTTCGACCAAATTTGGTAATGATCAAAACGATAATGTATCACTTGTTGATGCGGCCATGCCTGGCATGTTGCCTGTGATCAATGAGGAATGTGTTCGCCAAGCGGTCAAGACTGGTTTGGGTCTAAAAGCTCAAGTGAACAAGCGCTCATTGTTTGATCGTAAGAACTACTTCTATCCAGATTTGCCGCAAGGCTATCAGATTTCACAGTTCAAAGATCCGATCGTTGGTGAAGGTAAAATCATCATTTCTGTCGGCCCTGATAATCAAGGTCAATTTGAAGATACTGAAATTGGTATTGAGCGTCTGCACTTGGAGCAAGATGCTGGTAAATCAATTCATGATCAGCATCCAACTATGTCTTATGTTGATCTAAACCGTTCTGGCGTTGCTTTGATGGAAATCGTGTCCAAACCGGATATGCGGTCATCGGATGAAGCTAAAGCCTATGTGACTAAGTTGCGGACGATCTTGCGTTATTTGGGAACCTGCGATGGCAACATGGATGAGGGCTCTATGCGGGCTGATGTGAATGTGTCTGTTCGTAAACCGGGCGGTGAGTTCGGAACACGTTGCGAGATTAAAAACGTCAACTCAATTCGTTTTGTTGGTCAATCTATTGAATATGAAGCACGTCGTCAGATCGCTATTTTGGAAGATGGCGGTTCTATCGATCAGGAAACACGTTTGTTTGATCCGGGCAAAGGCGAAACACGGTCAATGCGTTCTAAAGAAGATGCGCATGATTATCGTTATTTCCCAGATCCAGACCTGTTGCCGCTTGAATTTTCTCAAGACTATGTTGATGCGCTAGCTGCCGAATTACCTGAACTTCCGGATGAGAAAAAAGATCGTTTGGTCAATGAGCTGGGCTTGTCTGTTTATGATGCGTCTATTTTGGTGACGGAACAGTCTATTGCCAATTACTTTGAAGTTGTTGCTAAAGGTCGTGATGGCAAGCTTGCTGCGAACTGGATCATCAATGATCTTTTGGGCGCACTGAACAAAGCTGGCAAAGATATTGATCAATCTCCCGTATCTGCTGAGCAATTGGGCGCGATTATCTCAATGATCCAAGATGAGACTATCTCGGGTAAAATTGCCAAGGATGTTTTTGAAATTGTTCTGAATGAGGGCGGTGATCCTGCTCAAATCGTTGAAGAACGCGGCATGAAGCAAGTGACAGATACGGGCGCAATTGAAGCGGCTGTTGATGAAATCATTGCCAATAACCCACAGCAAGTTGAAAAAGCCAAAGCCAAACCACAATTGGCTGGCTGGTTCGTAGGTCAAGTTATGAAATCAATGGGCGGCAAAGCCAACCCGCAAGCGGTTCAAAAACTTGTTCGTAACAAGCTTGGAGTGGAATAGGTTTTGACACTATTTTTCATCCGCACAGCGAGCGTAAGAGATATCGAAAAAGTTCGTCCCGTATTGGTCAATACATGGCACGATACTTATGATGATATTTATAGCGCTGAGATCGTCAATGATATTTGCGAGAATTGGCATAGTGTCGATACGATCAAAGCAAATATTGATGAGCGTAATGCTGAATATGTTGTGGCAGATAGTGGCGAAGCGATTGGCGGCATGGCATATGTTAAAGGCCCCAAAAGTGATGTTGGCAGTGAAGGCATTGCTTATCTATCTCAGCTTTATGTTTTGCCGGAATTTCAAGGGCAGGGCGTTGGGCGTGATTTGATGGGTGAGGTTGAAGCTAGTTTTCCAGAAGCTAAGCTGATGCGCCTTGGTGTTGATGCGCGAAATGTGAAAGCTGTTGGTTTTTATGAGCATTTTGGCTATAAAAATACCGGCATTCGGTTGGAAGAGGGTGGAATGGAAGCTTTGGTGTTTGAAAAAGCACTTCTTTAACCCCATTCCTCTAGACATCAGAATTAACAAACGGCATATATCAATAAATTCAAACTGTATAACCGAATCATCTCATAATTTGATTCAAGCAAGGTGGACGTAGCGAAAAAATGAAATCATTTTTCTTAGGCTTATTTACTTGGTGGAATGGCGCAACTGTTGGAACAAAATTCCATACTTGGCGCAAAGGCACACGTGTTGGTGAAGACGAGCAAGGTAATGTTTATTACACTGGTGGCAAAGATTCAGAAGGCCGCACGCGTCGTTGGGTTATTTATAAAGGTTATGCAGAAGCTTCTGCAATTCCTGCTGGCTGGCATGGCTGGATGCATCATCGTACAGATACATCGCCTGCGGATGAAGATTACATGCCGTTTGATTGGCAAATTGAACATCAAGAAAACAAAACCGGCAGTGCACAAGCTTATCGCCCGCAAGGCTCTATGCTAAATCTTGGTCAACGCCCAACTGTGACAGGTGATTATGATGCATGGTCTCCGAGAAGCTAATTCGTTCCATTAATTAATCAAACTTGGTGATCGACCTCGTTTTAGCCCAATTTGATAGGCTTTATGATGACAACTGAAATCAAAAGTGACCTATCTATGACTCGGCTTAAATCCTTATTCTCCCGTACATTGCCATCTTCAGTCTTGGCAATTGCAATTGGTAGTACTCTTTTTTCATTCAGCTCCGTTCAAACAGCTGATGCTGAACGCCTGACAAATCCGGTTGCTGTCTTCTCCGGCATTGATAAAATTACCGGACGCATTACCACTTTTGATGTCTATGTTGATGAAACGGTGCAGTTTGGCGCTTTGCAAGTGACACCGCGCGTTTGCTATACCCGCGATGATACCGAAGCGCCAAAGACAACAACATTTGTTGAAGTTGATGAGATTACCCTTGATCGTAGAATTCGCCGCATTTTTTCAGGTTGGATGTTTGCTGATTCCCCAGGTTTAAATGCAGTGGATCATGCCGTTTATGATGTTTGGCTTGATGGCTGCAAAACGGAATCTGATGTTCCGGCACCAAGTGGCTCTTAGGCCTAGTAATAGCAATATTAATTCTCCAAATCCCTAAATAGATTCATACTTTTTCTCTTTAATTCCCGCGCAAGCTAGACATTCATTTTTATATGTGATGGATTGTGGCCTTGGCTCTAACAGCCGAACAGTTTTTATTTAGGGAGAAATTATGTCTATTTTCAAAAAAACGGTCAGTGCAGTTGCAGTGAGCGCTGTCATGCTTGGTGCTTCAATGACATCGTCATTTGCCCAAGAACTTAAATTTTTCACAATCGGTACTGGCGGAACAGCCTACACGTATTATCCAGTTGGCGGCGTTATCGCGAATGCGATTTCAAAACCTCCAGGATCACGTGAGTGCGGTGAGGGCGGAAGCTGTGGCGTTGATGGTTTGATTGCATCTGCTGTGTCGTCCCGTGGTTCAGTTGATAATGTAAACGCTATCTTGTCTGGTCTTCGTAATTCTGGTTTTGCTCAGTCTGATGTTGCTTATTGGGCCTATACTGGCACTGGCACAATGGAAGGCAAAGCTCCGGCGACTGACTTGCGTACAATTGCTGCTTTGTTTGAAGAGCACATTCACTTGGTAGCGCTAAAAGATAGCGGCATCAATTCTGTTGCTGATCTTAAAGGTAAGCGTGTTTCACTTGATGAGCCGGGTTCTGGTACATATGTTGATGCAAATCTTATACTTGAAGCCAGTGGCCTAAGCGCAGCGGACGTTACGGCTGAAGCCCTTAAAGGTAATGCTGCATCAGAAGCCCTTCGTAATGGTAAGATCGATGCATTCTTTGTTGTTGCTGGTTACCCAACCGGTTCGCTTGTTGAGCTTGCTTCAGCGGCTGACATCAAGCTTGTGCCTATCGCTGGCGCTGCTGCGGATGCGTTGACTGAAAAATATGGATTCTTTGCTTCTAGTGATATTCCGGCTGGAACTTATGAAGGTGTTGAAGCAACCACAACAGTTGCTGTTGGCGCTCAGTGGTTTACATCAGCTAAAGAAGATGACGAACTTATCTACAACATCACGAAAGCTCTTTGGAACCAAGAGACTCGTAAGCTTTTAGATGTTGGTCATGCCAAAGGTAAAACAATCACTCCTGAATCTGCTCTTAACGGTATTGGTGTACCGCTGCATGCAGGTGCTGAGAAGTTCTACAAAGAAGCTGGTCTACTTAAGTAAGTTAAATCAATGATTTTTATCCCGGGTGCAAAAATGCGCCCGGGATATTTTTGTTTGTGGATTAAATAAAGGCTGATTGAATATGGCTGCGATAGATAATAATGACACGTTGACTGCTGAACAGCTTGCTGAAATTGAGCGTCAATTTGATCCTGAAACGGCATTTCGTGCCACGGGTAAAAAACTTGGCTTTTTAATCTCAGGCATTTTGGTTGCCATGTCGCTTTATCATTTCTATGCGTCTGGCCCGGGTCTCATCCGCGAGCTGCTACATAGATCTATTCACCTATCATTTGTTCTTGGTCTTGTGTTTTTGATGTTTTCTTGGCGTAAAACGCCAAGTAGTGATGTTGCAAGCCGTGCGTGGTACCGCATAGAGGGCGTTGCTGTTTTAGACATTTTATTTGCATTTTTGGCCGTAGGCGCTGCGCTCTACTTGCCTTTATTACCGCCGGAAATTGTGTCCCAGCGTGTTGGAAATCCGTCTGAAATTGATGTGTTGATGGGCACAATTCTGTTGGTGCTGACGCTTGAAGCCTCGCGGCGTTCGGTGGGGCCAACTTTGCCAATTATCGCTATGTTGTTTATCGCTTTTGCTTTGTTTGGTCCTTATGCACCTGGTGCGCTCAAACATGGTGGCACGAGCTGGTTGGGGCTGATTAATCACCTTTATATGACCAATCAAGGCATATACGGCATCGCGATTGGCGTAATGGCGCAATATGTATTCTTGTTCATTTTGTTTGGCGTGCTTGCGACCCGCATTGGTTTGGGTCAGTTGTTTATTGATTTAGCTATGGTGATTGCCGGGCGCTATTCTGGTGGCCCGGCAAAAGTTGCGATTTTCTCATCGGCCTTTATGGGAACAATCTCTGGCTCTTCAATTGCTAATACTGTGACGACAGGCGCATTAACAATTCCAGCTATGAAAAAGGTTGGATATCCGGCCCATTTTGCAGGCGCGGTTGAGGCAACAGCCTCGACTGGTGGGCAGATTACGCCGCCAATCTTGGGCGCTGCGGCTTTCATTATGGTTGAATATTTGGAAATACCTTTGCGCGATGTTTTGGCCGCTGCATTATTTCCAGCTCTGCTCCACTATTTTGGCATTTTTATTATGGTGCATCTTGAAGCTAAAAAACTTGGGCTTCGTGGTCTTAAAGCCAGCGAATTGCCAAAAGCTGCGATTGTTTTGCGCCAGCATTGGCTGTCGATCATTCCGCTAGCTATTCTGGTTTACATGATCCTAACGGGCTATACGCCAGATTATGCCGCTGTTTATGGTATTTCTGCGTGTATCGTTGTGGGCTTTTTGAACCCGGTTAATCGACTGACATTTAAAGACCTGCTGAATGCATTATCAGCTGGGGCCAAAAATACGCTTGCTGTTGGGGCTGCCGCTGCCACTGTTGGTATTGTTGTGGGGGTGGTGACACTCACAGGTGTTGGTTTCCGTTTGGGATATGTTGTTGTGCAAACTGCCAGCGACATTGGCTCGACATTTGCCAGCCTTCCGGTTTTGAGTTATTTCTCCGTTGAACAGTGGGCTTTATTTGTATCCCTTGTGCTGATTGCTGTGTCTTGCATTATCATGGGGGCGGGCATACCAACCACCGCAACATATATTATTTTAGTGGCAGTTGCCGCGCCTGCATTGGCGCAATTACAAGTCCAAAATTTGGTGTCGCACTTCTTTGTATTTTACTATGGGGTGTTGGCTGACATTACGCCACCTGTTGCATTAGCTGCCTATGCGGCTGCAGGTATTGCCGGTTCAAATCCGTTTCAAACAGGTAATACAGCGTTTAGATTGGGCATAGCCAAAGCCTTGGTACCATTTGTGTTCGTTTATTCGCCCTCACTCTTGCTTGTCGCAGATGGGTTTACGTGGATGGAGTTCTCGATCACATTGACTGGCGCTATGATTGGTATTTCCTGTCTTGGTGTTGCATTCTCTGGTTACTTGTTTGCCCATATAAGCAAGCTTCAGCGTTGGTATATTGCACTGGTCTCTTTGTTGTTCATTGCACCCGGGATCAAAACAATGGCCATCGGGATTTTGCTTTTGTCACCAATTTTAGTGCTTCAATGGCGCGCACGTAAAGTGCAAGTGGCGGCAAATTAGGAACTGTTGAAAAACCAATGGATCGATTGATTTTCCCTATTGTCAGGAGTGAATAAATCGACTAGTTTTTAATTATCGAAATCGGGAGACGCTGACACTATCTCAGGGCCGAAGGAGCAACCGCCTCGGAAACTCTCAGGCAAACGGACCGTTTCGAATAAAACTCTGGAGAGTGGCATTTATGCCCGCCGAAGGGATAGCGATCTCAGGCACAAGGACAGAGGAGGCATCTTGCAAAGCAATCTTGCTTTGCGTTTAAAGGTGCTGATTTTTCAGCCAAATTGAAACGAGGTGGCTGAAGTGCTTAAAACACCATTATACGAATTTCACATTGCCCGTGGCGGAAAAATGGTTCCGTTCGCTGGATATGAAATGCCCGTTCAATATGCCCTTGGCGTTATGGGTGAGCACAAACATACGCGTGAACATAGCGGATTGTTTGATGTGAGCCATATGGGGCAGGTGCTTTTGACACCAAAATCTGGCAATGTTTTAGACGCGTCGCTTGCGCTTGAAACGCTTGTGCCCATGGATATTTTGGCGCTGAAAGATGGCCGCCAAAGATATGCGCTTTTTACCAATGATGAAGGTGGCATTCGCGATGATCTGATGGTTGCCAATCGTGGGGATCATCTGTTCTTAGTCGTTAATGCTGCATGTAAAGCTGCAGATATCGCCCATATGCGCGAACACTTAAGCGACACATGCGATATTGTTGAAATCGAAGATCGTGCACTTTTGGCCCTGCAAGGCCCTGCATCTGAAGGCGTTCTAGCCAGCATCATCCCAGACGTTGCCGATATGAAGTTTATGGATGTTGGTGTTTTTGGTGATATTTGGGTGTCTCGATCTGGTTACACAGGCGAAGATGGCTATGAGATTTCTATTCCGGCTGATGATGCGGCAGCTTTTGCTGAACAATTATGCGCCATTGAGGGTGTTGAGCCTATTGGTCTTGGTGCGCGCGATAGTTTGCGACTTGAAGGCGGTCTTTGTCTTTATGGCAATGATATTGACACACATACATCACTGATTGAAGCTGCGCTGAACTGGTCTATCCAAAAAGCGCGCCGTGCAGATGGTGTGCGTGAGGGTGGTTTTCCTGGTGCTGATATCATTCTTGCTCAATTTGCCGCAGGTGCAACAAAATCTCGCGTCGGAATATTGCCAGAAGGCCGTGCGCCGATGCGTGGGGGAACTGAGCTTTATGCCAATGAAACCGATGATGTGCCAATTGGCGTGATCACTTCGGGTGGTTTTGGTCCAACTTTGGGTGGGCCGATTTCAATGGGTTATGTGCAAGCAGATTATAAAGCTGTTGGCACAAAAATCTTTGCAGATGTAAGAGGCAAAAGGTTGCCGGCGTTTGTTGCGTCCATGCCTTTTGTCCCTGCTAATTTTAAACGATAAAAAAAGAGGGAATATATTATGAAATTTACTGAAGAACATGAATGGCTAAAACCTGAAGGCGATCTTGTGATTGTTGGCATTACACAACATGCAGCGGATGCTTTGGGCGAACTGGTTTTTGTTGAAATGCCAGATGCTGGCACCGACGTTGAAAAAGGCGATGATGTTGTTGTCATCGAAAGCGTAAAAGCTGCATCGGACATTATTGCGCCGCTTGATGGTGAGATTGTTGAAGTTAACAGCGCCATTGTCGATGCACCTACTTTGGTCAATGAAGATCCAATGGGTGAAGCTTGGTTCTTTAAAATGAAGCTTACCAATCCATCTGACATGGACGATCTCATGGACGAAGACGCTTATAAAGCATTGATCGACTAACCCCATAACTTACTTGAAAAATAAGCAGTTTTAGGAACCTATAATGAGTTATAAATTGACGGATTATCAGCCATATGATTTTGCAAATCGGCGACATATTGGCCCTTCACCCAAAGAGATGGAGGCTATGCTTAAAGTTGTTGGCGCTTCATCATTGGATGATCTAACTGACCAAACCGTACCAAAATCTATCCGTCAATCTAAGCCTCTTTCGGGAACAGCAATGTCTGAAAATGAATTGCTTAATCACATGCGCAAAGTCAGCCGTATGAATAAAGTGGTGACCTCGCTGATCGGGCAAGGTTATCACGATACATTCACGCCGCCTGCTATTTTGCGGAATATTTTTGAAAACCCAGCTTGGTACACGGCCTATACCCCGTATCAACCGGAAATTTCGCAAGGTCGTTTGGAAGCTTTATTGAACTTCCAGACGATGATCATTGATTTAACTGGCCTTGAAGTTGCGAATGCTTCATTGCTTGATGAATCAACGGCCTGTGCAGAAGCTATGACCATGGCGCAGCGCATATCTAAGTCTAAAGTCAAAGCGTTTTTCATTGACGAAAATTGCCATCCGCAAAATATCGAAGTGATGCGCACCCGCGCTCAACCTCTTGGTATTGAGTTGATTATTGATAATCCGGACAATATGGATGCGGAAAAAGTGTTTGGTGCTATTTTCCAATATCCAGGTTCTTATGGTCATGTACAAGATTTCACAACACACATGGATGCGCTACACGCTCACAAAGCCATTGGCATTGTGTCAGCCGATCCAATGTCCCTAACGTTGCTTAAAGAGCCGGGTGCAATGGGCGCCGATATTGCTGTTGGATCAACTCAGAGATTTGGTGTGCCGCTCGGTTATGGTGGTCCACATGCCGCCTATATGTCGACGCGCGATGCTTTCAAACGCTCTATGCCGGGCCGGATTGTTGGTGTGTCCATCGATAGCAAAGGCAACAAAGCTTATCGCCTTGCATTGCAAACGCGTGAGCAACACATCAGGCGCGAAAAAGCGACATCAAATGTGTGTACAGCCCAAGCATTATTGGCGGTTATGGCGTCAATGTACGGCGTATTCCATGGTCCTGATGGTCTCAAAGCCATTGCGCAACGTATTCACCTCAAAGCGGCAAAGCTTGCAGCAGGTATTGCATTGCTTGGCTTTAAAATTGAGCCTGATGCATTTTTTGACACAATCACGGTTGATGTCGGATCGCTACAAAGTGTTGTGATTAAGTCTGCGTTAAATGAAGGCGTAAACCTTCGCGCTGTTGGTGAGACTAAAGTTGGCTTAAGTGCTGATGAGATGACCAATGACAAAACAATTGAATCTGTGTGGACAGCTTTTGGTCTTGATGCGTCAGACTTCCCTAAAGATGCAGATTACCGTTTGCCAGAAGGTTTAGCGCGTCAAAGTTCATATATGACGCATTCAATCTTCCACATGAACAGATCAGAAGCGGAAATGACGCGTTATATGCGTCGTCTTGCTGACAGAGATTTGGCGCTTGATCGTGCCATGATCCCTCTTGGATCTTGCACAATGAAGCTCAATTCGGCAGCTGAAATGATCCCAGTGAGCTGGTCTGGCTTTGCTAATATTCACCCATTTGTTCCCGATGAGCAAACACGTGGTTATCAGTTTATGCTCAAAGATCTATCGGAGAAATTGTGCGAAATTACAGGTTATGATGCGATTTCTATGCAGCCCAATTCGGGTGCACAGGGCGAATATGCAGGTTTATTGGCCATTTCAGCTTATCATAAAGCCAAAGGCGATGAGCATCGTAATATTTGCCTTATCCCTATGTCTGCTCACGGTACAAACCCTGCCAGTGCGCAAATGGTTGGTTACAATGTTGTGGCTGTGGCCAATTCGGCCAATGGTGACATTGATGTGGATGATTTCCGCAAAAAAGCTGAACAGCATAAAGACAATTTAGCTGCCTGCATGATCACCTATCCGTCAACCCATGGCGTGTTTGAAGAGCGTGTTCGTGAGATTTGTGACATTACCCATGAATTTGGTGGGCAGGTCTATATGGATGGCGCCAATATGAATGCCATGGTCGGTGTGTCCAAACCTGGTGATATCGGCTCAGACGTATCGCATTTGAATTTGCATAAAACATTTTGCATTCCCCATGGTGGTGGAGGTCCCGGTATGGGTCCAATCGGTGTGAAATCGCACCTTATTCCGCATTTGCCGGGTCACCACACGCAAGGCACTTCAGGCGCTGTGTCTGGTGCTCCATTTGGGTCGACTAGTCTATTGCCAATTTCATGGGCTTATTGCTTGATGATGGGCGGCGAGGGGCTGACACAAGCCACCAAGTTTGCAATTTTGAACGCAAACTATATGGCCAAACGTCTCGAGGGTGCTTTCCCTATCCTGTACAAAGGACCAGGTGGCCGCGTGGCGCATGAGTGTATTATTGATACGCGTCCTATGGGTGAGTTTGGTGTGAGTGTTGATGATATTGCCAAACGTCTTATCGATTGTGGTTTCCATGCGCCAACAATGTCATTTCCTGTTGCAGGAACATTGATGATTGAGCCAACAGAATCAGAGCCGAAAGCTGAATTGGATCGTTTTTGTGATGCTATGCTTGCTATTCGTCAAGAAGCGCAAGATGTAGCAGATGGAAAATTCCCTCAAGATAACAATCCGCTATGCAACGCTCCTCATACAATGCGTGACTTGGTTGGTGATTGGGATCGCCCTTATTCTCGCGAGCAAGGTTGTTTCCCTCCGGGTTCATTTAAGGTTGATAAATACTGGTCTCCGGTTAATCGGGTTGATAATGCCTATGGCGATCGCAACTTGATTTGCTCATGCCCACCAATGGATGAATATTTGGAAGCTGCTGAATAAGCATTATTCTTCACAAAGCAAAAGGTCCGGTATTCTTATCGGACCTTTTTTATGTTGATTAGAATTGTAAAGTGCCGTGTTAATAAGTCATTGTTTTGTAATGAATGGAGTTAGAGTATGATTGGTGTTATTTTTGAAGTCTTGCCGCATCCTGAGCGCAAGCAGGAATATCTTGATATAGCGGCCAGTATTCGCCCTGATCTTGAGACGATCAAAGGGTTTATCTCTGTTGAGCGGTTTCAGAGCTTAAGCAATCCGGATAAGATTTTATCTCTCAGCTTTTATGAAAATGAAGAAGCATTGGAAGAGTGGCGCAATCTGTCAGGCCATCGTGCGGCACAATCCAAAGGCCGTGGTGACATATTCCAAGATTATCGCATTCGTGTCGTCAGCGTGGTCCGAGATTATGGGCTGAATGAACGAGATGAAGCGCCCGTTGATAGTCGGGCGATCCATAAGTAATGTTTAGCGTTTGCGCTAGTTGCCTTGATAGGCTTCAAAACCATTATTGGATGCAGCTGTAAGACTTTGAGGACAGCCTGATACTTGGCGATCAAAAATGGCTGTTCGCCCACGACCAACGCCGCTTTTTTCAATAAACTGACCGTAACAAGATTGGCTGCAATAAAAGACCGAACCTTCAGTCCCACTCACGCGAGATGTTGAGCCGCTATTGAGCTGCACCTGCACGTCACCAAGAACACCGGACATGGTGTAGCAAGTTTGGCCATCCAACGTTTCAGATGAATAGTTGCTGATGGCCATTTTAATCGGCATGCCTTCGATTTCTTTGCCAGATGCATCTAGGCGTTTGTCCCATTTATCACGTGCAAAACGCATGGGTGTTCCGCTGTAGCAATCTAATATGGCGAACGCATCGCTTGATTGCACATTGTAAAAATATGAACCATTGGCATCTTGCGCTCCGCGACATGCATCGAGCTTGTCTTCGATGTCATTGGCTTTATCAAACCAACCTAGTGCAAGTATAGGAAAGCCGTCGGAAGAATATCCAATCGGTTGACGTTTTACATCAATGGCCTCTTGCCCCATATCTTCAATCAAACATTTTGGTGCAATATGATAATGATAATCATCGCCGCGACCTGCATGTCCGCCACACACATCTAGCTCGCCTTGTTCAGCGGCATTTGGTGTTTTTCCGGTTGCGGCAACTATTGGCCCTTGAGTACCGGGGTCAAACAGAGGAATACCGTTGACTGCGACACCAATTGCACCTGGAACGGTTTCGGTTGGGTCGGCGTTTATACTGGAATTTCGATTTATCGAAAAATCATAATCATGCGGAGTAGGGAGTTGTTGGTTGGTCGCGGTTATGCCCTGCATCATGATGTGGGATTTATGAGGCAAACCGTTTGACTTAAAGGTGATTTTATCACCGGTGCAGCTCAGATTAGTCACCTCTTCCGTATAGCACGCCGTATCACAGCCGCAATCGGCGATTGTTTTGCTAATTGAGTGGGCTTGTGCTGAAAGATTGGTGTAGGCTGATGTGCTTGCGAGGATAAGGCCCGCATGGAGTAGCTGTAGATAGGTCATTGGTCATGTTCCTAGGTATGTCAGCCCCCAAACCGCCATTCGTTTAGTCTATCGTGTAAATGTGGGAACTACCAGTACCTTTGTGACGCTTTAGTTCAAGGCTGGTATTATTCAGCATGGTGATCTTCTGGCATTCACGCGGGATGGGAATAATGCCAACTCGGGCCGTCCGGCACCAAAAATCGCCTTGCCAATACCATTTGCCATGCACTTTGATACCTTTGACGCGGCCATCAAGCTTGCCATCTTTTTTTGGGCTGAGCCAAGTATTTGCGCTCATGGCAACTTTTTTACCGACCACTTTTTGGATGAACTCATTTTTGTCTTGGATAACATCGCGTGCACAAGAGGAAGATAAGCTGGCTGTTAAAACGGCAGTGAGAATGATAAGTGATTTGATAAAGCGCATAAGTGACCTCGTCAGGCTCGTGTTATCATTGTTACACACTACGCTTGGTGCTGATGAATGGATCGTTTTTGAAATGGGGGAAATTTTAGATACTGGTTTTGGGCTGATATTTAAGCTGATTGGATATCGAATATCTAGATTTAACCTCTCACATTCAGCTTACTGTGGGATTGATTCTTTGTTGCAGTGCTGGTGCAGTCGAGTTTTCGGTAAAATTGAGCTTCTATTACCTTGAAATTGTCCGTTTGAATGTCCATTTAGTTTGATAGGATAAAAAAGCACTTGAATGAGCATATATAAACTGGGTTTTGATGAAAAATATTCATTGACCCCTTGTGATTTTTTAAAACGATATGTATGAATGCCAGATGAATTGCGCGACGCGTTTGGCACTAAAGCTAACCGCGCTGTAATTACGTGGGTAATATAATGGCTTCAAAAACTAATCCTTTTACGTTTCTTCAGCAGGTTCGTTCCGAAACAGCGAAAGTTGTTTGGCCGTCTCGTCGTGAGACAATGATCTCGACTATCATGGTTCTTGTGATGGTGGTCATCGCGGCAACGTTCTTCTTTGCTGCCGATTGGATGCTTAGCACTATTATTTCATTCATTCTTAATTTCGGCATCTAAACAGGGATATAGGTAGATATGGCTGTACGTTGGTACATCGTTCACGCTTACTCAAATTTTGAGAAGAAGGTTGCTGACCATATTGAGGAGCAAGCTCGTCAAAAAGGTTTAAGCCATCATTTTGATCAAATTTTAGTTCCGGTTGAAAAAACTGTCGAAATCAGACGCGGCCGCAAGGTTGATGCTGAACGCAAGTTCTTCCCAGGCTATGTAATGGTTCGCGCCAATTTGACTGATGCGGTCCACAACCTGATTAAAAACACACCTAAAGTTACAGGCTTTTTGGGTGGTGATGGTAAGCCATTGCCTATTCCTGATAAAGAAGCTGAAGCTATCTTGACCCAAGTTCAAGAAGGTGTCGAGCGTCCTAAGCCTACGATCATGTTTGATATTGGCGAAAGCGTTCGTGTTTCAGATGGTCCGTTTGCATCATTTAATGGTGTTGTTCAGGATGTTGATGAAGAGCGTTCAAGACTTAAAGTTGAAGTGTCTATCTTTGGGCGCGCAACACCTGTTGAGCTTGAATATACGCAAGTCGAAAAAGTTTCGTAACGGTTTTCATCGTTATGAGTACCCCGCGTGGGAGAGGGCGTTGATCTAGCCGATCATATACCTTGTACCACGCAACCGCAGCCGCTGATCTTATACTAAGGTCAGCATATAGGTTTTAAGGTTCAACATCTGTTGGGTTTAAAATCATAATTGATCAAAATGATCTTTTTTAAAAGGCAGAGCTATTATGGCTAAAAAAATTGCTGGTGTGTTGAAATTGCAGGTTCCTGCAGGTTCAGCCAACCCATCACCTCCGATTGGACCCGCTTTGGGTCAACGTGGTATTAATATCATGGAATTCTGTAAGGCGTTTAATGCGGCTACAGGCGAAATGGAAAAAGGCGCGCCAATTCCTTGTGCGATCACTTATTACCAAGACAAATCTTTTACTTTCAAAATGAAACAGCCACCTATGAGCTTTTTGATTAAGAAAGAAGCTGGATTGAAATCTGGTTCAAAAGAGCCTGGTAAAGTTGTTGCTGCTAAACTTACGCAAGACCAAGTTCGTTCAATCGCTGAAGCTAAGATGAAAGATCTTAACGCTGCAAACATCGAAGGCGCTATGCTAATGGTTGCTGGTTCTGCCCGTTCAATGGGTATTGAGGTTGAAGGGTAATATTATGGCGAAAATCGGAAAACGTACTAAGAAAAACATCGAAGGTCTTGATAACGACCAGGTGCACACTGTTGAAGCTGCAATTGCTGCTGTTAAAGAACGCGCAAATGCAAAATTTGACGAAACAATTGAAATTGCAATGAACTTGGGTGTTGATCCACGTCACGCTGACCAAATGGTTCGTGGTGTTGTGAATTTGCCATCAGGTACTGGCCGTTCAGTTCGTGTTGCTGTTTTTGCACGTGATGCAAAAGCTGACGAAGCTAGAGCCGCAGGCGCTGACATTGTTGGTGCTGAAGAGCTTGTTGCTGAAGTCCAAAAAGGCAATATCGATTTTGACCGTTGCATTGCAACTCCAGACATGATGCCACTTGTTGGTCGTTTGGGTAAAGTACTTGGTCCACGCGGCATGATGCCAAATCCAAAAGTCGGTACAGTGACTATGGATGTTAAAGCAGCAGTCGATGCTTCTAAAGGCGGCGCTGTTGAGTTCCGTGTTGAAAAAGCTGGTATTATTCATGCTGGTATTGGTAAAGCCTCATTTGATGCGGCTGCTCTTTTGGCAAATGTGCAAGCATTTGTTGGTGCAGTGTCTAAAGCTAAGCCTTCAGGTTCAAAAGGTGTTTATCTAAAGCGTCTGTCGATCTCATCAACAATGGGTCCAGGCTTTAAAATTGATGCATCTAGCGTTAACCCAGAGTAGTCACTCTGTGTAATAATGCTTGTCAGTTCGATTGAGCTGATATAGAAGAATTTTTGGCTGCCATATTACGGGTGGCCAAAATAGTCCAAATTAGACTTATTTGTTTCATTTGGGCGCCCTGTCCGAGATTGTGGGTGGTCATTATTTGATGATCTTAATTGCCTGCATGAGATGGGTAAGAGAAGAATTTTTGCGAAAGCAATATTCGGATCGAACCTTGCACTGCCTTTACGATGGCCAGTTTTGCTGACTTGAGTGGGGGGACAGGATCCTCAACGTCGAGTGTGGATCTTCTTGAAGGTCCATAAAAGGCAAAGGCAAACCCAGCGGGTGTGTATTGTTTCACATGCTTGCTAACTGGAGAACGTAAGTGGATAGAGCGGAAAAACGCGAATTCGTTACAGAACTGAACGGTATCTTGAAAGATACTGGTTCCGTTGTTGTATCTCACTATGCGGGTCTAACAGTTGCACAAATGAGCGATCTTCGTTCAAAAATGCGTGCTGCTGGCGGGACCGTCAAAGTCGCGAAAAACAGCCTGGCCAAAATTGCGCTTCAGGGAACGGATTGTGAGGAGATGTCAAATCTCCTTACTGGTATGACAGTCTTAGCTTATAGCGAAGACCCAGTTGTAGCTCCGAAGGTATCAGTAGAGTTTTCTAAGATTAACAATAACCTTGTTATTCTTGGTGGCGCTATGGGTACTACAGTACTAGATGAGAATGGTGTTAAATCGCTTGCGACTATGCCTTCTCTTGACGAACTACGCGGTAGGTTGATTGGTATGATTTCCACACCAGCAACACGCATCGCAACAGTAGTTGCAGCGCCTGCTACTCAAATAGCTCGTGTTCTTAGTGCTAAATCCCAGAAGGATGATGCGGCTGCATAGGCAGTTTTCGTCTTCATGAATTATATTAAACGGTTCGAACCGAATTAAAGGATGATAAAAATGGCTGATCTTGCCAAACTAGTTGAAGAACTATCAAAACTAACAGTATTGGAAGCTGCTGAGCTTTCAAAAATGCTTGAAGAAGAGTGGGGTGTTTCTGCTGCTGCTCCTGCAGCTGTTGCTGTAGCTGGTGCAGCTCCTGCCGAAGCTGCTGAAGAGCAAACAGAATTTGACGTTGTGCTTCTTGAAGCCGGCGCTAACAAAATCTCTGTGATTAAAGAAGTACGTGGCCTTACAGGTCTTGGACTTAAAGAAGCTAAAGAACTTGTTGAGAGCGCTCCAAAAGCGATCAAAGAAGCAATTTCTAAAGGCGAAGCTGAAGAAATCGCTAAAAAGCTTACGGAAGCTGGCGCTAAAGCTGAAGTTAAGTAAGTTATATACTTTGAGTAGAGGCGGGATATCTCGCCTCTACTTACATTTTGCAGGTGATACCATTACCCAAGTAGCTATTTAGCTGCTTGGGTAATGGGTTCTCTAAGGTAGGCCGGGAAAGCTTCGTTTAAGCATCCAGATTGGTCACCAGCGTGTAGAATTCTCGGAGACGGGGTCGCTTAGCCAGCGACATAACCGTCAGTGCAGGCTAGATAACATGCAAAAAGGATCAATGATGGCTGAAAAGCTTTCCTTCAATGGTCGCAGACGCTTACGTAAATTTTTTGGTAAAATCCCTGAAGTTGCTGAGATGCCGAACCTTATCGAGGTTCAGAAATCATCTTACGACCAATTCCTTATGGTTAAAGAACCAGAAGGCGGTCGAGGCGACGAGGGGCTGCAATCGGTATTTAAATCAGTATTCCCAATATCTGATTTTTCCGGTGCTGCCACTTTGGAATTCGTTTCATACGAATTCGAACAACCTAAATTCGATACTGAAGAGTGTCGCCAGCGCGATCTAACGTATTCAGCACCCCTTAAGGTGACGTTGCGTTTGATCGTATTTGATATTGACGAAGATACAGGTGCAAAGTCTGTTAAAGATATCAAAGAGCAAAATGTCTACATGGGCGACATGCCTTTGATGACTGGCAATGGTACATTTATTGTCAATGGTACAGAACGTGTGATCGTGTCTCAAATGCACAGATCACCGGGCGTATTCTTTGATCATGATAAAGGCAAAAGCCATTCATCTGGCAAATTGTTGTTTGCTGCGCGTGTTATTCCTTATCGTGGCTCATGGCTTGATATTGAGTTTGATGCAAAAGATATCGTGCATGCACGTATCGATCGTCGTCGTAAGATTCCAGCAACATCATTGTTGATGGCTCTTGGTCTAGATCCAGAAGAAATCCTAGAATTCTTCTACACGAAATCTTCTTATGTTCGTGATGGTGAAAACTGGCGCGTTCCGTTTAATGGCGGAGAAGCGTTCAGAGGCCAAAAAGCTTCTGCTGATTTGATTGATGCTGATTCTGGTGAAATTATTGTCGAAAATGGCAAGAAGTTTACACCACGTTTGCTTAAGCAGCTTGCGGAGAAGGGCATCCAAGCCTATCGCGCAACTGACGAAGATCTATTCGGTGCATATCTTGCTGAAGACGTTGTCAACACAAACACCGGTGAGATTTATCTCGAAGCTGGTGACGAACTTGACGAGAAAACACTTCCACTTCTTATTGAAGCTGGTCTCACAGAGTTGCCAATTCTTGATATTGATCACATCAATATTGGGTCTTACATCCGCAACACTTTGAATGCTGATAAAAACCAATCACGCCAAGATGCGTTGTTTGATATTTATCGTGTTATGCGTCCAGGTGAGCCACCGACGATCGATTCTGCTGAAGCTATGTTCAATTCATTGTTCTTTGATTCAGAGCGTTATGACCTGTCATCGGTTGGCCGCGTCAAAATGAACATGCGTCTTAATCTTGATGCAGAAGATACTGTTCGTGTTCTTCGTAAAGAAGACATCATGGCTGTTGTTAAAACGCTTGTTCAATTGCGTGATGGCAAAGGCGAGATCGACGATATCGATAACTTGGGTAACCGTCGCGTTCGTTCAGTTGGCGAATTGATGGAAAACCAATATCGTGTTGGTCTATTGCGCATGGAACGTGCGATCAAAGAGCGTATGTCTTCGATCGAAATCGATACAGTTATGCCTCAGGATTTGATCAATGCAAAACCTGCTGCTGCTGCTGTTCGTGAGTTCTTTGGTTCATCCCAGCTTTCACAGTTTATGGATCAGGTTAATCCTCTTTCAGAGATCACTCACAAGCGTCGCCTATCTGCGCTTGGACCCGGTGGTCTAACACGTGAGCGTGCTGGTTTTGAAGTGCGTGATGTACACCCAACACACTATGGTCGTATCTGCCCGATTGAAACACCGGAAGGTCCGAACATTGGTTTGATCAACTCATTGGCAACATTTGCCCGCGTCAACAAATATGGTTTCATTGAGAGCCCATATCGTAAAGTTGTCGACGGTCGTGTGACCACTGATGTGGTTTATCTTTCAGCAATGGAAGAAGCCAAATTCCGTGTGGGTCAAGCAAATGCTGAAGTTGCAGCAGATGGCGCGATCGTAGAAGATTTCGTGATCTGTCGTCACTCTGGTGATGTTATGATGGTTCCGCGTGATAATGTTGATCTGATGGATGTGTCTCCAAAACAGCTTGTATCTGTTGCGGCAGCGCTTATTCCGTTCCTCGAAAACGATGATGCTAACCGTGCCTTGATGGGCTCGAACATGCAACGTCAGGCCGTCCCATTGTTACGTGCTGAAGCTCCGTTTGTGGGGACTGGTATGGAACCGATTGTGGCGTCCGATTCCGGTGCTGCTATTGGTGCACGTCGTGGCGGTGTTGTTGATCAAGTGGATGCAACACGTATCGTTATTCGTGCAACAGAAGATCTTGACCCAACTAAATCTGGTGTTGATATCTATCGTTTGCAGAAATATCAGCGTTCTAACCAAAACACATGTATCAACCAGCGTCCTCTTGTGACTGTTGGTGATGAAGTTCTTAAAGGCGATATTCTTGCCGATGGTCCTTCAACAGATCTTGGTGATTTGGCACTTGGCCGTAATGCGCTTGTCGCGTTTATGCCTTGGAACGGTTATAACTTTGAGGATTCAATCCTTCTATCAGAGCGTATTGTTCGCGATGATATTTTCACATCAATTCACATTGATGAGTACGAAGTTATGGCGCGTGATACAAAACTTGGCCCAGAAGAAATCACTCGTGATATTCCAAACGTTTCAGAAGAAGCTTTGAAAAATCTCGATGAGGCGGGCATTGTTTATATCGGTGCTGAAGTTAAGCCTGGTGATATCCTTGTTGGTAAAATCACACCTAAAGGCGAGAGCCCAATGACACCTGAAGAGAAGCTTTTGCGAGCGATCTTTGGTGAGAAAGCCTCTGATGTACGTGATACATCAATGCGCATGCCTCCTGGTGGTATTGGTACAATCGTTGAAGTTCGTGTGTTCAACCGTCATGGTGTTGAAAAAGACGAACGTGCAATGTCTATCGAACGCGAAGAAATTGAGCGTTTGGCGAAAGATCGTGATGATGAGCAGGCCATTTTGGACCGTAACATCTACTCACGTCTTGGAAACATGCTTCGCGGTAAACCTGCAATTGCAGGCCCTAAGGGCTTCAGAAAAGGTGTGGAAATCTCTGATGACATGATGTCAGAATATCCACGTTCACAATGGTTCATGTTCGCAGTTGAAGATGAAAAATCCCAAGGTGAAGTTGAAGCGCTCCGCACTCAGTATGATGAGTCAAAAAGCCGTCTTGAAGCTTTGTTCATGGACAAAGTTGAAAAAGTACAGCGTGGCGATGAAATGTTGCCAGGCGTTATGAAGATGGTCAAAGTCTTTGTTGCTGTGAAACGTAAAATTCAGCCGGGTGATAAAATGGCTGGACGTCACGGAAACAAAGGTGTGGTTTCACGCATCTTGCCTTGTGAAGACATGCCGTTCCTTGAGAATGGTGAACATGTTGACGTGGTGCTTAACCCATTGGGTGTGCCATCACGTATGAACGTGGGTCAGATCTTGGAAACACACTTGGGCTGGGCTTGTGCCGGCATGGGTAAGAAAATCGGCGATATGCTGGATGCTTACCGTGCAGAAGGCAACATTGAGCCACTTCGCGTAACACTTGATAGTGTTATGGGAACCGGTCCAAAAGGCGAAAGCATGGAGAAGTATGACGATGAGTCGGTTGTTCGTATGGCCGAACAAACGCGTCGTGGTGTCTGTATTGCTACGCCAGTGTTTGATGGTGCTGTTGAAAAAGATGTCAACGAGATGCTTGTGAATGCAGGCCTTGAAGAATCTGGTCAATCGCAGCTTTATGATGGCCGTACTGGTGAAATGTTCGATCGTCCTGTGACGGTGGGTTATATCTACATGCTCAAGCTTAATCACTTGGTTGATGATAAAATTCACGCTCGTTCCATTGGTCCTTACTCGCTTGTTACCCAGCAGCCGCTCGGTGGTAAAGCTCAGTTTGGTGGTCAGCGCTTCGGTGAGATGGAAGTGTGGGCACTTGAGGCTTATGGCGCAGCTTATACGCTTCAGGAAATGCTCACGGTTAAATCCGATGATGTTGCTGGTCGTACTAAGGTGTATGAGGCGATTGTACGTGGTGACGATACATTCGAAGCTGGTATCCCAGAAAGCTTTAACGTTCTGGTTAAAGAGATGCGTTCTCTTGGTCTTAACGTCGAGCTTGAAGATACACGCATCGAAGAGATCGAAGACGGTGCAGACGAGCCAGCAGAGCCGGCTGAATAGTCCAAAGATTAGCGTGGCAGGTCACAATCCTGCCACGTCATTCATCAGTGTTCACAATGAGTATTTGTGGGCAAGGGCCGTTTACGGTCATTAGGATTTAAGCAGTGTTTTGGTTCCCAAGAGTATGGCCAAACATTGAAACGGGGCGAAGGCCCCACGAAGGAGACAGGCATGAACCAAGAGGTCATGAATCTTTTCAATCCAACAGCGCCAGCGCAGACCTTTGATTCAATCCGGATTTCGATTGCAAGCCCGGAAAAAATTCTATCATGGTCATTCGGCGAGATTAAAAAGCCTGAAACAATTAACTATCGTACGTTCAAGCCTGAGCGTGACGGTTTGTTCTGTGCACGTATCTTTGGACCAATCAAAGATTACGAATGTTTGTGCGGTAAATACAAACGCATGAAATATAAAGGCGTTATTTGCGAGAAATGTGGCGTTGAAGTTACATTGGCGCGCGTACGTCGTGAGCGTATGGGCCATATTGAACTTGCAGCTCCTGTTGCTCACATTTGGTTCTTAAAATCACTTCCTAGCCGTATCGCGACTTTGCTCGATATGACTTTGAAGGATATCGAACGCGTTCTATATTTTGAGAACTACATTGTTACAGAACCAGGTTTGACATCTTTGGGTGAGCAGCAATTGCTGTCTGAAGAAGAGCATATGCTTGCTGTTGACGAGTTTGGTGAAGATACATTCACTGCAATGATTGGTGCGGAGGCTATTTTTGAGCTTTTGGCGTCCATGGACTTGCAAGAAATTGCTAGTCAGTTGCGTGTTGATCTTGCTGAAACATCATCTGAGCTTAAAACAAAGAAATTCATGAAGCGTCTTAAAGTCGTAGAGAATTTCATTGAATCAACAAACCGCCCAGAATGGATGATCCTCAAGATCGTTCCTGTGATTCCACCTGATTTGCGTCCACTTGTGCCGCTAGATGGTGGTCGTTTTGCGACATCTGATTTGAACGATCTATATCGTCGTGTGATCAACCGTAACAACCGTCTAAAGCGTTTGATCGAACTTCGTGCGCCTGGCATCATCATCCGTAACGAGAAGCGTATGCTTCAAGAATCTGTTGATGCTTTGTTTGATAATGGCCGTCGTGGCCGTGTGATCACGGGTGCTAACAAGCGTCCGCTTAAATCACTATCGGACATGCTTAAAGGTAAGCAAGGTCGTTTCCGTCAAAACTTGCTCGGAAAACGTGTTGATTATTCTGGCCGTTCAGTGATCGTGTCTGGTCCTGAGCTTAAATTGCACCAGTGTGGACTTCCTAAGAAAATGGCTTTGGAATTGTTCAAGCCGTTTATCTATGCTCGTCTTGATGCAAAAGGCTTCTCATCTACTGTTAAGCAAGCCAAGAAATTGGTCGAAAAAGAAAAGCCAGAAGTTTGGGATATCCTCGATGAGGTTATTCGCGAGCATCCGGTTATGCTTAACCGTGCGCCGACACTTCACAGATTGGGCATCCAAGCGTTTGAACCAACCCTGGTTGAAGGTAAAGCTATCCAGCTGCACCCGCTTGTATGTACAGCCTTTAATGCTGATTTTGATGGTGACCAAATGGCGGTCCACGTACCGCTATCACTTGAAGCTCAGCTTGAGTGTCGTGTCTTGATGATGTCTACCAACAATATTTTGCACCCAGCCAATGGTCAGCCGATCATTGTGCCGTCGCAAGATATGGTCTTGGGTCTGTTCTATCTATCAATCATGAACCAGAACGAACCTGGCGAAGGCATGGCTTTCTCTGATATGGGTGAGTTGCATCACGCTTTGGAAACAGGTGTGACGACGCTTCATGCTAAAATCAAAGGCCGTTACAAATCGGTTGATGCTGAAGGCAATCCTTGTTCTGAAATTTTTGAAACAACACCTGGTCGTATGATCGTGGGTGAATTATTGCCGAAAAATGCAATGGTATCATTCGAGGTTTGTAACCAAGAATTGACGAAGAAGAACATCTCCAAAATGATCGATAGAGTGTATCGTCATTGTGGTCAGAAAGAAGCGGTTATCTTCTGTGATCGTATTATGCAGCTTGGCTTTAAGCATGCATGTATGGCCGGCATTTCGTTCGGTAAAGATGATATCGTGATCCCTGATACTAAAGAGGGCATGATTGCTGATACTGAAGCTTTGGTTCAAGATTATGAGCAGCAGTATAATGATGGTTTGATTACTCAAGGCGAAAAATACAATAAAGTTATTGATGCTTGGGGTAAGACAACTGAAAAAGTTGCTGATGAGATGATGGGCCGTATTAAGGCTATCGAATTTGATGAAAACGGTCGCCAAAAACAGATGAACTCAATCTACATGATGAGCCATTCTGGTGCCCGTGGTTCACCAAAGCAGATGTCACAGCTTGGTGGTATGCGTGGATTGATGGCCAAACCTTCTGGTGCGATCATTGAAACACCGATCATTTCAAACTTTAAAGAAGGTCTCACTGTTAACGAGTATTTCAACTCCACACATGGTGCACGTAAAGGTCTTGCCGATACCGCTTTGAAAACTGCTAACTCGGGTTATCTCACACGTCGTTTGGTTGATGTTGCGCAAGATTGCATCATCACACAGCCAGATTGCGGCACAGATAAAGGCCTAACAATGACGCCTATCGTTGATGCGGGTCAGGTTGTGGCTCCGATTGGTCAGCGTGTCTTGGGTCGTACGATCTTGGTAGAAATCATCAATCCTGCCAATGGCAAGGTTCTGATCCCTGCTGGTCGTATGGTTGATGAGGCTGATGTGTTGCTGATTGAAGCGGCTGGTATCCAGTCTATTCAGATTCGCTCACCGCTGACATGTATCTTGCAAAACGGTATTTGTGGCACATGCTATGGTCGTGACCTTGCACGTGGTACAAAAGCGAATATGGGTGAAGCTGTCGGTGTTATCGCAGCCCAGTCTATTGGTGAGCCGGGTACTCAGCTTACAATGCGTACTTTCCACTTGGGCGGTACAGCCACAGTGGTCGATTCATCCTATATGGAAGCCTCATATGAAGGTACGATCCGCATGAAGAACCGTAATATGGTTCGTCATAAAGATGGTCACTTGGTTGCCATGGGTCGTAACATGTCTGTTCAGATCATTGATGAAGCTGGAGCGGAACGCGCGTCTCAACGTGTAAGTTATGGTTCTCGTATCTTTGTTGATGATGGTGATGCGGTTAATCGTGGTCAGCGTTTGGCTGAGTGGGATCCGTACACACGTCCAATCATGACTGAGGTAACTGGTACGATTGACTTTGAAGATGTTGTTGATGGTGTTTCAGTTCTTGAAAGTGCCGATGAAGCAACAGGTATCACAAAGCGTCAAGTTATTGATTGGCGTTCAACACCTCGCGGTATCGATCTAAAGCCTGCGATTGTGATCAAAGACAAAGAAGGCAATGTTGCCAAGCTAGATCGTGGTGGCGAAGCTCGCTTCTTGCTTTCAGTAGATGCAATCTTGTCTGTTGAGCCTGGTCAGAAGATTACTGCCGGTGAAGTGATTGCACGTTTCCCAATGGAAAGTGCGAAAACGAAAGATATTACTGGTGGTCTTCCACGTGTTGCCGAGCTCTTCGAAGCGCGTCGTCCAAAAGATCATGCGATTATCGCAGAGATCGACGGGATTATTCGTTTTGGTCGCGATTACAAGAACAAACGTCGTATCATTATCGAGCCTGCGGAAGAGGGTGCTGAACAAGCTGAATACCTTATTCCAAAAGGTAAACCGTTCCATCTTCAAGATGGCGATTTTATTGAGAAGGGTGAATACATTCTTGACGGCAATCCTGCGCCGCATGACATCTTGGCTATTAAAGGCGTTGAGGCTTTGGCTTCATATCTCGTCAACGAAATCCAAGAAGTTTACCGTCTGCAGGGCGTTTTGATCAACGATAAGCATATTGAAGTTATCGTGCGTCAAATGTTGCAAAAAATTGAAATCGTTGAGAACGGCGATTCAACTTACATTGCAGGCGATATTGTCGACAAGCTTGAGCTTCAAACGGTGAATAAACGTCTAGAAGAAGAAGGCCATAAGCCAGCGTCTGGTAACCCAGTACTCTTGGGTATTACCAAAGCTTCATTGCAAACACCTTCCTTCATCTCTGCGGCATCGTTCCAGGAGACGACAAAAGTTCTTACAGAGGCCTCAATTGCTGGTAAAACAGATACATTGCAGGGCTTGAAAGAGAACGTGATCGTGGGTCGTTTGATCCCTGCAGGTACGGGTGGCCAAATGAGCCAAATCCGCCGTATCGCTTCGCAACGTGATGAGCTGATTATCGAAGATAAGAAAGCCAACACACAAGTCGAAGAAGCAGCACCAATGTTGCAAGAACTCGCCGGCGACGAAACACCAGCTGAGTAAGTTCTAAATCAACATATCGTTCAATAATAAAAAGCCCCGCTGGAAACAGTGGGGCTTTTTTGTTGCAACCTGATTTAAGAGTTTAAAATTGTTTCGGTTGGAGGTATGCAGATTTTTAGAATTATTTCACTATCTTTACTATTGAATTCTATTGTCTTTAATGCTGCTTTCATAGTCTTTTTAGAAATGCCGAGTTCTTCGAGCCTGCGCGGTTTTTTTCTCAACATTTTTAGAAATACTGCGCGGGGGGCAGCGTAGGGTACATCCATCACCCTTTTTTTGATCATTTGAAAAAACTCTAAACGATCATCCGAAATTGAAATTAGATTTGTTAGTTGGTTTGAGTTTAATGTAAGTAATAAATCTGAATTAGAACGGGCAGTCTCTAAGACAAAGTTTTTTTCATATGTTTGAGCGGATTTACCTAGGGTCAGGACTCGTTAAATCCACCATATGATGATAGCGGCGATGCAAATTG
>CAXBCW010000029.1:0-34107 GCA_963974325.1 uncultured Rhizobiaceae bacterium
GATAAATAAATCCTTCATCCATCTCATTACGCGCAACTATCTGACGATTAAGATCAAGTAGCTGCTCATAATCGAAGTTCAGTGGGATATCCAGCTCGCCACAGGATCGGGCTAACCTGTCCATATGAGCTTTGAAATCAACCAGTTTACCAGCAATAACAGCAACACCTTCATACACAGCATCTGCAAATAAAAACCCACGATCAAAAACAGAAATTTTGGCATCTGCTTCTGGTACAAATTCACCATTTACATAAACTATACGCATGTTGTTTCCTTCGATAAGGTTGGAATCGTTCGTTATATTATTTTTCTGTCACTTGATAACGAACATCATAAAGCTCAACAGAACTACCACCACCTGTGATGTCGCTATTGATTGCAAGGTATGGCTGATTCTCAAACTGAGGCACCTGGGTCATATCCAAATCGACCAAAACATCGTTTTGACCGCCATCAAGCTTAAACCGTCTGCGGCTGATTTCAACACCGTTTTTCAACAGGCATCTGACATAAATTTCAGTGGGCTTATCAACAGACATCGTCATGGCAAAAGCAAATTTGCGCGATGCAGCTGCTTGAAGTTTTTGACCATTGAGTGGCACCAATGCCTCGCCAAATTCGCCTGAGTTCACCGATGTTATGCGAACACCACCATTGACGTTATTGCCAATTTGCTCAACCAAAACTTCGCCGCGTCCGCGAACTTTTCCAGCATCCTCTGCACCAAATACAACAACCCAATCGTCAAAATTATCTGCGCTTGAGTTGAGCGATTTCTGTACAAAATTATCTTCTGGAACGGCTTGCTCTTCTGCCGTTTTGATATCGTTTTTACCAGTTCGCCAATCATCGAAAAGTTGATAATAATCACTTTCAACAAACAGCCATGCGCCGCCAATTATAAAGACAAATATGATGGCATAGACGATAAGCCCAGCTATGCGTTCTAAAATACGGCCACGCTGTTTGCGTTTACCTTTTTTAGTTTGGCGTTTTTCTTTTGATACGGCTGATCGATCCTCATTGGAGATCTGCTCGTCTTTTGCCAAAGCAACGTGTGCAGTTATCGGTGCTGGTTCCTGAGCTGGTGTTGGTGCGGGAACGGCAGCAACATTGTCGACCTGAGATGCAGCCTTATTATGCGGTGCAGATTTGCGAGTGGAAAGACCAAGACTAACTTCCGGCGCACTGGTATTATTTTGAGATGGTACAACAGGCTGGACAGTTGCATCTGGCCATTCAACAGCGCGAGATGCAGGCGGTTCTGTTGATCTGATGTCATCTGTTCTAATTTCTGGCGCTCTTGCTTGTGTTGGCGCAGGTTGCTGCGGCGCTATGGTAGCTGCATGCGCTGGTTTAACAGGTGCAGCGGCTTTATATTCATCTTCCAATTTAGTGACAATGTCATGTAATTGCACATTTCTGGCAGCCACCATATCTGGTTGGCTCTCAGCATAGGGCGCTAGGCTTCTCGCAAGGATATTTTCTGTCGCTTTATAAAGCTTCAGCCGCGCACCTTCGTCAGGATTCCCAAGCTTGGATAATGTATCCCGAAGTGTTTTTTCAATTCCCTGCAAGTATCCGCCCTTTATCCAATATCAGGTTCCCTTAGGAATATTCTGATAGATCAAAGATCGATATATAACAATTTTTATCGTCTTTATACCCCATCTGATTGAATATGTACGGTAAAACAATATACTTATAGTCTTTTTTGGGCTGTATCGAAGTTTGAATGCAGAAAACTGTATTACATCAAACGCAATCCACAATAGGCCACCAAGATAAATGTGCAAATAGAAAAATTACTCTTTGAGACAAGCTTTTAACCTAAAACAACACGAGGTTATAACCGCTCGTGTTGTCTCGTCTCGATTGGTAACTGTTTAAGCTCGAAGTGCTTTGTTTTCAGGATCAAACGGGCTTTCTTCAACAATCGTTGCTTTGTGCATTTTACCCAAGATTTTGATCTCAAGCTCATGTCCGATTGCTGAATGATCTGGCTTGACCATGGCCAGCGCTATCGATTTACCCGTTCTGTAACCAAATGCACCATGGGTTGCACGACCGACCAAAACACCATCTGAATAAATTGCTTCATTACCACGGGCATCAGCATCGGTAACGCCATGAACTTCCATGGTGACAAAGTTCCAATCAAGACCTTTTTCCTTCGCCTCAATCAATGCATCGCGACCTATGAAATCGCCTTTTTCCAGTTTAACAAACCGATCCAAACCAGATTCGAACGCATTATATTCAATCGAAAGCTCACGCGGGATGAGGCGATAACTTTTCTCAACAGCCATGGCCGTCATGGCTCTGATACCAAATGGCTTGATGCCAAATTCAGCACCCGCTTCCATGAGCGCGTCAAAAATCACCGTTTGCTGCTCAATCGGGTGATGGAACTCCCAGCCTAGCTCACCAACAAAGTTCACCCGCAATGCATTGGCAGTCGCAGCACCAATGGAGATTTGTTTGCCCGTTAGCCATTTGAAATCATCATTGACAAGACTTGTGCGTGTCAGCTTGGACAAAACATCACGAGATTTTGGACCTGCCAATACAAGCACACCATATCGCTCTGTCATTGGCTTTAAGTGGACAGAATTATCTGTCGGCAAAAGCTTTGCAAGCACATCATGGTCATGGGCCTCAAAGCCACCTGCAGAGACAAGATAGAACCGATCAGGAGCAAATTCAAAAACAGTGAATTCGGATTTCACACCACCCGTTTTAGTCAATAAATGACATAGGGCAACGCGGCCACGTTTTTTTGGAATGGCGTTTGCAAAGATATAGCTCAGCCATTCGCGTGCACCTTTGCCGCTCACTTCAATTTTAGCAAAGGCAGACATGTCCAAAAGGCCAACGTTTTCAGTGACGTTTTTAACTTCATTGCCCACATGTTCAAAATAGTTAGATCGACGGAATGACCATCTTTCAACAATACGCCCATCATCTGTTGGTGGTGCGTGATTGTGATTGGTCAAAACATCTGCGCCAAGATCAAGTTCTTCTTTTGGCACTTCATAGCCTTCGGGTGCAAACCAATTGGCGCGCTCCCATCCATAAATAGAGCCAAACACTGCGCCGAGTTTTTTCAAACGATCATAAATCGGAGTGGTTTTTAAAGGGCGGGCCGCTGGACGTTCTTCATCTGGGTAGTGCATTGTGAACACATTGGCATAGGCTTCTTCGTTCTTCTGGCGCAAATATCCTTCCGTTGCATAAGGACCAAAGCGACGCGGATCGACACCCATCATATCAATTGTTGGTTCGCCATCGACAATCCATTCGGCCAATTGCCACCCTGCGCCGCCTGCGGCTGTAATACCAAATGAATGGCCTTCATTAAGCCAAAAATTCTTCACACCCGGTGCAGGTCCGATAATTGGAGATCCATCCGGTGTATAGGCAATCGCACCATTATAAACTTTTTTGATACCCACTTCGCCAAAGGCTGGAACGCGCTCAATCGCCGTTTCAATATGCGGCATTAAACGGTCTAGATCTTCTTGGAAAAGTTCATATTCGCTTTCATCGCTTGGGCCATCCACATAACAGCATGGCGCACCTTTCTCATAAGGTCCAAGTAGCAATCCGCCATTTTCTTCGCGCATGTACCAAGAGCTATCGGACTCGCGCAACACACCCATTTCAGGCAATCCTTGCTCTTTGCGAGCGACAATATCTGGATGTGGCTCCGTGACGATATATTGGTGTTCAACCGGAATAACAGGAACATCAATCCCAACCATTGCGCCAGTTTTTCGTGCAAAGTTACCTGTACAGGAAACAACGTGATCACAGGTGATATCACCCTTGTCGGTCTTCACGCAGAACTGACCGTTTTCAAGTTTATCAATTGCGGTTACAGTTGTGTATCTATGGATCGTCGCACCAAGATCGCGTGCGCCTTTGGCCATGCTTTGTGTCAAATCGGCAGGCTGGATATAACCATCTTCGGGATGTTGGATTGCACCCAAAAGACCATCTGTGTTGCACAAAGGCCAAATTTCTTTCAGCTCTTCTGGCGTTAAAATTTTAACCGGAATGCCAAGTGTTTCGGCAACACCTGCATAATACATAAATTCATCCCAGCGATCTTTGGTTTTGGCCAAACGAATATTGCTGACATTTGAAAAGCCAGCAGGAAGACCTGTATGACTTTCAAGCTCGTAATAAAATTTGACTGAATATTTATGGATCTGCCCAACAGAATAACTCATGTTAAAAAGTGGCAACAATCCCGCAGCATGCCATGTGGACCCTGAGGTCAGCTCTTTGCGTTCAAGCAAACAGCAATCGCTCCAACCTTTTTTTGCCAAGTGATACAATGTTGAAACACCAACAACACCACCGCCTATGACAACTACACGCGCTTTATTTTCCATAAATCCATCCCTCGGAAAAGCAATTTGTAATTTTGATATATCAAAATAATCAAATCAAACTAGCATATAGATTGGTAAATTCTAGTGTGATTTGCACCACCAAAAACGCCAAGGACTTCACAATCAACGACATCTTTGATGTCGCAGATCGCAAAGTCCTTTTAAGCAAATCTCGGGAGTGAGATTTATGAGCTCTAGAGCTTATGTTTATTCAACCATTGCACCTGGCCCTCGGGTGGCACCTTTTGGACATTTGCCCAAAATAATCATCCCAAGAACTTCGTCTTTGGTGACATCTTCGGTGCGTGCATGGCCAACCATCTGGCCATTTTTCATCACAGCAACACGATCTGCTAAATCAAACACATCATGAATATCGTGACTGATGAGGAAGATACCAATGCCGTCTTTTTTAAGTTGGTGAATAAGCTCGCCAACTTGTTCTGTTTCTTGAGGACCAAGAGCCGCTGTTGGCTCATCCATGATCAATATTTTAGCATTGAACAAGATTGCGCGGGCAATGGCGACTGACTGGCGTTGACCGCCAGAAAGCTTGCTGACTGGCTCTTTAAAGCGTTGGAAATTCGGATTTAACCGACCCATTACGCGACGTGCTTCTGCTTCCATTGCCGTATCATCAAGCGTACCGAAACTTGTCAATATTTCGCGGCCAAGATATAGATTTGCCGCTGCATCAACATTATCAGCCACAGCAAGTGTCTGATAAATTGTTTCAATACCATAGGCTTTGGCATCGCGTGGATTGTCGATCTTAGCTTCATCACCATTGATGAAAATTTGACCGGAATCTCGCTTATACGCGCCAGATAAAACTTTGATGAGTGTTGATTTTCCGGCACCATTGTGGCCCAAAATAGCAACAACTTCACCGGGGAACAAATCCACTGAGGCTTCATCAACGGCTTTGATACCGCCAAAGGCAATGGATATGTCCTTAATTTCAACAAGTGGTGTTGATTGTGTTTGTGTTTGTGACATCCTTGCCTCCTACTTCGATCTTTTGCGGTAAACAGTATCTACCCAAACCGCTAGAACTAGAACTGAACCAACAACCATGCGCTGAATGGACGAATCGAAACCAATCAGAACCATACCTGATAGCAAGCTTTGCATAACCAACGCGCCCAATATGGCCCCGTAGATTGTACCCATACCACCTGCAAGTGATGTCCCGCCAATAACTGCTGCCGCAATTACATACAGTTCATCTAAAGTGCCAAGTGCATTGGTTGCAGAATTGAGACGGGCTGATGCAATAACCGCAGCAACACCTGTCAACATTCCCATCAATGCAAAGATTTTTAGCGTCATCCATTTGGTGTTAATACCAGCCAAAGCTGCCGCTTCTGGATTGCCTCCAATGGCATAAACATATCGACCAAAACGTGTTCTGATCATCAAGAATGTCATGCCAATACCAACCGCCACCAAGATAAGAACTGGGATTGCAAACCCATGGCTAATGAACGTGCCTTCTAAGTTTTGGCCTGTTGCGGTACCAATCTGCTTTAAAATTCCTTTTGGCAAAGGATAGGCATTGACCAAGATCACAGATGCAATGATTGCACCACATCCGACAGTTGCCAAGAACCCTTCAGCCCACATAGGCCGCAGTCTAAACTGGTGTCTTTTGCGAGATTGGCGGCCGTTATAAATCATATAGACCATCCCCACACAGGCAACCAAACCAACAACCCAACTGGCCGTTGCGCCGATTGATCCGTATGGCCCACCACCTAATAATGCAAATGTTGGATCAACGGGGGAGATTGTCCGTCCATCGGCTGCTTGGAACGCCATGCCGCGCCAGAACATTAAGCCACCCAAGGTGACGATAAATGCTGGAATATCACGATAGGCAATCAACCATCCATGGAATGCACCAATAAGCGTGCCAAGGAATAAACCTGCAAACACAGCTATAATCCAAATAGACCAATGTCCCAGACCCAAGAATTGTGGAAGGATTTCGACCTGCAACAACCCCATGGCCATTCCAATCACGCCGATCATTGATCCTACTGAAAGATCAATATTGCGCGTGATGATGACTAAAACCATTCCGGTTGCCATCACACCAATAGAGGCTGTTTGAACCGATAGGTTCCAAAGGTTACGTGGGGTTAGAAATCTACCCCCATCATTAAACACTTCGCCGTAAAGGTGAAAACCCACCCATATGATAAGAAGTGCACCAAGCATACCAATCAATCGTACGTCGAGTTCGGTAGCTTGTAAAAATCGAGAAAAAACGCTTGGGTTATCGACCCCATCAGCGCCATGTTTTTGAACTGGCTCGCTCACCGGCTTATCCTGTAACTTGAATTTCATAAAAAACGCCGCGCTAACACATAGTGCTAGCGCGGAATATTTATTCTGGGGCTAATTAACAGCCATCAACACCATCTAGAGCGCCAGCACATGCTTGCTCTTTAGAGATATGACCACCATCGATAGCGATACTCAAGTTATCACGTGTCAAAGGCGTTGGCTCAAGAAGGATTGCATTGATAGCAATTCCTTTTTCGCCACCACTGAATTTCACAGCGCCTTCGATTGCATCCATTGATGCGCCTTCAGCCAAAGCTGAAGCAATTTCACCCGCAGCTTTACCCAAGTTACGTGCGTCTTTCCAAACTGATACAGTTTGCGTACCACGTGCAACACGGTTGATCGCAGCTAGATCGCCATCTTGGCCGCCGACTGGAATAACCAAACCTTGAGCACTAAGCGCTGCAACAACACCACCGGCCATGCCGTCATTTTCAGACAATACAGCATCAACATTGTTGTCGTTTGCAGTTAGGATTTGCTCCATGTTCTTCTGAGCGTTTTCTGGCTTCCAACCATCGGAGAATGCTTCACCAACAATTTTGATTTTACCAGCTTCAACATCAGCGCCGATAACTTCCATCATGCCTTGCAACAAGAATGCTGCATTGGGATCACCTGGATCGCCTTTGATGATTGCGTAATTGCCTTCAGGCTGAACAGCTTGAACAGACTTAGCAATGATACGACCAACACCGATATTATCAAATGTAAGATAGAATGTACGTGCATCTTCGATCAAACGATCATAACCGATAACTGGAATGCCTTCATTGGCAGCAGCTTCAATTGCAGGTGCGATTGCATCTTTATCCCATGCATTGATGATCAATACATCAACACCTTGCGCGATAAGCGCTTCGATGTCTGTCAATTGTTTTGCAGATGATGATTCAGCATCAGCGGAAACATATTCATTTCCTTCTGCGCTAATTGCAGCAACGATAGCTGCTTCATCAGTTTTCCAGCGCTCCTCTTGGAAACTAGCCCAAGAAACACCAATTTTTTTGTCTTTAGCGATAGCACCACCAAGTAGAGCTGCCGATAGGGCAGCACTGGCGAGCAACATAGTTGCGAATTTTTTCATTTGAATCCCTCCCAAATGATTAATATTGCAAAGTGCACAGATTGCGCAATTTACCATTTACCTTAAAAATACGACCGAAGAAAACATTTTTCTCGACAGCCAAGAAAATTTCTGACAGAATTTTAAAGCAGAGTCAACAGTATTTATTTCGAGTGTCGAGAAAATTGACAAATCGTTTTAGATAGATATAATCTGACAAAATTATTAGTAGGCAAACCCGACGAATGTTGATGAAAGCAAGTACCGGCTCTTTAAGGATGCAAAACCGTGGTATCGTTCTGTCGGCGCTACGTCGGCTAGGTGCGGTTTCTCATACCGAGATATCTGAATGGTCGGGCCTGAGCTCTGCGACGATATCTGCGATTACCACTGAGCTTGAAAAAGAGAATATTCTTCAACGTGTTGAGCAAGCACCAGCTTCTGGCCGAGGCCGGCCTCGTGTTAAGTTACAGCAAAATCCGGATGCAGCTTATATTGCAACAATCCGAATAACCTCTGAAACAATTCAATATTCTCTCGTTGATTATTCTGGCATTCTTAAAGATCGATTTGAAGAAAAGCGCCCGCCTGAAGAAAAAGATGTCGATGCATTTTGCGCCCGATTTAAGGCTGGTCTTGAAAGACTGGCAAATCGTAGCAAGCTTGATCATGCTCGGATTATGACAATATCAATTGCCACAAAAGGACTTGTGACACGCGGTAAGCCAGAATTGAGTTGGTCACCGGTTTTTGAAAATCAAACCATCGATTTTGAGGCATTGCTTTCAAAAGATTGGCCGGGCCAAATCCGCCTGACCAATGACACACAATTTGCGGCCCAAGCGATTATGCGCAAAAACCTTGCCAGCCCTTCAAACCAAGAAAAAAGTCAGATTGCTGTCCTATCGCTTAATCATTCAATCGGCCTTGGTATCGCAACACAGGAACCTGATGGCCGGATAACTGCATTTGCTCCACCTTTTGGGCATATGATGCATATCAATGATGGACCAATTTGCCGGTGTGGATCCCATGGTTGTATTGAGGCATTTGCAGGCTATTACGGCATTTTGCGAACCGCCTTTGAGGTGGATAAAAATATTATTCCTGCAAAGTTCATTCCATCCACGGAGATTGAGAAGATTGCCATGCGCGCGCGCCAAGGTGACCGGATGAGCGAATATGCATTTCGCATGGCCGGAGAAGCCATTGGCATCGGTATTGGCCGCTTGCTGACATTATTGGGTCCAATGCCAATTGCCATCACTGGCGCTGGCATTTCATATTATGATCTTATTCAGGACGCTATCTTAAATGGCGTTCGAAACAATTTACAAATTCGGCGTGAACGCATGCCAGATATTTCGCTTTATCCAGATGAAAGCGAATTGATTTTTTATGGCAATGCTCAAGGCTGCCTCAGTGATCTTGATAATAATATTATTGCAGATCGTACTGCACTTTATTGGAAACAAACGTAATGCGTAAAACTGCTTTATTAGCCTGCGCCTTCATTTTGTCGGCGCAATCGTCTTTTGCTGAGACCACACCACCATGGGCCGAGCGCAGCGAAGCGATTGGTGCGACATCTGAAATGCCGTTTGGTTTTTTAAGCAAAAGCGAACTTGATAAGCTCGTTCAAACCGGTGAAGAATTGTTCGAAGCACAGTTCACCCGGGAAGATGGCGCAGGTCGCCCCAATGCGACAGCTGCAATCATTCCAACGAAATCTCGCAGACCAAATGGCTCGTTTTTAAGAACGGCAGGACCTGATTCAAGCGGTTGCGCTTCGTGCCACAACCAGCCTTTGGTGGGTGGTGCGGGTGATTTTGTGACCAATGTTTTTGTCTCTGAAGGTTTTACAAATACTGATTTCACATCAGTTGACCCGCAATTTTCAAATGAGCGCGGCACCAATCATTTATTTGGTGCAGGTCTTTTGGAATTACTCGCAAGAGAGATGAGTTCAGACCTCATCGATATCCGCACAAAAGCGCTTCAAACGGCCCATCAATCCAAAACCACTACTCGCGTTGAACTGATCACTAAAACAGTCTCATTCGGATTTATTACTGCCGAACCTGACGGGCTTGTTGATCTGAGCGAGATCGAGGGCGTCGACACCGATTTGGTCATCAGGCCCTTTAGCCAAAAAGGTGTAATGACATCGCTCCGCCAATTTACCGTTAATGCCAGCAATCACCATCATGGTATGCAAGCAACCGAACGTTTTGGTCCGCGCTGGACGGGCACGGATGATTTTGATGAAGATGGAAAGCGGGCTGAGTTTAGCCCGGCCGATGTCTCGGCGCTTGTCGCATGGCAAGCAACTTTGCGCCCGCCCATTGTTGCCAAACCAGAGAACAAAGACTGGCAAGAGGCTGCACTTTTAGGCGAGGCAACATTTGATAAAATCGGCTGCGCAGTTTGTCACCGCCCTGCTCTATCCTTATCTTCGCTTCAGTTCGATGATCCGGGCATTTTTGATGTGGCAGGAACATTGCAAACCAATCAAGTTGAAGCGCCAGCGACTTATAATCTAGCTATGCTGTCTTGGGCACAAACATTGCGGCGTGATAATGATGGCAATGTTTTGGTGCCTTTATTTGGTGATCTCAAACGTCACACAATGACAGACCAAGATGTCGATACATTTGGTAATGAGTTGATGTCTCAGCGGTTTGTTGATCGGAATATATTTTTGACATCGGAGCTTTGGGGCGTTGCATCAACCGCACCTTATGGGCATCGCAATGACATGTATGATTTAAATGAAGTGATCACCGCTCACGGCGGAGATGGTCGCGACTCACGCGATCAATATCTTGCACTTGATGCAAAGCTTCAAGGTCAACTCATTGCGTTTCTTCGCACATTAGAAATCAAGTAAGAGGCGAGAACCGATGGCTCAACTTACATTTAAAACAACAATTTTCATAACCGCAGCGTCAGCCATGAGTTTGGCTCCCCTTTCATTACAAGCGGAAGATAAAGCACCTTTTACTTTTGATGTACCTTCGATGGTCGAGCAGTCTGCCAAAGCTGGGATCAGTCACAGTTATCAAGGACCGTGGGAATATTTTGTAGGCGGCGGGGCTGCAAGCTTTGACTGTAATGGCGACAGAATGCCTGATGTTGTGATTGCGGGCGGGAAACAGCCAGCGCAATTATTTATTAATCGTTCACGACCAAAGGGGAATTTATCGTTTGAAAAAGCGCCTCTTGATATCGGCCGTAGTGACCTCAAAGTCACAGGCGCTTATCCCATTAACATCGATAATGGTGCCTATATGGATCTAGTGCTTTTGCGCGTTGGTCCCAACCACGTTTTAAAAGGTGGGCCCGATTGCAGCTTTACCAAATTTAATACATCACTTGCACTTGAGGCTGGGAAAGATTGGACCACTGGATTCTCCGCTACTTGGGAAAATGGCAACCAATATCCAACGATGGCATTTGGAAATTATGTTGATCGCAATGCAGCTGGGTCTCCATGGGGAACGTGTTCACCAAATCTTTTGATGCGCCCCAATGCAGAGAACACCTATTCTGATCCCATTATGTTGGAGCCTGGCTATTGCTCTTTATCCATGATGTTTACCGATTGGAATAAATCTGGCGAACCATCCCTTCGCATAACCAATGACCGTCAATATTATCGTGGTGGCCAAGAGCAGTTATGGCAGATATCTGAGGGTCAAGAACCCCGCGCTTATGGTCAAAATGATGGTTGGGAAACGCTGAAAATTTGGGGCATGGGCATAGCTGAGGCTGACCTGAATGGAGACGGCTTTCCAGAATATGCGCTGACCTCAATGGGGGACACGAAAATTCAATCGCTTGACGAGGAAAGTGATGAGGAAACCCCGCTCTATCGCGATGTTGCCTTTGAAAAAAACGCGACTGCACACCGTCCCTATACGGGTGACGATCTAAGACCATCAACCGGTTGGCATTCACAATTTGCAGATTTCAACAATGATGCGCGATCAGACTTATTCATTGCCAAAGGTAATGTTGAGGCCATGGCCGATTTTGCCAATTTCGACCCAGACAATATGTTGCTTGGTGGTCTTGATGGGCAGTTTTGGGAGAAGGGTGATGAAGCAGGAATTGCGCTCAAAACCCATGGCCGAGGTGCAATAGTTGAAGATTTCAATGCTGACGGCATGTTGGATTTATTGGTCGTTAATCGCAAAACAAACATCAATCTATTCCTTAATGAAGGCGCAAAAACGGATTGGGGCACGCGCCCAATGGGCAATTGGGTCAAGATTGAACTGGATAATGGCGATATAAACCGCAACGCCAT
Source organism: uncultured Rhizobiaceae bacterium (assembly GCA_963974325.1). GTDB lineage: Bacteria > Pseudomonadota > Alphaproteobacteria > Rhizobiales > Rhizobiaceae > Lentilitoribacter. The sequence continues at coordinate 12,134 of CAXBCW010000029.1, forward strand.
TGGCGCAAAAATATCGGTTAAAACAGGTAATCTAAACCAGAATAAAACCATACAAATTGGCGGTGGTCATGCCTCTGGTCAAATTGGTTTTACGCATTTTGGGTTGGGCGTTGCGGAACGTGCCACCATTCGCGTGCAATGGCCAAATGGCGATTGGAGCCATCCCTACAAAGTTTTTGCCAATAACCATGTTGTTATCAAACGCGATAAAAATATTGCCAATTATTGGTACCCAGTAAAGGACTGATCTCATGTCAGAGAAAACACAATCAAGAATGCCATCAGCAATTTTTCCAGACCTCGTTGGAAAATCCGTATTTATATCAGGTGGCGGGGCTGGCATTGGTGCAGCTCTCACTGAGGGTTTTTTAAAACAAGGTGCTAAGGTCTCCTTTATCCAGCGCAGTGATGCGACCAAATTTTGTGATAAGATGGAAGCCAAATATAACAATCGACCACATTTTATAAAATGCGATGTCACTAATATTCCAGACTTGGAAACAGCATTAGAGGCCGCAAGTTCTAAACATGGCCCTATTGATATTTTGGTCAATAATGCTGCATCAGATAAGCGACATGCATTTGAAGATACGACAGAGGCTGATTTTGATCAGGGGATTGATGTGAATTTAAAGCATCACTTCTTTTCAGCAAAAGCTGTCGCCAAAGGCATGGCCAAATCTGGTGGTGGCTCAATCATCAATTTCTCATCAATTGCTTATATTTTGGCAGGCGATCAATACCCTGTTTATGTTACAGCAAAAGCTGCCATTATGGGACTTACGCGCGCCTTGGCCGATACTTTGGGCAAAGATAAAATTCGCGTCAATTGCATCTTGCCGGGTTGGGTCTTTACCGAGCGCCAATTGCGTCTTTGGGCCACCGATGAAAGTGCTGCTGCACACATTGCCAAACAATCGATCCATGAAGGCATGGTTGAACATGACATGGTTGGCATCGTTTTATTCCTAGCATCCGATTCATCTCGCATGCTCACCCGTCAAGCCATTGCCGTTGATGGTGGCATGGTTGGTTTGGGCTAAACACAATAAAAAAGGCCGACCAAATGACCCGCCTTTTTATGTATTGAGATAGTTCAGTTTTAAATGTTCATCCGATTTTCAATCAGATTTTCAACAACCGATGGATCGGCAAGTGTTGATGTATCACCCAATGCACCAAAATCATTTTCAGCAATCTTGCGTAAAATACGACGCATGATTTTGCCAGAACGCGTTTTTGGAAGACCCGGTGCCCATTGAATAAGATCGGGTGATGCGATTGGTCCAATTTCTTTGCGAACCCAATTGCGTAATTCCAAGCGCAGCTCGTCTGTTGGTTCTTCGTCAGCATTTAGCGTGACGTAGCAATAGATCCCTTGGCCTTTCACATCGTGCGGATAGCCAACAACAGCAGATTCAGACACTTTTGGATGAGCAACAAGAGCGCTTTCGACTTCTGCCGTTCCCATTCTGTGACCGGATACATTGATCACATCATCGACACGACCGGTAATCCAATAATAACCATCCGCATCACGACGACATCCGTCACCCGTGAAATAATAGCCTTTATAATCTGAGAAATAGGTCTGAACAAAACGTTCGTGATCACCATAAACAGAGCGCATTTGACCCGGCCAGCTGTCTTTGATGCACAACACACCTTCAGCTACGGTCTCAGTGATTTCTTGACCTGTTGTTGGTTCTAAAAGAACCGGCTGAATACCAAAGAATGGTGTTGTTGCAGACCCTGGTTTTGCAGCCGTTGCACCCGGTAATGGCGTGATCATGTGACCGCCAGTTTCCGTTTGCCACCATGTGTCAACAATTGGGCATTTGCCCTTGCCGACAACTTCATTATACCAATTCCATGCTTCTGGATTGATTGGTTCGCCAACGGTTCCCAAAACCTTAAGTGAGGATAAATCACATTTATCAACAGGACCTGAGCCTTGCGCCATTAATGCGCGGATGGCTGTTGGTGCTGTGTAGAACTGATTGACCTTGTGCTTTTCGCACACTTGCCAAAAACGCGATGCATCCGGATAGGTTGGAACACCTTCAAACATTAGTGAAATAGCGCCATTGGCCAACGGTCCGTAAACGATATAACTGTGGCCTGTTACCCAACCCACATCGGCTGTGCACCAGTACACATCACCCTCGTGATAATCGAACACATATTCATGGGTCATCGCAGCATAAGTTAGATAACCACCAGATGTGTGCAACACACCTTTTGGCTTACCGGTTGAACCCGATGTATAAAGGATGAAGAGCGGGTCTTCAGCATTCATTGGCTCGACTGGGCAATCAGCATCAACACTTGCGACAAGCTCTGCATAATCATAATCGCGGCCAGCTTTATTACCCGGTCCACCACCTGTGCGGCTGACAACAATTGTCGGAACATCACCGCTTATTGCAAGGGCAGCATCAACGTTCTTTTTCAGTGGAATATTTTTGCCACCGCGCGGACCTTCATCCGCTGTGACCAATAGTTTTGCACCACAATCGGCAACGCGGCTTGCAAGTGCATCTGGGGAAAACCCACCAAAGACGATGGAATGAACGGCACCGATACGTGCACATGCCAACATAGCGTAAGCGGCTTCCGGGATCATCGGCATATAAAGAATAACGCGATCACCCTTGACCACACCTAGTTTTTTATAAGCATTGGCAAGACGAGACACATGTTCATGCATTTGCTTGTAGGTAATGTGCTTTGAATCTGCAGGATTATCACCTTCCCAGATGATCGCAGTTTGATTGCCGCGCGTTTCCAAGTGACGATCAACACAGTTTGCACAGACGTTTAGAACGCCATCTTCATACCATTTGATCGATACATTGGCATGGTCAAAACTTGTATTTTTGACTTTAGTAAAGGGTGTAATCCAATCGAGACGCTGCCCAACTTCGCCCCAGAACTTGTCTGGATCGTTCACAGATGACGCATACATTTCATCATATTTGGCTTTTGTAATATGGGCAGAGCTGACGAAGTCGTCAGCTGGCGGAAAAATTGAATCGCTCATGGCGTTCTCCCTAAAGGATTGGGGGCAAAATATGATATCCGATCCACGCCCCTTACGGCCCCTTGCGGCTCTTTTGTGCAGCATGGATCGATCAAACTCTTAAACCAATTAAATGGCGAGATATTCGTGACGTAACTCTTTGTTATCGAGCACTTCTTGGGCGGTACCATCAAAGACGATTTTACCAGTATCCAAAATGACCGCACGATCTGCAAGATTAAGCGCAGCAACAGCATTTTGCTCAACAATAATCGTTGTCATACCTTGCTCACGAATAAGCTGAAGTGTTTTTTCAATCTCTTGAACAATAACAGGAGCTAGGCCCTCATAGGGCTCATCAAGAAGCAACAATTTGAGATCACGCGCCAACGCACGGCCAATCGCCAACATTTGCTGTTCGCCACCAGACAACGTTGTGCCTTCTTGTTTTGCACGTTCGCCAAGACGCGGGAAAAGCTCATAAATGCGCTCGATTGACCAACCGATTGGCTTTTCAATTTGAGCCAATTGTAAGTTCTCTTCAACCGTCAAACCTTGGATAATACGACGATCTTCTGGCACAAGGCCAATACCCGATTGGGCGGCTTGGTAAGCTTCCATTTTGTGCAATGGTTGGTGATCAAGCCAAATTTCGCCATGGGTCAACATTGGATCAGCCAAACGAGCTATTGCGCGCAAAGTTGATGTTTTACCAGCGCCATTACGGCCTAAAAGCGCTAAAATTTCGCCTTCATGAACATTAAGGTCAATGCCCTGAACGATGTAGCTTTCGCCATAATACGCTTTAAGATCCCAAGCAGAGAAGTAAGCAGGAGCATTTTTTGCATGATTTTTGTTTATATTCTCAGTCATTTTTAAACTCAGCCTATCAATAAAATTAGTTTGCAGTACCCAAATAGGCTTCCTGAACTTTCGGATGGCCTTTAATGTTTTCAGGTAAATCTTCCACGATAACGGTGCCCTGTGCCAAGACAGAGATTTTCTGTGCAAGTGAGAATACCACATGCATATCATGTTCAATAACAACCATTGTGATGTGACGCTTTTCCTGTATTTCAACCAATAGCGCAATCGTATTATTAGTATCTGCTCGCGCCATACCCGCTGTTGGCTCATCAAGAAGCAACAGTTTTGGGTCTTGCGATAAACACATCGCCATTTCCAAACGTCTTTTATCACCACGAGACATGGAGGATGCTGTCATTTCGCGTTTGTCGATCATGTCGACATCAATCAACATTTGTTCGGCTTTTTCACGCATATCCGTTTGGCTATTTACATGGTTAAGCGCATCCATTGCAAAAGAACCATCACGTTTAGCAAAACACGGGATAATTACATTTTCCAAAACACTGAGTTCTGAAAAAATTTCCGGTGTTTGGAATACGCGTGAGACACCCATTTGGTTGATCTCGTGTGGTTTTTTACCCAAGAGCGAATGACCATCAAACGTCACTGTACCTGTATCTGGGATAAGGCGACCAACAAAGCAGTTTAGCAATGTTGATTTACCCGCACCATTTGGTCCAATAATGGCATGTATCATGCCTTCTTCGACATTTAGATTAACTGTCTGCAGAGCCTTAAGACCACCAAAACTCTTATTGACATTTTGAACTTCCAAAATACCCATTTTACTAATCCTTAAATTTTATTCTGCAGGCGTTGCAGCTACGCTGCCAGAGGCTGATTTCTTGCGTTTGAATAGAGCTGCTATTCGCTGACCACCTTCAACCAAACCACCTGGTAGGAAGATAACAATCATCATGAACATCACACCCAATGTTAAGTGCCAGCCTTTACCCACGAAGAAGTGGAGGACCCAAACAACGGCATCTGAAAGACCGTCTGGCAAGAATGCAAACCAACCTTCTAGTACGCTTGTGTTGATCTTTGAGAAGATGTTTTCAAAATATTTGATGAAACCAGCACCAAGAACAGGGCCCAACAATGTGCCAGTTCCGCCAAGAATTGTCATAAGAACAATCTCACCAGAGGCTGTCCACTGCATCCGTTCAGCACCTGCCAATGGATCCATTGAAGCCATAAGACCACCAGCTAATCCTGCATACATGCCAGAGATGACAAAGGCTGCAAGTGTGTAAGGTTTTGAATTTAAACCCGTATAGCTCATGCGTGTTTGGTTTGTTTTAACAGCACGAAGCATCAAACCAAATGGTGACCGGAAAATTCGCATTGAAAGATAGAACGCCAAGATCAAGAAGATAGCACACAGGTAATAGCCAACATTGAACTGGAACGCCCATGCGCCCATTTCAAGTGTATAGGTATCTTGCATTTCAAGACCAAACAGGTTTGGCACTGTTGTGCTGTTCTCATTCATGAAAATTTGTGGATCATCATTGTAAACTTGCAAACCTGTCTCACCATTTGTCAAAGGCGTCAGAACAGAATAGGCCATTGCAAAACTCATTTGAGCAAAGGCAAGCGTGAGGATTGAGAAGTAAATCCCCGATCGCCGCAATGAGATATACCCGATAATAAGCGAGAATATGCCAGCTACGATAACAGACAATATCAAACCAGGAACAATGTTGTAGCTCAAAAGCTTAAACATCCAAACGGCAGAGTATGACCCGACACCCAAGAAAGCTGCATGGCCGAATGACAAATAGCCGGTTAGACCAAACAAGATGTTAAAGCCAATTGCCAAAATTCCAAAATATGCAAAACGCTGCATCAAATCAGGATAGCCTGCATTAAACTGAGCCATTGCTGAATCTGTTGGAAATATATTGAGAATGAACGGTGCAAATACGGCGATCAATATTACGAACGTTAATGTTCCGCGATCTTTTAGACTTAAAGAGTTCATCAGTTATTCCTCCATTACGCCGGCTCGACCAAGCAAACCGCGCGGTCTAACCAAGAGCACAATGATTGCGACAAGATAGATAATAATTTGATCAATCGAAGGTAGGTACAAAGCTTCAAAGAACCCTTTGACCACGTTCATGGATGCAAAGCTTTCTAAGATACCGAGCAAGAAGCCCGCAAGAACCGCGCCTCCTAAAGACCCCATGCCTCCGACAACAACCACAACAAAGGACAGAACCAAGAAGTCCATACCCATATGATAATTTGGTGAGTTAATCGGGGTGTACATCACACCTGCAAGACCAGCCACAGCTGCAGCTACACCGAACATAAGTGTAAAACGGCGATCAATATTGATACCCAGCAGACCAACGGTTTCACGATCTGCCATGCCTGCACGCACAACCATACCGAATGTTGTGAATTGCAAGAATGCAAAGACCGATGAAATCACAATGGCAGAGAATGAGAAGTAAATCAGGCGCCAATAAGGATAGATCACAGCATTCGGATCAAGCCCAATGAGCGCACCAAAATCGAACGAGCCGACAAACTGGTCAGGGGCCGGTGTTGGAATAGGATTTGCACCATAGTTTGCTTTAACAAGCTCTTGGATCACAATAGCCAAGCCAAACGTTACCAAAATCTGATCTGCATGGGGGCGTTTGTAGAAATGTTTAATGAGACCACGTTCCATCGCCCAACCAATAAATAACATCACTGGGATGGCAAATAATATGGCAAGGGGAACGGTCCAGTTGATGATTGCAGCACCTGCAACCTCACCAAACCACTCGACCACATAAGGCGTTTTTACCTTTGCAGGATTTCCAAGGAAATCTAATTTGGTTGGATCAATTGTGATATGCGAAAGATTTAAAATCTTTTGCAAAGTCACTGCGCAAAAAGCACCGACCATGAAGAGCGCGCCGTGGGCAAAATTGACCACACCAAGCGTTCCGAAAATTAATGTAAGACCTAAAGCGATCAGCGCATATGCTGAGCCTTTGTCTAGCCCGTTAAGGATTTGAAGAAGGATAGCGTCCATCGTCCCTGCCCGTGTGGTTAGCGCAAACGCAGCTCATAAAGAGAGCTAGTTTAGAATTATAATTTTATGAGATAGTGTGAAAGACGCGCGAGAGGGCACAATGCCGCCCACGCGTCAATTCAAAGCACTTATTAAACGCCTGGGTTACATTTACCCAAGTCACCACCAGCAAACATTGGGTGGTCAGGAGCGTACTCAACTTGTGCACGTGGAGTAACTTCAACAACTTCAAGAACATCGAACTCTGATGTTGGGTTTTCTTTACCCTTCACGACGAGAACGTCTTTGAAGCACTGGTGATCTTCAGCACGGTACTCAGTTGCACCATTACCAAGGCCATCAAACTTGAAGCCTTCAAGAGCTTCAACAATACCACATGGGTTGAATGTACCAGCACGTTCAGCAGCATCAGCATAAAGCATTGTCTGACAGTAAACTGTGTGAGCTGCTTGTGATGGCGGGAAGCCATATTTTTCACCGAAGGATTTAACGAAGGCTTTTGAACCCTCATCCTGCAACGACCAATGCCAGTTGGTTGAACCAAAGATCCCTTTAACGTTCTCACCAGCACCACGAGCCATAAGGCGTGAATACAATGGAACAACGATCTCAAAGTTTTTACCGTTAACTTGCTTGTCACGAAGACCAAACTGAACAGCAGAAGTCAATGAGTTGATCATGTTCCCGCCGTAGTGGTTAAGAACAAGAACATCAGCACCGGAGTTAAGAACTGGGGCAACGTATGAAGAGAAATCTGTTGTCGCGAGCGGTGTAAGCACGTTATTAACAGTTTCCCAGCCTTTGCCTTCAGTCGCTTGTTGGATAGACTCTTGTTGTGTCCAACCCCAAGTATAATCGGCTGTAAGGTGATAAGCACGACGATCTTTACCATACATCTTTTCAAGCACAGGAGCCAAAGCAGCACCGGACATGAAACCGTTAAAGAAGTGACGGAAGCCGTTGGCTTTCTTATCTTTACCAGTTGTATCGTTTGAGTGCGTAAGACCGGCCATGAAGATCACGCCAGCTTCTTGACATAGACCTTGGACAGCAATCGCAACACCTGATGAAGAACCACCAGTGATCATGACTGCGCCATCTTTTTCGATCATTGATTTAGCAGAAGCACGAGCAGCATCTGACTTAGTCTGTGTATCGCCTGTTACGTACTCAACTTTTTTACCAAGAACACCATTACCTTTAAGAGCGTTTGATGAGAACGTATTCATCATGCCGCTATCGCCACCACCATTTAGGTGCTCAACTGCAAGCTCGTAAGCACGAAGCTCATCAGCGCCTTCATCAGCATAAGGACCAGATTGTGGAACGTTAAAGCCCAATGTTACAGAACTGCCCGTAGGCTCATTCATGTAAGCACCAGCAGAACCAGTGAAGATTGTAGGCATTGCAAGACCAGCACCAGCAACGGCACCTGTTCTTAGCAAACCACGACGAGTAGGTTTAATAATAGACATATATATCCTCCATTTGGAACAACGCCAACGCCTTCCTCCAAAGGTGATGACACGTCATGCGAAATTCTCGCATGGTGCAAACTGCGACATATTTGTGAAAAAATCAATAAGCTATTGTCTTTTAACAATATTTTTGTGTAAAATTACAATATACGATTATTATTTTGGTAAATTAATTTACTAAAATGCATTATGTTACCGATATATAAGGATTTTTTTATGGCACGCTCATTGCTCGGCACCCGCATCCGCGAACGAAGACGCGCCAAGAATCTAAGCCAAACCGCCTTAGCTGGGAAAGCAGGCATCTCAACTTCCTATATGAATCTGATTGAACACAATCATAGAGGCATTGCAGGGCGAACACTTTTGGCCATTGCAGACAGTCTCGACATTGATCCAAAAGAGCTGTCGGAAGGTGCTGACCAAGCCCTTTTAGCACGCCTTCAAGAAGCGGCATCTTCGGCAGGTAACACAGAAGCAGAGATTGATCGTTTGGAAGAATATGTCGGGCGATTTCCCGGCTGGTCGCAACTTAGTGCGCAGCTTTTTGAGAAAATGCAGGATCAAGAACAGAGATTATTGGTTTTATCCGATCGGTTGGGCAAAGATCCATTTTTCTCCGAAGCCATGCATCTTATGTTGTCAAATGTGACCGTTCTCAAATCTACCTCTGAGATTTTGGCGACGACAACGGATATATCAAGAGAACAGTCAGGGCGGTTTTTCAGCAATATGCAAACAGAAAGTAGCCGCTTAACTGAAACAATCACAAAACTTCTGGCCTATTTTGACGATACAAATTCAAGCGAAACAAAATCCCAAACAAATGTTGTGCACAGCAAACTGGAGCAATTTTGGGAAAGCCATGATTTCCATATTGCTGACTTAGAAAAACCAAACAGCGACATCGATCTTATCAAGCCCATTTTGAAGACATGGCAGTTTAAGGACACTGGTGAAGAAGAGCAGGCAAAAAAGACGCTTAACCGATACCGCCGCGTTGCTGAGCAGATGCCATTTGATGATTTTGTGCAAACAGCTTTAAGAACGGCCTTTAATCCTGTACATCTGGCCAGTGAATTTAACTCAGATATTCACGATGTTTTTTTCAGGCTTGCTCACCTTCCACAAAACTGCAGCCTAAAAAATCACAAGCAAGATGCGTTGCCGCGATTTGGATTGATCGAATGTGATGGCTCTGGCGGTGTTTTGTTTAGAAAGCCACTCAAAACATTATCATTGCCGCGTAAAAGTAGTGCATGCCCCCTTTGGCCGCTATATCGCGCGATAAGTCAGCCCATGCAGCCCATCAGATCAGTTATTGAAACACCAACAGGCGAAAGCTTTATTACCCATTCATATGCACAATGGTCAGGTGGTGGCGATTATGGCCTGCCGGAAACGGTTAAAAGTGCAATGTTGTTTACAGCCGATTATCAGTCTTTCACGCCAGCGCAAGAACGGCGGTCATTGCCGATGCTCAAAGTGGGTTTGAATTGCGAAGTTTGCCCTCGTTCAAAATGTTCATCTCGACGAGCCGACTCAATTTTAGATAGCAGATAGAACGAGCCCACTTGCAGCTTTGATAAATAACGGTAAAATGCGCTCAGCTTGTTATGGGAGGGAACTATGGCAAATACAGTTCTCTTAATAGAGGATGAGCCTCACATCGTTGAGGCTTTATCGTTTTTATTAACGCGAGAAGGATGGAACGTTGCAACACATAGCGACGGGCAAAATGCTGTCAGCAAAGTCCTGGACATTATGCCGATCCTTGTGGTGCTAGACGTTATGCTGCCCAATAAGGGTGGTATGGAAATTTTGCATGACATTCGCAATCAAACTGCCATTTCCAAAATTCCCGTTCTTATGCTCACGGCAAAAGGTCAACAACGGGATCGGCAAGCAGCCGAAGAGGCTGGCGTGAGTTTGTTTATGACAAAGCCATTTTCTAATCAGAAAATTGTTGAAAATATCCGAAAGCTTGTTAGCTAATGACGCAGCAAAACGATATTGGCAACGTGATTGAAGATCAGAACAGTATTTCTGAAAACCAAAAAATTCACTCTGAATCGACCTTAGCGAGTGATTTGAGCTTCACAAAGCGTCGTAAACTTTTAGATCTAACAGCACTCCTGCCCATTGCAGGCGTTTTGCTATTGGTAACGCCGTTTGTTTCCATCTTTACAGGTGGTGATGAAACAGGTGTGGCGGGCAGCGCGATATACATTTTTGGCGTTTGGGCTATTTTAATTGCATGCGCATTTGTTCTTGCCCGGCTTTTAGCCAAACAAACATCGCCCGACATTGATCCAGAGCCTGAGGATTAAAAATGCTCTCGTTCAATCTCCTTTTAACCGTCTGCCTGATCTATGTAACGGGCTTATTCTTCGTCGCCTTTATGGCCGAGCGACGCGCAAAAGCCGGTAAACTTGGGTTCTTCTCATCACCGCTCACCTACACATTATCAATCTCAGTTTATTGTACTGCATGGACGTATTATGGCGCGGTTGGGTCTGCTGCCAGAAATGGCCTTGAATTTGTTACGATCTATTTGGGTCCAACATTGGTTTTCATCGGATGGTGGTGGATTTTGCGAAAGCTTGTCCGCATTGGCAATACCCAACGTATTACCTCCATCGCCGATTTAATCTCTGCCCGTTACGGCAAGAGCACGACATTGGCTGTCATCATCACAATCTTGGCCGTGATCGGTTCAACCCCATATATTGCACTTCAATTACAATCTCTGACATTGAGCTTTTCGGTATTTGCGCAAGGGGTCGATGGCGCGGCAACAACATCATCAACCTCATTGACAGCATTATGGGCAGCGATTGGTCTGGCTGTCTTTACAATCTTCTTTGGGACACGAAATCTCGATGCAAATGAACGTCATCACGGTGTGGTTATAGCGATTGCTCTTGAAGCAATTGTGAAGCTCGTTGCGCTTTTGGCAGTTGGGATATTTGTTGTATGGGGCGTTGCTGAGGGCCCAGCTGATATTTTGTCTCGGATACAGCCAGAGATCATGCAAACCCAAGATATTTTTGGACCGCGTTGGGTCACGCTGATATTTCTTTCTGCCACCGCAGTCATTTGTTTGCCACGTATGTTTCAAGTTGTTGTTGTTGAAAACTCTGATGAAAAACATCTTTCAACCGCATCATGGGCGTTTCCGCTTTATCTGTTTTTGATGAGCCTGTTTGTGATGCCGATTGCCATTGCGGGCCTTGATATCCTGCCCGCAGGCTCCAATCCTGATCTGTTTGTTTTGACTATTCCAATTGCTGAAAACCAAGATGCATTGGCAATGCTTGCGTTTTTGGGTGGGTTTTCATCGGCCACATCTATGGTGATTGTTGCCGCCATAGCGCTGTCCACCATGGTGTCTAACCACATTGTCTTGCCGCTTTGGCTGTGGCTTACACTGCGCAGAAGCCCGACAAGCGAAGATGTTCGGACATTATTGTTGCGTAGTCGGCGGATATCCATTGCAGCTATTTTGGGGCTTGGTTATTTTTATTATCAATTTACCAGCGGAACCGGTGGTTTGGCATCTATTGGCCTGATTGCATTTTTGGGTGTTGCACAAATTCTGCCAGCCTTGATCGGTGGGTTATTTTGGGAAAGTTCAACGCGAAAAGGTGCGATATACGGCATTGTTTCTGGTTTTATTCTTTGGGCCTACACATTGTTTCTTCCAAGCTTTGAAGGTGGCTTTATTTTCAGTGCAGAAGCTTTAGAATTTGGTCCTTTTGGCATCAGTATGCTTAGGCCAGATGCGCTGTTGAATATAAGTATTGAAGATCCACTTGTTCATGCCGTTGTTTGGTCGCTTGGGGTGAATACGGCATTGTTTATTTTCGGCTCTTTGACCACTCAACCTCGCCTGATTGAACGTTTGCAAGCGGGTCAATTCATACACATTTTTGACCGTGCAACCCCAAACAGAACCCTGACCCGTCAAACGACATCAGAAGAATTGCATATTCTATCTCAACGTATATTGGGCCATGAAGCCACGCAACGCATGTTTACTGAAGCTGCAAAGAGCCAATGGAAACAAAAGCCAGCATTGCCTGATCCAACCAATACATTTATCGCCGAACTTGAACGCGAATTTGCAGGCTCTGTGGGGGCGGCCACTGCACATGCTATGATTGGTCAGATCGCCAGTGGTGAAGCGATCTCTGTGGAAGATCTGATTGCTGTTGCCGATGAAACAGCTCAAATTATGGAATATTCTGCACGGCTTAAAACCCAATCGACAGAAATGGAAAAAACCGCCGAACAGCTCCGCCTAGCCAATTCAAAACTGCGCGAACTTGGCGAACAAAAGGATGCGTTTTTGAGCCAAGTCAGTCATGAATTGCGCACACCGATGACATCTATTCGTGCTTTTGCAGAAATTTTGCGCGATGAAGACAATATCGACCAAGATCAAATTTCGCGGTTCTCATCGATTATTCACGATGAGAGTATTCGTTTGACCTATTTGTTGGATGAAATTTTAGATTTGAGTTTTCTTGAGCATGGTAAAGTCCAACTGAAAGTGACTAAAACCAAATTTAGCCAAATTATTGAACGAGCTATGAATGCCACACAGACTTTGCGTCAACAATCTGGCGCAAAAGTTGAACTTTCCAAAAGCATCGAAACGCTTAGCCTTGAAACCGATGCTGATCGTTTATCTCAAGTTTTGATCAATTTGATTTCAAACGCCATTAAACATAGCGGTAGCCAGAGCCCCGTGATTAAATTCAGTTGCAAGCGGTTTGAGCACACAACGAAAATTGAGGTGACCGATAATGGTTTGGGCATTTCTGCGGAAAATGCAGAAATCATTTTCCAAAAATTTGCCAAACTATCGTCGGAACAAGGTGCAGGTAGCGCCGGGTTAGGATTGCCGATTAGCCGTGAAATTGTGCGGAACTTGGGCGGAAAACTGCTTTATGTTGGCAATAATCCCGGTGCCGTCTTCGATATTATATTACCCAATATTATCGCAGCTTCGATGGATTCAAGCTTAGATCTGACACGTTTACCCAGTAAAACAGATTAACTCTATTTAAATGATTTGGCCCTGCGCTCTATACAAGCGGCATTTTGCATTGTACTAGCGGGGCAGAAACTCATGGGAATTGTCGTTTGATACATTTCCCCGACCATTCCTGAGCATGGATGCTCTTTTGGTCACATTCCGAAAAAGGCATTACATGTTAGACTTTGAGGGCGTCATTCCGGCGCTGGGCGTTGCGTTAAAAAAACGTGGCTATGAAAAACTTACACCCGTACAAGAGGCAGTTCTTGCCCCTGAATTGGTGGATAGAGATTTACTTGTTTCAGCGCAAACAGGATCTGGTAAAACAGTGGCATTTGGCCTCACGCTTGCACCAAACCTGTTAGAAGGTGCTGAATTCCTTAACCGCGCAGGTGCACCACTTGCACTTGTTGTTGCGCCAACTCGTGAGCTCGCGCTTCAAGTGCAGCGCGAATTGCAATGGTTATTTGAATCAACACGCGCTGTTATCACGTCATGTGTGGGCGGCATGGATATGCGCACAGAACGTCGCGCATTATCCCAAGGCGCGCACATTGTTGTGGGTACGCCTGGTCGTCTTCGCGATCATATTGACCGTGGCGCGCTAAAACTTGAAACAATCAAAACTGTTATTTTGGATGAAGCTGATGAAATGCTTGATCTTGGTTTCCGCGAAGATCTTGAATATATTTTGGAAACAACGCCAGAAACACGCAGAACATTAATGTTCTCTGCGACTGTTCCGCGTCAAATTTCTAGCCTTGCAAAACGCTACCAAAACAATGCTTTCCGCCTTTCGACGGCGGCAGAAGAAAAACAGCACAACGATATTGAATATCGTGCATTGCTCGTTTCACACCGTGATGTCGAAAACGGCATTATCAATGCGTTGCGTTATTATGATGCGAAAAACACGCTTGTGTTCTGCGCCACACGTGCTGCTGTTTCGCGCATGACATCGCGCTTTAGTAACCGTGGCTTCTCAGTTGTTGCGCTCTCTGGTGAGCTTAGCCAAGAACAACGTAGCCATGCGCTGCAGGCTATGCGTGATGGACGTGCTCGTGTGTGTGTTGCAACTGATGTTGCCGCGCGCGGTATCGATCTTCCAGATTTGGAATTGGTTATCCACGCAGATCTTCCAAACAACAAAGAAACACTTCTTCACAGAAGTGGCCGAACAGGACGTGCTGGCCGTAAAGGCACTTGCTTGTTGATGGTTCCTGCAAACCTTCGCGGTCGTGCAGACCGTTTGTTGCGCGGTGCAAATGTGCAAGCTGAATGGGCAAAACCACCGTCAGCCGATGAAATCTTAGTGCGTGATGATGAACGCATTTTGACCGATGCGACGCTGCAAGGCGACATCCAAGAAAATGAAGCTGAATTCATTGCAAAAGTTCTGGAGCAATATTCACCAGAACAAGTGGCAGCGGCATTTATCCGTGGTCATCGTGCAAGCAGATCAGCACCTGAAGAATTGATGGAAGTGTCCGCACAAGGCGGCGGACGCGACAGAGATCGTAATGATCGTGGTGGCAGAGATCGTGATCGTGGCGAACGCGGCGGCAGAGATCGCGGTGATCGTGGCGGAGAACGTGACTTTGGTGGCGGTGGCGGCGGCGGCGAAGGCGGTCCACGCAAAACTGCTGAGTTTGAAGATAGCAAATGGATTTCAATTTCCGTTGGCCGTAATCAAAAAGCTGAACCGCGTTGGTTGCTTCCAATGATTTGTAAAGCCAGCAATTTGACCAAACGTAGCATTGGTTCAATTAAAATCAGAAATGATGAAACTTTCATCGAGATTGCAAAAGATAGCTTTGATGGATTTATCGATGCTGTTGGTCCCAATGCAACGCTAGAGAAAAGCATTCGCGTGACGCAAGTTGAAGGCATGCCTGATTTTGATCGTGAACAACCGCGCCGTGATCGTGGAAAACCTGAAGATGGTGACCGCTCTGAACGTCGTGATCGTCCAGAGCGTGGACCACGTCGCGAACGTGGCGAGCATCCTGTTCGCGGTAAACGCGGTGATCATCGTGAACGCGATGGCGCGCCAGGTGGTGAGAAAAAATGGGATAAGCCAAAACTTTCGCAAGACGAGCGTAAAGGCTATGGCGAAGACACGCGTAGTCGCGGCCCAAAAAGAGAAGATGATCGTCCAAGCACCAAGCAAGAAAATCGCAAGAACCGCGATAAAGCTTTAGGTGAACTTTCTGACAAATCTGCAAATGCCGATAAGCCAAAAGTGGAAAAGCCGAAAAAAGATTATTCTGAAAGCAAACCTGCTGGATCTGAACAATTTGCTGATGAGAGCAATTTTATCAAAGCAGATGAGACTAAAAAGCCTAAGAAGCCGAAAAAGTCTAAGACAGTTAAATTTACGGGCTTGAAGAAAAAAGGTGATGGCGAAAAAACTGGCGGTGCTGCACCACGCAGACGCCCTTCTTAAAACCACATACAGAATACAAAAAAGCCCGATCAATCTGACCGGGCTTTTTTATTGTCATGATTTTAAAGGCTTAGTCTTGGTTGACGTCAACGACAACACGGCCCTTGATTTGACCTTTGAGTATATCACGGCCCAATTGAGGTAGATCGCTCAATTTTGCAGGAACAATCATCGCTTCAAGCTTATCCATCGGAAGGTCAGTGGCAACCCGTTTCCAAGCTGCAACGCGGTTTTCATAGGGCTGCATCACGCTATCAATGCCCAGAATGTTTACACCACGCAACAAGAACGGAATAACCGTTGCAGGAAGGTTTGCGCCGCCTGCCAAGCCAACAGCTGCAACAGATGCGCCATATTGCATTTGGCCCAGAACACGCGCCATCATTTCGCCGCCAACCGCATCGATACAGCCAGACCACAATTCTTTTTCCAAAGGTCGTTTAACGACCTCGTTGATGTCTTCACGCGCCACGATTTGTGTTGCGCCCAATGATTTAAGATAATCGGCCGTTTCTGGACGACCCGTCACACCTGCAACTTCATAACCAAGGTTTGACAAAATTGCCGTTGCAACAGAGCCGACACCACCAGCAGCACCGGTGACAAGAACAGGACCAGAGCCTGGTTTCATGCCTTGTTTTTCAAGCGCCATAACAGCGAGCATAGCCGTAAAACCTGCGGTTCCAACAGCCATGGCTTGGCGTGTGGTGATACCATCTGGAAGTGGCACAAGCCAGTCAGCGTTCACACGGGCTTTTTGTGAATAACCACCCCAATAGGCTTCGCCAACGCGCCAGCCTGTTAGGACAACTTTATCGCCCGCTTTATAGCGATCATCATCGGAGGCTTCGACAGTGCCTGCAAAATCGATCCCTGGGATGTGAGGATAATTACGAACCAAGCCGCCACCTGGGCCCACACACAGACCATCTTTATAATTGACGGTCGAATATTCGACAGCGATTGTAACATTACCCTCAGGTAAATCTGCAATGGTCATTGATTGAACCGAAGCTGATGTTTTTCCTTCATCGTCTTTTTCGACAAGTATTGCGTTAAAGCCCATTTGATCACTCCTCATAATCTGAACTTCACCTATTTCATTGTTTGGCAAAAAGCAATAAGTGATTTTAGACAAAGTCTTTTCTGTTGGCTTTGAAATAAGGCATGAGCAAATCTTTAAAGGCTTGGGCTTTGGGAGCGTCTGACGATTTATGGCGATTTGCGGACATTAGAAATGCCGATGCTGGGTTGTTTAATATAATGCTATGGATGAATGTGTTACATTTTGAAGCTATGGACAGATCAACTTTTGGATCGCAAAATGTTATGTGAAGTTCCGCTTAGAGCCCACTTTACCAATTTCCTGCCTTGCAGCGAACGTCCATTATTCATGATTGTACGTGTTTGGCCTCACAAAAATTATTCAAACTCCTTCGTTGCAAAAGCCCAAAACACGGCAGCGGCGTTGGAGCGCAGGGAGGATAGTTTCTTTACTAAAAAAATCTCTCGATCGACACTGAGAGATAGCCGCTTGATACGGACATCTTGGATTTCTTTTGGTAAGGACAAAGACGTAACGATCGAATTTCCGAGTTCGGCGCGCACCAAAGCAAGGATTGAATGCGTTTGCTGAACCCGATGCTTAATGTTTGGCTCAATATTGGATTTTTGGAACCAATCGAGGATGCTTGGCTCACTTCCCGCAAGCGGCATGATAAAGGGATCTGTGATCAAATCAGTGGCATTGATTTCGGCTTTCTTGGCCAGTGATGATCTTTCTGGTACGAGCGCTACAAGTCGATCTTCGGCAACAGATATCGCATCGAAGTCGTCGGTTGGGTCAGCCAAAATTGCCACGTCCACATTACCTTTAATCAAGTCAGATCGTATTACGTCGTCTGGCCCTTCTTGAATGCTAACGGATAAATTTGGGTACTGACGCCCAAATCGAACTAACAGTTTAGGCAAGATATTTGCTGAAGCTGTTGGGCCGAATGATCCAACTCGCACGGTGCCGGATTTTTTGGCCCGGACTGCAGTTAATCGCTCTAAGAGAGTCGACACCGAACGATCGATTTCAAGTGCATGGTTTGCGATTAACAAACCTTCTT
Source organism: uncultured Rhizobiaceae bacterium (assembly GCA_963974325.1). Classification (GTDB taxonomy): domain Bacteria; phylum Pseudomonadota; class Alphaproteobacteria; order Rhizobiales; family Rhizobiaceae; genus Lentilitoribacter. The sequence goes on from CAXBCW010000029.1 coordinate 30,145, forward strand.
CGGTCAAACTAATGGGTCTAGTGTCTCGCCGAAGCAGTTCCAAACCAATCGATTTTTCATAGTTTGTAATCGCACGACTTACCGCTGATTGAGTTAACCCTAAAATAGCTGCGGTTTTGGAAACGCTTCCGTTGATCTCAATGTATTTAAGTGCGCGAAGTACGGTAAAGGAGGGGTCATCAATCATAAGTATGATTATAAATCATTATAAATTGCGAAACAATAAGTTAAAGTCATAATGGCAATTATTTAAAACGGAACTTCACCATGAAAACATCAAATACCCAAGAACTATCAACCCTCCCAGACACACTTAGCGGCCCGTCAGCGTGGCGCGCAAAGGAGATGCTGGGTAATCCAGACATTTGGTTGCATCATCTCACATCTAAAGAAATCGCCGACTTGGAGAGTGCTGCACGGCATTTCCTTAGTCTCGGCGTTGATGTTGGCGAAATTTCAAAAGATACATTCCCGCTCACCATTTTCGCCGACCACATTGAAGTGCTCACTCAGAAGATTTTGAACGGTGTAGGGCTGGAGGTTTTGCGCGGTCTTCCGATTGCAGAATACTCACAAGAATTTGCAGCCACGGTTTTTTGTGGAATTGGCGCGCATCTTGGCAGTGCGCGGTCGCAAAATGCGAAGGGCCATATCTTGGGTCATGTACGTGACATCGGAGCTGATGGGAACGATCCGAACAGCCGTATCTATCAAACCAGTGACCGTCAGACGTTTCACACAGACAGTGCAGATGTGGTTGGACTGCTGTGCATTCGCGAAGCGAAAGAAGGGGGCAAGTCGCTCTTGGTCAGTGCGGAGTCTATTTACAACAGGATGAAGGCCGAACGCCCAGATCTGTTAGAAAAGTTATTTGATCCGATTGCGACCGACAGACGCGGAGAAATCCCAAAAGGCGCAAAGCCGTTTATGGAGATTCCTGTCCTTAGTTGGAATGAAGGTTATCTGACGGTGTTCTACCAGCGTCAGTATATCGATAGTGCCCAACGGTTTGATGGTGCAATGCGTCTAACACCTGAACACGTAGAAGCGCTTGATATGTTTGATGCATTAGCGAATGATCCTGAACTTTTTTTTGGAATGCAGTTGGAATCCGGCGACATGCAATTCGTCTATAACCACTCTCAGCTGCATGACCGAACTGGTTTTTTGGATTGGCCGGACGCGTCTCAACGTCGCCACTTGATGCGCCTGTGGCTTTCAGTTGAGGGAGACCGTCCTCTGCGGGAATGTTTCAAAGAACGTTATGGTTCAATCGAAGTTGGTAACCGTGGCGGGATCATCACCGAAAAAACAAAGTTACATGCGCCGCTTGATTGATACCAAACATGGAGTGACGTGCCGGTCCACGTCACTCTAACGAATGACGGGCAATCGCCGGAACAGTCGTCACGCACCGCCTTTTGAATAAATTCAAACATCACAGGGCTTTATTGAAGGCGGCCATTGGCGCAATTGCAGCGAAATGGCGCTTTGTCCTGTGTGGATGGCTCCCTAATTGCAAGCCTTTTTTTGAAGTAATTGTATTTTGTCAGAAGCAGTCTTGTGTTCGGCCTGTTAACGCGACACACATGGCCGCGGGCCCTCCCTCTCGATGATGCAAGCATCATCTGCCGGGCAATGGATGGTTTCCACCAACCAAGTCCCATTCCGCAGATCGAACAGCAAGCGTTCAGGACAAAACACGGGTTGACTTGGTTTTAGGGCTAACAATTTTTCCATCACTTCATTGGTCTTGCAATCTCTTGTTTCTATTTCATTTGTTTTTGTTTCATTATGTTCAAAGGGTTCTCACTTTGTAAAGTTCGTTGCGGGTAAGAACGGCCCAGATCATTCGTGCGGTTTTATTGGCCATGGCAACTGTAGCCACTCCGCTTGGCTTGCGTGATAGGATGTCTGCAAACCAAGGATCAAATTTCTCTGGCTCCGCCCTGATCGATCGAATACGGGAAGTCATGCCAAGAACCAATAAACGACGAATATATTGATCCCCCATCTTCGAGATGTGGCCCAGACGTTCTTTTCCACCGCTTGATTTATTGAGTGGTGTTAACCCCAACCAGGCAGCAAATTCCCGGCCATTATTGAATTGCTTACCGCTGCCAACCGTGGCAACTATTGCTGATGCAGTAATCAGCCCAACACTCGGAATTGTGCAAAGCAAGGCAACACGTTTCTCAAGCTTGGCGATCTGCGTCATCTGCCGAGAATAACGTAGAAGTTTTGAATGTAAGAATATCAGCTGTTCACAAAGCTCAAAGACCACATCTCCTGCAACTTCAGGCAGGTCAGCTTGTTCTCCATTCAAACAATCCTTGGCGAACTGGAGGGCATGATAAATCCCTTGAGGCATAACAATGCCAATCTCCGCTAGTTGTGCTCGCCGAATATTGATTGTCTGCGTTCATTGCCGAATGATGAGATCACGGGTGCGATGAACAGCCAAGATGGCTTGTTGCTCTGGTGTTTTCACTTCAACAAATCGCATTGTCGGACGCGTAACGGCTTCACAGATGGCTTCTGCATCCGCAGCATTCGATTTGCCGCGTTTGACGTACGGTTTCACATAGGCAGGTGATATCAGTTTGACGTTATGACCGAGCTTGATCAGCTCACGTGCCCAATGATGGCTCGTGCCACAGGCCTCAACCCCGACAAGACATGGTCCAAGTTTCTCAAAAAACGGTAGCACTTGCGCCCGCCTCAAAGCGCGGTTGAACGCAACATCTCCATCGTCTGTGATGCCATGGACTTGGAAAACGTTCTTGGCCAAATCAAGGCCGATTGTTGTAACTTGCATGGGGTGGCTCCTTTGAAACAGTTTCTAACAACTGCAGTATGGCGCATTTTACGCCGATGGTGCAGGAGCCATCCACACCATCCGCATAGTCGACCTTTGTGCATCATGCAGCAAATGGCTGCTTGGAGCCCCAAGTGAAGCCGACAGTCAGATACTAATCTAAATTTTGCTTCCCGAAATTTCGACAATTGGTGATGATCTAATCTCAAACTTGTCGAGACAACGTGTATTCACAGCCCATCCGTCGAACGGTATCCCACCTTCTGCCAGCTCGACTTCAGTTAGAGCGCTTAGTCGGCGAAACGGTAAAACGCCGCAAACAGGGCAGAAGTAATCTTTTCCTGTGAAAGTTTCCCACTCATAAAGCGTTAGCTCGTTCAGCGGTGTAAAAAATCGGATGTTTTGTTCAGGAATACGGTGCATAAGCGCACCACGTTTTTGGCAAACCGAGCAGTCGCAGATGCGGACGTGATCAATATCTGCGATGATTTCAAATTTGACGTGCTCACAGTGACAAGCGCCCTGATAGGTTTTTTTCATGCAATAATTATTCCATGAGAGGAACAATAAGGCAACTGCCGATCCTCAGTCGCTAAGTCCGGAGGGTGTGTGGAAACGCAGTATAATCTTTGGTTTGTCATGCTTTCCTTGATTTTGCAGAATGCTGGAGCAAAGTTCGATTTTTGCCAGTAGGATGCAAATCTGACCGATTGATCCGATTATGGTAGGTTTTTTTGTTTTTACAGGGTTTTGAAAGGCGAAATAGGGTTATTACGCCCTCATGGCGCTAATCAACGCCAGAATGCCGATGATATTCATCACTCTGGTCATATTGTAGGCTAGGACGTGCAACGCCATTTCGGTGGCGACGTTTTTTAGCGTCCTCATCTTGAAGTGGGTGGCACCCATCCAAGACTTTATCGTGCCATATGGATGCTCAACTGTCATGGAACGTAATGCCAGTGTCGATGGATCATCGCTGATGCGCTTGTGCATGCGTTCCAAAACATCTTCATGTTCCCAGCGGCGAATACGCCGTTCTTTGGACGGTGTGCATCTGTCCTTGATCACACACCCTGAACAGAAACTTGTGTAATATAAACGTTGCATTTTACCATCCAACTCGCTGGTTGAGCGATAGATCA
>CAXBCW010000030.1:0-31062 GCA_963974325.1 uncultured Rhizobiaceae bacterium
CAATATCATAAAACGGGACACACGCATGCGAAGCAATACGGGACAGGTTTTCCACTTAACTGACTATCAACCGACTGATTTTATTCTTGAAAGAACCGATCTCACCTTTGAGCTTCACCCCACAGAAACCAAGCTTATTGCGCGAACACTTATGCATCGCCGCGAAGGTGTAGCTTTGGATGCCCCGCTAGTCTTTGCAGGCGATGAGTTAAAATTAGAAGTGCTGCAAGTTGATTCAGTTGATGTGACTGAGGCAGATCATGATGTGTCGCCTGATGAGCTTACCATTCGCAACTTGCCTGAAAGCACGGCGTTTGAAGTGACTGTGACAACCATATTGTCCCCTGAAACCAACACCAATTTGATGGGCTTGTATCGCACAAATGGCGTGTACTGCACCCAGTGCGAGTCTGAAGGTTTCCGCCGGATGACATATTTTTATGATCGTCCTGATGCGATGTGTGTTTATACAATCACAATTATTGCTGACAAAGAAACCACGCCTGTATTGCTATCTAATGGTAATTTCTTAGGCGGCGGCAACTATGATGAAGGTCGTCATTTTGCAGCTTGGTATGATCCACATCCAAAACCATCCTATTTATTCGCGCTTGTGGGCGGCGATCTGGGTGTGATCGAAGATAGCTTTACCACAATGTCTGGCAAAGAAGTTGTTTTGAAGATTTTCGTTGAGCACGGCAAAGAGCCCCGCGCTTGGTATGCTATGGATGCGCTTAAACGCTCCATGACATGGGATGAAGAGAAATTCGGTCGTGAATACGATCTTGATATCTTCCAGATTGTCGCTGTGTCTGACTTTAATATGGGCGCTATGGAAAATAAGGGCCTGAATGTCTTTAATGATAAATATGTTCTTGCCGATCCTGAAACAGCAACTGACGCTGATTATGCCAATATTGAACGCATTATTGCGCACGAATATTTCCACAATTGGACAGGCAACCGCATTACGTGTCGTGATTGGTTCCAGCTTTGCCTTAAAGAAGGTCTGACGGTTTATCGTGATCACGAATTTTCAGCTGATGAACGCTCACGTTCTGTGACGAGAATTGATGAAATTCGCACATTAAAATTGGTTCAATTCCCTGAAGATTCTGGCCCATTGGCCCATCCTGTTCGTCCCAATAGCTTTAAAGAGATCAATAACTTTTACACTGCCACAGTGTATGAAAAAGGCTCTGAAGTCTGCCGGATGATCCGCACTATTTTGGGCGCTGATGATTTCCGTAAAGGCATGGATCTATATTTCGAGCGCCATGATGGTGATGCTGCAACCATTGAAGATTTCATTGCGTGTTTTGCCGAAGTATCCGGCCGCGATTTCACACAATTTGCGCTTTGGTATGATCAAGCAGGAACACCAAGCGTCACTGTTTCCAGCAAGTGGGATGCAGATGCATCGACCTTTAGTATTGCTCTGGAGCAAGCCCTTGCGCCGACACCTGGTCAAAGCACAAAAGAACCAATGCATATTCCTTTGTCGTTTACTTTGATTAGTGAAGGCGGGTCAAACTCTTCGATGGCACCCGATGGCCAAACGGATACTGAAGTTCTGCACCTAACTGAGCGTAAGCAAGTATTTACCTTCTCAAATATTATCTCACGCCCAGTTCTGTCGATCAATCGCGGATTATCTGCACCGATTAATGTGTTGATGCAGCAAAGTGAAGCTGATTTGGCTCATATTGCACTTCATGACACAGATGGCGTGGCTCAATGGCAAGCTTTGCAAGACCTTGCAACGCGCATGTTGATTATTGGTACGAAACAAGTTCAAGCTGGCGGTGAAGCCGAAGCTAGTGATCTCTTGATCAATGTTTATAAAACACTTGCTGAAAACTCTGATCTGGAACCTGCCTTCCGTGCGCAAGCGCTTACGCTTCCAAATGATGCCGATATCGCGCGTGAAATTGGTAGTAACATTGATCCTGATGCGATTGATGCAGCGATTACGACAATCAAAGCAACAATTGCCGCATCTCTTAAAGGTGTGTTTGAAACATTATTGCCGAAGATGGAAACTTCCGGTGAGTTTGATCCCGCATCTGAACCTGCAGGCAAACGCTCGCTCTCCGGTGTTGCGCTTGCTTACCTATCATTGGGTGACGGCAATGCAGCATGGGCTTATCAAGCTTATCAATCTGCAGGCAACATGACTGAGCAAAGTGAAGCTTTGCGCATTTTAACAAGCCAATACCCAGCAGAGAACGAAACAAATTTAGCACTTAGTGATTTTAAGACACGATTTGCTGATAATCCGCTTGTTATGGATAAATGGCTTGGGCTTCAAGCTCGTATCCCGGGTGACTTTGCGCTTGAAAAAGTCAAACAGCTGATGAAGGATGATGTATATGATGCATCAAACCCGAACCGAATTCGCTCTCTGATCGGCACATTTGCTGCAGGAAATGCAACAGGGTTTAACCGTGCTGATGGCGCTGGCTATATGTTGCTTGCTGACCAAGTTTTGGAAATCGATCCGAAAAACCCACAGGTAGCCGCTCGCCTTTTGACCTCAATGAGATCTTGGCGCAATTTAGAGCCTATACGCAAAGCTGCAGCCAAAGTTGCACTTGAAAAGATTGCAGGTTCTGATGGATTATCCGCTGATGTATCAGATATCGTCGAGCGAACACTGGCGAGTTAAGTTTCTGTAATATAATATCTATTTTAAGCAATCACCCATGACCTATACGTAAAGGTCGTGGGTTTTTTTGACTGTTTGAATAAAAAATTAACAATAAATTAACGAGTCATAACAGATAGTTAACAGATAAGTTTAAAATCGGTAATTTCTAGCACTGGACATGAGGAATCAGCTCTGATTCATTAGGGTAGATTCGAAATCAGGGACGTTCGGATCGCTCAAGGGAAATGCGATAAAATGGTGAATGTTAACAACATTCGCGCGGCTAATGACGCGCGTTTAAAGATGGAGACTGTCGCTCAGCAATTCGATGATCGGGAATTGTCTGGTCATGCTAAGCTTTTCGCAAAGCCGCGTTATCGCCGTTTGGAAAATGCAGAGCCCGTTTTAAAACGATCCATCCCTGTTTTGATCCTCACATTCTTACTCTTTGTTGCTCTTGCACGCTCGATAACTGTTTATGAGCATTACGAACGCTATGCCAGCGTATCCGAACAAGCGACCAATCTTACACTCACCGCTATGAGCGCTACAATCAGCGCAGACCCTACCCCAACGGTCAATGGCGAACGCTGGAACACCGAAGCTCAGATCAATAAAGTGTTGGACCAATACGCTATTGAGCAGGGACGCATTATCGCTGTTGCTGATGATAAGGGTTATATTTTTGCCAGCTCTGCTATCGGGCAAGATTTTGTTGGCAAAAGCTTAACGACACTTTTGGGTGAAACATCACCGCTGCAACAATTTGGAACACGCGCCGGCGTGCAAGCCCTCACATTGGGCGAGGATAGCGGCGTACATGCAAACCGTGATATGTTTGTTGGTTTGACATTCTTGCCAGATCAGGCGGGCTCGATATTGGTGATGTCACCACAAGCCCCTGATCTTTTGACATGGTTCCGCAAGACCGTCTCTTTGAACGTGACCTTGTTCATCGCAACAGCTGCCATCCTGATCATGATCCTTTATGCCTATTTCATTCAAGTTGGTCACACAAAGGACGCCAATGAAATTTACGCCGAATCCCAACGACGCGTTGATATGGCGCTCTCTCGTGGTCGTTGTGGCCTTTGGGAATGGGATATGGCGCAAAGCCGCCTCTTCTGGTCTAGCTCGATGTATGAAATGCTTGGCTTACCTCCTCGCGATAGTGTTTTGTCGTTTGAAGAAGCTGCCGATCTGATGCATCCTGATGATGGCAATATCTATGTGTTGGCACGTTTGGCTGCTCGCGGTGAAATTCGTGAGATTGATCACGAGTTCCGGATGCGCCACGTCAATGGCAATTATGTTTGGTTGCGCGCACGTGCCCAATTGATTGATCGCACAAGCTCTGGCCGTTATTTGGTCGGCATTGCTATGGATGTGAGTGAACAGCATCGCTTGCAAAAACGTAAAGCTGAGGCCGATCAGCGCCTGTTTGATGCGATTGAAAGCACACGAGAAGCATTTGTTCTTTGGGACAAAAATGATGGTCTTGTTGTTTGGAATGATTACTTCCAAAAAGTACACAATTTACCTGAGGAGGTGCTTTTAGCTGGCACAAAACGCGATGTGGTGATGGCAGCGGCAAAACGGCCGATTGTCGATCGTATTGTGCCGGCAATTAGTCCAAATGGGTATACGCAATCCTTTGAGATTAAACTTGCGGATGGTAATTGGCTACAAATTAGTGAACGCCGCACCAAAGATGGTGGCCTTGTGTCAGTGGGCACTGACATTACAGCACTCAAACTCAACCAAGACCGCCTTCGCGATTCTGAAAAACGCTTGATGGCAACAATTGGTGATCTGTTTAAATCCCAAGCTGAACTTGAAGCCAAAGCCGATGAGTTGAGCATGCTTAACTTGGATTACCAAATTGAAAAAGAACGCGCGCAAGCTGCCAACCAGTCAAAATCTGAGTTTTTGGCCAACATGTCCCACGAGCTTCGAACTCCGCTTAATGCTGTTATTGGTTTCTCTGAAATTATGAAGGCTCGTATGTTTGGTCCATTAGGATCAGAAAAATATGAAGAATATAATGATGATATCCATGCCAGCGGCAAGCATTTGTTGGGTCTAATTAATGACATTTTGGATATGTCAAAAATTGAAGCTGGCCAAATGCAGATTGAACGCGAAGAAGTCAATCTGGGTCCTGTCATCGATGAGGCCGTTCGTTTGATCACCACCCAAGCTGCCGATAAATTTATCAAGATCAAGCATGATATTGATAAAGAATTGCATCTGTTAGCCGATCGTAGAGCTATGAAACAAGTTGTGCTTAACCTGTTATCTAATGCAGTTAAATTTACCGACGATCATGGCAAGATTACCGTTCGTGCCCGCAAGGTTGATAATGCTATTTTGTTCTCAGTACGCGATACGGGAATAGGCATTCCAAAACATGCTTTGTCTAAAATTGGTCAACCGTTTGAACAGGTGCAAAAACAATTCTCCAAGAGTAAAGATGGCTCTGGCCTTGGTCTTGCGATTTCCCGCTCACTGACCAAGCTTCATGGCGGCACGATGCGCATTAAATCGCAAGAAGGTGTTGGCACCACGGTTTCAATTCGCATTCCACTCAAAGACATCGAAATGTTGCAAGCTGAAGCGGATAATATTCAAAACGAAGCTGCATAAGCCCTACGCTTTTATTTGCCTCATATATCACCTGTAAATTCAGAATGAGCGTGTCATCACGCATAGACTTAACTACGTGTGAGAACCTGATGAAACACCTTGCGGATGCGGGTGGAATGATCTTTTATTTCTGCATTCAAGATTTTAATATCTGGCATATTGGCAGTGCGCAAAATAACATCAAACAGCCCTTGTGGCGCTTCATCTATTTCAAATGTACCTTCTATGCATAATTTCAACATTTGTGATAATTCTGTCCAAAGCTTTAGGCTTTCGACCAATTGATCTGTTTGCTCAACACCAATCTGTGGCAGCGCTAAGACCTCAAGCAAATGAGACGTACTGGTCTCATTGGTAAGTGGTTCCCAACCTTGGCTGCGTTCTCGTAGGGATAGATATTGCACAATAAATTCAATATCAACCAAACCGCCCGGAATGAGCTTAAAGTCCCATTGGTTTTCAGGTGGTTTTTCTTGGTCCATGAGTTTGCGCATACCGACAATTTCTTTGACAAGAACTTTATGCGAGCGTGGTTTACCCAGCACATTTTTTATTTCCAAATGTACTTTATCAACCAAACCATCATCACCTGCCACGCATCTGGCGCGCGACAATGCCATGTGCTCCCAAACCCATGCCTCATGCGCTTGATATTTGGAAAATGCTGTCAGCGATGTTGCGACAGGACCCTTGTTTCCTGATGGGCGTAGGCGAAGATCAACTTCATACAACACACCCTCTGCGGTTGGCGCAGATAATGCTGCTATTAAACGCTGGGTAAGGCGCATGTAATAGCGCACAGGGTCGAGTGATTTTTGCCCACGATCGGCGTCAATAATTGATTCTTGGCAATCCTTATCATGATCATAAATCAAGATCATATCGATATCAGACCCTGCGGTCATTTCCCGACTGGCGATTTTACCCATACCCAAAATAGCTATTTCACCACCTTGGATATGGCCGTGCTTTAGCTCCATTTCAGCGCGAACAGCATTCAAAGCTTGCTCTATCATCAGATCCGCCAAGTCAGATAATGCGATGCCTGCGCGTGCGCCGGTAATATTGCCACTAAGCAGACGAACACCGATTAAAAACTTTTTCTCAGCGCAAAAAATACGCAATCGATCTAAAATTTCCTCGTAATATATCGCCCCTTGCAGAAAGGTTTCTAAACGCGATTCTAGATAATGACGAGTTGGCAAAGTCGATAGAATTGCAGGGTCTAACATACCATCGAAAATATGAGGCCTATGTGCAATGATGTCAGCTAGTCGCGGCGCGCAGGTCATGATTGTTTGCAACATAGATAACAGACTTGGATTGCTGCTTAAAAGCGAGAAGAGCTGAATACCTGCAGGAAGCCCCGACAAGAAAGCATCGAACTTTAATAGCGCTTCGTCTGGTTCATTGGCTTTGCCGAATATCTGCAATAAATTGGGCGCAAGTTCGGTCAATCGTTCCCGCGCTTCGGCAGATTGTGTTGCTTTATACCGCCCACGATGCCAATCGCGCACTACACGAGAGATATCTGATGGTCGTTTATATCCAAAACTTTTGAGCGTTTTAAGGGTATCGGGATCATCATCTTCACTGGTAAAAGATAGGTTTCCTTCGGCAGATGTGAGACCATCCTCTTGCTCAAACAAAACCGCATAGCTTTTTTCAACCGATCGCAAATGTGCAACGAATGTTTTACCAAAGGCTTTGCTAGATGTCTCACCCATCATCAATGCAATATTTTTTAGCTCATCCGCATCTTCTGGGAGTTCGTGCAATTGCTGGTCATCCACCATTTGAATCCGGTGTTCAAGATCACGCAGGTACCAATAGCTTTCCATCATTTGATCTGCTGTATCTTGATCGAGCCATTTGGCTTTTACCAATTGCTCAAACGCTGCATCTGTTCGCAGCACCCGCAGATCTGGATTTCGGCCACCGGCAATCAATTGCTGGGTTTGAACAAAAAACTCTATTTCACGAATGCCGCCGCGCCCAAGTTTAACATTGTGCCCTTCAAGCGCAAAATCACCTAATCCGCGATGGGCATGAATTTGGCGTTTGATCGAATGAATGTCAGCGATGGCTGCAAAATCAAGATACTTGCGATAGATAAACGGTTGCAGCTCTTTTAAGAACCTTTGTCCAGCCTCCAAATCTCCCGCAACAGGACGCGCTTTGATATAGGCTGCACGCTCCCAATTTTGGCCACGGCCTTCATAATAGTTCAGTGCAGCTTCTACCGGGAATGCCAAGGGTGTTGAGCCCGGATCTGGCCTTAGGCGCAGGTCGGTACGAAACACGTATCCATAGGCTGTATGTTGCTGCATGATATGAATAAGCCGTCGCGCCATTTTGGAAAAGACACCAGTGGCCTCACCCTTGTCTTCAACTATTCCATCTTCTGATTCAAAGAAGATTACGATATCAATATCGGACGAATAATTCAGTTCTTCAGCGCCGAGTTTCCCCATACCAAGGACAATCAAACCACTATCTCTGCTTGGCTCATCTATATGTTTAAGTTGAATTTTATCAGTTTCATGCACCTGTATGAGCAAATGATCAAAACTGGCGGTAATGGTAGCTGAGGCAAGTTCACTTAAGTATTTTGTTATCTGGCTAGGTGTTGATATTTTTGCCAAATCAAACAAGGCCAGTGTTAGCGATGATTGCAATTTTGACTGACGTAATACCCGCATCAGGTCAGCTTCGCTTGCTATCGAGCCATCAGAGTTTTTCCATGCGTTTGTTGCATTTAAAATCATGTGCTTTATTTGCGTTTCAAGATCATCCCTTAAGGCAAATTCAAGCATGTCTGGTCGGGCTGATACGATACCAGACAGATATGGACTGGATGCGAGTGCGGCACACAGGAATGAAAAACAGGTGCTATCTTTTGCTAAAACCGCCGCCAGTTGTTCGTTGGCTTTCATGTGCGCGGTTAACATTTTGCCAATGGCGTTTGCAGCTGCTTTGGATCGCGGCCGAATGGGCGATTGGTCTAAATCTATTAGTTTCATATGTCCCCCTCCTACCACTCTCTATAATTTCATTGGAAAAATCAACGTGACCGTTAGCCCTGGATTGTCTTTATTTCGAGCATTTGTTGTACTGAGCTTAAGCGATCCGCCATGCATACGCATAACAGCATCCACGAGCGATAGGCCCAAACCCGTGCCGGGTTTATTGCGACTTTTATCAAGGCGCACAAAGCGTTTGATCACATCATTGTGCTTATCTTCCGGAATGCCCGGCCCGTTGTCACACACCATCAAATACATTTCTTTGCCATGCTTTTTGAGTTTAATGGATATAACCGCATCACCTCGAACGCTAATATCGTCTTTGGTATCATCATCAGGATCTATGTCAGCATATTTAATCGCATTATCAATCAAATTGCTCAATGTCTGGCCGATCAATTCACGGCTTCCATTGACCTTGATATCTTTATCGATATCGGTCAGCAGTTTGATACCCACTTCATCGGCGGCAGGCTCGTATAATTCTGCGGCATCCAATGCCACGGCAGATAAATCCAAGTCGCTTAATTGTGCGGCGGCTGACCCCGCTTCCACGCGCGAAATCATCAGCAGAGCTGAGAATATACGAATGAGGTGATCTGATTCAGAAATCATATCTTCGAGCGCATCGCGATAGTTTGCCGATGTCTTGTTGCCAGCGAGTGCTGCCTCTGCGCGATTTCGAAGGCGCGTCAGCGGTGTTTTTAAATCATGAGCAATATTATCAGAAACCTGCCGCAAGCCTTCATTCAGGCGCTCTATGCGTTCTAACATAGTGTTGAGTGAGGTCGACATACGGTCAAACTCATCACCCGCCCCCATGACAGGTAAACGTTGAGATAAATCGCCTGCCATGATTTTTTCGCTCGCGACCGACATTTGGTCGATCCTTTGCAGCGCAGCTCGTCCAACAAAGAACCAAATTGCCAAGGCGCCGACACCCATAATGGCGAGGGCAGTGATCAGTGCATTTGTGATCAGATCACTAAAACGGCCTGGCTCATCAAGATCGCGACCAACCAGTAGTTTAAACCCGTTTGGCAATTGCATGACATGAGCAAGCGCTGTGTATTCACTGTCAAAATCGCCAAAGCGTTTATAATCAAACGGCTCGTTAATCTTACCTTCTTTATCAAAAATACCAGCAGCGATTTCCGCCACATTACCGGCGATAATTTCGCCCGTTGGAGAGGCTATGATGAATAGGTGTGATCCGGGCTGGCGGGAACGGCGTTCGATATAACGCATGACATTATTGACGCCGCCATTGCGGTAAGAATTATTGATGCCGCGCAGTTCGCGTTCTATCGAACGCTCGGTTTGCGCGCGCAATAGGCCTTCAGATTTTGAGCTAACGTAAAACACCAAAACCGTGGCTGATACGACGAACATCAACAGATATAACAGCGATAGACGCACAGCTGTAGTCTTGAGCATGACACTCAGGCGCTGCATTATTCTGAGACCTTTAAGATATAACCTGCACCGCGAATTGTATGTAACAACGGTCCATCAAAGTCTTTTTCGATTTTAGCACGAAGGCGGGAAATGTGCACATCGATTACATTTGTTTGCGGGTCAAAATGATAGTCCCAAACATTTTCAAGCAACATGGTTCTTGTGACAACTTGGCCAGCATTGTTCATCAAATATTCAAGCAGTGAATATTCGCGCGGCTGAAGATTGATGATCTGTCCACCGCGGCGCACTTCATGGCTTAGACGGTCAAGCTCAAGATCGCCAACACGATAGCCCGTTTCGGTATCGCGGGTGCCTTTTCGGCGGCCGAGGATTTCAACACGGGCTAAAAGTTCGGAAAAAGCATAAGGTTTGGTCAGATAATCATCACCACCTGCCCGCAAACCCGTCACGCGATCATCAACCTGCCCTAACGCCGACAAAATGAGAACGGGGGTTTCATTGCCTTTGTCGCGCAGGCTCGAAATGATCGAAAGCCCATCGCGCTTTGGCAACATGCGGTCGACAACCATCACATCATAGGTGTTTTCATTGGCTAGGAAATAACCGCTATCACCATCGCTGGCATGATCGACATTCAGCCCCGCCTCACGAAATGCTTTTGTGAGGTAAGCTGCTGTTTCTAGATCGTCTTCAATAATAAGAATCTTCATGTCATATCTTTAAAAGGTTTTTGCCTGTTTGAATAGGCGGCCATTTATTGGGGATAAAAAAGTGCGACGGACACCATAGAGCATCCGCCGCGTACAAAAGAGCTAGCAATCGGGGGCGACATGATGACGCCAGCTCTTATGTGTTTTGGTTTTAAGGCGCCGCATGTTTTTTATAAAAACAATTGGGAGGAAATCGACGCCTTAAAAGTTCTTTATTTTAGTCGGCTAGCGATGGGCGGTTTAGCCCTGATCGATTGCCAAAGAGCGGCTTATCCCTGATCAATAGGAAGCGCGATAAAGCTATTTTGGTTGTTTCGTTGCACTTGGAAAAGCGCAGCTTTACGTCCATCTTTTGAAGCTTTGTCCATTAATTGAGCCACATCTGCTGCAGATTTCACATCTGAATTGTTAACAGCAACAATCACATCACCTGGCTGTAGACCACGCTCTTGCGCAATGCTGCCATTTTCAACTTCTGAGACCACAAGACCTGGGCCATCTGAATTTGGCTCAACTGCGATACCAAGACCCTCAACAAAGGCTGGCTCCATTTTTTCTGGTTCTTCTTCTGTCGGTGTACGTGCTGCCAAGGCTTGTTCAACAGGCAAAGTACCTAGTTTCACATTCATTGTTTCAGCTTTACCATTGCGCCATATGGTCAATTCAACATCTGTATCAGGATCGAATGCACCGATTTTCTTGGCCAAATCACGGGCATCATCCACGGTCTCACCATTGACTGCTGTGATCACGTCACCGGCTTTAATTCCGGCTTCAAATGCCGGCGTACTATCATCAGAGCTTGAAACGAGTGCGCCTTGAGGCTCTGCTAAGCCAAGAGACTCTGCAATTTCTGCACTCACTGGCTGAATACGAACGCCCAACCAACCACGGGCAACCGCGCCGCTTTCGATCAGGTCCTCAACCACTGTGCGCACAGTTGATGCTGGAATTGCAAAGGCAATACCAACATTGCCGCCTGATGGAGAGAAGATTGCCGTATTTACACCAATCACTTCGCCGTTCAGGTTAAATGTTGGGCCGCCTGAATTACCGCGGTTGACCGCAGCATCCACTTGGATGAAATCATCATAAGGGCCTGCACCAATATCACGACCACGGGCTGATACGATACCTGCTGTCACTGTACCACCAAGGCCGAATGGATTACCCACGGCAACAACCCAGTCACCAACACGGATTTTTTCTTCATCGGCCAAACCAACATAAGTAAATATCTCTTCAGACTCGACCTTAAGAACGGCCAAATCTGTGCGTTTGTCGCGACCAATTAATTTTGCATCATGCTCTGTGCCATCTTTTGTGATGACCGTGAATGCAGACCCTTCGCCAACAACATGGCTATTGGTGACAACAAAACCATCTTCAGAAATGAAGAAGCCAGACCCTTGACTTACTGGTCGTAGGCGGCGACGTTCGCCATCTTTGCCACCACGTTTTGAACCGCGATCAGCTCTGTCTTGGTTCTTTTCTGTATCTTTACCGCCGAACTCTTTGAAGAAACGTTTGAGCGGGTGATCTTCTGGCAAATCGCCAAAGCCTTTTCCACCAAAGTTAAAGTCAAAACCTAATCCATTGTCGGATACTGGTTTGACTTCGTTTTGAACGCGAACGGAGACAACGGCAGGGGACACCGCTTCTACAACATCCGCAAAGCTTGGTGCTTGTGGCGCTTCAACGCGAACAGCTTCCGCATAGGCGGGCGTCAACACAGTTGGCAAACCACCAACGAGCATTGTAGCGGCAAGGCCTGCAGCTGCTGTTGAAGACATAAGTGTTTTTGTTGATAGATTAAATAATTTTGGCATTCTAAATTCCTTACTTTTATGAATCGACTGGAGATCGACCGGTAAGTTGAATTTAGGAAAGATCAGATTACAAAACCATTGCTAGCAGATTAAACTTTGGTAATGTTAGCAACACATTGATGCCATAGTTGATGATAAATCACTCGTTAAGCAATTGTTTAAGCTTATCTTTCTCATCTTGAGATAAAGGTGCGTTCACATTAATGTCATCTGTCATGCGCCATTTTTTGAAGGCTACAAATGCAAAAATAAACAGAACAAGCGCAGGTGTTATCCAAAGCAAAAGGTTTTTAAAAGAAAAACTTGGCTTGAGCAGTACAAAATCACCATAGCGAGACACGATATAGGCAAACACCTCTTCATTGCTATCACCCGCCACCAGCCGTTTACGCACCAACACCCGCAGATCGCGGGCAAGATCTGCGTTTGATCCATCAATCGATTGGTTTTGACAAACCAAGCACCGAAGGTCGACAGAGATAACCCGCGCTCGTTCTTCAAGCACGGGATCATCGAGCACTTCATCTGGTTCAACCGCAAACGTGGACATTCCCAACATGATGGATAAGGATAGGGCAAGGAGCAGCTTGACGACGGATTGCATGATCATGCCTTTGCACCAATTTTGTCTTCATTCCTTGCAGCAAGTTTGGCAAGCCTAGCCTTTTTGGCCGCCGGTGCGCCAATGCGAAGCCTACGATCGCTGAGCGAAATAATCGCGCCAAAGACCATGAAGATTGTGCCGAACCAAATAAATGTCACCCATGACTTATACCAAATGCGGACAACCAAGCCGCCATTGGCCTGAACATCGCCAAGGGAAATATAAAGTTGCGAAGCACCAAATGTAACAATGCCAGCTTCGGTCGTTGGCATTTGACGTGCAGGATAAAAGCGTTTTTCGCTAATGGTTTTGGCAACAACAACACCAGCTTCCATAATAGAGAAATGCCCAATTTGCACTTGATAGTTTGGACCTTCCGATGGTTCAATGCCATGGAAAATGATTGTCTTACCACCAGCCTCGATTGTATCATTGGGTTCCATTGCCACAATATGCTCGGTAGAAAATGCAGATACTGCCACAATGCCAATGACCATGACGCCCACGCCAAAATGCGCAAAGGCTGTGCCAAATGTGGAGCGTGGCAGGCCTATCAGGCGGTTCAAGCTTTTGGACACAGCCATTCGGCCAAAGCCTGCACGGGTCCAAAGCTCCATAAAGGCACCCAACATTAAATAAACACCCAAGCCAATGCCCACAGCTGCCAAAATCGGTGCGCCTGTTTGCACATAGATCACCACAAGCGCGACCACAAATCCCAGCGCAATGGCTGCATAGAGGCGCTGCATGGCGCCCAAGAGGTCACCACGCTTCCATGACAACAGCGGGCCAATTGGAATGGCGAGCAATAATGGCACCATAAGCGGGCCGAAAGTCAGATTAAAGAATGGTGCGCCAACAGAGATTTTTTCCTCGGCAATCACATCCAAAAACAACGGATAGAGGGTTCCGACAAACACAGTCATTGTTGCGGTTGTTAGGAACAAATTATTGAGCACTAACGCGCCTTCACGCGAGATGGGTGCAAAAACACCGCCAGAGCGAAGAGAGGCTGCGCGGAAGGCAAACAATGTCAGAGCGCCGCCAATGAAGATAATCAAAATGACCAGAATAAACACGCCGCGTGTTGGATCCGTGGCAAAAGCATGCACCGATGTCAGCACGCCAGAGCGGACCAAGAAGGTGCCAAGCAATGATAATGAAAAAGCTAGGATTGATAAAAGCACAGTCCAGATTTTAAGCGCTTCGCGTTTTTCCATCACTAACGCTGAGTGCAAAAGCGCTGTACCCACAAGCCATGGCATAAAGGATGCGTTTTCGACCGGATCCCAAAACCACCAGCCGCCCCAACCAAGTTCGTAATAGGCCCAATAGGAGCCCATTGAAATACCAGCTGTTAAGAACATCCAAGCAGTGAGCGTCCATGGGCGAACCCAGCGCGCCCAAGCTGCATCAATTTTGCCTTCAATCAAGGCTGCAATGGCGAATGAAAAGCTGATCGAGAACCCAACATAGCCCAAATATAAAAGTGGAGGATGGATCGCAAGACCAATATCTTGAAGCACAGGATTAAGATCTTGCCCTTCAAATGGCGCAGGAATTAATCGTGTAAATGGGTTTGATGTGAAGATGATGAACAATAAAAATGCGACTAATATCCAGCCCTGAACACCGATGACATTGGCTTTGAGCGTTGGTGGCAAGTTGTTGCCAAACACGGCAACGAGCGCCCCAAAGAATGCTAAGATTAAAATCCAAAGCAGCATTGAGCCTTCGTGATTGCCCCAAACGCCTGTAAATTTATACAATAATGGTTTGAGCGAATGAGAGTTTTCAAACACATTGAGTACTGAAAAATCCGACGTTAGATAGGCTTGCGTCAGCGCTGCAAACGACAAAAGCACCAATGCAAAACAGGTTATCGCTGCCGTTGGTGCGACATTCATCAAGCGCGTATCGCCAAGCCGTGCGCCAATCATCGGCACGATGGATTGCATGAGCGCTATGGCAAGCGCTAATATGAGGGCGAAATGTCCGAGTTCAGTACTCATTGTGTTTCGCCTTCTTTCCAAACGCCGCGCTCTTTAAGCGTGTCAGCGATTTCTTTTGGCATATAATTTTCATCATGCTTGGCCAAAACGCTATCTGCGATAAACGGGCTACCCAGATCTGCAAACGAACCTTCGGTGATGACACCTTGGCCCTCGCGAAAGAGATCTGGCAGAATACCATCAAAGGTGACCGTCACCGTTTCGGCATTATCGGTAATGGTAAAGCTAACTTTTGTGCCCTGCCCGCGAATAATCGATCCGTTTTCAACCAAACCACCCAAACGAATGCGCGTACCCGGTTTAACAGCTTTTTCAATCACATCAGATGGCGAATGGAAATAGGTGATTTCGCTGGAGAGCGCGAACAAGACGAGCATTGCGGCGGCACCAATGAAACTCATGCCAACACCAATAATTGCAAATCGCTTTTGTTTTCTTGTCATATCGATCCTATTTGATGTCTGCAGGCAGTTCTATGCCCAATTGTTTGGCTTGTTCTATTAGCTGCGTGCCTTGGCTTGTGTCTGGTGCAAATGCTACCAGCCCACGCACCAAAGCATCGGCTGCCGCATCTGGTTGTTGCAGTACCATGTAAGACTGGATAAGGCGCTGCCAACCGTCAAAATTATTGGGCTCA
This sequence comes from uncultured Rhizobiaceae bacterium, assembly GCA_963974325.1. Taxonomy (GTDB): domain Bacteria; phylum Pseudomonadota; class Alphaproteobacteria; order Rhizobiales; family Rhizobiaceae; genus Lentilitoribacter. Next base: position 15,537 of record CAXBCW010000030.1, read on the forward strand.
TCAATCAGCTTTTCATCCAAAGACGACACCATGTTTTTAATCATTTCCATCCGGTCGCCAGCTTCCATTTCGGATGCAGCTTGGATTTGATCCTCATCAGGATTGCCCAATGGTGTCGCTTCATTGGTTTCAGCAACAGCGTCATTGCTTGTTGCCGTTTCCAACTGAACTTGACTGATATCTACGCCTTTAAGCCGGCTTATTTGTGACCTAATGGCTCTTATCCACGGCGCATCGGGCGGTGAGATTTTTGCTAGGTTTTCAAACGCTGTAATGGCTTCTGGCTTTTTGCCCTCTTGTGCCAAACTCAGTGCCAAGAAAAACGCAGAACGTGGGCTGTTGGGCTCAAGTTCTAGTGCACGGACAAAATTGGATTTGGCTTCGGGTGTCACAACACCCTCTTGAGCCGTCACAATTGCTTCGCCCAAACCTGCGTGACGCAAAGCTGTGGAACCTTCAAGCGCGATGGCTTTAGCGTAGGCTTGTTCGGATTTTAAGTATTCACCCATGCGAAAGTAAACGGGCGCTAGCACATCCCATCCGCGTCCATCATCTGGATTTTGAACCAAATGCGCTTCGGCTTGGATAACCATTTCCTCAATTTGCGTTCGGCCTTCATTGGTAAAAGCGCCAGGGGCTTGTGCGGTTTGACTATTGGCGACGGGCATTTGGCGCAAGGCTAAAGGCAGATCGGGCGATGCTGGATTGCCCACGATAAGATAAGTACCGATGGCAATGATCGGCGTCATAACGGCCACAATCATAACCCCAAGCATAGGCCGGTTTGTGGTGGCAATATGCTGATCGCTTTTATCACTTGCTGCCAGCAATCGGCGGGAGATTTCAATCCGCGCCAACTCAGCTTCTGCTTGGCTTAAAAGCCCAGCATCGAAGTCGCTTTCTACCTCAGTCAATTGGTCTTTATAGACCTCTTGATCATAAGCAGAGTTTGCGCTTTGTTCAGCATTGATGGGCATACGCAGCGGCTTAAGCAGCAATGCGATGGTTAAAATCGTAAGACCAAGGGCGAGAATCCAAAATATCATAGGTAATTCATAACCTACAGTTTTTTTAAAGCCAATCGGTTTTGTGGTCGCAGGTAGCTAGATCAGGCCAAATCACATGATTTTGATGTCTGGCCTGAACATAGAAATGAAACCGCAGCTTATCAACCGTGCCAGAATTGCTTGGTTCTGTAATATCTAATAGTCAAGAAGACAATCAACCCAACAGGTCCAAATAACAATGTCAGCACCAATGACGGAATGATCATCAGGTGGTGAATGCGGTGTTCTCTTGCTTGGCGCACTTGCCAAGCACCAATGAACAAATCAAATGCCAGATAATGAAGCCAGCCTGCCATGACGGCTTTTTCATTACCAAATAGCAACATAACAGCTTCAAGACTATCAAAGCCGCCTTCTGTTGCGGTAAAAAACACAGGCGCAAGCATCAAATAGGCAATAGCTAAGATCAGCGGAATAATGATGCCAGATAGTTTATCAACAAATTTAGGTGCAAAAGGTGACAGCAAAAGTGCAAGCCAACCGCCTAATGCAATGGCATTTGTGATTGAAAATACTGTTTCAAGATCCATAATATATCCTTAGCTCGCTCAATATCTGCCCATTTAACCATTATACGGGCAGATATGTAAATCAGATGATTAAACCGTTAGATAGTCTTAAAAATAAATCCCAAAAATGGCTGACCGGACATGGCTTCCCACAAAGTATAGAAAGTGCAAGCTGTATAGATTACCGCCACGCCAAGAACCCATTTTCGCGAGATGGTTTTGAATATCCATGCAGTGAATAGCACAAAGAGCGGCAGTGCATGAATGATATGGCTAGCAAAGAAATGTGCGACGCGTAAATCGCCACCATCTGTTGCCCAGCCCATAATCGGGAATGCTTCCACATCGGAGAGGTTTCCACCGACCCAATGTCCTGTTTGGGAGGCCATGTAACTTGCGGTGATCACTGTCAGTATAGCCATAGTGACCGAGCCAAACCAGATGGCAAAATGCATATCTTTTGCAAGACCTGTTTGGGAATTTCGCGCGATTAATATTCCATAGACAAATGCGCCACTTGTTAAAATAACAGCAGCCAAACCAGCAAGGGAATAGGCAATGGCCATTAACGGTGTCGCAATATTAAAATGCGAGCCAATGCCAAAGGCAGCTGCGCCATTGATCCAAATTTGCTCAAGCACAATGGAGGTCACCACCACGCCTGTGAAGATTTTGAACCATGTTTTATTGCGCACGATTTCTGGTATCCAACGGGCAAATATAACCAGAGTTGCTGTATAGACAGCTAGGGAGATATCAAACTTGATCGGTTTGGACCAGATATTGACGCCATGAAGCAGGCGATCATCGAGAAGCATGGCACCTATTTTTGGTATTAACGACAACAGAATAAAAATGGTCAATGCGCTGAGTGCCGGCGCATATCGGGTCGTATCATTGAAGATTGTTTTCATATTGAATTTCATTTGTTCAAACCTGTTAAACGACACCGAACTTGGTACAAGAGCACGATATGTGAGGAATTATTGTTAAAGAACGCACCCTTAGACCTTCGAAAGAGATTTAAGTGGTGTTGCATGATGGTTTACGGCTTTAAAGCTTGTGCGGATCATTAGATAGAGAATGAACCCAATTGGCCCAAACATGAGTGTGACAGGCAAGCATATAAGCACGAGCCAAAATGGAATAGCTTCCATGCGGGCATTGGCAACAATCCATGCGCCGACAAAGAGATCAAATGCGAGGTAATGTAGCCAACCCGCCATGATAATTTCATCTTTGGTGAAGAGAAGTTTCACATTCTCAAACGTATCAAACCCACCTGGAGTGCCTGCCCAAAAGCTCATAATCAGAACCATATAGACAAGTGATAAAATTCCGGGTGCAACATATGTTGCAAATCGTATCGTGAATTTTGGTGCGAGTGGAGAGAATACTAAAGCTAACCAACCGGAAAACATGATCGGTGATGTGATCATGAAAATCTGTTCCATATTTATATTCATAGGTAAATCTCGCATTGGTTTTATAATTTTGATCTGATGAATGTAGTTTATTACATGCAATCTTGACAGTGGTAAAATTGATATAATGTATTTATTTTACCGCCGTCAAGATAAATCTTTCCACTGTCAAATTAAGTCTGTTCAAATGCGTTTGAACTTACTATGTTTGCGATATGACAAAAGCTGACAAACAAGCCAAAACCTATCATCATGGTAATTTGCGCAATGCGCTTCTTTTAGCTGGTGAAGAGGAATTGATCGAAAAAGGCGTTGAGAAATTCTCATTGCGCGGCGTTGCCAAGCGCGCAGCGGTCAGCCACGCTGCCCCTTCTCACCATTTTGGCGATATTGATGGGCTGATAAATGCGTTGGCGACATTATCATTTGAGCGTTTTGGCAAGGCTATGATCGATCGAGCTGCCGCTGAAAATAACGGGGCTGAGGCAAAATTATTAGCAATATGTTTGGCTTATATTGATTATGCCAGCAACAATCATGCTATGTTTGATTTGCAATTTTCATCTGGTAGAACAGATGCGTGCCATCCAGAACTTCGACATGCATCAAGCGCAAGTTATCAAGTTTTAGAGGATCGCGTATCTGCTGTTTTGGCTTTAACCCATCGCAAGTTGGATGATGAAAAAGATGCAGCGCCTAGTGTGTGGGCTTTGGTTCATGGTCTTGCTGGCTTGTTTGGCCGCCGGACAACCAATGGTGGACCAAAAGGGCAAGACCTAAACGATGCGCTCGAACGCATATTATGGAAAAACATCAAAGCGCTTTAGTATCTATGCATTATTAGAGCCAGCGCCTAAAATTAATTATCTTGCGAGCGTAGCTGGCATATCCATTTGGGTAAAACGATCTGTGGCCATTAACACCCACGCGATTACAACAAGCAGAGCCATTGGCGGCGCGAGCATCCACGCAACTTTCATGCGTAAAGGAAGCTTGCGAAATGTCGCCATAACATCTTGCCAGAAATTATTTTCAAAGGTGTTTTGTTCAAAATTGCGAGTGGTCATAATATACATCCTTTGGCTTTATAAGGAGCCCTGATTGTGCGTTCTTTCATTGTTATACGACCAACTTATTAACAATGTTCTACTTTTGTTCTAATCTATTATTTCGTGTTCTACAAGAGAATTCTCTTTCCATAGTATTATGAGAAGACTAGCCTGTTGATATGAAGAGATTATTTTTAATCCTAATCCCGCTATACCTCTCAGGATGTGGCGACAATGTGGCTATCCTCACAAAAAATGAGCTTAAAAATACTTTTAACAGCGACACACATGCGCAATTTTCAACGTATCGGTTCAATGGAACAGCGCGATTATCAATAGATGGCACTGCAGCTTTGAACGTTGCGGGACCCGGTATAGGTAATGGAAAAGACAGAGGGAAATGGTGGCTAGAAGGGAATCGTTTTTGCATTCATTGGCAAAAGGCCTTGAAAGGCAGAGCCCGCTGCGCCAATTTAAGTTTTGATGGGGAAAGACCCCAAACTGAAAACCAAAGACAAAAATTTGCCGTAAGAGAGTTAAATACCGGACTTAAAATCGGCAGTTTCACGATCACATCTCGATAGGATCTTTTATGCGCAATCTCATTTCCGCCCTTACCCTTAGTTTCACAATCCCTGCAGCTTTTGCACAAACTACACTTGATACATCCCAGCAAACGGATTTGAAACCTTCAGCAAAGATTGAGCGCATTGGAGATACACTTGTCCACCCGTGGGGCATGGACTTTGTATCTGACACTGAAATTTTAGTGACCGAACGTGGTGGCAAGCTTTTCCATATTGATATCCAATCTCAAACACAGCGCGAAGTGACGGGTGTGCCAGATGTGTTTTCTTTTCGCCAAGGCGGCCTGCTTGATATCAAGGTCGATGAAAATGATCCATCAACGATTTACTTCTGTTATTCAAAACCTGATGGCAATCAAGCCTCCACAGCTCTTGGCAAAGCGGTCTTGAAGGATTTTGAATTGACCGATCAGTCCACTTTGTTTGTGGCAAATAATATCTCCAACAGCTCAATTCATTTTGGTTGCCGGATTGAAATTGTAAATGATCAGATTTACCTTGCCGTGGGAGAACGCGGGCAACGAGATGAGGCGCAAGATCCGTCTATACATTCGGGTGCCGTGATTAGGCTTAATCTTGATGGCAGCATTCCACAAGATAACCCAAGCTCTGGAGCTCTGTCGAACAGCATAGATTATAGCAACTGGCACGATGATATTTTCTCAAAAGGACATCGAAACCCGCAAGGCATGGCGCTGAACCCGCATAATGGCGAGATCTGGTTACATGAACATGGACCACGTGGTGGTGACGAAATTAACATTGTGCAGTCTGGATTGAATTACGGCTGGCCAAAAGTGTCCTATGGTGAGGAATATTCAGGCGGCAAGATTGGACTTGGCACTTCTGCCAAAGGCTATGAAGAACCTATATGGAAATGGGTTCCATCCATCGCCCCGTCTGGCATGACCTTTTATCAGGGTACAATGTTTCCAGATTTGGACGGGCATATACTCGTTGGTTCGCTTAAATTCCGCAGCCTTTATTTGGTAGCGCTAAACAAAAATCGCCCCGTTTCTGAAAGCGTATTGTTTCAAAATGTAATTGGCCGCATTCGCGATGTTGATGTTGCAGCTGATGGCAGTATTTACCTGCTCAATGACGAAAAAGACGGCGGGGTTTATCGCGTCTTCCAGTGATCAGGAGGATTGGTTATTTTTTGCGCATATGAATGACGAGCAAAATTGCTGATATGGCAAGCAGGAAAATGCTGCCCAGACCGCCCCAAAATGGTAGCGGTCCATAGGCATCGCTATATTGAATTTGGTTTGCATTGCTCAACAGGCCCCAAACTCCGAATGTGATCGCGATCAATAGCGCAACAATGAGATAAATTGGAATAAGTTTCATTACCAGCCACCTCCTCCGCCGCCACCGCCACCGCCGCCGCTGAAACCACCAGACGAACTGGATGACTTAGCAACGGGCATGGCAGAAGAAAACGATTGAGACATTACATGTCCAAAATCAAAGCTATCCCCACTCATTGATGTTCCATGGCGAAGGCCGCATGTATAATGGTGATTGCGATCCCAATAAGGATCATAATAAACGGGGCCACGAGCGATAATTTCAGCACTCGTCATCCATTCGTTAAAGGCCTCTGACCAAGGTTTTTCAACCTCCAGCGCCACAGCATAGGGCAATTGTTTTTCAAAATACTTTGGCGTCATATCCGGTGTGCCCGATAGGTTCATGCACTGTTGATGGAAATTGATCAGATGCAGCCTTAAACCTTCAATTTGCCCAATCATTTGAGCACCTAAAGCCGTGGGAGATCCCATTAAATGGAAGAATACGAGATTAAGTAATATCGCGGCAGCGACAGCCCCAATGAAGGCTAAATTGACCCAAGAGCCAGTTTGTTGAATAGCAGACATCAACATCAAGATACCAAACCCAATGGCGGCAAGTGCGGCAAGACCAAAGATCAGTAGCCCCACAAATCTGAGTACCGATGATTGACGGCGCCAAATCCACCGCAATAAGAAATAGAGCGGCACCATAAACGCTGCAAAAAAACCAGCAATGACAGCGGCAACGATAAGAGAGACGAACCCATCTGCATTGAAAAACAGCGTTGCTAAAACGCCAGCCACACTTATGAGAATACCAATGACAATAAGCTTGGTATTGTGTTCATAAAAGACGCCACGATGCTCATCTTCCATCGCTGATTGGAAGCTACTTTTTAATTTTGCTACGCGCGCGCCATTGGCTTTGCTGAGTTTGAATTCACCTGTCTCCGCGACCATGCGCATAATCGCGGCTTCGCCCACGGGCAATCTACGCAAGTTAACTTCGCCTTCTTGAGTTAAGACAGGATCACCATCCAATTTATCCATGGTGATATGACCTTTTACAGCAAGGTTCAAAATAGCTGCCGATATCGCGGTCCAGCCACCACCTGTGCGGCCTTTGTTGGATATATAATGCACCAACGCGGGTGATATACCCAAAGATGTGGTGTTTCGTTGCTCGATACGGACAAGCTTGGGATCGCGCCCTGCAAAAAACCATGCAAAAACATAATAAAAGAATGCAAGTATTGCAGTTCCAACACCGACCATGACGTGGCCAAAATCAAGCAGGAACCATGCGTTTTCTTGGCTTTTTGTCGGCTCATCAATCGTTCCAATCGGCATTTTGGCAACGATCGTCAACCCTTCCCGACGAGCTAACTCGCTGGTTGTTTTAAACGTCGCAACAGTGCCATTTTGCCCAATTTCTGCAACAGCGTTTTTATCTGTTGCGCCCAATGGGCCGGTGAAAAAAGTCAGGTCAGAGAACTGGCCGCCATCAATCAGAACAATTTCTGCACTTGCGCGCTGGATTGGAAATGTCCAGCCATTGCCGGTCACATTCCAATATAATTCTTCACCTGTATCAAAAAACCCAACTTGGCGGTTTGTCTCGTAGGTGATTTCAAATTCGTGTGCGCCATTGGTTAAAAGCACATCTTCTTTGCCGATAAAGACCCGATTATATTCGTTGACTATTTCAGTATGATAAGGCTCGTTTTGGCCATCGCGTCGAACCGACACTACGTTCAATACTTCGCGCCGTTGCTGGTTTTTTTCATCAACATAATATCTAGGGAAATCTCGGAATATACCGCGGCGAATGTCGCGCCCTTCAGAGATCACAGAAATGGTTTCTGTAACCAACATCTCACCATTTTTCTGCAACTTTATTTGGGCATGAAAGCTGGTTATGACTTCGGCAGACATGGCAGATGATAGAGAAATAAAGAACGTGATGATCAACAGAATGAGGTGTTTACAACCCAAACGCATATTTTTTAAAACCACGATGTTCATCTCCATTGCCACAAACAATAACCAAATCACAAATGGATTATAGCACCAAATCTATTTGAAAATGCAAATGTTTGTTTTGATGTGTATGGCGGGATATTAAATACGCGCTTTGGTTCGTTCATCCACAATTTTACGAATAGATTTCAAAAGCGGATGTTTATCTGTTCGCTCTACGCCATAGGTCAGATTGAACGGGAAATCGATATTGCCAGTTGTTCCATCTAAAAGATGCTGCAGCATGGTTTCTAACTTATCAAAACCTTTGGCCAAAACTGCCTCTTGTGTTTGACCTGCATCATATTCATCCCAAAGCCCCATTAATTCAGCCTTCAAATCATCCAGCAATGGCGCACATAACGTGATAAAATCGTTGCGTTCAGCATCAGCTTTATCTTCATTTGGGTTTTGATAAATCGCAGGAATATCGCCGGAGATGGCTTCTCCTAAATCATGAATGATGCAAAGCTTGATCAAACGCAGCATGTCGATATCGTTTAACTCGTCTTCAAACATCATCACGAGCAAACATAAATGCCAACTATGTTCGGCAACATATTCGGTACGTTTTTGAGACGTATGGGCGCTGCGCAGGGTGTTTTTTAGCTGTTCGGTGCCTTTGAGGAATTCTAAAATTGATTTGATACGTGTTTGGTTCATCAGACTATTCATTACGATTCTAAGTGTAAAGTCTATGACCATTTAGACTTAAGCACGAAGCTAGCTTAATGGTATCCATTTACCATCTAAGGTCCGGCATGCGGCACCTGTTGCGGTCACGCTTTTGCCTTTGATAATCGCCTTGTGAGAATATTGACGGCAGTTTTGCTCGCCAACTTGATAGGGTTGAGATGCGGTTACCACACCGGAGGAATTGCCATTTGGCGTGGCCCATGAACTTGATTGACCCGTGGCAGAATTTTCCAATGCGCCATATTCAGCCAATAAAGCGCGGATTTTGTCTTTGCGAGAAAGCTTGTTGTAATCTTCCTTGGGTAAAATTCCGCCGTTGAATGCTTTGGAAATTTCTCTACCGCTTGCCATTCCCGCATCTGGGCCTACATCTGGACCAGAGTTTAAACCGGTATTAAGCCCAGCATCTAAACTCGTTTGCTGTTGACCCGTCACACAGGCACTCAATGCTGATACGCTAACAAGCACAATTCCCAATTTTACAACATTCATAATTCTTCGCCCTCAATGCGCATTACTGCACGACCTCTATCACACAATTATCTTGGCGATAATATGGTGCTTACAAATAATAAGTGTTTGATCCCGCAACAAAACAGGTTCTTAAACTGCTGCTTTTGGCAATCGGAGTTGCGCAGCAAGACCACTGATCTCTGCATCTTTTAAACTAAACTCACCTTGATATTCCTGCGTAATCTCATCCACAATCGATAGCCCTAATCCACTGCCGGGTTTTGTTTCATCCAACCGTTGCCCACGTTTAAGGGCTTGTGTTTTTTGATCATTGGTGAGCCCTGGGCCATCATCTTCAACACGAATGGTCAGCATATCACTATCATCACTGATTGTGACGATGACTTGGGTTTTTGCAAACCGCGCCGCGTTCTCGATCAAATTGCCCAAGATCTCTTCAAAATCTTGTCCTTCTAAAGCAATCAACGTGTTTTTGGCAGAATTATTGAGCGAAAACTCAGTATCGGGATTAAGTTTGTTCATCACCCGTAACAAGCGTTCAAGACTTGGCAAAACATCAGAGCGCGCCAACACTGAACCGCGCTGGGCAGAAATGCGGGCACGATCAAGATAAGTTTGGACTTGGTTCTGCATCATGCCAATTTGATTTTTGACCAATTCGCCTTGGGAATCTGGTAGGTTACGCGCTTCATTTAACATCACAGCAATCGGTGTTTTAAGGGAGTGCGCTAGATTACCAACCTGCATTCTGGCGCGCTCGACCACACGTTTATTACTGTCAATAAGCGCGTTCACCTCATCGGCAAGGGGCGCTATTTCTTTGGGGAAATCACTGGATAATTGATCAGCATCACCATTGCGAATTTGCTCGAGCGAAGCCCGCACATGATCAAGCGGTTTAAGACCGTATAGGATCACCACCATGTTGATCAGCAGCGTTCCAATGCCAGCAACGAGAAGCGCGATCGTAAGGTTGCCCATGAACGAGTTGACATCGGCCTCCAGCGCATCCAAATTTCCACCCACCCGAATTCGAACGGCTTTACTATCGCCCAATTCAACTTCGGTTTCTGCAATTAAAATACGATTTTGTAGACTGTCTTCAAGTTGGTAAGACCGGATATATTGACGATCAAAATCCACTTGAAACAATGGTGGTAGCGAGAGCACTTCACTTCCCAATGAGACTGAGAATAAGCTCTGACCACTGGTTTTGCCACCTGCATCAATGGGATCAACAATCCAAATCCAGCCCGAACCTGGTTGGGCAAAATTTAAGCTACCCAATTGCGGATTTCCCGATAGTAATCCATCATCACTAAAGGAAATGGCTTCGATGACCGTGTTTAAATGAGCGCGCAGCAGATCTGCAAATGCCCGTTCAGAATTTGTACGATATAACGTGGAGATAATCAGCGCAACGGCGGCAAAAGCGATGATTGTCCAAATGGATGCAAAGAACAAGACACGCGTGGTGAGCGATTGACGCGCGATCAACCCACGTTTTTTTGGCCCTTCACGTTTTTTAGTCCTATGTGTTTTTGACTCTTCATCTGTCATGACGATGATATCATTTTGTATCAGGCGGCTGAATGCGATAGCCAAGGCCGCGAACCGTATCGATCAAATCACCGTCGAATTCTTTGGCTATTTTCTTGCGTAATCTACCGACAAACACTTCGATCGTATTGGAATCGCGATCAAAATCTTGATCATACATATGCTCCACCAATTCGGTGCGAGACACGGTTTCGCCCATATGGTGAACCAGATAAGACACAAGGCGAAACTCATGGGATGTGAGTTTCATCACAGAACCATTAAGTGTGACTTTTGCAGCTTTGGTATCAACAACCAAAGGCCCACAGGTGATTTCTGATGTTGAATGTCCAGCAGCGCGGCGGATCAGCGCCCGCAACCGCGCCAACACTTCTTCGACATGGAAGGGTTTGGTGACATAATCATCGGCACCGGCATCAATGCCAGCAACTTTGTCGCTCCATCGATCACGCGCAGTGAGGATAAGTACCGGCATGGAACGGCCATCGGCACGCCATTTTTCGAGCACGGTAATGCCATCCATTTGTGGCAAACCAATATCTAGTACAACAGCATCATAGGGTTCGTTATCACCTAAAAAATGACCTTCTTCGCCATCAAAAGCTTTATCAACGACATAGCCACGCTCGTCGAGCAATTCACATAATTGTCGATTTAAATCAGGATCATCTTCGATAACTAGAACACGCATGAAATGGCCTTTCGCATCTTTAATGATCAGATAGTAGTGAGTTTTGGAACGCGCTTCAATCTATTCGTATTGAACAGGATTGATATCAACGGGGAATGTGAGTTCAGTAGGATGTATTTAGCAGCAACACGTTTTATTGCGGCACCGTCACTGACATTTTTTTAGGCCGTTGGCCGCTGCCACTTTTGACTAAAACCGTTACTTTACACACCGCTTGGCCGTTTTTTGTCTGAGGGGTCGCAGACAAAAGCTCACCACCGGTTTGCGAAATAACAGTTTGTGCAGACGCCATACAATCGGCAGCTGTCGCAGGCAATATCATCATTGGTGCCACAAACACCAGAACCGCCACATTCAACACAGCTGCCTTCATCGGCGCCGCACAAACCTTTACAAAAGATACAAAATTCATCTCAAACAACCTCATATACCAAATCACTATAGGTCTTTTAGCGGACCAAACCTGAACGGTAAATGAATGGATTGAAATAGAGGAGAAATTGAGGCAAAAAGCCTGAAATTCAGGGGTTCTTGGCGAATTTACAACAGCTTTGTGGCACAGCGAGAGATACCAGAAGCGATTTGGCCACCAATTTGGGTGACAGAAAATGTGATTTGGGCTTGGGTTTGCATAAAGTCAGACAATTCGTCAGCCACCGAATAAAGATATTGATGCACGCTTATTTCAATAGTTCGAATGATGTTGAAACCGTTCATTATATCAAGACGATAGCGTAACTCATCCTCATCAATGGGAACATCAGCCCCAGACCAACTATCGGCATTAAACCGCGAACGCCTTTTCCAAGTCAACATTATGCCATCAGCCTGACGTATCGCCCGCAAGTGAACGGGTGAAAACGGTGTATTTGCCCGTGCTCCACCTGTGAATGTAATCACATCAATATCCGCATTTGATTTACCCAGCCCTGTAACTTGCCAATATAGCTCGGCATCAAGTTCGGAAGAACTTAGAGCAAGATTGGTGACATTGCCGTTAATCAACACAACTTCAGCACCAGATGATGCCCCCTTCTCCATGGCATCATCAGTGCCAGATTGGGCGCGTAGTAAGTTCGACAATTGCCATTGATTGGTCGCAATCTCTACAGCGTCTTGAAACTGGATAATTTCATAAGTCCCGCTTTTGCTTTTGACTGCGATAATGTTTTGACCAGCTAGAATTTGATCTTTGGTGATCGTTTCAAACTCACCAAATGGTAATTGCACAATCACATTGTTTTTATAATCAATCCAGCCTTCTGGCCCAGCGCTCAAATCAGCTGTTAAACGTCCAATTGTTGCAGGCGCTCTCAACTACGCACGGGCAGAATACTCGCCACTTTGCGAGATTGAACTTGATAGGGTGATGGGAACCCATGGCGATGCATAAGCTGCACCCCGTGCCCAGATGAGAGGATCAGAACCGGATAATATCGGAAGATCAAGCAGCACAACATTGGGTAAAAAGCCAGCATTTGCATCCGAATTATTACGCGATACAACATCTGGATTAGATGCCAATGCTGTGGATGAAACAATCCGTTTTGCCGTAATATTGCGTTTTGTGCCATCTTCAATTTGGACAATTGAAAACACACCATCTGGGCCTGAAAAATCAGTGGCATTTGAAAACCGCACCCGATCTCCCGGTTCAAAGTGGATAGCTTCTATCGGCAATGAGAATTCGACAACCTCACGCGAGGCCCAATGATCTTGCAGCCATTGATCTGCGATTACAGATATTGTTTCACTATCGAGTGCCGCTGGTAATCTCAGCAATTCTTGCCTTTGGCTTCCACGAGCCAAGCGCCGTGAATAAGTGCTGGCTGGTGTATAATCGAGTTCAGGTGCGATCATATCAATCTGCACTTCGTTGGCCAACTCGCTTTCTTGTCCACGGCGATGAGACATCAACTGTTCATCTTTTTGATCGCAGAGTGCATCGATATCGATTGCATTTTTTGACGTGGTCATGCGAGACGCAAAAATCAGGTTCTCTGCACCTTCAGACACATCGATTTGAAACAATGTCATAAGCGGCTCCAGCATTGCGCGTGCTGACGTGACATCTGCTTGCACATAGCCTGTGACCATGCCTTCAACTGCGCTGACATCAAACTGATCAAATCCATGATCTGTTAGAATATTGGCAATGAGTTCGTTGAGTGGGGCAGTACCCAAACGACCATTGATCCAATGTCCTGTGCGCCAATTATCTCCATCTGACCAAAGATCTAAATTTTGCGGAAAGGCAGGGAATGGCCGTGCATCCCATGTCCACACATAACTATGATCCAAATCAACCATGCCGGAATTATCAGCATTCCAATGATTGAGATGCGCTGATAAAAATGCCCTTTGCGCTTGGTCGCTTCGGCCTTTATTGGAGAAATAAGGAAATGCATTTTCTGATGATTTAGGATCGGGAAAAACATTGGGTTGATTAGCGCCTTTATCAACCGCCGGACAGCCAAACTCAGTCAACCAAAATGGTTTTGACTGAGGCACCCATGCGGTCGATGTGGCCAACTCGACACCACCAATTCGGTTATAATGTGGGTTTTCCCACCATGATTTGAGGTCTTTAAATCGATAGATCCAAGGTTTACCCAGATCATCGGTAATAGGTGTGCGGTCTCGATCTGCACGCGCTTGGGTGTCTGCATAATAATAATCAAACCCCTCACCTTTATCTATCTGACCAGATAAAGCTGCAACATCATTTTGATGATGAAAGCCATCAGGATTTGCGCTTTGTAAATCGTCATCACGCCAATCAGATAGTGGCATATAATTATCGATGCCAATCGCGCTGATCGATGGTTTTGCCCATAAATCATCGAGATGAAACCACACATCGCCAGATCCATCTTGAGGATGATAGCCAAAATATTCGGTCCAATCCGCAGCATAGGTAAGTTGCGTAGAGGATGACAAAATAGAGGCGACATCATCGGACAAAGCCGCTAGTGCTTGCACAAATGGGAAAATATTTTGATGATCGCGAATCCGTGTGAGCGCCACCATTTCAGATCCCAAAACAAAACCATCCACCGGCGCACCACGATTGCTCGCAATTTTGGCCAATGCAGCATAATGCAATATCATATGCCGATATCCATAATCTGCATTGATCCATGAAATTTGGTTGCCTGAGATGATGAAATCAGAGGTTTGGCTTGCGCCCAGAAAGCTTGCGATCTGAGTACCCGCATCAAACGTTTGATCGACAGAATTTGGCTGATCTATAGCTGGGTCACATGTGATGCGACCACGCCATGGGAAAATAGCTTGAGTATCTCCACCATAGGGCGATGGCAATTGGTTGCTCTCTGGCACGTCCATCAATATGAACGGATAGAGCATGACATTGAGCCCGCGAGATTTAATCTCCACAATCGCATCTAGTACCGATGCATCATCGGGGGTGCCGCCATAAATGGGTGCGTTATCCTGCTGCGGGATTAAATATGCATTCCCACGCGTTTTGGACCCCACGCGCCAGTGACGCGTTTCATCGCTGCGGAAATTGATTTCAACACCGGGCTGTAACTTACAAGATCCAGCCCGTAAATTATTGCCAAACCGTGAGATAACCAAGCCAATGGATTGTAGATTTGGGCACAGTGCCTGCAACTCGTCCAGCGAGGCTTTCAAATCATTATCAGCAAATTTAACATTATGATTGATCAACCACTGCTGACCAACGCTTGGTGTTTCGCTGATCTGAATTGTTGCCAATCCATGTTCTGTTGCACCCGGGATCAATGTGACAGCGCGAATATCGCGTTCGAGTTGACCGACAGATTTGGTAACTTCAAATTGAAGCACCGGAATGCGATTTCCATAGGCCTCAATCGGCAAGCGATCAAGCACCACATAGGCCAAACCACGATAGGCTGGCGTTTGACCGGCACCCTGTTTTGCTTCCATTAATGGGTCGGGCAATTGATCTTGCGTACCGTGATAAACGCGCATGTCGATCTGGCTTTGATCGATCTCGCGCCCATCTGCCCATATGCGTTTTATATGGCTAATTTCACCTTCACATAACCCAAGTGCAAAATTTGCATAATAGGTTTTAGTCTCAACATTTGTTCCGGAATTGGTTGATTTTCCCCCTTGGCGTTCGGAGGTGATATCCTCTTCAAA
>CAXBCW010000031.1:0-30229 GCA_963974325.1 uncultured Rhizobiaceae bacterium
AATACAAATAGTTTTTACGAGCATTGCTCAGCACATTTGAAAGTGTCCAAAACACCACTGTGCTAGCTATGTGCTAGATTGTTGCCAGCTAAAATCAAAATCAACCAGTCATTTGAGCAAACACGAAATGATCCAAACACACACCCAAATACCGCGCTCCAAAAAAGTGTAAGGGTAGGTGACTGTGCTAGAAGTGTGCTAAATCCAAAACCGAAGTTTCCTAAGCTATTGAAAACACTGATGTCAGAATGCGTAAAACGGCACTGTGCTAGTAGTGTGCTAGCCAAATTGATGTGTTGAGCAAAAATGCTCTTTTATATAACTTATTGATTTACTTGGAAAAATTGGAGCGGGTGAAGCGATTCGAACGCTCGACCCTAACCTTGGCAAGGTTATGCTCTACCCCTGAGCTACACCCGCTCAACGTCATGTTCTGAGGTAGTTTTGAACATGAGTGTCTGTGAAGACCTGCGCTATATGACGTAATGTGAAATGAATTGCAACAGCAAAACGACAATGATTTTCATTTTTTCTTGCTCAAGCGTAAAGATCGTAAATAGTTAGCTAAGATAATTGCAGAATCTTGCAGACCGCGATAGAACTTCAATCAAATTATCAGTGGAACCGATTACACATGAAACAGTTGAAGATTGCCAGTGTTGGCGAGGCTATGATCGAACTATCAGTTAATGAAACTGGTCGACAAGCGTCGATTGGTTATGCTGGTGATACGTTGAACACTGCTATTTATTTGCGGCGTAAGGTGTCTAATGCGCATTTAGTCTATTTTGTCACCTCGTTAGGGCAGGACCAGTTTTCGGATAAAATGTCTCGTTATATCGAAGATGAGGGTGTGTTGTGCGATCAGATTGCGCGACATGAGACAAAGCTGCCCGGCATTTATTCGATATCAAAAGATGAAACGGGTGATCGTACGTTTGCTTATTGGCGTGAAAGTTCGGCAGCGCGGACTTTGTTTGCTGGATCTGACTTTTCGTCGCTGGAAGGTATGGATGTGGTTTATTTTAGCGCGATTTCGCTGGCGATATTGCCAAGTGAGATAGTTGCTGACTTTTTTGCTTGGCTTTTGAGTTTTAAGCAAAATGGCGGCCGTGTTGCTTTTGATTCCAATTATCGACCAAAGCTTTGGCCGGATGTTGAAACTGCGCAGCGGATTGTTCAAAAGGCTTGGGAATTAACTGATATTGGTATGCCATCGATAGATGATGAAATGCTGTTGTTTGATGATGCGGATGAGGGAGCTGCGATTGCGCGCTTGTCGTCTTATGGTGTGCCGCAGCTGATTGTTAAGCACGGCGCAGCGGGACCTTTGTTGATTGCAGATGGTCAAGTTCAAACCTCTCAACACGATTTTGATGCCGCAACTGTGATTGTCGATACCACAGCTGCCGGTGATAGTTTTAATGGTGCGTTCTTGGCTGCATATTTTGATGGTCAGCCGCTTGATGATGCTATGTTGGCAGGTCACAATATGGCGAGCCATGTGATTGGCTACCAAGGTGCCATCATCGATAAGACAAATATGTAGGGTGTAAAAATTATGACACAAAAATCAAAAGCTGACCTTTTCCAAGCGCTTGATGAGCTAGACATTCAATATACAAATGTTGATCATGCGCCTGTCTTCACAGTGGAGGAGTCAAAGGGCCTTTGTGATGATATTGCCGGTGGCCATACCAAGAATTTGTTTTTGAAAGATAAGAAGAGCAAATATTTCCTTGTGACGCTTGAGGAAAGTGCGGTTGTGGATCTTAAGAAAATTCATACCTTGATTGGTGCCAGTGGCCGTGTGTCTTTTGGTAAGCCTGAAAAACTGATGGAATATTTGGGTGTTGCGCCTGGATCTGTGACCGCATTTTCAGTGATCAATGATACGGACTTAAATGTGACATTTGTGATTGATGCGCCTTTATTGACTCATGATTTATTGAACTGCCATCCATTGTTAAACGATGCGACGACATCTCTTTCCAAAGATGATTTGTTGAAATTTGCGAAGAATTTTGGCCATGACCCTTTAATCGTCAAAGTTTCTGACTAAGTTTGAGTAATAGACTTAGAAATTACTGATAGACTATCCTGACGCAATCCAGCTAAATGTGAGCGAAAGCCAATATGACAAAAGATGATAATCCCTATGCTTATAATTCTGGTACGCAATATCAGGGTTCTGCTTCTTACGGTGGCAACACAACTACGACCACAACGACAACAACCGAACCTTCCAGTGCGCCATTGTCGCCAAGTCCGAAAGGTCAGCCTATTTCTGCTGAGCTGATTAGCGAAACAAGTATGGCGGATTTTGGGCGAGATGTTGTTGAAGCATCCTCGCACATTCCTGTGCTTGTCGATTTTTGGGCGCCTTGGTGTGGTCCGTGTAAGCAGTTGACGCCAGTGATTGAAAAAGCGGTTCGCGAAGCTGGTGGTGCTGTGCGATTGGTCAAGATGGATATTGAAAAATACCCAGAGATCGCCGGCCAATTGGGTGTTAAATCAATCCCTGCTGTTATTGCGTTTGTTGGGGGGCAGCCGGTTGATGGTTTCATGGGTATGCAGCCGGAAGCGAAAATCAAAGAATTTATTGCAAAGATGGGTGCAGCTTCACCTGAAGCTGGCATGAAAGAGCAAATTGAGCAGATTTTGGATACAGGTGATGCAGCTCTTGCCAATGGTGATTTGGAACAAGCTGCGCAGGCCTTTTCTATGGTTATGCAGCATGATAAAGGTAATCCACGCGCCATTGCGGGCATTGTGGATTGTATGATGGCTGCAGGTAAGTTGGAACAAGCTGTAGATTTGCTCGAGCGATTGCCTGAAGATGCTAAAAAAGACATTGCTGTTTCTGGTGCTATCAAGCGGGTTGAAATGGCTCAAGAAGTGGCAAAGCTCGGTGATCCGGTGGCGCTTGAAGCCCGTATAGAGGCTAATACCAAAGATTGTGAAGCGCGTGCGGATCTTTCTAAGATTTATAATGCGCAAGGTGATCGAGTCAAAGCTGTTGATATGCTTATATCTATCATGCGTTTGGATCGTGAATGGCAAGAAGATGGTGGGCGGAAGCTTTTGCTTGATCTGTTTGAAGCGTGGGGCCCAATGGATCCGGCAACGCTTTCTGGACGGAGACAGCTGTCCTCGATCTTGTTTTCATAGAGCTGGATCTATTCTTTCGTAGCTTATGAGTATCGTGTTTTTAGTTTTTGAAAGGTTAGTCCATTGCAAATTGGAAATAAGCGTTACCTAGGGGAAGATGATCTTCCTAAAGAGGCAAGATTGTTCCCGCTTGAGGGGTCTTTGTTGCTGCCAGGTAGTGTGCTGCCGGTTAATATTTTTGAACCTCGTTATTTGTCCTTGTTTGATGATGTGATGGCCTCTGACCGAATTGTTGCTATGATCCAGCCAGGCTTTTCGGATGCATCGGATAATGGTTCTGATACGATATCCGATCTTTGTCAGGTCGGCACATTGGGTCGCGTGATTTCAATCGCTGAATCTGGTGATGGTCGCTATTTAATTTCCCTGGCAGGTATTTGTCGTTTCAGATTAAAATCCGAGACTTTTGCAAAACCTGACACATTACCTTATCGTACCGCAAAGATCGTTCCGTTTATTTCAGATCTTGTTGAGCTGAATGAGGATATGCCTGAGGCTAAAACTCAATTACTGCAGCATTTGAAATTTTACGTTGAAGATAATAATATCGAAGTTGATTATGAAGATATCAGCCAATTGAAAATCTCAGACCTGGTCAATTTACTATCAGGCTTATTGCCTTTTGATATGGCTGAAAAACAGGCTTTATTAGAGGCTGATTTTGATGTTCGGGTTCAGACGTTGATTGCGCTTATCGAGATGAGTTATGCAAGTGGGTCTGATGCTAATAACCAAACGGTTCAATAGGTGACTTGAAGCGACTAGAAGGTGATTTGAATGGATGAGAAACGCAATAAAGAGCCGAGCATCGATCCGAAATTGTTGCAGTTATTAGTCTGCCCGCTCACAAAAAGCACGCTTGTGTTTGATAAAGACGCACAAGAGCTTATATCGGAGAAAGCAAAGCTTGCCTTTCCCATTCGAGATTGCATTCCGATTATGCTGGTATCTGAAGCGCGTCAATTATAGGGCGGCTATAGATGTTGGCTTTGTAGGCAAGGTTTATTTCGGTTGTTAAATCGCTTTTCCTTGCAAAAGCTTTGGCCCGTCAGATGTTTGTAAACCAGCTGCTTGTTCAATAAAGTAGCTTTTTAACTTTGGCATGCGATCGACTAGACCCAGTCCAAAATCTCGAAGCTGGCGAATTGGCGCGATATCGTTGGAAAATAACCTATTTAGCACGTCTGTTGTGACGCCCATCTGCACTGTGTCGAACCTACGCCACATCTGGTAGCGCTCAAGCGTGCCCACAGAGCCGATATCAAGCCCAAGACGTTCTGCATCAACAATGGTTTCTGCAAGCGCTGCTGCGCCCTTGTAGCCAAGGTTGAGGCCTTGTCCGGCAATTGGATGTATTCCGTGCGCTGCATCGCCCACAAGCGCTATTCGGTCTTGTACGAACTCTCTTGCAAGGGTGAGACCAAGTGGGAACGCGCGGCGTCCGCCTTCAAGGGTGATCTCACCTAGTTTATGGCCAAACCTGCGTTCAAGCTCTGCTTCAAAGACCAGATCATCACTTGCGACAAGTTTGTTGGCTTCATCGGTTGGTTCTGTCCATACAAGTGATGAGCGATTGCCCATAAGGGGAAGTATCGCAAAGGGTCCGCTGGGTAGGAAATGTTCTTCGGCTTGGCCGTTATGTGGCCGTTCATGGGCAACAGTCGTCACGATGCCAGATTGGCCATATTTCCACTCAAGTGTGCGGATTTTTGCAAGTGTGCGAATTTTGGATTTAACGCCATCGGCAGCAACGAGCAGTTTGGTGGTGATTTTTGAGCCATCTGCAATTGTTACAATTGCATGTGTGGCATTGCGTTCAAAGCTGGATACGGCGCTGCTTTGCAATATGTCTACGCCCAATTCTGAGGCTTTTGTGCGCAAAGCTGCAATCATGGCTCTGTTGGGAACCATGTGGGCAAAGGGTCTGCCGTCCTGAACTGCACCATCAAAGTTTAAAAAGATCGGACGAACAGGGTCGCTGACGTTGGAATCGGTCACAATCATCTTGTTGATGGGCTGTGCTTCTGGCGCGATATCTTGCCATGCACCAAGTGCTGTCAGCATGTTTTCAGCGGCAATCGCAATGGCAGATGCGCGCTGGTCTTTTTGCCAAACATCTTTTGGAGCAGCATCGACAATCGTCACGTTTAGGTGCGGTGATGCAGCTTTAATTGCAACGCCTGTTGCAAGTCCTGCATAGCCTGCACCGGCAATAAGAATATCGACGTGTTTGTCATCCATGAGATAGTTCCTTTAAAAGACAAAACCTGATTGCTTTATTTTAGAACTATATCGTAAAGCTAGCAAAGTCCGAAACGAATTATGAGTGCAAAATGTCGCGTGATCCATCTGCCACTATGACGAAGTTTTTAAACTGTCTTGATCTTATCAAGGAAGATGAAAACCTATTTCTAGGTCATTCGCCTGATTTTGGGTGGCGCCGGATATTTGGTGGTCAACTTATTGCGCAAAGTTTGGCCGCTGCCAGCCGAACGGTCAAAGCAGATAGGGCGGTTCATTCACTGCATTCTTATTTTTTGCGACCTGGTGATCCAGATATTCCACTTTACTATCGTGTTCATTGCATCAGAGATGGTGCAAGCTTTTCTATGCGGTCAGTGGAGGCGCTTCAATCGAACCAGGTTATCTTTACAATGCAGGTATCGTTTCACCGATCAGAGGCTGGGTTTGACCATCAAGCTATTATGCCGGATGTTCCGTCGCCTGAAGAGCTTGATATTGAAAATGTGTTTAATGCAAAAGATGCAACGACTGAGCCACTTAAGCTTTACATGAATAAAGAAAGGCCGTTTCAATTTGTCCCTGTGTCCATGGAGCGTTATCTGAATGCTGGTTATTTAGAGCCTGAACAATCTGTTTGGCTCCGGCTAATAAAGCCGCTTGATGATGGGGTTGATGCCTATCTTCACCCAGTGATCTTGTCTTATCTGTCCGATATGCTGTTGGTCGATACAGCTCTGTTTCCGCATGGGGTCAATATATTCGATCAATCTGTGCAGGGCGCTAGCCTTGATCATGCCATATGGTTTCATAGGCTGTTTTTGTTCGATGATTGGGTGCTCTATCATATGGATAGTCCGTCAAGTGCGGGATCTCGCGGAATGGCACGTGGCTCGTTGTTTAAGCGGGATGGAACTCTTGTCGCATCTGTTGCGCAAGAAGGTTTGATTCGTAAACGAGCAAATGCACGAAAAATAGCCAAGTAATATTATTTGCCTATTATATGTGCAAAATAAGAGTGCTTATTATTTAGGCATACGCATGGTTTTTGGTGTTGTAATAATAAAATTACTAAATATTTCAATTGCTTATAGGTTTTGATGTTCAACTGGCACGCCTTTTGATTCTATTTCCATAACTGCAAAGCGCTATTGCTGTGTGGGAGAGTAGATGCGGTTTTAAACCGCGAGCAACAAAAGGACGGGAAACGATATGAAGATCGTTATGGCCATTATAAAGCCGTTTAAGTTGGATGAAGTGCGTGAAGCACTCACAGCTGTTGGCATTCAAGGTTTAACAGTGACGGAAGTCAAAGGTTACGGACGTCAAAAAGGGCACACTGAAATCTATCGCGGTACAGAATACGCCGTTAGTTTTCTACCGAAGCTAAAAATTGAAATTGCTGTCGCATCTGATGCGGTTGATGCAGTGATTGAAGCCATCTCATCTGCTGCGAAAACCAGCCAGATCGGTGACGGAAAAATATTCACTTATTCCATTGATCACGCTGTACGGATTCGTACCGGCGAAACTGATGCTGAAGCATTATAAGAATTCCTCAGGAGTATATCATTATGAAATTGTTTAGTGCCCCCATATCAATCAAGTCGCTTGTTGTGACTTCCATGGCCGGTCTTGTGCTCACTGCAAGTCCTGCATTTGCTCAGGATGCCGAATTCGCATCAAAAGCAGAAACAGCCTATATTTTTAATACATTGCTTTTCCTTATCGGTGGCTTCCTTGTCATGTTCATGGCGGCAGGTTTTGCCATGCTTGAAGCGGGTCTTGTTCGCTCAAAGAACGTGTCGATGCAATGTTTGAAAAATATTGCGCTTTATTCCATCGCCGGTATCATGTTCTGGGCCATTGGTTATGACCTCATGTACAAAGATGTTGGCATGTATATCGGATCATTTGGTTTCGGTTACGGCTTTGACGCCGTTGGTGAAGCTGCGTTAGATACTGGTTATTCAACAGCATCTGATTGGTTCTTCCAAATGGTGTTTGTTGCAGCAACTGCTTCAATCGTATCTGGTACGGTTGCAGAACGCATCAAAATCTGGCCATTCCTTATCTTTACAGCCATTTTAACTGGTGTTCTGTATCCGATTTCTGGTTCATGGCAGTGGGGCGGCGGCTTCCTATCACAAGCTGGTTTCTCTGATTTTGCTGGTTCTACAATTGTTCACTCTGTTGGTGGTTGGGCAGCTCTTGCTGGTGCGCTTATCTTGGGTGCTCGTAAAGGCAAATATGTTGATGGCCGTACAATTCCAATGCCAGGGTCAAACATTGCGCTTGCAACATTGGGTACATTCATCCTTTGGCTCGGTTGGTTCGGCTTTAACGGTGCGTCTCAGCTAGCAATGGGTACAATTGGCGATGTGTCAGACGTTTCTCGCATCTTTGCAAACACAAACCTTGCTGCGGCCGGTGGTGTTGTTGTAACTGTTATTCTAACGCAACTTCTTTATAAGAAAATTGATGTGACAATGGCGCTTAACGGTGCATTGGCTGGTCTTGTTTCTATCACAGCTGAACCTCTTGCCCCAACAGGTGGTTATGCCATCCTAATTGGTGCCGTTGGTGGTGTGATCGTTGTCTTTGCTGTTCCAATGCTTGATAAGTTGAAAATCGATGATGTTGTTGGTGCTATCCCTGTTCACTTGCTTGCAGGTATTTGGGGCACATTGGCTGTCGCATTTAACACGCAAACAACAATCGGTGATTCAGAAGTTTCCAGAACAATGATCGAGCAGCTTGGTGTCCAAGCCTACGGTGTTATTTGTTACGGTGTGTTTACATTTGTAGCGTCTGCCATCGTTTGGTATGTCTTGAAAATGACAATGGGTATCCGCGCATCAGAAGAAGATGAAATGATGGGTATGGATAAAGCCGAGATTGGTGTTGAAGCTTATCCTGAATTTACCAAGGGATAATATCCTCCCCTTTTAAAAACGTGCTGTTTGATTTCTGCGTTTTTAAAACCCCACGTTTATAGACCCTAAAGGGCCTGAGAGATCAGGCCCTTTTTTTGTCTCAAGGAACGTTTTTACTTTGAGTTTGTTGGTCTGTGCCAGTGTCCAGCGCGTTGTCCACAAAAGAGCCAATAGATCAATCCACCAGCCATTGCACTGGCCACCAGATAGGCTGTTTTGGGCAGAATAAATTCTGGGTTTGACTGAATAAAAGGAGCGAAAAGTGAAATAGCTCCACCTGTTATCAGATAGATAAGCCAGTCGCGTATTTGTTTGATTTCAAATGCAATGATGCACAAAAAAGCTGGAACAAAACTCACTTGCGCAAATTCAGTCGATAAAATTGCAACATTTAAGGATAATGCAAAATAGGTATCAACTTCGCCATAAATGGCAAAGTCTTGTAGCTTTATCAAACCAGACAAAAATGCGTAGACCAGTGCGGCTGTTACACAGGCAAGGAAGAAGCTCATGGTGATGCTAAAAAATCGAAATACTAGCTTTATCAATTGCGTCATACTTAGATCCTTTATGGTTTAATTTTCACCGTGACCTGAGATCATCATCGCTTCTAATGCAATCCGGTCGCTTTTACGCATCCGTTCAGATTCAGATTTTAACTGCCCGCAAGCTGCCAAAATATCACGGCCTCTTGGAGTGCGAATTGGCGATGCATATCCGGCTTGATTGATAAACTCAGCAAACTTTTCAATCTGCTCCCAATCTGAACATTCATATTCTGAACCGGGCCATGGATTAAATGGGATGAGATTAATCTTGGCTGGGATGTTTTTCAGCATGATCACCAGTTCTTTGGCGTCCTGCAAGCTATCATTTATGCCCTTAAGCATTACATATTCAAAAGTAATACGGCGGGCATTATTGGCGCCTTTATAGGTTCGACATGCTTCCAACAATGTTTCAAGCGGGTATTTCTTATTGATCGGCACCAAAACATCACGCAATTCATCACGGGTTGCGTGAAGCGAGATCGCCAGCATCACGCCGATTTCTTCGCCGGTACGATAGATCTCTGGCACAACGCCCGATGTTGAGAGTGTGACCCTGCGGCGCGACAGTGCAATGCCGTCGCCATCGATTGCAATGAGCAACGCTTTTTTGACGTGTTCAAAATTATATAATGGCTCGCCCATGCCCATCATAACAATGTTCGATACTTTTCGATCGCTTGATGGGGCGATGCCACCAACAGGCGTATCTTTGTTTGGAAAGTCACCAAGGCGGTCTTTTGCGACAAGCAATTGCGCCAGAACTTCACCAGATGTCAGGTTGCGTACTAGTGTTTGGGTGCCTGTATGGCAAAAAGTACAGGTTAATGTGCAGCCGACTTGGCTAGAGATACATAATGTTCCACGATCAGATTCAGGGATATATACGGTTTCAACTTCGACAGGTTTGCCAGCGCCACCAGATGGAAAGCGCATCAACCATTTACGTGTGCCATCATTGGAAATCTGTTCTTCGATAACTTCTGGCCGAGAAATATCAAAGTTCTCAATCAAAATATCGCGCAGGCCTTTGGATACATTGTGCATATCTTCAAAGTCAGACACTCCACGTACATAGAGCCAATGCCATAATTGGCTGACGCGCATTTTAAGCTGCTTTTCAGGAATGCCCACGTCGCGCAGTGCATCAACCAGCTCTGATTTTGGCAGGCCAATCAGGCTTTTCTTGATAGATGATTTTACGCTGACATGATCGGCGGCGTCTTTGCGGACCTGTTTGTCGGTGAGATCAAGGGATATCGCCATAATCAAAAGCCTTTAGCTGAATTTAGAATTTATAGCCCCATAGCACCAAAAGGATTGCAAGGTAAACTGCGGTTGGTTTTAAAACGCCAAAGAATGCAGGTGTAGCTGAAAAACTACTGCAAACAAAAAAGGCCGGATAAACCGGCCAATTTTTGAAATTTAATCAAATACTAGTTGCAGGATGCAATCTTCTTCAGTGCCGCGGTGACACCGGACAGGGAGAATGAATAATCGCGAGCATTGCCATTTCTAGATGAAAAGACTTTGATTGACACTGAGCTACCGCCGCGCAGAGCAGACACAAGGGCTGGCTCTTCGGCTGCATTTTCCAAGTGAGCAACTTTGCCGCGTGTATAGAATGTAAATGCTTTATTGCCGACATTTAGGTTCACTTTGGAACCTTCTTTCATCTTATAGCTCATCATGACCTGTGGCTCATAGCTCACGCTTTGGCCTTTGCGCTGGGCAATGAGTAGGTAATTTTGACCATGGGAAAGTGTTTTACCACCCTCAGACAATGGTGCTGCTGTTTTGTGTGGTGATAGCACATAGCAAACTTTGCCAGATGCGGACTGGTAGGAATAAGCGCCCCAGTCTTTAAACTCTTCTATAATAGAAGGTGTCTGTGCTTGAGCTGCCAGTGTGCTTGCGATTGTTAAAGTGAGCGCAATTGCAATTTTTTTACCAAACATTGTCATGATCTCTCTTACCATAATCATTTACTATACCTGCCTTGAATTTTGGCGCCAAATATGTACCACCAATCGTGATTTAACCATGTCGCCTACGCAATTGTGCCCTTTTGAGGTTACTAAAGCGTCAACATTTGCATCATTAATGAAGTTTTATCAAAGAATTTAAAATTATTCCTATATTACCCTGTTTGTGACTTTTAATAATTATCAAATTCGGCAATAGTTAGGCCGTTGTAAACGCTTGCATGCTTTGTTTGTAATAACAGATTGAATTTAGAGGGCTAATTTAAGTAAATGGTGAAGAATAAAACGGCCCGTGATCGTCATGATCATTTTGCAAGGCTATCAAACGCTGTTGCCGTTGATCGCGATCAAAAGGCGTTTGCCGAACTATTTGATTATTTCTCACCTCGCATTAAATCCTATTTTATCCAACTAGGTGCTGTGCCCGAGCATGCAGAGGACATGTCGCAAGATGTCATGTCGGTCCTTTGGCACAAGGCTCATTTGTTTGATCCTTCAAAATCTTCTCTCTCAACTTGGTTGTTTCGTGTTGCTCGAAATAGACGCATCGATTTGTTGCGTCGCGACCGATCGGCATTGATTGATATCAATGATCCTATTTTTGTGCCGCCAGAACCAATTGCACCGGATGAGTTTGTCGAAGAAGAGCAGCGCGACGAAAATGTCAGACGCGCGCTTGCACTGCTGCAGGACAAACATGCTGAGATTATTAGAATGTCGTTTTTCTTAGGCCTATCGCATAGCCAAATTGCTGAGCGTTCTGGCTTGCCGCTTGGAACGGTTAAATCTCGTATTAGAGTTGCGTTCCAGCATTTGCGTGAGAATTTAGAGCCGGAAGAGATATCCGACGACTAGTTATTTGTTTTAATCTGCATTTCGTTTTTCAAAATCACGCATCGCACGTTCTGCTGCAGCGCGCTGTTCATCTGTGATGTGTTTGTTTAATGTTGTGAATGCAACAGTTAAAACGGCCACATCATCACTAAAACCAACCATTGCAATAATGTCTGGAACCAGGTCAATGGGTAGGATGAAATAGGCAAGGGCTGCCAATAGGATTCCACGAACATGGGTAGGCGTTTGAGGATCAAGAGCGCAGATATAAGCGGTGACAACATCAGAGGCAAACGGCAGTTGAGTCAGCGCGCGTTTCATCGTTGGCCAGAATTTACGGCGAATTCGCTTTTCCTGTTTTGACTGTCTATCTGCGTCCGCAGGAATAAGGATTGCATTGATTTCTGATTCGGTAATTGTTTTTTTTCCATTGGGGTTGAATGACGATTTTTCGATTAAAGTTCAATCCTTGATGGGGTATTTCAACCCCACTAATCCGTGAAAACTAATCTGTCATTATTAACATAAAAGATATAATTGATTACTTTATCTATACTTGGTTATATTTAAATAAACTTGTAAGTATACTTATGACGTTAAGTATTGTGGGAAATTTACGGTTTGCTCGCCATTTCCTTCAAAAAGGCCTCAAAGATTGATGATATTTTCTCCACCATTACGGCTATGCCTTCGGGATTGGGGTGGATCCCATCTGAAATGTTCAGCTCGTTTATGCCTGCCACACCATCCAAAAAGAATGGATACAATTTTGCATCAAAGGTGTCCGCAAGATCTGGATAAATGGTATTAAATGCTGTCTCGTATTCTGCGCCCATATTGGGCGGCGCCAACATGCCCATAATGATAAAGTTGATGCCGCGCTCTTGAAGACGTTCTGCCATTTTGTTCAGATTTTCGCGGGTTGTGTTTACCGGTAATCCGCGAAGCGCATCATTTGCACCAAGTTCCAAAATCACAGCATCTGTTCCATCTGGTATTGACCAATCAAGACGAGATAGACCGCCTGATGTTGTGTCACCAGAGACCGATGCGTTGGTCATGGTTATATCATAGCCCTTTTTTGTCATGGCTTCTGCGAGCTTGACTGGGAAGGCATCTTCTTGGGCCAGCTGATAACCTGCCATGAGGCTATCTCCAAAGGCGACAATTGAGATAGGTTTTGCATGTGCTGAGAATGTTGTTAAAAAGACAAAACTTAATATTCCAAGCGAAGTTATTGTCTTTGTGAGAGAAAGTTCTTTTAATTTCATAGTCCAATACCTATCTGAAAGCGTAATGATAATTATAAAGCTTGTTAGTCTAATATAGGATTTTAAAACCGTGTCGCAATTACTCATTGAATTAATAAATGCAGATCTGACATTGGGTAGTGAGGCATCATCGGTCCACGTGCTTAAAAAAATGAACTTAAAACTCAATGCTGGCGAAAGTGCGGGCATTGTTGGGCCATCTGGTTCTGGCAAATCAACTCTGTTGATGGTGTTAGCTGGATTGGAGCGCTTGGATAGTGGCGAAGTGCATATTGCAGGATCTGCCATTCACAATATGAGCGAAGATGAAGCAGCAGCTTTCCGCGGTCGTAATATTGGTATTGTTTTCCAATCCTTCCACCTCATTCCAAATATGACAGCGCTTGAAAATGTTGCTGTGCCTTTGGAGCTTGCTGGCGAGAAAGATGCGTTTGTGATTGCTCAAAAGGAGCTTGAATCTGTTGGTTTGGGCGAGCGGTTAACCCATTACCCATCTGAACTTTCGGGTGGAGAGCAACAACGTGTTGCGATTGCGCGGGCTTTGGCGCCGTCTCCAAAACTTTTAATAGCTGATGAACCGACCGGTAATTTGGATGGTGATACGGGTAATCAAATTGCTGATCTTTTGTTCCAAAAACAAAAAGAGCGCGATATGACGCTGATACTTGTAACGCACGATCCGTTGCTTGCTCAAAGATGTCAGCGTAAGATTGCTGTGAAATCTGGCGAAATAGAAGCTGAACAAGAGGCTTCTTCATAATGGAAAACTCCTTTTCAAATTTAGGCGCTATGGAAAAGCTAACTTTAGCCTTTCGATTTGCGTTTCGCGAAATGCGCGGTGGACTTAGAGGGTTTTATATCTTCTTGGCGTGTGTTGCGTTGGGTGCAGCTGCAATTTCTGGTGTGAATTCTGTGTCTCGGTCGATTAATGAATCGATTTCGGCTGAAGGTCAGTCAATTTTGGGCGCAGATATTCGCTTTGAGTTAAACAACCGTGTTGCAACAGAAGAAGAATTGGTATTTTTAAATGCGCAAGGCGAGCTTTCAATTGGGTCGAATTTGCGATCCATGGCGCGTAAGCCCGATGGATCTGATCAGGCTTTGGTAGAATTACGCTCTGTTGATGCTGCATATCCGCTTTTCTCTGAGCTGATAACAAAACCAGTGTTACCGCGTGATGAGATTTTTGCAGAAGTTGATGGTGTCTTTGGCGCAGCTGTTGCGCCGCTTATGTTGGATCGTCTTAATCTTAGTGTTGGTGAAGAATTACTTTTGGGAGACGCCCGAATTCAGGTTCGTGCGACGATTGTTGCAGAACCAGATGCACTCTCTGAAGGGTTCGGATTTGCACCACGTATGATGATTTCAGATAAGGCACTTGTTGCGGCCGGTCTTATTCGCATTGGCAGTCTTGTTGAACATTCCTACCGGATTGATGTTGCAGGTGATCCATCGGTAGCTGAGGTCAATGCTGTTCGCGAACTTGCAAAAACTGCGCATCCTGATGCTGGTTGGTCCATGCGTACAAGCCGAAATGCAGCACCTGCATTGACGGCAAATATTGAACGGTTCTCGCAGTTCCTAACTTTGGTTGGATTAACGGTTCTTGTTGTTGGCGGTGTCGGGGTTGGAAATGCTGTTCGCGCGTTCTTGGATTCCAAACGTGGTGTCATTGCGACCTTTAAATGCTTGGGTGCATCGGCCAGGTTTGTGTTTATTATCTACCTCACTCAAGTATTCATCATTGCGTTTATCGGGGTGATTATCGGATTGTTATTTGGAGCGATTATTCCGTTTATAACATCCTCATTATTATCATCAGCATTGTCGATCAATATTAGTGCTTCGATCTATCCAAGTGCTTTGCTGCTTGCCGGTATGTTTGCGTTGATGTCTGCACTAACCTTTGCGATTTTACCATTGGGGAATGCCGGCAGTGTGCCAGCAACAGCTTTATTCCGTCAGTGGAATTTGGGTCAATCGGGTTGGCCAAAGCCGATCTATTTGCTGATAGCGTTGGTGTTTGCCGTACTTTTGGCTTGGTTGGTTATCATCACATCAGAGAGTGATCAGATCGCGATGATCTTTATGGGAGCTGTCGTTTTCTCCTTTATCGTGCTTCGTGTAGTGTCTGTTCTGGTGCAGTGGCTTGCCAAGAAAAGCCCGCAGGTTCGTTCAACGCCATTGCGCATGGCTATTGGCAATATTCACCGCCCAGGTGTTTTAACATCATCAGTTGTTATGTCTTTGGGACTTGGGCTAACGCTTTTGGTGACGTTAGCATTGATTGATGGAAATCTCCGTCGTGAGATTGCTGGAAACTTGCCTGATCGCGCACCGAATTTCTTCTTTGTTGATATTCAATCAAACGAGATTGAAGGATTTGAAAAGCTCGTCAATGAAGTGTCGCCTGATGGTAAATTGGTTGAAGTGCCAATGTTGCGTGGCCGTATTTTAGCGTTCAATGGTGTTGAGCTCAAAGATATGGATATTCCGCCTGAAGCGCGTTGGGTGACCCGTGGTGATCGTGGTGTGACCTATGCGAAGAATATTCCTGAGAAATCTGTTTTGTCAGGTGGGGAGTGGTGGTCACCTGATCACACAGGCGAGCCTTTGGTGTCTTTCTCATCTGAAGAAGCCGCTGAAATTGGTTTGAAAATTGGGGACACTGTCACCGTCAATGTTCTTGGCCGCACAATTACGGCACGCATTGCTAACTTTCGTTTGGTTGAGTGGGAATCCCTTTCTATCAATTTTGTGATGGTGTTTTCGCCAAATACATTTGCAGGTGCACCACATTCTTGGCTTGCCACATTGCTGGAAAGCAATGCGACGCCAGAACAAGAGGGTGAGGTTTTACGTGCTGTTACCCAAGCCTATCCAACTGTGACAACTGTGCGGGTAAAAGATGCATTGGAAATTGCGGAGCGTTTAGTGGGGCAGATTGCTCTGGCTATCCGGGCGGCGGCTATTGTTGCACTTGTTGCTTCAATTTTGGTGCTTGCTGGGGCCTTGGCTGCGGGCAACCAAGCGCGTCGACATGATTCTGTTGTGCTTAAAACCTTGGGTGCTACACGGATAACGTTGATCAAAGCGTTTAGCCTTGAATATATGATCTTGGGTCTATCGACTGCAATCTTTGCGCTTGCCTCAGGTGGCGTGGCGTCATGGTATGTTGTGAGTAATATTATGAGTTTGCCCTATACATTCTTGCCAGATGTTGCGATCACAACACTTGTTGCGGCTCTTGTTTTAACTGTGGGAATTGGCCTTATTGGCACTTGGCGCGTCTTGGGACAAAAAGCTGCCCCAATTTTGCGGGATCTATAAGGAAGAATAGATGGTGATAGGTATTTCCAATTAATTATATTTGGAAATACTATCGTCTTGTATGGTAAAAACACTTGTTGTTTGCGAAAAAAACACCATATTAAATGTATAAATGAATTCTCGGCAAAGATTGGCTTTGTCGGTGGCTATCTCAAAAGAGGAAAAAATGGCTGAATATAGAAATTCTCACATGCGTTCGGCAACTGCACAAACGCAGGAAGCGGCCCAAATAGATCAGGGCCTGCGTAGCTATATGCTGAGTGTTTACAATTACATGTCAATTGGCTTGGGTATGACAGGTCTTGCGGCATACGGTACGGCAATGTTTGCGCAATCCAATCCAGGATTTGCGGCTCTCATCTACAATAGCCCGCTCAAATGGGTTATCATGCTTGCGCCACTTGGTTTTGTGTTCTTCTTGAGTGCACGTATCAATAAAATGAGTGTTTCAGCTGCGCAAACTTCGTTCTGGGCGTTTGCGACGATTATGGGTGTGTCACTGTCCTACATCTTCATGGTGTTTACTGGTGCCTCCATTATTCAAACATTCTTCATAACTGCAGCATCATTTGGTGCATTATCGCTTTACGGTTATTCGACTAAGAAAGACCTATCTGGTATGGGTTCATTCTTGATCATGGGTGTGTTTGGCCTGATTTTGGCGTCTATCGTCAACATCTTCTTGGCATCAAGCGCATTACAGTTTGCGATCTCAGCTCTTGGCGTATTGATCTTTGCAGGTCTTACAGCTTATGACACGCAGCAGATCAAACAAATGTACTATGAAGGCGATAGCGAAAAAGCTATGGGCCGTAAAGCCATCATGGGTGCTTTGCGTCTTTACCTAGATTTCATCAACATGTTCATGTTCTTGTTGCAATTCTTAGGCAATCGCGAATAGACTTGCACGAAGAGACTTGATTGAAATAAACTTTTTAAAGGCGACTTTCGGGTCGCCTTTTTTATTGGAGTAAAGCGGTGAGCCTGACTATTCGAAAAGCTGAAACATCTGACCTTCCAGTCATGACCGAAATCTATCGTCATAGTGTTGAAACAGGAACGTCTTCTTATGAACTTAACCCACCTGATTTGACCGAGATGAGGCGTCGTTATGAGGCAAATCTTGACCTTGGATATCCCTACTTTGTGGCCGAAGAAGATGGCGTTGTATTAGGTTATGCCTATGCCGGTTCATTTAGATCGCGCCCTGCCTATAGATGGACTGTTGAGGATTCGATTTATCTCGCCCCAGAAGCGCAAGGTAAGGGCATTGGCTATCAATTGCTTGTTGCCTTGGTCGATTGCTGTGAAGAGCTTGGTTTCCGCCAGATCTTAGCAATCATTGGTGGTGCAAGCCCTGCATCAATTGCAGTTCATCGCAAAGCTGGGTTTGAAGATGCAGGTGTTATGAAGGCCACTGGTCATAAACATGGCCAATGGCTTGATACAGTGATTATGCAAAAAGCACTTGGCGAAAGTGCAACAACACAGCCTGATATGGATGCATATCCGGGTAATCAATACAAAGGCTAGCTTGCTGGGTTTGATCTGCATCAAAGAGTAAAACGGGGCATCCGCTAAAGTATAGACATTGGAAAACTAAGGAGAGACTTATGTATAATTCAGTCCTAGTCGCATTTGATATTGCGCACCAAGAGCACGGCATTAAAATTCTAAAGCGCGCGCGGGCATTATGTTCTGAAGGTGCTGTCCTAAAAGTCATCTATGTTGGTGAAGAAATCCCAAGCTATATGGATTATGCTATCCCCCAAGATGTGATTGATGTCGGCGTTGAAGATACCCGTAAGCGCCTCAAAAAGTTGGTTGCAGAACATGATCATGGTGCAGAGATTGTCGTGGGCCGTGGTCGTCCGCATGTTGAAATTTTGGCATTTGCTGAGAAGATGGAAGCCGATTTGATTTTGACTGCATCTCATAATCCGGGAATTCAAGATTATCTGATTGGTTCAACAGCCGCTCGCATTGTGCGACATGCACAATGTTCTGTTCTTGTTGATCGTTCAAACGTTCACTAATGCCAATAGTTACAGAAAGTGGTGATTTATTTCACCACTTTTATCTTATCGAATACCTTGAGAACTTGTGGTAATTTAGCGCCACGTTTGAGCACCAATCCGCTTGCATTTATAACGCTAAATGCGCCTTGTTTGCGTGCCCGTTTTGGATCTTTTTCGATGGTAAAAATTGGCACTTCGCTGGCCCGTTTATAAACTGAAAAAACTGCCCGATCTTTAAAATGATCAATGGCATAATCTCGCCATACGCCCGAGCCAACATGTCTTGAATAGACCTGCAAAATACGATCAAGCTCTGTCCGGTGAAATGTAACGGGAAGTGGATCTTTTTGTTTCTTATATGATGCAAGATCGACAACGCTGTTTGAATTGTTAAATACACCTGAAGCACTATCTGACATATATTGATTTCCTCGTTCAGTTCTATACTGCCTGAGTGATCATAAAAATCAAGCCTCTTAGATATCAATATGATAGGCAAAATCCCGTGGGATTTATGCAAAGATGAAGCGCGGAATTGATGGGAGATATCAAGGGGTAAGCTCTCACGGGCTGAAATATAGTGTTACGACACTTTACCGTTTGCCACATTCCGGCCAAGTTTTGGTCGATCCCTCAACCTAATTTAAGACGATCTTATGCTTGTCGTTCAAATCAAGTATCCCAGAAGACGGTATATAGCACCCCAGCCGGCCGTCTTCGTGCCCGGATATATTGAAAAACGATCCGCCCTAAAAGGCCGACCTGCAAGGGTCGGTCTTTTTCTTTTGATGTTTAGATTTTAGCTTTTATAGCTTGCGGCACCTAAAATGGCAGATGGTGTGCCTTCTTCGCTGACGGTTTGAAGAAGAATAGCTGCGCCACCCTTTTTAACTTGCTCCATAACAGACATGGGCAAGGTTAGATCCTGTGCGTCGCCATTCCACATGCCGATGGTTTGAATATCGCGAACGGAGTGATGATAGGTAATTTTTTCGCCACGATTTTCGCCGCGTTTGATATCAACAACGTTTTCATTGTCAAAATAGACTGCAACAATGTTTGCTTTGCCCTTACCTGCGCCAATTGTAATATTAAGCTCATCGCCTTTGGCTGAAATGGATAATGGAACGGCAAGACCTTGTTCTGTCCCATCAAAGGTGGATATGCGGGCTTTGATGCCTGTATAATTGCTGCCAACGAGGTGATCTCTACCGTTTACAATGGCTTGAGGTGTATAAACACCGCGGCGCTTTAATGTTGTTGCATATTTATACTGGCGACCGGTGGCAGATTTTGAACTGAGCGTGTCTTTCCAACCTAAATAATCCCAATAATCAACATGATATGACAGAGCAATGACTTTGCCCTCTTCGATCAATTTTGCCAATGCTTTATCCGCAGGCGGACATGATGAACAGCCTTGTGATGTGAAGAGTTCAACAACCCCAACTGGGTTTTGTATTTGCTCGCCTGCGTGAAGTGATGTGTGGCTTGCAAGCGCAAAGCTAGCGCCGCCAATGATCGAGAGAAGGTGTTTATTCATGACGCATCCAATTTCTATGTTTGGCCAAATTCATGGCCTTGGGGTGTTTTCAATGATGTAAAAACCCACATCGTTGAACTCTATTTCAATTTTTCCCCGGCAACTTTCATTCAGTTATATACTATAAGCTTGATTAAGATGAAATCACGTTGTGGTGAGGGCTCTAGCTGGCATAAAAAAACCGGAGCTAGGCCCCGGTTTAAAATGTTCTATTGTAAGCCTGGTTTAAACTAGGTCACGAAGTACTGTTTTCAAGATGCCACCATTGTTGATGTAGTCCACTTCATCCAGTGTATCGACACGGCAAATTATTGGAACATCTTTAATGGTGCCATCTGCATAGGTGATTTTTGCAATCATCTTAGAGCGTGGCTCAATTTTAGTGAGGCCTGCGATTGAAACAGTTTCATCGCCTTGAAGCTTTCCCATGATGTGCCGTCTTCCAAGTAGAATGGAACCACACCCATGCCCACAAGGTTTGATCTGTGAATACGTTCAAAGCTTTGTGTGATCACTGCGCTTACGCCCAAAAGGTTTGTCCCTTTGGCTGCCCAGTCACGGGATGAGCCATTACCATATTCAACACCACCGAAAATGACCAATGGACGGCCCTCTTCTTTGTAACG
Source organism: uncultured Rhizobiaceae bacterium (assembly GCA_963974325.1). GTDB lineage: Bacteria > Pseudomonadota > Alphaproteobacteria > Rhizobiales > Rhizobiaceae > Lentilitoribacter. Next base: position 20,504 of record CAXBCW010000031.1, read on the forward strand.
CATTGCCGCTTCAAAGATTGAAACCTCTTCGCGGGATGGATAGTGCACAGTGTAACCGCCTTCACGGCCGTTTGGCCCAAGCATGTGGTTACGAAGACGGATATTGGCAAATGTGCCGCGCATCATAACTTCGTGGTTACCGCGCCGCGTGCCGTATTGGTTAAAGTCCATGATGCCAACGCCATGATCCATCAAATATTCACCCGCTGGTGATTGTGCTTTGATAGAGCCTGCAGGTGAAATATGATCGGTTGTGATCTTATCACCCAACAGACCCAAGACGCGTGCTTCAACAATATCTGTTGTACCACCCGCTTCCTTGCCCATGCCAACAAAATATGGAGGGTTTTGAACGTAGGTTGAGCCATCTTCCCATGCATAGGTATTGCCATCAGGAATTTTAACAGAGCGCCAATTGTTGTCACCTTTAAACATGTCAGCATATTTTGCAGCAAAAAGCTCACGCGTGACATATTTCATCAAAAACTCTTGAATTTCTTTATTGGTTGGCCAGATATCTTTTAGGAAAACATCATTGCCGTCTTTGTCTTGTCCCAATGGTTCAGCGGTCAAATCTTTTTGAACAGATCCTGCCAATGCATAGGCCACAACAAGTGGCGGTGAGGCCAAGTAATTGGCTTGAACATCAGGAGACACGCGGCCTTCAAAGTTACGATTACCAGACAAAACACCGGCGGCAATAAGACCTTTATCATTGATCACTTTTGAAATCGGTGGGTTCAATGGACCGGAATTACCGATACATGTTGTGCAACCAAAACCAACTAGATTAAAGCCGAGTTGATCAAGGTATGTCTGTAGGCCTGAAGCTTCAAGATATTCAGCAACAACCTGTGACCCTGGGGCCAATGATGTTTTAACCCACGGTCTTGATGTAAGGCCTTTTGCAACTGCATTGCGGGCCATCAGACCTGCTGCGATTAAAACTGATGGGTTTGATGTGTTGGTGCAAGATGTAATCGCCGCAATGGCAACATCGCCATGGCCGAGATCATAATCTTCGCCTTCAACTTGATAACGGTCATTAATTTGGTTGGGCTTTTTATATTCATCTGTAAGTGCTTTTTCAAAGCCATCAGCAATGCCTTCAAGTGGGATACGACCTTCTGGACGTTTTGGACCCGCCATTGATGGTACAACATCGCTCAGATCAAGCTCAAGAGTGTCGGTAAAAATGATATCTGAACCATCATTATCACGCCACATGCCCTGTTCTTTTGAATAGCTTTCAACAAGCTCAATACGATCTTCTTCACGTCCTGATAATGTGAGGTAGTTGATTGTTTCGCTATCAACTGGGAAAAAGCCACATGTTGCGCCATATTCGGGGCCCATATTGCCGATTGTTGCTCTGTCAGCCAATGTGAGCGAGTTTAGGCCTTCGCCGAAGAACTCAACAAATTTGCCAACAACACCTTTTTGGCGCAGCATTTGTACGATTGTTAGAACAATATCAGTTGCTGTGATGCCTTCTTTGGCAGCGCCGGTTAGTTTAAAACCAATGACTTCTGGCAAAAGCATAGAGATAGGTTGGCCAAGCATTGCAGCTTCGGCTTCAATACCGCCAACACCCCAACCAAGCACGCCAAGACCATTGATCATTGTTGTATGGCTATCTGTCCCCACACATGTATCAGGATAGGCAATTGTTTCGCCGTCTTCTTCTTTGGTCCAAACAGTTTGCCCCAAATATTCAACGTTTACTTGGTGACAGATACCTGTTCCTGGAGGCACAACGCGGAAATTTTTGAACGCTTGTTGGCCCCATTTTAAGAACCTGTAACGCTCACCATTTCGCGCATATTCAAGTTCAACATTTTGATTAAACGCTTGTGGTGTTCCAAATTTATCGATAATCACTGAGTGATCAATCACAAGATCCACGGGAACAAGTGGGTTAATTTTTTCCGGATCGCCGCCCAGATTTACCATAGCATCGCGCATCGCAGCTAAATCAACAACGGCCGGAACGCCGGTGAAATCCTGCATTAAGACGCGGGCAGGGCGATAGGCGATTTCATCACCACTTGTGCCTTTGTTAATGAGCCATTGGGCGATATTTTCAATGTCTTGTTTTTTAACTGTGCGGCCGTCTTCGTTTCGAAGAAGGTTTTCCAGAATAACTTTCATGGAAAAGGGCAGGTTTGAAATGCCTGCAAGGCCATTTTTTTCTGCAGTTTTTAGATTATAATAGGTGTATTGTTAGCCTGCTGCGGATAATGTAGAGCGACAATTAAAGCTATCAAGTGATTTTGCCATTAAAGCCCACCTTCTGTTTTGATCGCCGAACCCTTTAAGTACGGTGCAAAAATCCATAAAGAGGATTTGAACTAAAAGCGAAAACGACCCTTCCGCTATCCGTTTAAGGTCTTTATAACCTTGTTCGGCATTGGCTGATATTAACACAGGTCGTGTGCGTATATATTCGATATATAAGTAATCTCATGGGCTCCTACCAGAGGTAGGTACTGATTTACTTGTTCTTTTTGCAGTGCAACTCTAAAATAGGTGTTCGAGGTGGTCTAAGATGCAGGTAATTGCCGACAATCTATCCGTCAAACGCGGAGAAGAGCTGATTTTTGAGGGTGTTTGCTTCCAATTAACAGGTGGTGAATCATTAACGATTACAGGGCCTAACGGGGTTGGTAAGTCGACGCTTTTGCGCGCGCTTTCTGGCCTTATGCCGTTCTCGTCTGGGCAATTCACAATCGATGCCGGTTTAGATAATAGTTTAGTTAATAGTTTAGGTGATAGCTCAAATGACGAGAAAGCTTTTTACGAATATTGTCATTATATTGGTCATCAAAATGCGATGAAAGCTGAACTTTCTGTGTTAGAAAATCTTAACTTTTGGCAGGGTCAAATGGGCGGTGGTGATCAGTGCCTTTCACCAGAGGCAGCAGCCGAAGCGCTTGGACTTTCTCATACATTTGACCTACCGTTTGGCTTTTTATCACAAGGTCAACGCCGCCGTATTGCGCTTGCCAAACTCTTCATTTCCCGCCGTGCCGTTTGGCTTTTGGACGAACCAACCGCAGCACTCGACAATGCATCTGGCAAAGTGTTTATGGAGCTCACCAAGGATTACATTAAATCTGGCGGTATTGTGATTGCCGCGACCCATGTGCCGCTTGGGTTTACGGGCGCAAAGACGCTAGAAATGGTGCCGCTCGATCCTGATGCTGGTTCAAATGCAGATGAGAGTTATTTCTAATGTCCTTATTCTGGCGCGATATCAAATTATCAATGCGAAGTGGTGGCGGTGCGTTATTAGGTGTTTTGTTTTTTCTAGCGGTTATTGCTGTTGTGCCTTTTGCTGTGGGGCCTGATTTAAATTTTTTGGCGCGGTTGGGGCCTGCTATGCTTTGGATTGGGGCATTGCTCGCAACGCTGCTCGGGTTAGATCGCTTATTTCAAGCTGAGCGCGAAGATGGTTCGCTCGATATTATGTTGATGCAGGAGCGACCTTTTATCGTGACTGTCTTTATTAAATGTTGTGCCCATTGGGTGGCAACGGGTTTGCCTCTGGTTTTAGCGTCTCCTTTGTTGGGCTTGCTGATGAATATGGAATTAAAAGCGATTGGCGCCGTGTCATTGACTTTGTTGGTTGGCTCGCCCGCTATTACGTTTATTGGTGCTGTGGGGGCGGCAGTTGCTGTGACTTTGCCGCGCGGTGGATTGTTGGTTTCTATCCTCATTTTACCGCTGACTATTCCTGTTTTAATCTTTGGTGTCAGTGCAGCCTATTCAGCAACTCAAGACCCCGCCCCATTTATGCCGCCATTTTTGATTTTATGTGCCATTAGTTTGTTTTTCGCTGTCATTGGTCCTATTGCTGCTGCTGCGGCAATTCGTGCATCGACTGATTGATTGCTTGTTGAAAATTGAGAGCTTATAAAAAGATATGAACCAGCCTGATTTATCAATCTCTCGCCCGAGTGATCTGGCCAATCCAACAAAGTTTTTGCACTTGACGGGCAAAATCTTGCCTTGGTTATGGGCCGTGACGGCTCTTACCTTTGCTATTGGTCTTTATATGTCGTTCACAGCGCCTGAAGATTACCAGCAGGGCATCACAGTGCAGATTATGTTCATTCATGTGCCTGCCGCTTGGCTTTGCATGATGTGCTATACGGTCATGACGATGTCTTCGATTGGTACTTTGGTTTGGAAGCATCCTTTGGCCGATGTTGCCTCGCGTGCCGCAGCACCCATTGGTGCCAGCTTTACGATACTCGCACTGATCACAGGCGCTTTATGGGGCCGCCCTATGTGGGGCGCTTGGTGGGTTTGGGATGCGCGCTTAACGTCGGTTTTTGTTTTATTACTGATGTATCTGGGTCTGATGGCGTTTACCCGCGCTGTTGATGATCCAAGTAAATCTGCCCGAACCGCTGCGATTTTAACAATTGTCGGCTGGATTAATATTCCGATCATTAAGTTTTCGGTGAATTGGTGGAACACATTGCATCAACCGGCCAGTGTTATTCGGCTTGATGGACCGACAATTCATCCCTCGCTGCTATATCCATTATTGGTGATGGCGCTTGCGTTCACATTGTTGTTTTTTGCTCTTCATTTTATGGCAATGCGGAATGAGATTTGGCGTGGACGTGTTCGAAGTCTACGACGACTTGCAGCCCGATCTAAAACATAGCCTAAAACTTAAACCCATTGAGCATTGGAAATATAATGACCCATGAAATGTTTGTTTTTCTGTCCTATGCCATCACGGGAATTGTGATTTTATCGATGTTGTTTTGGGTTATATTTGATGGTCGTGCACAACAAAAAGAACTTCGTCGTCTTGAGGCGTCTGGGGTCAAACGCCGCTCTGATGTTGCAAGTTGAGGATTGAGCATTTGTCTGAAGATCAACACCGACAAAAACGTAGTTTTGGCCAATATTTGGTATTATTTTCACCACTGATTATCTTTGGTGCACTGGCTATTTTCTTTTTCCTTCAATTAACGTCTGGCCGCGATGTTCGCCAATTGCCATCTGTTCTTATCGGACAAAATGCACCATCATTAAACCTTCAGTCGTTAGAGGGTTCTGGTCTTCCTGCGCTCAATGGTGCTGCCATATCTGGCAAGCTCACTTTGCTCAATGTCTGGGCCTCTTGGTGTGTGCCATGCCGGCAAGAACATCCGTTTTTGATCGAGTTGAGCAAAGACGAGCGGCTGAATATTGTGGGTTTAAATTACAAAGACAAATCCGACAATGCCTTGCAATTTTTAACGGGGTTGGGTAACCCTTATGACGCGATAGGCATTGATCCAGATGGTCAAGCGAGTATCGAATTGGGTGTTTATGGTGTACCAGAAACATTCATTATCTCAGCAGATGGGGTTATAATTTATAAGCATATTGGGCCTATCACAGAGCCTGCATTGCGCTCAAAAATTATGCCTGTTCTAAACGATGCACTGGCTCAGCAACGTTAGTCTTTTTTGAACGTTCATCAGAGCTCTATCAATAACAATTTGTTTGTTAAGGCAGCTTTATGACGAGTTTTAATTTCATTGTTCAAAATTTTAGATGGTTAATGTTCGGGTTTTTCCTAACCTTTTTCTCGGCGTTTGGACAAACATATTTCATTTCGCTTTTTGCTGGTGAAGTTCAATCTGAATTTAATTTAACCCATGGTGATTGGGGCGGCATTTATATGGTTGGAACCTTGTGTTCTGCCTTTGCAATGTTCTTTTTGGGTGGGTTGGCGGATAAATTCCGCGCGCGCTATCTCAGTGTCATCATGATGTTTTGTCTGGCTGGTGCATCCGTTGCTATGGCTTATAACACGTCCGTATTATTGTTGATTGCTGTTGTTTTTGCCTTGCGATTATTTGGTCAAGGAATGGCGTCGCATATTGCCATGGTATCTATGGGGCGCTGGTTTGTGGCAACACGCGGCAGGGCGTTGGCGTTTGCATCCTTGGGGTTTTCTGTTGGTCAAGCGATCCTGCCCTTGGTGTTTGTTGCATTGATGGTCGCTATTGGCTGGCGCATGTCGTGGATTGTGGCCGCAGGGTTTATCGTTTTGATTACGCCTGTTTTATATGTGTTGTTAAAACATGAGCGTACACCGCAATCTGTATCAGAAGAGAATGTTTCAACTGGTATGTTGGGCGCTCATTGGACACGGGGTCGGGCCGTTAAGCATTGGCTGTTTTGGCTGATTTTGCCTGTTCTCTTGGGACCGCCTGCCTTTGGAACGGCTTTCTTTTTTCACCAAGTTCACTTGGCGGATATGAAAGGCTGGACGCAGCTTGAGTTTGTCAGCCTCTTTCCGGTTTTCACCATTATTGCCATTATTGTAACGCTGGTATCTGGCTGGGTGATTGATCGCTTTAAAACGGGCGTCTTGATGCAGATATATGTTGTCCCGCTGGCGATCTGTTTTATCTTATTCTCGTTTGTGGACACTATCTTTGGTGCGGTGATTGCGATTTCGTTTTATGCGATCACTGCCGGTTTACAATCGACCATTATTGCCGCTTTTTGGGCTGAATATTATGGCACCAAAAACCTAGGATCAATCAAATCAACCTCTACCGTTATCATGGTGTTTGGTTCGGCCATTGGCCCGGGGTTGACGGGTTGGCTGATCGATTATGGAATTGCATTTACCGATCAGATGATAGCGATTGCGATCTACTTGCTCATTGGTGCAGTACTGACTAGCATTGGCGTGATAAAAGCAAAGCCGCTTATAGCAGTGTGACGTTGATTATATTGATTTTAAGGGTGTTAAATGAGCATTTATAAACGGGATGAATTCAATCATAGTTTTGGCACTTGGCCGCTGACTGGCGATGTGTTGCAAAATGCTATTGAGGTGGCTGTAACGGCGGGCTATAGGTCTTTTGATACGGCAAGGATGTATGAAAACGAAGCCGATTTAGGTGCGGCGCTTGCCCAAGTTTTACCTCATCATTCGATATCTTGTGATGAAGTTTGTATCACAACTAAAATGCATTTTGATCAGTTTGAGAATGAAAGTGTTTTTTTAAATTCAGTTGAAACCAGCCTTAAATATCTGCAAATCGATAAGCTGGATGTTCTTTTATTGCACTGGCCACCTGTCGGCGGTGATATTGCACCTTCTCTTACCTATCTTCAAAAAGCCTATGAGATGGGCTTGACATCCAACATTGGTGTTTCCAACTATACCATTGAGATGTTGCACCGCGCAGTTAAGATTATCGACGCGCCAATTATCACAAATCAGGTTGAATTCCACCCATTCTTGGATCAATCAAAACTGCACAATGCGGCCAACGCGTTAGGCATTCAATTATCGGCGTATTGCTCGCTTGCGCGCGGTGAAGTTTTTAAGTCTCAGGTGCTGCAGACGATAGGTCAAAAACATCACAAGACAGCTGGACAAGTGGCTTTAAGATGGATCTTGCACAAGGGTGTCACCATCAATTCATCTTCATCAAAGCCTGCCAATATCAAATCAAATTTTGATATTAATGACTTTGAATTATCAGATGATGATATGGCGCAGATCGATGGATTAAATAGCCTTAATCAACGGATTGTAACCAAAGATATTGTTCCGTTTGTTCCGGACTTTGACTAGGAGCAAACTTGCTAGGATGCGTCTTCTTCGGGCGCATCGATACCATGTTGTGACAGTACACGCGTTTGGAACATCATAAACACAAATGTCATTGGCATAACGCCCCACACTTTGAATGTGATCCATGCATCTGTTGAGAAATTGCGCCACACAACCTCGTTGACGACTGCCAAGAAGAAAAAGAATATTCCCCAGCGTAAGGTTAGTTTCCGCCAGCCCATATCATCTAAATTAAATGCCGCTTCAAACGCATAGCGTAGAAATGATTTGCCAAAGTAAAGGCCGATTAACAGTACAGAACCAAACAAGACATTGACGATTGTTGGCTTCATTTTGATAAATGTATCATCTTGCAGCCAAAGGGTGAGTGCGCCAAATATAAGAACGATGACGCCTGTAATCAGCGGCATGATTGGGATGGTGCGCGTTAGGACCCAAGAGACAGACAACGAAATGATTGTTGCGCCCATAAACAAAGCTGTTGCGATGAAAATTGGTCCGCCAAGGTCCGCAAGTGCTGGAAAAATTTCGGCAAGCCATGCGCCTCTTGAATTGGCAAAAAAGAAGACAGCCAATGGGCCGAGTTCCAGTGCCATTTTCAAGATGGGGTTGATTTTGGTTTTTTTTGCAGCGGAAGTCTTACTCATAACGTATCCATTCACATAAAAGGGCTGAAAATCCAGACAGCGCCATCGGATCATCGTTGAATAGCAGATAAGCCGCATGGCTATTGATTGCAAGCTGATTGAGTAAAATTGTGGCTTCGCAAGGGCTTGATGGCGATCAAAATTAATTTACATCCAATAAGTGATCTAACGCAGCAAAGCTTGCGTAAACACTTGTACAAGCAAAAACCGTCCCCTCTTTTGTTTGTTTGTATTGTGCACTCCCCTCTAAAAGCACAATACTATAACTCGTATATTGCATAAATATGCGAGATTAATTCAGCGACCTTCATAGTTGGTCCCCGCCGTTCCTAGCTTTTAGGAACGGCATTTTTTTTGGGAAATCGGAAAATAGTTTTTTTCAGGCTTGGGTCGTTACTGAAGCTGATTGACTTAAACTTCTGTATGGCCGCCTGCGAGTGCTTGTGCGAATTCGCTGGCTTCAAATGGTTCTAAATCATCAACGCCTTCGCCCACACCAATGAAGTAAACTGGCAATTTGTGTTTAGCTGAGATGGCGACCAAAATACCGCCTCGGGCCGTGCCGTCAAGCTTGGTCATCACAAGGCCATTCACGCCGGCAACATTGCGGAAGATTTCAACTTGGTTAAGCGCATTTTGACCTGTTGTTGCGTCCAATGTTTGCAATACAGTATGGGGTGCATCGGGGTCGAGTTTGCCCAATACGCGAACGATCTTTTCAAGCTCGTCCATCAATTCGGTTTTGTTTTGCAATCGTCCGGCCGTATCGATGATCAAAACATCGCTACCAGCTTCCTTGGCTTGCTCAAATGCATCATAGGCAAGACCTGCAGCATCGGCGCCAAGTTTGGAAGATACAACAGGTGAATTGGTGCGTTCGCCCCAGATTTTAAGTTGTTCAATCGCAGCTGCGCGGAATGTATCGCCAGCGGCCAGCATAACGTTCAAACCGCCATCAGTCAGCTTTGCAGCCAATTTGCCGATTGTTGTGGTTTTTCCTGTGCCGTTTACGCCAACAACCAAGATCACATGAGGTTTGTGGTTCAGGTCAAGTTCAAGCGGTACAGCAACTGGTAACAGTGCTTTTTCGATTTCTTCGGCCATAATAGATGTCACATCTTCTGTGCTGACATCTTTGCCGTATCGAGTTGAGGAAAGCGTATCTGTGATCCTTATCGCTGTTTCCAAACCAAGGTCAGATTGGATCAACACGTCTTCAAGATCTTGCAATGTGTCTTCGTCCAGCTTGCGCTTGGTAAAGATACCCGTGATTTGATCTGTAAGCTGATTAGATGTTCTGGATAAGCCACGGCGCAAGCGTTTGAACCAACTTTCGCTTGGTTGCGTTTGCAGTGTGATTGGCTGTAGAATGGTCGGCTCAAGAGTTGACACAGTCTTGGCAACTGCGACTTTATTCTCTGGCTCTGGCTCTGGCTCTGGCTCTGGCTCTGGCTCTGGCTCTGGCTCTGG
>CAXBCW010000032.1:0-29776 GCA_963974325.1 uncultured Rhizobiaceae bacterium
GCAAAATCTCCAGATCAAACATCAAATGTGCAGCCCAAACGCCAAAAATGCCGCCAACGATCTGCACACCAACATATATCAGACTATCTTTGGAAGATATTTCTCCGCGAAGGCGAAAAACCAGCGTCACGGCTGGATTAAAATGCGCACCAGAAATGGGACCAAACATCGTGATCAAAACAAATAGAATCGCACCTGTTGGAATGGTATTACCCTGCAACGCAATGGCAACATTACCACCTGCCAATTGCTCAGCCATAATGCCGGAGCCAACAACCGTTGCCAGCAAAAATGCTGTACCGACGAATTCCGCCGCATATTTTCTCATATCAATTGATCTCACAATATCACACACCTAAATTTGGGATCTGGTCTTATTTGATTGGGTTATACCCAATACGATCCAAATATGCATTAACAAAAGCCATGCATATTTCAAGCCAAACCTTAAGGCCGGACTAAACGTCAAATTTAAGAAACATTCATGACAATATCAAAGATTTACGCAACTGCGCGCGATAAAGCACATTGAGCCCATAGGTCATGCAACGAACGCACCAAATGATCAATATCTTCATCCGTGTGCAAAGGCGTTGGCGTAAACCGAAGACGCTCTGATTTGCGAGGCACTGTTGGATAATTGATCGGCTGAACGTAGATGCCATAATCATCAAGAAGCATATCTGACAGCATTTTACACTTTGCAGCATCACCCACCATCACAGGTACAATATGGCTTGGGTTCGGCATATGCGGAATGCCCCAGGCATCAAGCTTAGAACGCAAAAGCGCCACACGATCTTGTTGGGCCAAACGCTCAACATTGCTTTGTTTTAAATGACGAATACTTGCGGTTGCACCAGCGGCAATTGCCGGAGGAATAGCCGTTGTAAAGATAAAGCCAGATGAAAAACTACGAACAAAATCACACAATGCTTTGGATGCAGTAATATAACCGCCCATCACACCATAGGCTTTGCCAAGCGTACCTTCAATCACCGTAACTCGGTCCATAATGCCTTCGCGTTCGGCAATTCCGCCGCCGCGTGGGCCATAAAGGCCAACCGCATGCACTTCATCCAAATAGGTCATTGCACCATATTTATCGGCCAAATCGCAGATATCTGCGATAGGTGAAATATCACCATCCATTGAATACACACTTTCAAAAGCAATCATTTTGGGCGCTTTTGGATCAGCAGCAGCTAATTTAGCTTCCAAATCACGAACGTCATTATGCTTCCAAATAACTTTTTCCGCACGAGAATGGCGAACACCTTCAATCATCGATGCGTGGTTGGATGCGTCAGAGAAGATAATTAGCCCAGGTATTTGCGCACCAAGCGTGCCAAGAGCGGCCCAGTTTGAAACGTATCCTGATGTGAACAACAAAGCGTCTTCTTTATTGTGCAAATCGGCAAGCTCTTCTTCAAGCTTCACATGATAATGAGTTGTTCCAGAGATATTGCGTGTGCCGCCGGCACCAGTGCCCACATGATCAATAGCCTGTTTCATCGCATCAGCGACTTGGGCGTTTTGCCCCATGCCGAGATAATCGTTTGAACACCAGACAGTAATATCACTAATTGAACCATCAGCTTTATAACAAGATGCTTTAGGGAAACTGCCACTATGTCGCTCCAAATCAGCAAAGACGCGATAACGTCCTTCTTCTTTTAAGCCATCAAGAGCACCATTAAAAAACTTCTCAAAATCCACGAATTTCTCCAAACGATCTCGCCAAACAATAAAATAATACCAATTATTATCTCATCCGACAATATACCCCTTATTTACATCCGCCAATGCGACAAAACAGTCACTTTTTTCCTATAAAAGAATGACTGTTTTGCACGATTTAAAATCAAATCGTAGAGCGTTGATAAGACTATATTTTTACGACCAAGGGCCGTGATGATTACCTTCTTCATCAATGCGCTTGAACCCATGAGCACCAAAGAAATCGCGTTGCCCTTGGATAAGGCTCGCTGTTCCTTGCGCACGGCGATAGGTATCAAAATACGAGATCGCACTCGCAAGTGCCGGAATTGGATTGCCGTTTAACACGCTGTCGCTGACTATTCTGCGCAAAGGCCCATCACAATCGCTCAACATTTTAGCAAAGCTTGGCGTAATCACCATATTTGCAACATCAGGCTCTTTTGAGAACGCTGTTGAAATTTCATCCAAAAATCTTGATTGGATAATGCAACCAGCACGCCAGATTTTCGCAATCGTCGGCATTGGGAGACCCCAGTCGAACTCTTTGGACGCTGCTGCCATAACAGCAAAGCCTTGTGCATAGGCGGCAATTTTACCAGCCAGCAAAGCAAGCTCGAGATCAGCAATAATGTCATTTTTAGAAGATGACGATCCGCCACCTGATGGAAGGCCAAGAATGTCTTGTGCGTGAATACGCTCATCTTTTGCAGCAGACAAACTTCGGGCTGCAACAGCGGCTTCAATCGCCGTTGCCGGCACGCCCATTTGCAAGGCTTCAATGGCAGACCAGCGACCCGTGCCTTTTTGACCAGCAGCATCCAAGATAAGTTCAATCATTGGCTTGTCGGTTTTCGGGTCAACAGCTTTAAGAACGTCCGCTGTGATTTGAACCAAATAAGATTCCAACGGGCCTTCATTCCACTTTGCAAACACTTTGGAAATGTCCGCAGGCGCCATGTCCAAACGATCACGCATAATGCCATAGACTTCGGCAATCATTTGCATATCAGCATATTCGATGCCGTTATGGATTGTTTTGACAAAATGCCCTGCCCCATTTTCGCCAAGCCAAGCCGCACATGGCTCACCTTTATATTTGGCAGAAATAGCTTCCAGAACGGTCTGTACACGTGGATAAGCTGTTTGTTTGCCGCCAACCATGATGGATGGGCCGTGACGAGCACCTTCTTCACCACCAGAAACACCCATACCAATGAAGGTAAGCTTTGTACTTTTCATTTCTTCTTCGCGGCGAAGCGTATCGCGGAAATTGGCATTGCCCGCATCAATGATAATGTCATCATCTGTCATAAGTGGTTTAAGCAATGCAATTTGCATATCCACAGGCTCACCAGCTTTGACCATGATAATGACAGGACGCGGTGGGCGAATAGCTTCGATGAATTCTTCTAAAGTTTCGCAAGGAACCAACTGATCAACCAAATCACCAGCACTTTTCATAAATTCGACAGTACGTGCATATGTTCGGTTAAAGACAGCTACTTTATAACCATTATCAGCGATGTTGAGCGCTAAATTGGCTCCCATAACAGCTAGGCCAATGACACCAATTTCAGCGTTAGACATGATTTTTCCTCTTTAGATTACAAACAAAGTTCAACTTAGGACTCACTTTTGAACGCGTACATTAGCAGGCAGAAGAAATTTGAGCTAGGTTTTGCAGCCTTTAGATAAAATTTATCACAGACATTTTTCAAAATAACGAGTATTTTTGCCATAAATTCATGGCATAAAATGAAAGGACTCGAATCACAGCGATCGTCAAGAAGTATTCAAATTTTTATTTTATGCCTGTGGATCACTGGGACAATGGTTTTTCTATTTTCATTTAGAACACCGACAGGCTACTCGTAATAGACACTTTAAGTCATAATCTGGCCTTAGAAAAACCGATTGAGCAAGTTCGACAGACGAACATTTTAACTTTGAGAAATAAAAACAAACATCATGAATGATTCTGCACAAAACATTACGTCAATCGCTTCAAACTTGAATGCTGAACCAACTTATCGCGAAGCGCCAAACAATCTTGAAGCTGAGCAAGCACTTTTGGGTGCGATTCTGGTTAATAATGATGCGTTTTATCGCGTGTCTGACTTTCTCAAAGCAGATCATTTTAATGAGCCATTGCACCGAAATATTTTTGAAGTTGCAGGCGATATTATTCGCATGGGTAAAACGGCAAACCCTGTAACCATCAAAACTTTTTTGCGTGCAGAAGAATCAATTGGCGAAATGACCATCGCGCAATATCTAGCGCGTCTTGCGTCTGAAGCTGTGACAATTATCAATGCTGATGATTATGGCCGTGCGATCTACGATCTGGCCATTCGCCGTTCGCTGATCACGATTGGCGAGGACATGGTCAACATTGCCTATGATGCACCCGTTGACATGCCGCCGCAAAACCAGATTGAAGACACGGAAAGACGTTTGTTCGATTTGGCCGAAACCGGTCGTTATGATGGCGGCTTTCAGTCTTTTGATGACGCTGTTTCCCTTGCTATTGATCTTGCGGGCGAAGCCTATCAACGTGATGGCAATCTATCTGGTATCTCAACAGGTATCCATTCGCTAGATGGCAGAATGGGTGGCCTACAGCGCTCCGATTTGATCGTCCTTGCAGGACGTCCGGGTATGGGTAAAACATCCCTTGCCACAAATATTGCCTTCAACATTGCCCAAGCCTATGAGCCTGAAGTGCAAGCTGATGGATCAACAACGGCCAAAAACGGCGGTATTGTTGGCTTTTACTCCTTGGAGATGTCAAGCGAGCAGCTTGCCACTCGTATTATCTCTGAGCAGTCAGAAGTATCATCCTCTAAAATCCGTCGTGGTGAAATTACCGAAGCCGATTTTGAAAAACTCGTTGCCTGTTCGCAAATGATGCAAAAAGTGCCTCTTTATATTGACCAAACAGGTGGTATCTCAATCGCACAACTTGCAGCTCGTGCGCGCCGTCTTAAACGTCAACGCGGGCTTGATTGTCTGATCGTCGACTATATTCAGCTGATGACAGGTTCTGGCAAAAGTAACACCAACCGTGTGCAGGAGATTACAGAAATCACGACAGGCCTTAAAGCTTTGGGTAAAGAACTCAATACGCCGATTATCGCCCTCTCCCAGCTGTCTCGTCAGGTGGAAAGCCGTGAAGATAAACGCCCACAATTATCAGATTTGCGTGAATCTGGTTCCATCGAGCAAGATGCCGATGTGTGTTTGTTTGTGTACCGTGAGGAATATTATGTACAAAATACCGAGCCGCGCCGAAGCCAAGAAGAAATCAATATCGATGCGAAAAACGAAGAATATTTGGCTTGGGAAGACACAATGGAAAAAGTTCGCGGCACTGCGGATGTGATCATCGCAAAACAGCGCCACGGTCCAACAGGCACGGTTAAACTCTCCTTTACACCACAATTCACGCGCTTTGCTGATCTTGCAGACAGCTCCTATGACCAGTTTACAGTAGCGACTGAGGAATAAGGATTGCAGAATAATCCGGCACAAACGCTTACTTTAGATATTGATCCAAAGGCCATTGCACAAAACTATCAAACCTTTGTGCAAGCCTCTGGTATAGCTAAATGCGGTGCAGCGGTTAAGGCGGACGCTTATGGATGTGGAGTGCAAACAATAGCACCCATTCTTTTGGCAAATGGCTGCCAAGACTTTTTTGTAGCGGATGCCCAAGAAGGTGCGATATTACGGCGATTAGTCGGTAACGCCAATATCTATGTGCTCAATGGTGTGTTTGAAGAAACAATTCCAACAATCGTTTCCAGCAATCTTATCCCAATCATAAATTCAAAACATCAACTCAATGTTTGGCAAGGTGCAGGTTTTATTCAATCCAACTCCCAATCAAGCACTCAACCATACGCGCTCCAAGTCGATACAGGCATGAACCGTCTGGGGCTATCCATCGATGATGCAGCCCAAACCTTAGATCAGATGCCCGCAAAACCTTGCTATATTATCTCCCATTTTGCATGTGCAGATAATGTCAACGATCCCAAAAATGCAGATCAATTATCCGCCTTTCAAGCTTTAGTGACAAAATACCCAGATATCAAAGCAAGCATGGCAAATTCTGCCGCCACATTATCCAACCCAAATTCGAGATTTGATTTAACCCGTCCCGGCATTGGTATCTACGGCGGCAACCCATTTTCAACACAAGACAACCCAATGGCCGTTGCTGTGACTGCAAAGACTAAAATCATCGACATACGCCCTATCGCCAAGGGCGAAACAGTGAGTTATGGCGCGACATTTACAGCCCAAAAACCAATGAGAATTGCAACGTGTGGCGTTGGATACGCAGATGGTTATCCAAGAAGTGCATCCGGAAATGGCATTGCGCTCCGGTCAGCAGAGGCACAAGGGGCACAAGTTTACTTCAAGGGTATGAAATTTGACTGTGTTGGCCGCGCAACGATGGATCTCACCATGTTTGATGTCTCCGATATCGATGACACTGAGATCAAAATCGGTGATTGGCTGGAACTGTTTGGGCATAATATTTTGATCGATGAATTGGCCGAACGAACCGGCACTATAAGCTATGAGATCCTGTCCAGTATCGGACGCCGAAACACTTAGTCCTTAACACATAGCCATTTTCAGAAATAAACTTGCTATTCAAATTGTTAGTCGATAAAAACAGAACAAACCATGAATACACAATCTAAAGGATGTTTCCTTGGCTAAAAATCGCACCCAATTTATCTGTCAAAATTGCAGCACAGTTCATAATCGCTGGGCAGGTAAATGTGACGGATGTGGCGAGTGGAACACCATTGTCGAAGAAGATCCCAAAGGTGGCATTGGCGGCGGTCCGGGCAAGACACCTAAAAAAGGACGTGCAGTTTCTCTCACCACTTTATCTGGCGAGATTGAAGAAGCGCCCCGCATCAAAACAAATATATCCGAGTTAGATCGCGTTACCGGTGGCGGGTTTGTCAAAGGCTCTGCAGTTTTGGTGGGTGGTGATCCTGGAATTGGTAAATCAACAATACTGATGCAGGCAGCCGCAGCATTAGCGCGCCAAGGCAATCGCGTCATTTACGTCTCTGGTGAGGAAGCTGTGGCACAAGTGCGGCTTCGCGCCCAAAGATTGGGTGCAGCAGATAGTGATGTAATGTTGGCAGCTGAAACCAATGTTGAAGATATCTTGGCGACCTTATCCGATGGGCCAAAGCCTGATTTTGTCATTATTGATTCTATCCAAACATTGTGGAGCGAATTAGCTGATGCAGCGCCCGGCACAGTGACCCAAGTGCGAACGGGCGTCCATGCAATGATCCGTTTTGCCAAACAAACAGGCACCGCAATGGTTCTTGTCGGACACGTCACAAAAGATGGGCAGATCGCAGGTCCTCGCGTGGTTGAACATATGGTGGATGCCGTGCTTTATTTTGAAGGTGATCGCGGCCATCATTATCGCATTATGCGAACCGTTAAAAACCGTTTTGGCCCAACCGATGAAATTGGCGTCTTTGAAATGTCCGGCAAAGGATTGCGTGAAGTTGCCAATCCTTCAGAGTTATTTTTGGGCGAACGCAACACGGCTGCCCCCGGCAATGCGGTCTTTGCTGGCATTGAAGGAACCCGCCCCGTGCTTGTGGAAGTCCAAGCACTTGTAGCCCCCTCAACATTAGGAACGCCGCGCCGTGCCATTGTTGGTTGGGATTCAGCACGCCTTTCAATGATCTTGGCTGTCCTTGAAGCCCATTGTGGTGTCAGACTAGGCAGCCATGACGTTTATCTCAATATTGCAGGCGGTTATCGCATTACAGAACCAGCCGCAGATATGGCAGTCGCTGCCGCATTGGTGTCCTCGCTTGCCGGATCTCCCTTGCCCCATGATTGTGTCTATTTCGGTGAAATAAGCCTGTCAGGATCCATTCGCCCGGTTGCTCAAACAGGGCTTCGATTAAAAGAAGCGCAAAAACTTGGATTTGAGCGCGCAGTCTTGCCAAGTGGTTCGGTAGATGTGCCTAAATCTGGCGGTTCTTGGAACCAAATTGATTCTTTAACAGAAATGGTCGCCAAAATTGCCCAAGGTTCATCTTCTGTTGAAAATAGTGGTGACGGAAGTTAAACCATTATTGCCCTTGGCGCATCAACATGCTAGCGGTGCACAAAATTGCATTTCGGAGTAAAAACACCATGCCAATCGAATTGCTTGATGGTATTCTCATCGGTATTACACTTGTGTCAGCTATGCTGGCGATGGTTCGTGGCTTTTCAAGAGAAGTCCTGTCTGTCGGCTCATGGGTAGCGGCGGCCGCAGCAGCGTTCTTCCTGTATCCATATTTAGAACCATATGCGTCTCAATACACATCCTCTCCTGAGCTTGCAGCCATTGGGTCAGCAGCCGTCATCTTCTTGGTAACACTCATTATTGTGTCCTACCTGACCATGCGCGTTGCAGATTTCATCATCGATAGCCGTGTGGGAGTATTAGATCGCACATTGGGCTTTGTCTTTGGCGCAGCACGCGGCATCCTCATCATGGTTGTGGCTGTTCAATTCTTAAATTGGTTGATCGCGGTTGATAAGCAACCTGAATGGATCGCCAATGCAAAATCAAAACCACTTCTAGACTCGCTCGGTATAAGCCTTGTGAATGCCTTACCTGAAAATGCTGATAGTTCGATTATTGACTCTATCCGCGGTGATAAATCTGGTGATGAAGTCTAGTTTTTAAATATACCAAACATTGATATCTGCTCCCCGCGTCAAACACTTGGAATAAATTTTATGACCCACACCGACTTACCGGCCTTTGAATCTCCCATCGATGAATCAGAGGCGGATAGCTTTCATGATGAATGCGGTGTGTTTGGAATTTTTCGCAAAGAAGATGCAGCAGCTGTTGTCACACTTGGTCTACATGCACTTCAACATCGAGGCCAAGAAGCTGCCGGCATCGTGTCCTATGATGGCAAACAGTTTTTCAACGAACGTCATGTTGGCCTGATCGGTGATACATTCACCAAGCCATCTGTTCTTGCCCGCCTTCCTGGCGACAGATCCATTGGCCACACCCGCTATTCGACAACTGGCGGCGAAGGCCTTCGCAATATTCAGCCATTTTTCGCTGAATTTTCAGGCGGCGGCTTTGCCATTGCGCATAATGGCAACATTACCAACGCCATGACGGTTCAAAAAGAGCTGCAAAAGCGCGGCGCTATTTTCGCATCGACATCTGATAGTGAAACCATCTTGCACCTGATCGCTTTTAGTAAAGCTGATCGTCTTGTTGCAAAATTCATTGATGCGATCAAAAACCTTGAAGGCGCCTACTCTCTTGTTGGCATGTCTGAGAAAAAGATGATCGGTGCGCGTGATCCGTTAGGAATTCGCCCTCTTGTCTTGGGCAAGCTCGATGATGCACATATTTTTGCATCTGAAACCTGTGCGCTCGATATTATTGGCGCTGAATTTGTGCGTGATGTGCAGCCGGGTGAAGTTGTTGTGATTGATAATGATGGCATCACGAGCCACTTCCCGTTTGGGGAAAAGAAATCTCGTTTCTGCATTTTTGAATATGTATATTTTGCCCGTCCAGATTCCTATATCGACAATCGTAATGTCTATGAAGTTCGCAAAAATATCGGACTTGAACTTGCCAAAGAAAAGCCAGTTGATGCCGATGTGATCGTGCCTGTTCCTGATTCTGGAACCCCCGCTGCTATTGGGTTTTCCCAAGGCTCTGGTATCCCCTTTGAACTAGGCATCATTCGAAATCATTACGTTGGCCGAACCTTTATTCAGCCAACAGATTCAATCCGTCACATGGGTGTTAAGCTCAAGCACAATGCAAATCGCGAAATGATTGCTGGAAAACGTGTTGTCTTGGTCGATGATTCGATTGTACGCGGAACGACTTCGCAAAAAATCGTCCAAATGGTCCGCGATGCAGGCGCAAAAGAAGTTCATATGCGCATTGCGTCACCGCCAACAATGTCGCCGTGTTTTTATGGCGTTGATACGCCTGAAAAATCAAAGCTTTTAGCCTCTCGTATGCCACTTGAAGACATGGCCGCCTATATCAAAGCCGATAGTTTGGAGTTTTTGACCATTGATGGTCTGTATCGTGCGGTGCGCGAACCTTCACGCAACAATAAATGTCCTCAATTCTGTGATGCTTGCTTTACTGGCGAATATCCAACAGAGCTAACCGATAGAGAAGACATCAACAACATCAGACCTCTGACATTGTTAGCAAGTGGCGGATAAGTGCTATGACTGATCTAACTGGAAAAATTGCACTGGTAACAGGCGCATCCCGTGGTATCGGACGCGCAACAGCGCTTGAACTTGCAAAAGCTGGCGCACATGTCATTGCCCTTGCCAGAACTGTTGGTGGCTTAGAAGAGCTCGATGATGACATTCTAGCTGCAGGCGGCACCGCAACTCTTGTCCCGCAAGACTTAAATGATATGGATGCGATAGACCAATTAGGAGAAGTTATTCTTCAGCGTTGGGGTAAGTTAGACATTCTTGTGGCCAATGCAGGTATATTGGGACCAATCACGCCAATATCTCATGTGGCGCCAAAAGTCTTTGAAGAAGTCATGCGCGTTAATGTCACCGCAACTTGGCGCCTCATTCGCGCAACAGAACCAGCTTTATTGAGATCAGATGCAGGCCGCGCATTGATCTTATCATCAAGTGCACCACGCTCATGTCGCCCGTTTTGGGGGCCCTATGCAGCGTCAAAATCTGCTGTCGAAGCTTTGGCTCGGGTCTGGGCAGCTGAGCATGTTAAAAAAGCTTTATGTGTGAATTCAATTAATCCGGGCGCAACCCGCACACATATGCGCGCGCAAGCTATGCCGGGCGAAAATGCAGATACATTACCAATGCCAATAGACGTTGCCAAAACATTGGTTCCACTTTGTAGTGCAAAAACGATGGAAACTGGTATGTTGTTTGATGTTCGCTTAAACAAATTCCTGGCCTATCCAACACCTAAATAGCTCCACTTAAAGCCCAACACCCGATAAAAACTTATCTCTTAAACCGTATGATCTGATTTCACAGCATCATATCGGCTGGACATATGTTTTTTCGATATATAAAAATTAATTACTATACTTGCCTACCATATGTTCGTTTGATATATGTACGAAAATCATATAATCAAATGTAAGGTTAATCATGAACATTAGAACCCTATGTCTCGCGATTTTAAATTTCGGCAAAGCAACTGGCTATGAAATCAAGAAGATGTCTTCTGATTCTCATTACGCCTACTTTGTTGATGCGAGCTTTGGCTCTATCTACCCAGCCTTAAGCAAATTAGAAATCGAAGGGTGCCTGACATCCCATGAAGAGCGTGAACCGGGTAAACCTGCAAAAAAAGTCTATTCAATCACCGATATTGGTCGTTCTGAACTCGTAACCCACATGGCAGAACCTCCCAAACAAGATATTTTTAAATCCGAATTCTTACTTGTCGCAATGTGTGCCGAAATGTTGGACGTCAACACTGTCAAAAATGCGATAGATCATCGGATCAAGCATCTACAAGATGAATTGGATTTCATCAAGCAATCACAAGACACAGAGCATGAAGGCACACGCTGGATTGCCAATTACGGCCGTAGCATGAAGCAATACAGCCTTGAACACCTCATCAATAATCGAGAAAAATTAGAATCACTCGCGAAAGTGCCTTCCCATGCACTTGAACCCGCAGAATAACATTTGGAGTTAAAATCATGGCCTTCGGTTTAAAAGGTTCCCACATTGTCGCCGTTCTTATTGCAGGTGGCGTTATTGGCTGGATGTTGCAGGGCGATATTATTGTCGGTGGACAAGCAGGATCAGACAATGCAACCCCGCCTCCAGCAGAGTGGGCAAATGCTGCATTAACACTGCAAAAAGTACGTTTCACAACAATATCATCGCAAGAACGGACGCAAGTCCTGTCGTTACGTGGGCGGACAGAAGCTGATTCAATCGTTCAAATTCGTGCGGAAACAAGCGGTATTGTAAAAGAGCGCTTGATTGAAAAAGGTCAACGAGTTGAAGTTGGTGATTTGCTTTGTCGTTTAGATGTTGGCGTTCGCCAGTCCGCAATTTTGCAAGCGGAAACAAACCTGACCCAAGCAGAAACTGATCTGAAAGCTGCGACTGAGCTTCAAAAGCAAGGTTATACAACAAATACGAGGCTGTTGGGCCTTCGCACTGCCAGAGACGCAGCCAAATCCCAGCTAGATCAAGTGTCTCGTGAACTTGAAAAAACCGAAATTTCAGCCATTACATCCGGCATTGCCCAAGATCCAATAGCGCAAGTCGGCAACCTGCTGAATCCTGGCGATATCTGCGTCACAATTGTTCAAACCAATCCAATGAAGTTCATTGGCCAAGTGTCTGAACAAAAAGTGGGTGCCATCACAACAGGTGATGCAGCGATGGTTTCGCTTGTTTCTGGCACGCAAGTTCAAGGTGTTATTAAATATATTTCACCAACGTCTGATCCACAAACACGCACATTCCGTGTTGAAATTGAAATGCCAAATGATGACAATCTTTTACGTGATGGCATCACAGCCAAAGCAGATATTGCGCTACAAGCTGACAAAGCATTCCAAGTGAAATCATCGTGGCTCACACTCAGCGATAATGGCGACATTGGTGTGCGGGTGCTTGATGATAAAGATATAGTTATGTTTATGCCTGTCAAAATTTTGGCACAAACCGCTGAAACTATGTGGGTAAACGGTTTGAAAAATGGCGAACGCATTATCACATTAGGTCAGGAATATGTAACTGTTGGCCAAGAAGTGATCGCCGTTGATGAAACAGCTCAAATGGACGCAAATACTGCGGAGACGAACTCATGATTGATGCACTCCAAGCCATAATCTCGCGACCGAAAACGGTCCTTACATTGATGGTGGTGCTCGTTGTTGCGGGCATCATGACCTATATCAACGTTCCCAAAGAAGCCAACCCTGATATTGATGTACCGGTTTATTTCGTTACTGTATCACAACAGGGCATCTCTCCTCGTGATGCTGAACGTCTGCTTGTTAGACCATTGGAAACCCAATTACGCGGACTTGATGGTCTGAAAGAGCTGACAGCCGTTGCCAATGAAGGCCTTGCGCTTGTTGTATTGGAATTCACAATCGATTCTGACAAAGACACGGTTCTTGCCAGTATTCGCGACAAGGTGGACAAAGCCAAAGCTCAGTTCCCATCAGATGCTGATGAGCCGAACATTGCTGAGACCAACTTTGCGCTTCAGCCAACTATTATTGTTACGCTTTCCGGTCAGGTACCAGAACGTACCCTCACCCAATTGGCCAATCGACTTTCCGATGAAATTGAATCTATTTCAACGGTCCGTGAAGCCAATTTAAGTGGTAACCGTGAAGAAGTTTTGGAAGTCATTTTGGACTTATCAAAACTTGAATCTTACAACATCACGCAGCTCGAGCTTATCAATGCCGTTCGGGCAAACAACCAATTGGTTCCTGCAGGCTTCATCGATGATGGACAAGGTCGCTTTAACGTCAAAGTGCCGGGCTTATTGGAAAATGCCGCTGATGTTTTCTCTATTCCCATCAAGCAAAATGGTGAAGGTGTCGTCACATTAGGCGATGTCGCAGAAATCCGCCCAACCTACAAACAGGCCTCCAGCTTCACTCGGGTGAATGGCGAACCAGCAATATCTATTTCTGTGGTCAAACGTATTGGCACCAACATCATTGAGAACAACGAAAAAGTTCGTGAGATCGTTGCTGAATTTACCAAAGATTGGCCTGAGGGGGTAAAAATATCTTACCTCATCGACCAATCAAGCTTCATTTTCGAAGTCTTGGGTTCGCTTCAATCTTCCATTATGACAGCCATTGTGCTTGTTATGATCTGCGTTGTTTGGGCCTTGGGCATTCGCTCTGGCCTGCTTGTAGGACTTGCTATACCTGGCTCATTCATGGTCGCATTTTTGATTGTGGGTACGCTCGGAATGACCGTCAACATGATGGTGATGTTCGGCATGGTGATCACTGTGGGCATGTTGGTGGATGGCGCAATTGTTGTCACCGAATATGCCGATCGGAAGATCACCGAAGGCATGGAACCTGCCGAAGCCTATAAACGCTCTGCACGGCTTATGTTCTGGCCTGTAGTGTCGTCAACTGCCACAACGCTTGCAGCCTTCTTGCCACTCTTATTGTGGCCTGGTGTCCCTGGTGAATTCATGGGGTATCTGCCCCGCATGGTCATCATTGTGTTGTCAGCTTCCTTGCTAACAGCGCTGGTGTTCTTGCCAGTTACCGGCACGTTGTTTGCTCAAATATCAGTCGTTATCTCCAAATTTGCCAAATATATTGTTGCCATTATCGCAGCAGCTATTGTTGGTTTGGGGCTGTTTGGTTCGGAAACTCTTGCAGATTTTGCAGAGCCAGTAAAACTCGGTGTGACTGTTATTGCTGCAGTACTGACCGCAATTATTGCAGCCTTTATTTTCTCGTTCGTATCCAAACGTACTAGAAATGTAGTGAAGATCGACGAGAATGCCCGCATGTTATCGGCTGAGGCCAAGCTTGATATTAAAAAGCTAACAGGCTTCACAGGCGTTTATGCACGTTTCTTGAATGTGTTCTCTAGCAATTTACTAGGCAACATTGTTGTTATCGCCGCAGTTATCGCCATGACGATATTCTCGTTCTCATATTTTGGTGCCAACAATAGTGGCGTTGAATTCTTTGTGGATGAAGAACCAGATGTGGCCATTGTACTTGTGTCCGCTCGTGGCAACTTGTCCGCTGTCGAAATTCGCGATCTTGTTGAAGAAGTTGACCAAGTCATTTTATCAATTCCAGGGATTGATAACTCCGTCATGTCTGCAAGTGCAGGCGCTGGCGGTGCCAATGATCCTATCGGTGGTGTTCAGGATAAACCTGCAGATACAATCGGTGAGATTACAATTGAACTGGCTGATTTCTGCTGTAGACGAAAAGCCATTGAGGTCTTTGAAGATATTCGCACTCAAACCGCAGGTATTGCCGGTATTAAAGTCGAAGTTAAAAAGATCGAAGGCGGACCGCCAACAGGTAAAGATGTACGTCTTCAGGTTAAATCCACCAGCTATGAATCCATGGTCGAAACAGTTGGAAAAATTCGCCCTTACTTTGATAGTTTAGAGATTTTGACTGATCAAGAAGATGCCCGCCCTCTTCCTGGTATCGAATGGCAATTGGATGTTGATCGCATTCAAGCTGGCCGTTACCAAACATCAATTGCTGAAGTGGGTGCTATGGTTCAACTTGTAACCAATGGCGTGATGATCGGTAAATATCGCCCTGATAATTCAGAGGACGAAGTTGAAATCCGCGTTCGCTTGCCAAAAGAACAGCGCACATTGGACAAACTTGATCAGATCAAAATGAATACGCCAAACGGACAAATTCCAATGTCCAACTTTGTATCACGCACACCCGTTGCAAAAGTATCATCCATCACCAGACGCGATGGGCTCTATGCAATGGACCTAAAAGCAAGTCTGGCACCTGGTGCACAAACACTGGCGACAGATGATATTCCAGCCCGTGATATGACACCTGATGATGCTGTTCAAATAATTGATACATGGCTTAAATCACAGGAATGGCCAAGCAATGTGTTCTTAAAATTCCGTGGTGCGGATGAAGAGCAAAAAGAGTCTGAAACATTCCTAGCCAATGCAGCCATGGGTGCATTGTTCATGATGTTCATCATCTTGCTGACGCAGTTTAACTCGTTCTACCAAACCATCATCACACTCTCGACAGTGATTTTGGCCGTCTCAGGCGTTTTGATTGGCATGGTATTAACAGGTCAAAAATTCTCGATCATTATGACGGGAACAGGCGTGATTGCGCTGGCGGGTATTGTGGTGAACAATGCTATTGTGTTGATTGATACCTTCAACCGAATGCGCGAAGATGGCGAAATCGATATTCGTGAGGCCGTTATTAAAACAGCAGCACAAAGGTTACGCCCTATCTTGTTGACAACAAGTACGACAATTTTGGGCCTCATCCCAATGGCGTTGCAGATCAACTTTAACTTCTTCACACAAACAACATCTGTTGGTGGGATTACGTCAATCTGGTGGGTTCAACTCTCCACAGCCATTATTTCTGGCCTTGCCTATTCAACGATCCTGACCTTGATCATGATCCCTGCACTTCTGGCATTGCCATATAATGCTCGAAACGTATTTGCTTGGATTGGTAAGTTATTTAGCAGAAACAATTCAGCTCCGGCTCAAACAGAACCAACAGCTGCCCCCGTTTTAGTGGGTAGAGACAATGCACCTGATCAACAGCCCAATGAGGTGGTTGAGGTTCAAGAGACCCCTGCGCCGCGCAAAAGGCTGAAGAAACCAGCAGCGGCTAAGGTCGCCAATGAAAATGAGACCAAGCCCGTGCAAGAAGCTGCAGAGTAATCAAAGTAAGCTTGATGGCTTAGACACAAAGACAATAAAAAAGGCCCAAGCACATATCACAGTGAAGGGGCCTTTTCTTTGACTAGAATATAATTGAACTCAAAGACGATAACTTAGAAACCTATTTGATCTCTATTTGTCTTTCAGTTTTACGTTTTCATCAATCGGGGCAGATCGAGCGCCATATTGCTTGGACCAGAAATAAGCTCCAACAGGCAACGAGATTAAATAGCAAATTGATGTGAATGCCATGGTTTCCCACGTAAATGCTGCAAGCAGCCACACATAAAGAACTGCAGCCAATATCAACGGCATAAACAAGTCACGACTAATACCGCTGCCTACACCTTTGCCTGAGAACACAGGAACACGGCTAACCAGTAAGAATGCGATGATGACCGTGTATGCAGTTGATGCAATAGCAAAGCCGCTACTTTCCTCTAAGCCCAATATGCCCAAATAAACTGGCAACAAGACTAGCAATGCTCCCAAAGGAGCTGGCACACCTAAAAAGTAGGAATCTTCCCAGCTTTGGCGCTCTTCACGTTCGAGCATCACGTTAAATCGCGCAAGACGCAACGCATTGGCAATGGCATATAATAGCGCAGCTGCCCAACCCACAGAGGGTGCAAGATGCAAAATATAGGCATGCAACACAAGTGCAGGCGCGACACCGAAGCTGATAACATCAGCAAGCGAATCCAATTGCGCACCAAAGTTTGTTTGCGCTTTTAAAAGCCGCGCAACTCGTCCATCGATACCATCCAAAAATGCAGCGACTAAAACCATTGTCACAGCCATTTCAAACCGGCCTTCATATCCCAAACGAATACCGGTTAATCCTGCACAAATAGCAAGTACGGTAATGATATTTGGGATGAGAAGACGCCGCGGTATTTCGCGAAAACGAGGGCCACGATCAGAATCGTCGCTGGTTTTCACATCGTCCGGTTTAGGTGTCTCGGTCATAAACGTCCCCTATTAGTCTCGTCGACTGACAACTGGTCCAAGATCAGACCCAAATTCAGCAAGTACAGTTTCACCAGCAATTGCAGTCTGGCCAAGTGTCACGAGCGGACGGGCACCAATTGGCAAAAACACATCAAGGCGCGAGCCAAAACGAATAAGGCCAAAACGTTCGCCAGCATCGAGATGATCATCAGATTTTGACCAACACAAAATACGGCGCGCAACAAGGCCTGCGATCTGCGCAACACCAATGTCGCCATGAGCTGTTTGAATAACGAGACCATTACGCTCATTTTCAGCACTGGCTTTGTCAAGTTCAGCATTTAAAAAACTACCTTTTTGGTAATTGATCAAACGAATATTACCCGCCATTGGCGCTCTATTCACATGGCAATTAAACACATTCATAAACACAGAAATACGCCACATTTCCTCTTCACCGAGATCTAATTCTGCAGGCGGAACCATTTTCATAATCGCAGACACACGACCATCGGCAGGACTGATTGTCCAGTTCTCTTCGATAGGTGTCAAACGTTCTGGGTCACGGAAAAAATACGCGCACCAAGCGGTTAAGATCATCCCGATCCAAAAGAGCGGATCAAAGATCCAGCCTAAAACAAAAGATGCACCAAAGAACATGGCGATGAACTTGTAGCCATCCGGGTGGATGGGTACAATAGTGTTGCGAATGCTTGTAGAAATGCTCATTTTAATCCTAAAAATTCTTCAAATAATTCAATATTGCTAACTTCTATTGCACCTTGATGCAATTCCGAAGTCTATTCATGCCTATATATACGCATCTATTCTGCGTTTGGCTCTGTTTTCTTACGCTTTATAATGCCTAAATCATCATTTTCATGCACACGCTTTAAATGCTCCTCGGCCTCTGTCGCTTCGCGCTGACGATCCCACATAGAAGCATAAAGCCCGTTTTGACCCAGCAATGAACCATGATCGCCACGTTCTGCGATGAGTCCATCTTTTAACACTATGATCTCATCAGCATTAATCACCGTTGATAATCTGTGTGCAATAACCAATGTCGTGCGGCCCTTGGACACAAAATCCAATGAGGCTTGGATCTCTTGTTCTGTTGCAGTATCGAGCGCCGATGTGGCTTCATCAAGGATCAAGATCGGTGGGGCTTTTAAAATCGTACGGGCAATCGCAACGCGTTGTTTCTCCCCACCAGACAATTTAAGGCCGCGCTCACCAACCATGGATGAATAGCCATCTGGAAGCGATTTAATAAAGTCACCGATCTGCGCCAATTCGGCCGCCTGATGCACTTCCTCTTCCGTTGCAGATGTTCGGCCATATCTGA
Organism: uncultured Rhizobiaceae bacterium; assembly: GCA_963974325.1. Taxonomy (GTDB): domain Bacteria; phylum Pseudomonadota; class Alphaproteobacteria; order Rhizobiales; family Rhizobiaceae; genus Lentilitoribacter. The sequence continues at coordinate 18,504 of CAXBCW010000032.1, forward strand.
CATTATAACCAATCGTATCATTGAACAGCACCGTATCTTGCGGAACCATACCAATCGAAGAACGAAGGCTTTTTTGGGTCACATTCTTAACATCCTGGCCATCGATAGACACAGACCCTTCCTGCACATCATAGAACCTAAACAATAAGCGAGATAAAGTTGATTTACCTGCGCCTGACGGCCCAACAATCGCAACGGTTTTGCCAGCAGGAACTTCAAACGAAATGCCTTTTAAGATCGGGCGATTTTCATCATAGCTGAAATGCACATCTTCGAATTTGATCGCACCTTTATCGATCTGCAAAGCTTTTGCATCCTTGGCATCAACAATTTCAGCATCAATATCCAATAGGTCAAACATTTGCTCAAGATCGGTCAGACCTTGGCGAATTTCACGATAGACAAATCCAATAAAGTTCAATGGAACTGATAGCTGCATCAACATAACATTGATAAAGACAAAATCACCGATTGTTTGCTCACCGGCAGCAACCGCCATGGCTGACAAAATCATCATGGCCATCATACCAAGACCAAAAATGGTGCCCTGCCCCATATTGAGCCAGCCTAATGATGTCCAAATATCAGTTGCCGATTTCTCGTAACTTTTCATCGAGACATCAAAGCGTTTGGCTTCCATCTCTTCATTGCCAAAATATTTGACTGTTTCAAAATTCAACAAAGAATCAATGGCTTTAGTATTGGCGTCCGTATCAGCTTCATTCATATCTTGACGAATTTTAATGCGCCAATCGCTGGCTCTGATTGTGAACCAAACATAAAACCAAATCGTGAGCGCTGTAATCGTCACATAGCTAAAACCATAGGCCAACGAGAACACAACCGCCGTCATACCAAATTCAATAATCGTCGGCGCAAGGCTTAAGATCGTAAACCTGACAATCGTTTCAATGCCTTTGGTGCCACGTTCAATAATACGGGACAAGCCACCCGTGCGACGTTCGAGATGAAACCGCAGAGACAATTGGTGCATATGCACAAAGGTTCTAAACGCCAATTGACGAACAGCATGTTGTCCAACCCGCGCAAACAATGCGTCACGCAGCTGGTTAAAACCCCATTGCGCCAGTCGCGCAATATTATAGGCAATCACCAACATGATAGGAGCAAGCAAAACAGGCGGCAGGAAATCAGATTGCAAATTTCCATTCAGCGCATCAGTCGCCCATTTGAAAAAGAATGGGACCGACAATAAAATCAGCTTTGAAAGTAATAAAAATCCAAGCGCAAGAACGATGCGGCGCTTTAAATCCATTCGACCAGAAGGCCACATATAAGGCCACAAATTCTTCAAAGACGTAAACGGATTTCCATCTTCAGAAGACACTGTTTTTTTAGACATATAATAATAAACCTATTTATTGGAGCGAATTATCGCAGATCACAGATATTCAATAGTTTTTACAGTCACCACAACATTGTTTGAAAACTTCATTCAAGTTTTCCGACAATTGCGTAAATGCTACTTGATTAATTTCATACCACGACGATTGTTGTCTGGTTTGAAATGTCACTAATCCAGCATTCAGTAATATTTTCAAATGTTGTGAAACAGTTGATTGGGCAAGATCTACACAAGACACTAAATCTTTCACGCAGCATGAATTTTGATGGGACAAATGAGAGATAATTTTGAGCCGCGCAGGATGCGCAAGCGCTGCAATTTGGAGCGCTTGGCTTTCATAGTCTATGTCGGGTTCAATTACATTCATCGTTCATCGACGATAAACGATGAAACACGAATGGTCAACGTATCCCTAGGTTTAGACCCCAGTTTACTTTTTACTCAAACGTTGACGGTGAATTTCTTCCGCATTCTCCAAAGCATCCTCAGGAACAGCAAAAACTTGCCCCGGCTCAATCATATCAGGATTGATAATCTGCTCTTGGTTCGCAAGGTAAATCGTTGTGTAGCGAACGCCTGCACCATAGGTCCGTCTTGCAATTTGCCAAAGCGTATCACCACGACGGATGATCACAGACTGCGATGCCGATGGCTGCAATTGCTCTTGAACAATTGTTTTAGGCTCATCGGTTTGAACAGATGGCTGAACGGTTTCAGACGTCGCAAGTGCAACTTCAGTATTTGTTGAGCTAGATTCTTGCGCAGTTTCTGGCTTCATCATGACCGCTGTATTTTCAACAGTTTCGACCATTTCAGGCTTTTCTACAGATGGCGCCATCGCAACGTCCTTCGTGTCGGCCATCGCCTCATCCGTCATTGTCTGTGTAGTAGCAACTTCAGTTTTTACCATTTCGGATGCAGCTTCGGTAACTTTTTCAATTACGGTTTCTACATCGGTAACAACGTTACCAACAGCTTCAACAGCAGCATTTGCAACCTCTTCAACTGGCTTCATCACGTCAAGTTCAGGCTTATCAAGTTCAACTTTTACCATCTCGGTTTCTGGTTTCGCGACAGGTGTTGTTGCGGCAGGCTTACTGGATGCAACAGCGGCAAGTGCTTTACCTTCAGGGCGATCAAACGGCACTATCGCGCGCAACAACACTTGTTTTGTGGTTTTGTTTTCGAGAGCCGCTGTTATTTGATGTTTACCAACATCTAATGGCTCCTCAGTTTCTACCAAGAACCGACCTTGCGCATTAACATTCGCAAGACCAACTTCTTTATCATCAGCAAAAACACGAACCTGATAACCTTTTGTACCTATTCCTGCGATAAAGAGCTTGTCGCCCTCCACTTCAACAGCTTCAATCCGAACATTGGTCTCAGGCGCGATAATTTTAGGAGCCTCAACTTTTGGCGTTTCAACATCTTCAGGAGACAAAGAAGCCATCTCTTGTCTTTTAACCATACCATCTTTGACAACATCAACAGCCAATGGCTTATCGTCAGTTTTTATAATCTCTGCAGCCATCGCCTTAGTGTCCGCAACAGCGTCAGAATTTGATGCCATCTGAACCGATTTTTCAATATCCGCTTTTGCATCCCCGACAAGCTCTTTGACAGGCGCAACAACAGCTTCATTAACCGCGCCAGAAACCTTATCAGCTGCCGCTTCAGTCGTTTCAACCGCGTCTTTAACCATCTCACCAGCAGTGGTGCCAACCGTTGCAATTGCAGTTGAAGCTAGATCAGTTGCGGCATCAACTTTTTGTTCAACAGCGGCTTTTACACTTGCCTCAACATTGACAGCAACGTCAGTTGCAGCATCAGCAGCAACCTCGACAGCCGTATCCGTAATTTCAACTGACTTCTCTACGTCATCAACAGGTGTTATAGCTACCATCTCAACCGCTTTAGGCGCTTCTGGTTGCGCAAGTATGCGGCTCGCTTCGCCCGGTTTGTTGACCATTGCCAAAAGCTGACCATTTGCGTCTTCTGGCACGCTGACAATCGCAACCTCGGCAGAGGTCTGGATGTCGCCATTTTCATCTTCAACAGCAAGCGTCAATTCATAATCGCCAGCAGCCAATGGCTTGTCTAAAATCATCACGAAATCACCGGATGAGCCGACTTTTTCTTCAATAATAACTTCCGTGCCATTCATAAGTTTGATGCTTGTATTGGGCTGTGCACGACCTGCCACCACAGTTGACCCATCTGGCTCAACGCGAAGGAGGTCAAATGCTGGCACAATCCAATTTGCAGTTGGCGATGCAGCCCCCGCATCTTGATCAAGTGCAGGAACGTCCTCACCATCGTTTTCAGATCGTTTTGCAGCGCTCAAAACTGAATTTGATTTACCAGAACTGGCTTGCTCTGTGAGCAGACTGGCCTTGGAAACAGGGTCAGATGGTTTTGAATTTTCGAGATAAACATATGCTCCAACACCGCCGACAACGACAACGCCTGAAAGTGCGGCAATAATTGCATTCGTATTGAGCATAAAACTCTCCCATCTTAAGTCTCAGGCGACAAACCCTTTCCCTATAGTTAACCATTTTATTTGCTGGACACAAGTGCTGACCCATATCAACTAAACGCCTTTGCCTTAGGGAGTTACTTGACCAAGGTTACCCACAACTGCTCAATAATAAACATGACAAATTCTACAAAAACGATTCGATCCATCTGTGTTTATTGCGGCTCTCAACTGGGTGCATCACCCGAATTCGAAAAAGCGGCCATCATCATCGGAAAATCTATCGCCGATCATGGGCTAAAACTCATCTATGGTGGCGGAACTTATGGCATCATGGGGGCTGTTGCAGGCGCAGCAATGGATGCTGGTGGTCATGTAACAGGCATCATTCCAGAATTTCTGCTTGGCAAAGAAGGCAGCTTGGAAAAGGTCCAGCACCTCAGTGATTATATCATCACAGAAAACATGCATGAACGTAAACATAAAATGTTCGAACATGCTGATGCCTTTTTAACCCTTCCTGGCGGTATTGGCACTTTGGAAGAATTGACAGAAATTATGACATGGGCGCAATTAGGCAGACATAACAAACCAATTCTTATTGCCAATATTGATGGATTTTGGGATCCCTTGACCCAACTGATTTCCCATATGAGTGAGCAAGGCTTTATTCACACCCAAAACCTGGTCAAACCATTGGTCATTGATAAAGCAGAAGATGTGATCCCTACACTGATGAAGCTTTGACCCAGCTAGGCTTTTTGCTTTTTAATAATAGTATACCCAAAGATAGCCATCGCAATCCATATCAGGATAAATGCAACTAATTTGACCTGATTAAACGGTTCATCAAATGCAAAGACAGCGACCAAGAATATGATGGACGGCGCAATAAACTGCAAAATCCCAATGGTTGCCATGCGGATTTGGCGAGTTGCATTGGTAAACAACATAAGCGGCACCGCCGTTGCCACACCACAAAACATCAACAAGAAAACATCATTCAACCCTGTTGGGCCAAAATGTGATTGTCCGGTTGATGTGAGCCAAATGATTAAACACATCGCAGGAATGAACAGGATCAGCACTTCCAGCATAAACCCTTGATTGGCGCCAATTGGCAAAGTCTTGCGCAAAAACGCATAGATTGACCAACTTCCCGCCAAACCAAGAGAGACCCACGGAACAGCACCCAAATCCCACGCCAAAATAGCGACCGCAATTGCAGCAATAACAGATGATAGTTTTTGGCCATTATTGAGTTTTTCACCTAAAATCGTGGCACCAATTAAAATGGAAAGCAATGGTGTGATGTAATATCCCATCGAGGCTTCCACGGTTTTACCAGCCGATATTGCCCAAACATATATCCCCCAATTCACAGAGATCAAAAACGAGCAAATGACTGCCATGCCCAATGTTTTTGGCGATCTAAAGGCAGCTTTTATGTCAGCGGTTCGTCGGGTCACAATCAAAATGACACCAACAATGGGAATTGACCAAATCACGCGATGGGCCACAACTTCATAAGCAGAAATATGCGAAAGAGCTTTCATCAAAAATGGTAACAAACCCCATAGAAGAAAAGCACTCATTCCTAAGACTAGACCTAATGGGCTATCTTCTTGTTGTTTGATATCAGCCAATAACGACTCAACTCACTGCTCTCAAAGAGCTTTATTCTGCAAAACTATTTTGCAGCTTGTTCTTCAATTTGACTGACTATTTGTCCGGCAAGCTTGCGGTTTTTCATCAGTTTGAACACAACAGAATCCATCAAGGCTTGGAATGATGCATCGATAATATTATCAGACACGCCAACGGTCCACCATCTCTGGCCAGTTCCATCACGGGATTCCACCAGCACGCGTGTGATGGCTTCGGTTCCACCATTTAGAATACGAACTTTGTAATCGACAAGCTCCAAATCTTCGATCTCAGCTTGATATTTGCCAAGATCTTTGCGCAGGGCTTTATCCAGTGCATTGACTGGCCCCTGACCTTCAGCCACCGACATTGCCGACTGTTGATCAATCTTGACCTTCACCACAGCTTCCGACACTGTTTTCAAATTTCCTGAGGCATCAAACCGGCGCTCAATCATCACACGGAAGCTCTCAACATTAAAGAACTCAGGAACTTCGCCCAACGTTTTAAGCGCTAATAACTCAAAGGATGCATCCGCACCTTCATAGGCATATCCGGTGGATTCCCGTTCTTTTAAGATCAAAATCAACGTATCCAATTTAGGGTCGCGTTTATCAACGATCACACCGCGCCGTTTAAGAGCGTCAATAAAATTAGACTTGCCCCCTTGGTCTGACACCATGACTTTACGCAAATTACCAACGCTTTCAGGCGGCACATGCTCATAGGTTCTTGGGTCTTTTAATAAGGCTGATGCATGAATACCAGCTTTCGTCGCAAAAGCAGATGCCCCAACATAAGGCGATTGGGTTTCTGGTGAGCGATTTAACAACTCATCAAAGGCTCGCGATATCGCTGACACGCTTTTTAGCTGACTATCATCAAGACCAAGCACAAACCGGTCGGCATAAATCGGCTTTAACATCAGCGTGGGAATGAGCGTGATCAGATTTGCATTGCCACATCGCTCGCCAATCCCATTCAGCGTGCCTTGGATTTGGCAAACACCTGCATCAAGCGCCGCAAGTGAATTTGCCACCGCTTGGCCCGTATCATTATGGGCATGAATGCCCAGATTTTCACCCGGAATTCCAGTGGTTATCAAGGCCGATACAATGGATGAAATTTCCTGCGGGAGCGTGCCGCCATTTGTATCGCACAACACAACCCAGCGCGCACCTTTATCAAAAGCAGCTTTTGCGCATGCAATGGCATATTCAGGATTGGCTTTGTAACCATCGAAAAAATGTTCGCAATCAACCAAAGCCTCTTTACCAGCTTTTATTGTTGCCTCAACAGAATCCTCAATTGAGGTGATATTTTCTTCATTTGTACACCCAAGCGCAACACGCACATGGTAATCCCATGATTTAGCAACAAAACAAACCGCCTGACCCGAAGCTTGAATAAGCGCAGCAAGACCGGGGTCATTTGAGACAGATACACCAGCCCTTTTGGTCATTCCAAATGCTGTGAACTTTGCTTTGGTGGTTCTTTGTTGTTTAAAAAACTCAGTATCATTTGGGTTTGCCCCCGGATACCCACCTTCAACATAATCTATCCCTAGATCATCAAGCAGTTTTGCAATTGTAATTTTATCTTCTAATGAGAAATCAACACCGGGTGTTTGTTGACCATCACGAAGCGTCGTATCAAAAAGATATATCCGTTTTTTGCTCATCGTGCCATTTCCCAATTCGTAACGCGTTCACCCGTTTCAGGGTCTTTACCGTCTTTTAAAACAACCCCTTGAGATTTTAATTCATCGCGCAATAGATCAGCTTGGGCAAAATCTTTATCATTCAAACATGCCAAACGCTTTGCTACCAATGCATCAATAGCACCCGCATCATCGTCAGAAACATCTTCCGCTTCTGGCAACAATCCCAAAAGATTAGCGCTTGCAGCAAATTCCAACCCAGCAGCTTCGCTTTCATGCGCTTTGCCAGCCAAAACATGAATAGCGTGAACGGCAGCAACCGTATTCAGATCATTATAAAGCGCATCTAAAACGCTTTGATGTGGTTCTGCATTGGTTAAATCGCCTGCAACATCAACACTTGGCCACTTCTTCCAAATCGCTTCTGCTTCTTCCAAACGCTTCACCGAGAAATCAATCGGCTCGCGATAATGGGTCATCAACATTGCAAGCTTTAACACTTGGCCAGACCATTGCCGTCCACCAAATTTATCAGAATGCATTAATTCACTAATCGTCACAAAGTTTCCATCAGACTTAGACATTTTTTTGCCTTCAAGCTGCAAGAAACCATTATGCATCCAAACCCGTGCCATCTGATCTGTGCCATGAGCACAGCATGATTGGGCCATTTCATTTTCATGATGCGGGAAAATTAAATCCAAACCACCGCCATGAATATCAAACACCTCGCCTAAATGCTCACACGCCATAACAGAACATTCAATATGCCAACCAGGACGGCCTTTGATCTTTTGTGTTTGCCCGTCTTGGGTAAAGTCTGCATCCCAACCGGGTTCTGTATCAGAGGATTCTTTCCACAACACAAAATCACCCGGGCTGCGTTTATGATTTTCAACAGCTATCCGTGCGCCAGCTTTCTGGTCTTCGATCTTACGATTGGACAAGGTTCCATATTCAGGCATTGCCGCAACATTGAACAAGACCTCGCGCCCCTGCCCACCTTTTGCGACATAGGCAAAACCTTTATTGATCAGATCCTGTGCCATCAAAGCCATGCCATCAATATATTCGGTTGCACGTGGCTGCTTATCTGGCGCCAAGCATCCAAGAGCTTCGGTATCTAGCTGATATTGTTGGGCAGTCTTTTCAGTAACTTTTGCAATCGCCTCATTTAGCGGCAGATCAGGAAAATCGCGTAACGCGCGGGCGTTGATTTTGTCGTCAACATCCGTGATATTTCTTACATACGTCACATGGTTCGCACCAAAGACTGTGCGCAAGACACGATTTAAAACATCAAACACAATAACCGGACGCGCATTGCCAATATGGGCAAAGTCGTAAACCGTTGGGCCACACACATACATACGTACATTATTGGCATCAATTGGTACAAATTCGGATTTCGAACGTGTCAAAGTGTTATAAAGTCTTAGCGAACTCGACATAATCTTCCCTCAAAGGCCCAAATGGGCAAACAACACACAGCCTAGATGGCCCTAGCGTTTTAATGTCAATTATGGAAGACGAAAACGGTTAGGCCAGCGAAGCGCTAGCTAATAATAATACCGCAAATACAAATAGCAAAAATGCTTGATACCGTTTTCATAAAACCCTTATGCCGTTTCAATCAAAAACGGTCAAGCCAATAACGCGTTATCGTCCAAGTTTGAGACCCTAGAACAAGTCCATTTGGCCTGTATTCTTTGGTTTTTCGACTTTGACCTTTTTTTGCACAGGATCAGGCGTCCGCGCAAAAGCCACCTGTTCTGGCGTCAAAGCTGTTTGTAAGTCGGGCCCCATATTGGCAACTTTATTAACCGCATTGGACACAGGAATAACCTCAAAAAAATCATCCTCAATCGGTTTCATCAAATCGGCAACATGACGCGGCTCTTGTGTTTTACAATCAAGCCATTGTTCAAAATCTTCAGGCTTTATCACAACCGGCATCCGATGATGCACAGGTGATAGCGTGTTATTGGCAGCCGCAGTTAAAATCGCAGCCGTATCCACTTCAGAGCCATCAGATGAAGACCACGTTTCCATAAGACCCGCAAAAGCAACAATCTTGCCATGTTTGGGCCTAACCCAATAGGCTTGGGATTTTTCCTTTGAGCCTTTCGGTGGGCGTTTCCATTCATAAAATCCAGAAGCCGGAATAAGCACACGACGATGGCGCATTGCGTTTTTAAACGAGGCTTTTTCCATCGCGGTCTCGCTGCGCGCATTGGTTAACAATGGAAACTCTTTGGGGTCTTTGACCCAAGTCGGCGTAAAACCCCATCGAACCAACATGGCTTGTCTATTGGGAAGGTTGGAACCTGCTTGTTTTTGCCCACCTTCGATAATCACCATAACAGGCTGCGTTGGCGCAATATTATATCGCTCTGGAAATTTATCTAATTCCAAAAGAGCAAAAAACTCTGCTATTTCATCTGGGGTCGCTGTCAGCGAAAATCTGCCACACATGGCTATTTTCATGGCAGATGGAACATTGTATGGTCAAGATGAAACACCAATACGGATAGGTTTATGCAGCAAAACATCACACAATACGCTTATGGCGCATCTGCCATTGTGCAAGACGGCGACAGGTTTTTGCTCATAAAACGCAAAAACCCACCGGCTCAAAACATGTATGCTTTCCCAGGTGGGCGCATGGATGAAGGCGAAGAACTAACCCAAACAGCGTTGCGAGAGCTTGAAGAAGAGACAGGCCTAATCGGTAAAAATCCAAAACTGTATGCCGAATATATTGCTGGCAATTCAGAAAAACAGTTCAAACTGCATGTATTTAAAGTCGATGTGGATAACACATTCGGAGCAAAAGCCAATGATGATGCGCTCGATTTAGGCTGGTTTACAATTAATGAGGCGCAAAAATTATCATTACCTAACAATATGTTAGACTGTCTTTCTCAGTTAGAAAAAGAACAATAGCTGTAAAATGGGTTCACATCATTATACCCCAGCATAACGCCTCAAGAAAAAGTGATATCTGTTGCATGGATGAAACCTCCTATTTAGTGCATGTTATTGGTAAATAAGGAACAAATGATATGAAACACACACTTTTTCCTAAACTATGCATGAGCCTGATGGCATTTGCCGTTTCCGTCTCAACCGCCGCTGCTGATCCCAATTTTTGGAAATACGAATGGCCAAATACTGATTTTGACAAAACATCGGTTGATTACGTCGATGTTTTATCCGGTGGCCCGCCCAAAGATGGTATCCCTTCTATAGATAACCCTGAATTTTGGCCCGTTGAAGATATCAAAGGCTTGGAAGAGCACGAACCTGTTATCAGCGTCACAGTGGGAGGCGAAACAAAAGCCTACCCAGTACGCATTCTAACTTGGCATGAGATTGTCAATGATACGATTGGCGGCACACCTGTTGCTGTTACCTATTGCCCATTGTGCAATGCAGCCGTTGTGTTTGACAGAACGGTCGATGGCCAAGTGACCGAATTCGGTGTCAGTGGCAAACTGCGCTACTCAGATATGATCATGTATGACCGCCAAACAGAAAGCTGGTGGCAACAATTTACCGGTGAAGCCATTGTTGGCTCAAGATTGGGCACCAAACTCACGATCATCCCGTCCCGCACTGAATCATGGTCACGGTTTGCAAAGCGTCATCCAGATGCGCAAGTTCTGATCCCAGGCAACACCCATCTTCGCCAATACGGCTCAAACCCCTATGTGCGGTATGATACTGCAAACAGACCGTTTTTATTTAATGGTGAATTCCCGGAAGGTATTCCGCCAATGGCCTATGTTGTTGCGGTTAAAGATGGCGACAAACCATTTGTTGTCTCACTGAGTAAGCTGCGCGACGAAAAAATGCTGACCCGAGAGGGCATCACATTAACGTGGACAGATGGGACAAGATCCGCACTCGATGCGCGTCAGATTTCTGAAGGTCGCCAAATCGGCAATGTCATTGCAAAACGTGGTGATCAAGATATTGCCTATGATCTTACCTTCGCATTTGTAACCCATGCCTTCATGCCAGATGTAAAAATCGAACAATAGGTAATCTGGTTACATAAAGAGACCTCAGCATAACTAGAGGATTCTCACTGGCAAAGATATTTGGTATCTTTG
>CAXBCW010000033.1:0-29752 GCA_963974325.1 uncultured Rhizobiaceae bacterium
GGTGCCATACTCAAACACACCCCATGGCGTCCGAGAAACCTGCATCACTGCGGAAATTGGGCCAATCTTTCACGACAAGGTTTTACGACAGTAAATCCGCTTCTTATTCGCTTAAAAATGTAACACTATCACTACTGCAGTATGGGTGTCGTTCACCGGGGTAGGTGGTGTAAGGTGGGTCAAACGGAACATCGTCATCCATGCTGGATTAGATCTGCACATGCTGCTGCAACAACGGCTTTTGAAAACGATTGTGGTGCAAAATTGATGTTGGATTTGTGTGTTTTATTTATTCCGCGAGTTAGCGAGTTATCCACAAGGGCATTTTTTTTGGAGTTTAAGCCGTTAAGCGTGGTCCACTTTCCCTGTAAGGTATTGATAAGTGGTGGCAGAAAACCTAATTGCGTGGTCCACAATTTTATTGATTTCATTGAGAAAAGTGAATGTTTTATATGCCCGGTGCCCGCACCATTTGTAAAACAAACGAATTTTTTATTGGCAGGTCGCCGCCGGCCAACCCGACCTGCTGGTTCGAGGTTTCTCACCATCATTGGTTTAATACCGATAACTTTGCCCGATTGTGGGCCTCTCATATATTTTGATTTTGTTGCAAAACTTGAAAACACTTTTCGTGTTTGGCCTCATTTGGGGCGTATTTTAACTGATTCACTTTTGTTGGCAGAAACCCTGTGCGATTATGATCGCTTTCAACGATATGCGAATAATAACCATTCATTTTAGTGTGTTTTTGGGGGTTGTTCATGAGGAAAGCAAAGATTTGATGAATAAACCGCTTCATAATTAAATTTTCCTTTGCCTTGGTCTTGCGCCTTTTGTCTGCCTGCGGTAACCAAACTTAACTGACCAATGTATTGGCTTCGTTTTCAAACCAATCGTGGTTCTTGTGTAAATCAATTACGCACGCCCCACAGGAAATGACATAATGACTGAACTGCTTGGTTCCTACCTACCTATCGCAATCTTTCTTGGATTGTCTCTAATTATTGGATTGGCTTTGCTCATCACGCCTTTTGCATTGGCGTATAAAGCACCCGATTCGGAAAAATTATCTGCTTATGAGTGCGGGTTTAACGCCTTTGATGATGCTCGGATGAAATTTGATATCCGTTTTTATCTCGTGGCGATCCTGTTTATTATCTTCGATCTAGAGGTTGCCTTCCTATTCCCATGGGCTGTGTCATTTAATGACATTGGTTGGTTTGGCTTTTGGTCTATGATGGTGTTCTTAGGCGTCTTAACAATTGGTTTTGCATATGAGTGGAAAAAAGGAGCATTGGAATGGGAGTAGGTGACACAACACTTGTAGCCCCGCAGCCAAAGGGCATTCTTGATCCGAATACGGGCAAGCCTATTGGTGCTGATGATGCGTTTTTCGGTGAGATGAACAATGAATTGTCTGATAAAGGCTTTCTTGTAACCTCATCTGAGGACCTGATTACTTGGGCGCGTACTGGTTCACTTATGTGGATGACATTTGGTTTGGCCTGTTGCGCTGTTGAAATGATGCATGTGGCTATGCCGCGTTATGATGCAGAACGTTTTGGTTTTGCACCGCGTGCAAGTCCGCGCCAATCTGATGTGATGATTGTTGCAGGAACATTGACCAATAAAATGGCACCTGCATTGCGCAAAGTTTATGACCAAATGCCAGAGCCGAGATATGTTATCTCCATGGGTTCATGTGCAAATGGTGGTGGATATTATCATTATTCCTATTCCGTTGTGCGTGGATGTGATCGTATTGTACCAGTCGACATTTATGTGCCGGGTTGTCCACCAACAGCTGAAGCACTTCTATACGGTATCTTGATGCTTCAGAAGAAGATTCGTCGTACCGGAACAATTGAGCGTTAGAGGCCTTTATGAGCGAAAATCTCGAAGAACTTGCAAGCTTCATTAAAGAAGCACAAGGCGCGTCTATCTTAAGTTCCAATGTGGCTTTTGGTGAATTAACTTTGGTTGCAAATACAAGCGACATTATTGAACTATTGACGTTCTTGCGTGACAATGCCCAAACCAAATTTATCAATTTTATTGATATTTGCGGCGTGGATTGGCCAGCACGTGAGAAACGTTTTGATGTGGTCTATCATTTGATGTCACCACAACAAAATGCAAGAATTCGCATTAAAGTTGCTGTTGGTAACGGTGAAGCTTTGCCATCGGCAACATCGGTTTATCCAGGTGCTGATTGGTTCGAGCGCGAAGCATATGATATGTTTGGTATTTTGTTCTCAGGTCACCCTGATCTACGCCGAATTCTGACTGATTATGGTTTTGAAGGTTATCCGCTCCGTAAAGACTTCCCGACAACTGGTTATGTCGAAGTACGTTATGATGATGAAGTCAAACGTGTTGTTTATGAGCCTGTCGAACTTAAGCAAGAGTTCCGCAACTTTGATTTCCTAAGCCCTTGGGAAGGAACAGATTATGTTCTACCCGGCGATGAAAAGACGGAGGGTTAAAGATGGCTGAGATGGCAACACCTGAACAGAACGTTCGCAATTTTAATATCAACTTTGGTCCTCAGCACCCTGCAGCTCACGGCGTTTTGCGTCTTGTTTTGGAGCTTGATGGCGAAGTTGTAACCCGTGTGGATCCCCATATTGGTCTTTTGCACCGTGGTACTGAAAAACTGATTGAGACAAAAACCTATCTTCAAGCGCTTCCTTATTTTGATCGCCTTGATTATGTGGCGCCAATGAATCAAGAGCATGCATTCTCTATGGGTGTTGAGCGTTTGATGGGTGTTGAAGTTCCAAAACGTGGTCAATTGATCCGTGTTTTGTATTCGGAAATTGGCCGTATTCTTTCGCATTTGCTCAATATTACAACGCAAGCCTTGGATGTTGGCGCGCTAACGCCGCCACTATGGGGCTTTGAAGAGCGTGAAAAATTGATGGTGTTTTATGAGCGCGCCTGTGGCGCTCGCTTGCACTCTGCTTATTTCCGTCCAGGTGGTGTTCACCAAGATCTTCCACATCAGTTGGTCGAAGATATTGGCAATTGGATCGATCCATTCTTGAAGACGTGCGATGATATTGAAGGCCTGTTGACTGACAACCGTATTTTCAAACAGCGTAATGTTGATATTGGTGTTGTGAAGCTTGACGATGCATGGGCTTGGGGTTTCTCTGGCGTTATGGTTCGCGGCTCAGGTGCTGCATGGGATCTGCGTCGTTCGCAGCCTTACGAATGTTATTCAGAGCTAGACTTTAATATTCCAATTGGCAAAAATGGTGATTGTTATGATCGTTATTTGATCCGCATGCTTGAAATGCGTGAATCAGCTAAGATTATGCGTCAGTGTATTGATCGTTTGTTGGGTGCTGAAAAGGTAGGTCCGGTGTCATCTCTTGATGGCAAGATGGTTCCACCTAAACGCAGCGAAATGAAGCGTTCAATGGAAGCGCTTATTCATCACTTTAGGCTCTATACTGAGGGCTATCATGTGAAAGAGGGCGAAGTTTACGCGGCGGTGGAAGCACCAAAGGGTGAGTTTGGTGTTTATCTTATATCTGATGGATCAAATAAGCCTTATCGCTGTAAAGTTCGTGCGCCCGGTTATGCGCATTTGCAAGCAATGGACTTTGTTTGCCGCAATCACCAGCTTGCTGATGTGTCAGCAGTTCTGGGATCGCTTGATATCGTGTTTGGTGAGGTGGATCGATGAGATACCACAGCATCAGTGTTGCAAATTTTTGGCCGCGTAAGGAGAAATAATGTCTGTACGCCGCTTAGCAGAAGACCAAGTCCAGCCGGACAGCTTTAAGTTCAACAGTAGCTTTACTGTGGAAGTTAAAAAATGGGTCAAGAAATATCCAAAAGGCCGTGAGCAATCTGCGGTTATTCCATTGCTTATGCTCGCTCAAGAGCAAGATGGTTGGGTGACAAAAACAGCAATCGAGTATATCGCAGATATGCTTGGTATGCCTTACATCCGTGCGCTTGAAGTTGCGACGTTCTATACGCAGTTCCAACTTAAGCCGGTTGGCACGCGCGCCCATATTCAAGTGTGTGGCACAACGCCTTGCATGTTGCGTGGGTCTGAAGAGCTGATTGCAATGTGTAAGAGCCGCATCAATCCTGAGCCATTTAAAACCAACGAAGCTGGTACGATGTCTTGGGAAGAAGTTGAGTGTCAGGGTGCTTGTGTGAATGCGCCTATGGTCATGATCTTCAAAGATGCTTATGAGGATCTGACAACAGAGCGTCTGTCCTATATTATTGAACGCTTTGAAGCAGGCAAGGGCGATGAAATTGCACCTGGTCCGCAAATCAAACGTATTTTCTCTGCAGCTGAAGGTGGTCCAACCACTTTGACAGAAAGCCCGTTGAAAAAACGTGCAACTATTGCCAAAGTATCTGCTGCGAAAAAAGCGCCTGCTGCGAAAGCTGCGCCCGCAAAAGCTGCTGCGGTTAAATCAGCCGCTAAACCTGCGGCAAAAGCAGCAAGTAATGCCAAAGCAAAGCCTATAGCTGTTGCAGCAGCTTCGCTTGAAGATAAAAACCGTCCGCCACAAGTGGCAAAACCTACGACACCAGATGATCTAAAATTGATTTCAGGTGTTGGTCCCAAGCTTGAAGGCATTTTGAACGGTTTGGGTGTTTACACATTTGCGCAAGTTTCCAAGTGGAAAAAAGCTGAACGCGAATGGGTCGATGGTTATTTGAAATTTAAAGGCCGTATTGATCGTGATGACTGGATAAATCAAGCCAAAGCACTCACTAAGGGTGGAGAAGCTGAATATATCAAAGTCTTCGGAAAGAAACCGAGATAGGATAGATTATGTTACAAGATAAAGATCGTATCTTCACCAATATCTACGGTTTGCACGACAAATCGCTCAAAGGCGCGATGTCTCGCGGCCATTGGGATGGCACAAAGAAACTGCTCGAAAACGGCCGTGACTGGATCATCTCCGAAGTCAAAGGCTCTGGCCTTCGTGGTCGTGGTGGTGCGGGTTTCCCGACGGGTCTTAAATGGTCCTTTATGCCGAAAGAAACAGACGGACGTCCGCATTATTTAGTTATCAATGCTGATGAGTCTGAGCCCGGTACCTGTAAAGACCGCGATATTATGCGCCATGATCCCCATACGTTGATCGAAGGCTGTGTGATTGCAGGTTTTGCTATGGGTGCACATGCAACTTATATTTATGTTCGCGGCGAATATATGCGCGAACGTGAAGCGCTTCAGACAGCTATTGACGAATGTTATGATGCTGGCTTGTTGGGCAAGAATAATAAGCTTGGTTGGGACATGGACATCTATGTTCACCACGGAGCAGGCGCCTATATTTGCGGTGAAGAAACTGCACTTCTGGAAAGCCTTGAAGGTAAAAAAGGTCAACCACGTCTTAAACCTCCATTCCCTGCGAATATGGGTCTATACGGTTGCCCGACAACAGTGAACAACGTTGAATCTGTTGCTGTGACACCAACGATCTTGCGTCGTGGTGCTGGTTGGTTTGCTGGCTTTGGTCGTCCAAACAACACGGGAACAAAATTGTTCTGTGTATCTGGTCATGTGAATACGCCTGCGACATTTGAAGAAGAAATGTCTGTTCCTTTCCGTGATATGATCGAAAAGCACTGTGGTGGTATCCGTGGTGGTTGGGACAATTTGCTGACTGTTATTCCGGGTGGTTCATCTGTGCCATGTGTGCCAGCGGATCAAATTATTGATTGCCCGATGGATTTTGATAGTCTTCGCAAATTGCAGTCCGGTCTTGGAACTGCGGCTGTGATCGTTATGGATCGCTCGACCGATATTATTAAAGCCATTGCGCGATTGTCTGCTTTTTATAAGCATGAGAGTTGTGGCCAATGTACGCCGTGCCGTGAAGGTACCGGCTGGATGTGGCGTGTGATGGAACGTATGGTTTTGGGGAATGCTCAAAAACGCGAAATCGACATGTTGTTTGATGTAACAAAACAAATCGAAGGCCACACAATTTGTGCGCTTGGTGATGCTGCGGCTTGGCCTATTCAGGGTCTTATCCGCCATTTCCGACCTGAGATTGAAGCACGTATTGATGCTTATACGCACAATGCTGTGAATTCAAAGAACACACGTTTGGAGGCGGCTGAATAATTAATGGCTAAGCAAACTTCCTCAAATGATAGTCTAAACAAATCTGAGAACCCGTTCTTGGCAATGTCTGAGCTATCTTTGCAATCCGCCACTTATATGACGGATATGTGGTTGGGTGCGATGCGTGGATTTATTGATGCGAGCCGAAGTGCAATTCAACCTGTAGGCACCGCTGATACAGCGCCTGTGCAAAAGCAAGCTGCTAAGCCTGCCAAGGTTAAGCCTGCAGAGAAAACAGCTGGTCAATCAGTGGCTAAAAGCACAACACCTCTAAAGCCAGTGGCTTCAACTCTTGCAAGCGGTCCAGCTGATGATCTGAAAAAGATTTCAGGTGTTGGTCCAAAGCTAGAGCAGTTATTAAATAAAAAGGGTATTTCGACCTATGCGCAGATCGTTGCGATGTCGAAAGCTGAAATTGTAGATATAAGTGAAAATTTGGGTTTCCCGGGTCGCATTGAGCGCGATGATTGGGTTGGACAGGCAAAAGAACTTATAGCTGGTTAAATGTAATTTGCGATCTTGTGATCGTTTTGTTGAAATGAAAATGGGCAACACACTATGGCGACTATCAAAGTTGATGGAAATGAGATCGAAGTACCCGATCACTATACGCTTTTACAGGCTTGCGAAGAAGCTGGCGCAGAAGTGCCGCGTTTTTGTTTCCACGAGCGTTTATCAATCGCGGGCAATTGCCGCATGTGTCTTGTTGAGGTTAAGGGCGGTCCACCAAAACCTGCTGCATCATGCGCAATGGGTGTAAAAGACCTACGCCCGGGTCCTGAAGGACAGCTACCAGAAGTCTTTACAAATACGCCGATGGTCAAGAAAGCACGCGAAGGCGTGATGGAATTTTTGCTGATCAACCACCCACTTGATTGTCCAATTTGTGACCAAGGTGGCGAGTGCGATCTACAAGATCAGGCTATGGCATTTGGCATGGATAATTCTCGTTATGGGGAATCCAAGCGTTCTGTTGAAGATAAATACATTGGCCCGCTCGTTAAAACCATCATGAACCGCTGCATTCACTGTACGCGTTGTGTTCGTTTTACAACGGAAATTGCGGGTATTTCTGAGCTTGGCCTGATTGGCCGCGGTGAAGATGCTGAGATCACAACATATCTTGAGCAAGCCATGACATCTGAGATGCAGGGTAATGTGATTGACCTTTGCCCAGTTGGTGCTTTGACGTCTCGCCCTTATGCATTCCAAGCCCGTCCTTGGGAGCTGACAAAAACAGAATCTATCGATGTGATGGATGCTTGTGGGTCTGCTATCCGCATTGATACACGTGGCCGCGAAGTTATGCGCATTATGCCCCGTATCAATGAGGCTGTGAACGAAGAGTGGATTTCAGATAAAACACGTTTCATCTGGGATGGCATGAAAACACAGCGCCTTGATCGACCATTTGTTAAAAAAGATGGCCGTTTGGCTGTCGCAACTTGGGACGAAGCATTTGCTGCGATTAAAGCTGCAACGGATAAAACAAGTGGCGATAAAATCGGTGCAATTGCTGGTGATTTGGCAAGTGTTGAAGAAATGTTCGCACTTAAGTCATTGATGACAGCTCTTGGGTCTGAAAATATCGACTGTCGTCAAGATGGTTCTGAACTTGATCCAAGCCTTGGTCGTGCGTCTTATATCTTCAATCCAACGATTGAAGGTATTGAAGATGCCGATGCCGTCTTGATTATTGGATCGAACCCACGCTTTGAAGCGTCTGTTCTAAATGCACGCATCCGCAAAGCATGGTGTGCAAACCAAATGCCAATCGGTGTTATTGGTGAAGAAACAGACCTTCGTTATGATTACGACTATTTGGGTGCTGGCACGGACACACTTAAAGACGTTGTTGATGGTAAATCAAAATTTGCAGCCAAGCTAAAACGTGCGAAAAGACCTTTGATCATTGTTGGTCAAGCCGCGCTTTCTCGTTCTGATGGTTTGGGCATTTTGGCAAATGCTGCGAAAATTGCAGAGACATATAAAGCCATTACGAAAGACTGGAATGGTTTTGCGGTTCTACACAATGCAGCGGCACGCGTTGGCGGTCTTGATCTTGGTTTCGTGCCATCATCGGATGCTATGAACGCTGAAAAGATACTATCATCGGCTGAGGTCTTGTTCTTACTCGGTGCTGATGAGCTTGATTTTACGAAAAAGGGATCTGGCTTTACTGTGTACATCGGATCGCACGGCGACAATGGCGCACATCATGCAGATGTGATTTTGCCTGCGTCAACTTATGCTGAAAAATCTGGTACTTATGTAAATACAGAAGGCCGTGTTCAAATTTCAAACCGTGCTGGCTTTGCGCCGGGCGATGCGAAGGAAGATTGGGCGATCCTTAGGGCGCTGTCTGATGTGCTTGGACACAAACTACCATTTGATTCGCTGAGCCAACTTCGCGCCACACTTTATGAGAATTATCCACATTTTGCCCAAGCAGATACGTGTTTGGTAGCAGATTCAGGGGATATCTTGAAGTTAGCGAAGAAATCTGGCCGGATGAACAAAGCAGTATTTGCCTCTTCGGTAAAAGACTTCTATTTGACAAATCCAATCGCCCGCGCTTCAGCGGTCATGGCTGAATGCTCAGCTTTGGCTTCGGGTACTTCAAAAGCGGCGGCGGAATAGGTAGACGAGCTATGGATACATTTGTTTCAAACTATGTCTGGCCAGCGGCAATCTTGATTGGGCAATCTTTGCTCATGATCGTGTGCCTGTTGGTCTTCATTGCCTATATTCTTTATGCAGATCGCAAAATCTGGGCAGCGGTGCAAATGCGTCGTGGTCCAAACGTTGTTGGTCCATGGGGTTTGTTCCAATCTTTTGCGGATTTGTTAAAACTTGCGTTTAAAGAGCCGATCATTCCAGCTGGTGCTGATAAGAGTGTTTTCCTTCTTGCGCCGCTTGTTGCTGTAACATTGGCCATGGCAACATGGGCTGTTATTCCGGTGAGTGCAGGGTGGATGATTGCTGATATCAATGTTGGTATCTTGTATATATTTGCGATTGCTTCGCTTGAAGTCTACGGCGTGATTATGGCCGGTTGGGCATCGAACTCTAAATATCCATTCCTTGGAGCGCTTCGTTCAGCCGCTCAAATGATTTCCTATGAAGTCTCAATTGGTTTTGTGATTGTTGGTGTTCTGCTAACTGTGGGTTCTTTGAACCTTACAGATATCGTTATGTCACAAAGTGATGGATTGGGTACGAGCCTTGGTTTGGTTAACTCCTTCTTAGATTGGAATTGGCTTGCGCTATTCCCATTGTTCATCATCTTCTTTATTTCAGCCTTGGCTGAAACAAACCGTCCACCATTTGATTTGCCAGAAGCTGAATCTGAATTGGTTGCAGGTTACATGGTTGAGTATTCATCCATGCCGTTCATGATGTTTATGTTGGGCGAATATTTAGCCATTATGATGCTGTGTTCACTCACAACAATCTTATTCTTGGGTGGTTGGTTGCCTCCGGTTGATGTTTGGTTCTTCAATTGGGTTCCAGGTATTATCTGGTTTGTTCTTAAAACATGCATGGTCTTCTTCATGTTTGCCATGGTGAAAGCCTTTGTACCGCGCTATCGCTATGATCAGCTTATGCGTTTGGGTTGGAAAGTGTTCTTGCCAATCTCACTAGCTATGGTTGTCATCATCGCATTTGTTATTAAACTTACTGGATGGAGCGTTTAATATGGGTATTGGCCAAGCAGCAAAATCTCTATTTTTGAAAGAGTTTGTCAGCGCATTCTTCTTGTCTATGCGTTACTTCTTTGCACCAAAATCAACATTGAATTATCCTTATGAAAAGGGTCCATTGTCTCCGCGTTTTCGTGGTGAGCATGCGCTTCGTCGTTATCCTAACGGCGAAGAGCGTTGCATCGCGTGTAAATTGTGTGAAGCGATTTGTCCGGCGCAAGCTATTACGATTGAAGCTGGCCCACGCCGCAACGATGGCACGCGCCGTACGGTTCGTTATGATATTGATATGGTCAAATGCATCTATTGTGGTTTCTGCCAAGAAGCCTGTCCAGTTGATGCAATTGTTGAAGGTCCGAATTTTGAATTTGCAACGGAAACGCGCGAAGAGCTTTATTACGACAAGGATAAACTCCTTGCGAATGGGGATCGTTGGGAACGTGAAATTGCACGGAATATATCAATGGATTCACCTTACAGGTAGACATTGATTTGAGGGGGCGACTTTTAGCCAAGTTGCCAAAGTGAAATTAAATGATCGAGAATAGTTCTCGGTTTGGGGCGAGGGGAAACTTAGCCCAGATGAAAAGGTAGTGACGATGGGTCTTCAGGCTCTGTTCTTCTATATTTTCGCATTTATTGCGATAGCATCAGCATTTATGGTGATCTCTACTCGTAATCCTGTGCATTCGGTCTTGTTCTTAATCTTGACCTTCTTCAATGCAGCTGGATTATTCTTGCTAACCGGCGCCGAGTTCTTGGCAATGATCTTATTGGTCGTTTATGTCGGCGCTGTGGCGGTGCTCTTCTTGTTTGTTGTCATGATGCTCGACATTGATTTTGCTGAGTTAAAAAGTGGGGCTTTGGAATATGCTCCTGTTGGCGCTCTTGTTGGATTGATATTGGCAGCTGAACTGATTGTTGTTTTGGCCGGTAACTTTATTACGGCAGGCACTGCACGGAGCGGGGCAAGTCCAATACCCGACATTGCCGATCGCACCAATACGGCAGCTTTAGGCGATGTGTTGTACACCGACTATGTCGCCTATTTCCAAATCGCGGGACTGATACTGCTTGTTGCAATGATCGGTGCTATTGTTCTTACGCTTAATCATAAGCCAAATGTAAAACGTCAAAATATTGGCCAGCAGGTTGCACGTACGCCTGAAACTGCGGTTGAGCTTGTTGATGTTAAACCCGGCCAAGGCCTTTAGGAGAGGATTAGATAGATATGGAAATCGGAATTTCTCATTACCTAACTGTCAGCGCAATTCTTTTTACAATTGGCGTCTTTGGTATTTTCTTAAATCGTAAAAATGTGATCGTTATTTTGATGTCAGTGGAGCTTATTCTTCTGGCGGTTAATTTGAACTTGGTTGCGTTTTCGCAAAATCTCAACGATCTGGTTGGACAGGTGTTTGCCTTGTTCATTCTGACCGTTGCCGCAGCTGAGGCCGCAATTGGCCTAGCTATTCTTGTCGTATTTTATCGCAACCGCGGCTCCATTGCCGTGGAAGACGTCAACATGATGAAGGGCTAAGCTACCCATGTATCACACTATCGTCTTCCTGCCTCTGCTAGGGGCCATTATCGCAGGCTTGTTTGGCCGAGGCATTGGTGCAAAAGCATCTGAATATGTCACGTGCATATTCATGATCATTGCAGCTATCTTGTCTTGGGTCGTGTTCATCCAACACGGCTTTGGTGATGCAGGTGTTGTTCAGATCAAAGTGCTCGACTGGATCCAGTCCGGCAGCTTGGATATTGATTGGGCATTCCGCATTGATACGCTCACAGCAGTTATGTTTGTTGTGGTCAATTCAGTGTCTACCCTCGTTCATGTTTATTCAATTGGCTACATGCACCATGATCCGCACCGTCCGCGTTTCTTTGCGTATTTATCATTGTTCACATTCGCTATGTTGATGCTAATTACATCTGACAACCTTGTCCAAATGTTCTTTGGCTGGGAAGGTGTAGGACTTGCGTCATACTTGTTGATTGGTTTTTGGTTCAAAAAACCATCTGCAACGGCTGCATCTATGAAAGCCTTTATCGTCAACCGTGTTGGTGACTTTGGATTTGCGCTCGGCATATTCGGGATCTTCATGCTGTTCGGTTCAGTGTCGTTTGATGTGATCTTTGCTGGCGCTTCTGATTTTGCACCAACGGGTGAAATGGGTGAGGTTATTGCCACCATCTTTGGTATGGAACTCGATAAAAATGGCGCACTGACAATCTGTTGCTTGCTATTGTTTATGGGTGCCATGGGTAAATCGGCTCAGTTCTTGCTTCACACTTGGTTGCCTGACGCCATGGAAGGCCCGACACCTGTGTCTGCGCTTATTCATGCGGCTACAATGGTAACGGCTGGTGTGTTCTTGATAGCGCGTATGTCGCCAATCTTTGAATTTGCACCACTTGCACTAACAGTTGTTGTTGTTATCGGCGCTATCACAGCATTCTTTGCTGCAACGGTTGGTTTGGTTCAAAACGATATTAAACGCGTGATTGCCTATTCAACATGTTCACAGCTTGGCTATATGTTTGTGGCTCTTGGGGTTGGCGCTTATGGCGCAGCTATTTTCCATCTGTTCACACACGCATTTTTCAAGGCGCTTTTGTTCTTAGGTGCGGGTTCTGTCATTCACGCTGTGTCGGACGAGCAAGACATGCGCCGTATGGGTGGTTTGCGTAAGCACATCAAGAAAACCTATTGGATGATGATGATTGGTACTGTGGCGCTAACAGGTGTTGGCATTCCAGGGACTTATATCGGAACTGCAGGCTTCTTCTCAAAAGATGCGATTATTGAATCTGCATATGCGTCCCCAATGGGTGTCTCAAGCTTTGCCTTTACGCTCTTGGTCATCGCTGCCTTGTTTACAAGCTTTTATTCATGGCGTTTGATCTTCATGACATTCCATGGCAAGCCTCGTGCTTCTGCTGATGTGATGCATCATGTGCATGAATCTCCACCTGTTATGCTGGTTCCACTTTATCTACTTGCGTTTGGCGCGTTGTTTGCTGGTGTTATCTTCATTGGTTACTTCTTTGGACATCATCATTATGATGCATTCTGGGGCACGGCATTGTTCACCACGGAAGCCAATACGATCCTTGATGATTTCCACAATGTTCCGCTTTGGGTCAAATGGAGCCCGTTTATTGCCATGGCAATTGGCTTTGTAACAGCGTGGTTCATGTATATTAAATCACCAGAAACGCCGAAACGTTTGGCTGAAGATTTCCCTGTTCTGTACAAATTCCTATTGAACAAATGGTATTTCGACGAGATCTACGATTTCATCTTCATCCGTCCGGCCAAATGGCTTGGTACATTCTTGTGGAAACAAGGGGATGGTCGTGTGATCGATGGTCTTGGACCAGACGGAATTGCTGCACGTGTGCAGGATATTACTAACCGCGTAGTGAAATTCCAAACTGGATATCTTTATCACTATGCCTTCGCAATGCTTATTGGTATTGCAGCATTAGCAACTTGGATGATGCTTGGGAGTGCACTTTAATGATTGATTGGCCACTTCTCTCAACGGTCACCTTTATTCCGCTCATCGGTGTTTTGGTTCTGTTGTTTTTAAAAGATGATACCGAAACCGGTCGTCGCAATATCCGTAATGTTGCTCTTTTAGTAACAGTCTTCACTTTTGTGTTGTCACTCTTCATTTGGAGAAACTTCGACAATTCAACATCTGATTTCCAGATGGTCGAGAAGATGGATTGGCTCGGATCGGGCATTTCCTATCATCTTGGTGTTGATGGTATTTCAATGTTGTTTGTTATTTTGACAACATTTCTGATGCCATTGTGTGTCCTGGCAAGTTGGAACTCTATTCAAACGCGTCTTCGCGATTACATGATTGCGTTCTTGATCCTAGAAACATTGATGATCGGTGTATTTGTTTCGCTTGATATCGTCTTGTTTTACGTGTTCTTTGAAGCTGGCCTCATTCCGATGTTTATTATCATTGGTGTTTGGGGTGGCAAGCGCCGTGTCTATGCGAGTTTTAAATTCTTCCTATATACGTTGCTTGGTTCTGTTTTGATGCTTTTGGCTATCATGGCTATGTATTGGCAGGCGGGTACGACCGACATTACTAAATTGTTGGAATTTGATTTCCCTGTCTCCATGCAGACCTGGTTATGGTTGGCGTTCTTTGCATCCTTTGCTGTGAAAATGCCAATGTGGCCAGTGCATACTTGGCTGCCTGATGCGCATGTTGAAGCGCCGACGGCGGGTTCTGTTATCTTGGCAGGTGTGTTGCTCAAGCTTGGTGGTTATGGCCTAATTCGTTTCTCGCTGGCAATGTTCCCAGTCGCATCTGCAGAATTTGCGCCATACGTCTTTGCTTTGTCAGCCATTGCCATTGTTTACACATCTCTTGTGGCGATGATGCAGACTGATATTAAAAAGCTGATCGCTTATTCATCTGTTGCCCATATGGGTTTTGTAACCATGGGTATTTTTGCTGCAAATGAGCAAGGTGTTCAGGGTGCAATCTTCCAGATGTTGTCCCATGGTTTGATCTCTGGTGCTTTGTTCTTGTGTGTTGGTGTGGTTTATGACCGGATGCACACACGTGAAATCGCAGCCTATGGCGGCCTTGTGAATAATATGCCGAAATATGCGGTTGCCTTTATGATCTTCACAATGGCCAATGTCGGCTTGCCGGGTACATCTGGTTTTGTCGGTGAGTTCTTAGTGCTTATCGGTGTGTTCCAAGTGTCAACATGGACAGCATTGTTTGCAACAACGGGTGTTATCTTGTCAGCAGCTTATGCTCTGTGGCTCTATCGCCGGGTTGTCTTTGGTGCTCTTGAAAAAGAAAACCTTAAAGCCTTACTAGATCTAACGAGCCGAGAGAAAATCATACTTTATCCGCTTGTGGCTTTAGTTCTGTTGTTTGGTGTGTATCCAATGCCGATTTTCGACGCCACTGCTGCTTCAGTTGAAGCTCTAGTTTCCCAATATAACGTAGCTGTAGAAGCCGCGCAAAATATCGCAATGACTGCGAAATAGAACGAGGACGCAACTCAAATGACTTCTGAGATATTAAAAGCGAGTTTGCATCTGTCCCTGCCAGAACTCATTCTGGCGGTTGGTGCAATGGTCTTGTTGATGATCGGCGCATATACTGGTCGCTCGTCGCACAATCTGATCAATGGTCTAGCTGTCGCACTTTTGATCATTGCAGGTCTTGTTCTTGTGTTCGTGTCAGGGCAGGGAGAAGCCTTTAATGGTGCTTATCTGCATGATGGCTTTGCTAAATACATGAAAGTGTTGGCCTTGATTGGTTCAGGCGTTGCATTGATCATGGCGATTGGTCATTCCCGTTACGAGAAAATGCCGTTCTTTGAATTCCCGATTTTGTTGCTTTTGGCAACTGTTGGTATGTTGTTGATGATTTCAGCCAATGATTTGATAGCGCTTTATCTCGGTTTAGAACTTCAATCCCTAGCGTTATATGTTGTAGCGGCGATTAATCGTGACAATACGAAATCAACCGAAGCTGGTTTGAAATATTTTGTTCTTGGTGCTTTGTCATCGGGTATTCTTTTGTATGGTGCATCATTGATTTACGGTTACACAGGCCACACTGGCTTTGATGAAATCGCAACCGCACTGTCTGGCGGAAAACCAGCTCTTGGTTTGATCTTCGGTCTTGTGTTCTTGCTTGCAGGTATCGCGTTTAAAATTTCAGCAGTTCCATTCCACATGTGGACACCAGATGTTTACGAGGGTGCGCCAACACCAGTAACAGCATTCTTGGCAGCGGCTCCTAAAGTTGCTGCAATGGCGGTGTTTGTTCGCTTGGTTATCGAAGCGTTCCAATCTGTGACCCATGAATGGCAGCAAATTGTTGTGTTTATCGCGATTGCGTCGATGGTTCTTGGTGCCTTTGCTGCGATTGGTCAAAATAATATCAAACGTCTTATGGCTTATTCTTCTATCAGCCACATGGGTTATGCGCTTGTTGGTCTATCGACTGGTACAATGACTGGTGTTTCAGGCATCGCGCTTTATATGTTGGTTTACATGGTGATGACGCTTGGTACATTTGCTTGTATCTTGGCAATGCGGACCAAAGAAGATGGCAATCTTGAAGGCATTAATGACCTAGCTGGTTTGGCTAAATCCAACCCAACTATGGCAGTTGTGTTGACCATCTTTATGTTCTCGCTAGCCGGCATCCCGCCGCTTGCAGGTTTCTTTGCCAAATACTTTGTCTTTGTCGCTGCGATTGAAGCTGAGCTTTACACACTTGCTGTTATTGGCGTGTTGGCCTCTGTGGTTGGTGCATATTACTATCTTCGCATCATCAAGATCATGTGGTTCGATGAAGTTAAACACGAATTTGCACCGGTCGCAGGCGAACTTCGCTTGGTGTATTCAGTCGCTGGTTTGTTTGTATTGGGTTATGTCTTGATTGGTGGTCAATTAGGCGTTGCTGCCGATGTTGCGGCTAGGACTTTCTTCTGAGTATAGATCAAGCTGGAATAGATTGGCGTCATCTTGAATTAGGTGACGTTTCTTCCACTAATGACGTTTGCCTTGAACATGGTCGGGCAGGCGAGGACGCAGGCCTTTGGGTCACTGCCGATCGCCAATTGGGCGGTCGTGGCCGACGTGGTCGCACATGGGTCTCAGAACCTGGAAATCTATACGCATCCTTTTTGCTGGTTAATCCAAGCAAACCTGAACTCATGGGTTCGTTGCCGTTGGCTATTGCCGTTGCTGTTCAACAAGCGATTGCTAAAGTTGTGCCAGAGGTTGCAGGTCTTGTTCAGATTAAATGGCCAAATGATATTTTAATCAATGGCGCAAAAGTTTGTGGCATGTTGCTTGAGGCCGAGCAAGTTTCATCAGATCGACGAATTGTTGTGATTGGCTGTGGTGTTAATATTGCACATCACCCAGATGAGGCTTTATATAAATCTGTATCAATCAACCAACTTGGTGCATCTGTGTCGCCGCACGATGTTTTTGCTCATTTATTTGAAATTATGCCCAAAATATTGAAGCTTTGGGACCGAGGGCGCGGCATATTAGCTATTTGTGAGTTGTGGGTTGAAAACGCCGCTGGTATTGGCAATGATATCAAGGTAAATCTGCCCAACGAGATAATTTATGGTCGGTTCATGGGACTGGCCAAAGACGGCAATTTAATTTTGCAACAAGAAGATGGAAAAGAACGTAAAATCGCAGCAGGCGATGTCTTTTTGCAACAATAAAAAAGAACATGGAATTTGAAGTATGGCAAAAGATAATGAGTTAGTGTTCCTGCCTTTGGGCGGCGTTGGCGAAATTGGTATGAACTTAGCTTTGTATGGCTATGGCACATCAGAACAACGTGAATGGATCATGGTCGATTGCGGCGTCACTTTCCCTGGCCCTGAATTGCCAGGTGTTGATCTTGTTTTGCCAGATATTCGCTTTTTAGAAGAAGAGCGCCATAATCTTAAAGCCATTATCATTACCCATGCGCATGAGGATCACTACGGTGCTTTGAATGAACTTTGGCCTTTATTGAATGTGCCGGTTTATGTCACACCATTTACCGCAGGTATGTTAGAAGCCAAACGCGCTTATGAGCGCTCACGCCGCGAAATTCCGGTGAACATTTTTAATGCAGGCGATGTGTTTAACGTTGGCCCATTTGAAATCGAAGCTGTTGCTGTTAACCACTCAATTCCTGAGCCGCTATCATTGGCGATCAACACACCGCTTGGTAAGATTATCCACACAGGTGATTGGAAGATCGATCAAGATCCATCGCTTGGTCCGAAAACGGATGAGAATAGATTTCGTCAATTGGGCGAAGAGGGCATTTTGGCGATCATGTGCGATTCGACCAATGCCTTGCGCGACGGCATCTCTCCGACAGAACAAACAATCAGCAAAAACCTATGTAAAGTTATTGAAAATGCACCAGGCCGTGTCGCGGTTACATCATTCTCATCTAACGTTGGTCGCATTCGGTCGATTGCAGAAGCGGCCCGTGATGCTGGTCGAGAAGTGTTGTTGCTTGGTAGCTCGATTAAGCGCGTTGTGTCTGTTGCAACGGGTTTGGGTATGATGGATGGTTTGCCGAATTTTCTTGAAGAAGATGAGTTTGGTTTTATCCCGCGCGATAAAGCCGTGATCATAATGACGGGCTCGCAAGGCGAATCCCGTGCAGCACTTGCAAAGCTATCTCGTGATGAAATGCGCCATGTTGCGCTTGCCAAAGATGATACAGTTGTGTTTTCTGCTCGCGCTATTCCGGGCAATGAAAAGGGTATTATCAACATCAAAAATGCGCTGATCGATAGTGGGATTATCATCGTTGAAGATAGTGATGAGCTGCCGATCCACGTGTCTGGTCACCCGAGTCGCAATGAGCTTAAACAAATGTATGAATGGACAAAACCAAGCATTTTGGTTCCTGTACATGGTGAAGCGGCCCACTTGGTTGCCCATACAAAGCTAGCTTTGGAAAGTGGTATTCCGACGGTTCCGCGGGTTAGAAACGGTGATATGATCCGTCTTGCACCGGGCGAGCCAACAATTGTCGATGAAGTGCCAAGCGGTCGTATTTATAAAGATGGTGCGGTACTTGGCGACTTGGATGATCTTGGCATTAATGATCGCCGCAAACTTTCATTTGCAGGTCACGTCAGTGCACTTGTGTTGCTGGATCAACGTTATGAAATCAAGAACGATCCGCTTGTGAGCACAATGGGATTGCCGACATTTGATGATGCAGGTGATGAGATCGATGATATTATCTATGATGCGATCATTGGTGCTGTTGAGAGCATTCCTCGGACGCGTCGTAATGATTTGAGCACTGTGCAAGAAGCTGTACGCCGCGCGATCCGTTCATCTGTTCGTGAAGTTTGGAACAAGAAGCCAGTCGCGACTGTGTTTGTGGAAAAGGTTTAGGGCATAAAGATGCTTGGACGATTAAACCATGTTGCGATTGCCGTGCCTGATTTGGCTGCGGCGACGCTAAAATATAAAGATGTGTTGGGCGCTGTTGTAACAGAACCACTGCGCCTTGAAGAACACGGTGTAAATGTCGTGTTTATTGAACTGCCGAATTCTAAAGTTGAGCTGCTAGAGCCGATTGATGATCAGTCACCAATTGCCTCATTTTTGAGCAAGAACCCAAAGGGTGGCATGCATCATATCTGTTATGAAGTTGACGATATTTTGGCCGCAAAAGAACATTTATTGGCAACAGGTGCGCGTGTTTTGGGGGATGGTGATCCCAAAATAGGTGCTCATGGAAAGCCAGTGTTATTTTTGCACCCGGGCGACTTTACTGGCACACTTATCGAACTTGAACAAGTCTAATTAAAGGTTGGTCCCTCATGGGAATTGGAACATATTTCGCAATTTATTTTATTTTTTGGTGGGTTACTTTATTCTTGGTTTTGCCATTTTCAGGCAAAACACAGGCAGATGTTGGTGATATAACACTTGGAACTGTTAAAAGTGCGCCTGCAGAGCTTAAAATGTTAAAAGTTGTGATTCTAAACACAATCTTGTGCAGCTTGGTATTTGGTGCATTTTATGTATCTGTTGAGGTCCTGGGTCTTGAATTTAACGATGTTTTGGCGCTGTTTCCTAAGCCATAATATTGCATGAAACTCCAAGTCTATTCTTATGGCTTTAAATGAAGTCATTGAATACAACGCGTTGCAATCATTTACAGAAGAAATTTTGGGCATAAAAAAAGCAAGGCTAAAAAGCCTTGCTAATAGTTGTCGCGGATCCCTAACCGTCGCCGGTGGCAGCGCTTTGCAGCGCGCCCGAGATCTAATCCTCCCAAGACTTGATCGCGATTTAGGCACTTTGTAAAAACATGCCTTATTTTCAGGAAACTTTATCCTAGCTGATATTTTTTGTCACGTTTTATTTTATCTAAAATAGTAATTTTTTGATCGCAATTACTGAAGTTGTACAATGGGGCAATAGGGGTACAACTCTCTATTATGCTTTTCAGATTGGACTTAAAGAGGTAGAAGACATTTAAGAAATTTAACGCCCCGTGATTCCGTATGTTTATGCGGTGGGTTCAAAAAGACGGATGATTTATGCGCCTCTCTCAATATTTTTTACCAATTCTGAAAGAAAATCCAAAAGAAGCTGAGATTGTATCTCACCGCCTCATGTTGCGTGCAGGGATGATACGCCAGCAATCAGCGGGAATTTACTCTTGGTTGCCTCTGGGTAAGCGCGTTCTTGACAAGGTCAATGTGATTGTCCGCGAAGAGCAAAACCGTGCGGGTGCTATTGAATTTATGATGCCGACCATCCAATCTGCTGAGCTTTGGGAAGAGAGCGGCCGTTATGATGATTATGGCAAGGAAATGTTGCGCATTAAAGATCGTCAAGATCGTCCAATGTTATACGGCCCAACAAATGAGGAAATGATCACAGACATTTTCCGTTCGTTCGTGCGATCATACAAAGAATTGCCGCTTAATCTTTATCATATTCAAACGAAGTTCCGTGATGAAATCCGCCCTCGTTTTGGCACAATGCGCTCTCGTGAGTTCATCATGAAGGATGCCTATTCTTTTGATTTGAGCAAAGAGGAAGCTGAGTTTTCTTACTATAAAATGTTTGCAGCTTACCTTCGTACATTTGATCGCTTGGGCCTGCGCGCTATTCCAATGCGTGCTGATACGGGTCCGATTGGTGGTGATTTGAGCCATGAGTTCATCATTTTGGCTGATACGGGCGAATCAGAAGTTTTCTGTCATAAAAAGTTTATGGATTTTGATATCCCTGCTTCTGATGTTGATTTTAGAGATCTGGACAAGATGAAGCAGATTTTTGAAGAGTGGACCAAGCTTTATGCTGCCACCTCTGAGATGCATGATGAAGCTGCCTTTGATGCTATTGATGATGCGGATAAAGTATCTGCACGTGGGATTGAAGTTGGTCATATCTTTTATTTTGGAACAAAATATTCGGAAGCAATGGGCGCCAATGTTATGGGGCCAGATGGTCGCGAACATCCGGTACATATGGGGTCTTATGGCATTGGGCCAACACGCCTTGTTCCCGCCATCATTGAAGCGTCTCATGATGAAAATGGGATTATTTGGCCCAAATCAGTTGCGCCATTTGACGTTGGTATTATCAATATGAAAGCGGGCGATGAAGCGTGTGATGCAGCCTGTGATGATATTTATACTCAGCTGATGAATGCTGGCTTTGATGTTGTTCTTGATGACCGCGACGAGCGGGCAGGCGGCAAATTTGCGACAGCTGATCTTATCGGTATCCCAGAACAAATTGTTGTTGGTCCGCGTGGATTAAAAACCGGAGAAGTGGAATTGAAAAACCGCAAATCTGGCGAACGCGTAAGCCTGACGATAGAAGCTGCGCTTAATAAGTTGATAGCAGAGAAATAATTGCGAATAAGATCGGAAGCACTTTGACTGCAACACCATCAGCTGTAAAAGCCGACCAAAAGTCATCATCTAGACCCTTTGGTGTGTTTGAACGACTTGTCGCTTGGCGCTATTTACGTTCAAAACGAAAAGAAACTGTTGTTTCTGTGATCGCTGGATTTTCTTTTGCGGGCATCATGTTGGGCGTGGCAACGCTGATCATTGTTATGGCTGTGATGAATGGTTTTCGTGCAGAATTGATCAATAGAATTTTGGGCATTAATGGTCACATGGTTGTTCAGGCTATTGATCTGCCACTCAATGATTATGAAGAGCTTTCAAAGCGTTTAGAAACTGTTGTCGGTGTCCAAATGGCATTGCCTATTGTGGAGGGTCAAACGCTCGCCTCTGGTAATTCAGGTGCTGGAACTGGTGCTTTAGTGCGCGGTATTTCTGTTGATGATATTTCGCGTTTAGAATGGGTGTCCAAGAATATTAAAGCTGGCGACATGGTGGCATTTGCTGCCGGAGATGGTGTTTTAATTGGAACACGCATGGCTGATTCATTGGGCTTGATCGCTGGTGATTATATTACGCTTGTGTCACCCGAGGGTGATGTAACCCCGTTTGGTGTGACCCCGCGTGTCAAATCCTACCCTATTTCTGGGGTGTTTGAGATTGGGATGTCTGAATATGATTCATCCATCATCTATATGCCTTTGACCGAGGCTCAGCTTTATTTCAATACAGAAGATGAAGTTCAATCCATTGAAGTCTTTATTGACGATCCTGATGAAGTGGATGCTTTTCGGCCATTGCTAGAGGCCGCAGCTGAACGTCAGATTTTTATTACCGATTGGCAACAGAGAAACCGCACATTCTTTTCTGCGCTTGAAGTTGAGCGTAATGTTATGTTTATGATTTTGACTTTGATCATATTGGTTGCAGCCCTCAACATCATTTCGGGTTTGATTATGTTGGTTAAAGATAAGGGTCGAGATATTGCGATTTTGCGCACTATGGGTGCCACATCCACATCGATCATGCGCATTTTCTTTATGACAGGTTCTGCGATCGGGATTGCTGGCACGGGTGCGGGCGTGATTATGGGCGTTTTGGTCTGCTTGAATGTTGAGGGTATTCGGAACTTTTTCTCTTGGTTATCTGGCACAACATTGTTTAATCCTGAATTATATTTCTTAAGCCAATTGCCAGCCGATATGGATTTGGGTGAGACAATCATGATTATTGCTATGGCGTTTATTTTAACATTCGTGGCGACATTGATCCCCGCATGGCGCGCATCAAAAATCGATCCTGTTCAAGCATTGCGATATGAGTAGTTGATATGAATGAAGCACAACACATGAATGAATTTAAGTCTCAAATTGATCAAAACCTTGCCATGGAAATGCAATCCGTTGAACGCCATTATGAACAAGGCGATGAACGACTTACGATCCTCAATGGTGTCAATTTTAAACTCAATCGCGGTGAAACAGTTGCTTTGATCGCGCCATCTGGTGCAGGTAAATCCACCTTGCTGCATATGGCGGGATTGCTTGAACGTGCAGATGGCGGTGAGGTTATTCTTGATGGTGTTGCGTGTTCTGGCTTAAGTGATGAACAACGGACCGAGGTTCGCGGTAAAAGCATTGGTTTTGTCTATCAATTCCATCATTTATTGCCGGAATTTACAGCTAGTGAAAATGTGGTCATCCCGCAATTAATCAATGGCCTGCCAAAAGGTGAGGCTGAAGAACGTGCGGTTGAATTATTGGGCTATCTTAAACTTGGCCACAGAACATCGCATCGCCCATCAGAACTCTCAGGTGGTGAGCAACAACGCGTTGCTATTGCGCGCGCGGTTGCCAATGCACCGAGTGTTTTATTGGCAGATGAGCCAACGGGTAACCTTGATCCTGAAACAGCGTCCTATGTATTCGATGCTTTGGAAGCATTGGTCAAACAATCTGGTCTGTCGGCCATGGTTGCCACGCATAACCACGAGCTTGCAAAGCGAATGGATAGATGCGTGACCCTTCAAGATGGTTTGTTGATCGAGCTTTAAAACTTACTATTTTGCACCAAACTCTTTGTGATCTTCAGCAACAGCCTTGTGGATATTTAACAAAACATCGGGATCTGCTGCTTGGATGCGGCTCCAGTTTGGAATGAACGGTGTTTCCATTGGATTGTCGAGATATAGCTGTCCAGCCGTCATAATATTGGCAGCAAAAAGCTCTACCGCTTTTTCTTCTTCATGACGATCAACATGTAGGCCGTTCATAACCCCATCATTGTAATATATTTCGATGAAATCAAGCGCGATGCGATAGTAGGTTGCTTTGATCGTGCGGAATTTTGCGTTTGATAATGTCACGCCATCGGTTGCGAGCTTTCTGAATAGTGCTTTTGAAATATCAAGCGACATGCGTGATAGGCCGTTATTTGCATCGTCCTCGGATAAAGGCTGGTGTTTGTGATCGTAGGCATCGGAGATGTCGACTTGGCAAATGGCGCGGTTTGATAGGTTGCGCCAAACTTCTGATAGGACACCGATCTCAAGACCCCAATCAGATGGAATGCGCATGTCGGGTAGGATGGAGGTTCGCATCGCAAATTCGCCAGCTAGTGGATATCTAAATGCATTGAGATATTCGAGGTAATCGCTGTGTCCGCATGTTTTTTGTAAAGCCAGCAATAATGGCGTGACGAGAAGACGTGATACCCGCCCGTTTAATCGACCACCGGCAACGCGCGGGTAATAGCCTTTGCAAAAGTGATAAGCGAATGCAGGATTGGAAACTGGGTAAACCAATCGTGCCAACATTTCCTTGGTATAGGTTGTGATATCGCAGTCATGAAGTGCAACGACATCGCTGTCGCCAGATGCCAGCGCGTAGCCCATGCAGTACCAAACGTTTCTACCTTTGCCAGGTTCTGATGGTGCTAAATTGGCATTGGCTAGTTTTTCGTGGATTGCTTTGAGGCGAGGCCCATCATTCCATAAAATATCGTGTTTTTGCGGCAGGCGTGAAAAGTATTTTTTGGCATGTAAAAACTGCTCTTCGGTCGCCCGGTCAAGTCCAATGATAATGCGATTGATAAACGTCGCTTTGGACAGCTCATCGACAATATTGGACAGTGCTGGCGCTTCGAGTTCAGAATATAGGCTTGGTAGAATCAGTGTGATTTTTCGATTTTGGGAGAAATGGTTGAGCTGCGCTTCAAGTTGCTCACTTGAGATGTGAGACAGGTTATGAAGTGTTGCAACAGATCCGTTTTGATGAAAATCAGCCATTTATTGTCCTATTTTAAATTAATCGAAGTGCTTTGGGTCAAAAGCGATTTTATGCATTCATTCCAGCCTTGTGGGCCGTGTTTGTGAGATCTTGTGATGTGATTTGGCATGTTGCCTTTGAAAATATCATGCCCGTCGGTATTTTCAATAACAAAACCAATATCAGCCATCTCCAACATCATGATGTCATTGGGCGCATCGCCTAATGCAATTGATATGATATCGGGATGTAGCAAGAATTTCTGTCATGCGATCCGCTTTGTTCATACCCGTTGAAACGGATAAAAAGCGTCCACCTTGTTGGACGGATAATCCGTGCTCTGCCAAATAAATTATAAATTCGGCTAATTGATCATCATTGCCAGACCAAGTTCCTGGTTCTGAATATTGCCGTCGCATGGCAAGTTTGGCAGATTTTATGTCCAAAGATGTGGTCTCTGATAGCTTGTGGGCGCTATAGTGTGAGAACCCTTTGAAATAGGATTGTAAATGGGCGGGGGCGCCATTTAAAACAGCGAGAATATTTTGATATTCATCATCTGAATGAATCGCATTTGCACCTGACAGCAAAATGCCCGCACCGTTTTCAACGATGGCTGGGTAATTTGCAAAGC
Source organism: uncultured Rhizobiaceae bacterium (assembly GCA_963974325.1). Lineage (GTDB taxonomy): Bacteria > Pseudomonadota > Alphaproteobacteria > Rhizobiales > Rhizobiaceae > Lentilitoribacter. The sequence continues at coordinate 25,153 of CAXBCW010000033.1, forward strand.
CAAGTTCTGCGCGTAATGGCGCAAGTTCGGCAGCTGTTTTGCTTGATGTTAGAACAAGTGGTATGTTGGCTGCACGAACAAGATCGAGCGCGGGATTTGCCGCTTCATAACTATAGGTTTGGTGATCTAATAAAGTGCCATCTAGATCAGTAAAGATAATGTAGCTTTTATCACCCATGTTGATTTTGTGATCGATTGGAAATCCAACGGCATTGATAGGGTGCGAAAGTAATATCTTCGTCCTCAATATTCAGGGTTTGATTTGCAATGAGATCCACCCAATTCTCACCACCAAATAAGTTGAGAGACATGGTTGGTACTTTGATGTCTTTATCCGTCATATTGTGAACAGCAAAAACGCTTTGCGATCGATCAATGCTCTGACGCCAGAAGCCAAACAGATCATTGCCCAATTGCAGCGTGAATTGTGTTGCATTGGGGTGGAAGGCCATTTGGTTGGTTCGGATATCAATGCGGGCTTTAAGAGCTGCTAAAATCTGACTTTGTCGAGAGTTATCATCGCTAAGTAATTCCAAAAGCTCTGGGTAATTCCACCGGTGACGGTTGATGGCTCTGTTATGTTCTGATCGTTCAACGCCTGCATGATCATTTGGTGTGGCAAGTAGGGAATGGATGTAAAATGCCGGAACACCTTCAAGCGCCATTGCTATTGTTTGTGAACATAAAAAACGCTCTTTGTTGAATGCGTCTTTGCCCTCAGTTGTGCCCCTCAACGCATCATAAAGGGCGATGTTCATTTCATAAGGATGATCTTTGCCATCATTGCCTTTGCGCATAGACACAAGGCCGCCATGAGCTTTGACGGTGTTTATCATCGCATCAATGTCATCTTGTGGCAGTAAGCCTTCAATAGGGCGCAAGCCAACGCCATCATGGGATGCCGTGAAGTTGAAATATGCGCAGCCCAATTGCGCCGGTGGCATCGCCATTTGCCATGCGTTTAGATATTGCGATGTGCCATTGAGCAATCCATGCAGCAAAAGGGGCGGCAATGAAAAGTTATAGATCATGTGTGCTTCATTACGGTTGCCGAAATAACTTAGGTTCTCGACATTTGGCACATTGGTTTCTGTAATCAGAACAATTGGTTCCTCATCATAGTCAGCCAAAAGGCGCATTAGGCGCACAATTTCATGGGTTTGCTTGAGATGGATAGAGGTCGTGCCAATCTCTTTCCAAACAAAGGCGACGGCATCCAAGCGAATGGTCCGTACACCATTGTTAATGTGCTGACGCATGATGCGTAGGAATTCGAGCAGGACTTCGGGGTTGGAGAAATCGAAATCGACCTGATCATGGCTAAAGGTACACCAAACATGCTTTGTGCCATTTGCCGTTGTGACTTCTTTGAGGAGGTCATGGGCACGAGGGCGAACAACTTTTGAGACATCATCATCTGGCGATGCTTCAAAAAAGAACTGATTATAGGGCGCATGGCCTTGTAGATATTCATTGAACCAATGGCCTTGGCTCGACATATGATTAAGAACAAGGTCAGACATGAGGCGGAAATCTTCAGCAATGCGGCCAATGTCTTCCCACGAACCCAACAAGCTATCAACCACACTATAATCGGTGATCGCAAAACCATCATCTGATGTGTAGGGGAAAAATGGTAAGATGTGGACACCATTAATAGTGCCCTTAAGGTGGTTCTGCAAAAAGTCGTTCAACAGATCGAGCGGTTTATATTCGCCGTCAATCATGCTATTGCCATAGGTAATGACGTAGCTATCTTTTTCAGTCCACAAACTATTGCTGGGGGATCGCCCGTCATGCACGGGCGTATGATTATCATCCCAATAGGCGGCAATGACCTTTTGGGTCAGATCGCTTGCGTCCTTTTCAGGATATATGGAATGGATTAGCTGTGAAATTCCGTTAGTCAGGCGCAGCTCTGCTGTCTCAGTAAGGGTGTTTTGTTCGGTCAATATCTTTTCGCTTATCAAGTTGGGAGGCTTCAAGCTCTGCTCAGTTTACATCTTGATATGGTTGAAGCAAGTCCTTGACGGCAATTTAAACCTGTCTTGCATTGTTTATTTAAAACCATGTAGAAAGGGGAAAAGAATTGGAGTTTTATCATGGTTGGTTTTTTAAAGCGTTTATTTGGCGGAGGGCAAGCAGCCCCTTCAGTTGCAGGAGCAAGCCTTGACTATAAAGGTTACACAATTACCCCAACGCCACTATCTGAGGGTGGACAGTTTCGCTTGTGTGGCATGATCACCAAAGAGATTGATGGTGAGATAAAAGAGCATAAGTTTATTCGTGCCGATGTGTGCCAATCAAAAGAGCAAGCCATTGATCTGGCTGAGATGAAAGGCAAGCAAGTGATCGACCAATTGGGCGATCGTCTGTTTCAATCTTAATCAAGCCAAACCAAATGCGATCAAATTAGACCAACATTTGGTCGCTCGATAATCTCCCGCAAAGCAAAGCTTGAGTTGATTTTTACAACATGGGGCAGGGCTGATAGCCAATCCCTGTGGATGTGTTCATAATCTTCCAAATCCTTTGCGGCGACACGTAATATGTAATCATATTCGCCCGACATCAGATAACAAACCAAGACATTTGGACATCGTTTTACGGCGGCTTCAAATTCTGTGAGCGTTTTGGCAAATTGACCTGATAAAGATATGTGCACGATCACCATCATTTTGTGTCCGAGTGCACTATGGGATAATCGTGCCTGATAGCCTTTGATAGTGCCTTTTTTCTCAAGAATATCGACACGGCGGGAACAGGCCGATTGGGATAGATTGACCGCTTCAGAAAGGGCTGAGTTTGAAATTCGGCCGTCTTTTTGCAATATCCGCAATATGGATATATCAACTGTATCTAAGTGCTCCATTCGAAACATTCCTCTTTTTGAGTGCTTGTACTTATATATTATTCGAAAAACGTGATAATTTCAAATGTATAAGCAAAGATTCTTCAACAGGCTCATGATTAAATGCAGGCAACTTAATAATCAATAAATCAGATGATGGAGACAGTTATGCGTGTAGGTTGCCCAAAAGAAATTAAAAATCATGAATATCGTGTAGGCTTAACGCCTTCGTCTGTTCGCGAATATGTTGCGCATGGCCACGATGTTATCATCGAAACTGGCGCTGGTCTTGGTATTGGCGCTGATGATGCCGCTTACCAAGCTGCAGGCGCAAAGATTGTTGGCACTGCTGCTGAGATTTTTGCTCAAAGCGACATGGTTGTTAAAGTAAAAGAACCACAAGCTGTTGAATATGCGCAATTGCGCGAAGGTCAATTGCTGTACACATACCTACACTTGGCGCCAGATGCAGAGCAAACTAAAGGCCTATTGGCTTCTGGTTGTACAGCTGTAGCCTATGAAACAGTGACAGATAATCGTGGCGGTTTGCCTTTGCTTGCGCCTATGTCTGAAGTTGCTGGTCGTTTGGCGCTTCAAGCTGGTGCAACTGCTTTGCAAAAAGCAAATGGCGGACGCGGTATTCTTCTTGGCGGCGTGCCGGGTGTTCTTCCTGCAAAAGTTGCCATTATCGGTGGCGGTGTTGTTGGTCTTAATGCTGCAAAAATGGCTGTTGGCCTTGGTGCAGATGTAACAATCCTTGATCGTTCATTGCCGCGTCTTCGCGAACTTGATGATATTTTCAATGGCGCAATCCACACACGTTTCTCAACAATTGATTCGCTTGAAGAAGAAGTCTTTGAGGCTGATGTTGTTGTTGGTGCGGTTCTTATCCCAGGTGCTGCGGCTCCAAAATTGGTCACACGCGAAATGCTATCTGGCATGAAGAAGAATGCTGTGATTGTTGATGTTGCTATCGACCAAGGTGGTTGCTTTGAAACATCTAAAGCGACAACACATTCTGAGCCAACTTACGTAGTAGACGGTATCGTTCACTATTGTGTTGCAAACATGCCTGGTGCGGTTCCAATCACATCAGCTCATGCGCTTAACAATGCAACTTTGTACTACGGTTTGCAGCTTGCAGATAAAGGCCTTGCAGCGATTGCTGAAGACAAGCACCTTCGCAACGGTCTCAATGTCCATGGCGGTAAAATCACAAACCAACCTGTTGCAGAAGCACTTGGTTATGATCTTTTAAATCCTGAAGATGCAGTGCGCAATGTAGCGTAACACCTATGGTGTAGCACCCCAAAGCGCCGCTTGAATGATTCAGGTGGCGTTTTTTTATGTTTGGATTATTTGAGGATGTTCTTTTTCTCGTCTTCGGACAACGGCATGAAGTTGCTCGTTGTTTGAGCGTAGACTTGAAATCCAAGCTTTTGATACAATCCCAAAACAGAAGGGTGATCGAGCGTACATGTGTTGACCGAGACACTGCTTGGTTCATTTTCCCATGCAGCACTTATAGCTTGGGCTAAAAACCATTTGCCAATGCCGCGGCCAATTGCATGATCCATCAAGCCAAAATAGGCAAGGGCAGTACGGGTTGGATCAGATCGATCAATTTCATAAAAACCGGCTGGCGATCCATCGACATAAAGCACATCAATATCTGTTGTGTCCGCATGAATGATTGCAGACAGATCATCGTCGTTTAAACGCAATCGCGCTGTCCATGTCCATTGACGG
>CAXBCW010000034.1:0-29048 GCA_963974325.1 uncultured Rhizobiaceae bacterium
AGCAATACATCGAAAATTCGCCCTTCAACTCCATTGATTGTAAGCGATGTTCCGTCCAAGGTCACCGACCCTTTGGGCGAAATGTAAAGCGTAAGATCATCAGGGGCTTGAAGCTTGAAGCGAACAGCGTCCCCCTCATCGATAATATCTATAATTTCAACTTTGCCATCAACGTGGCCCGACACCATATGCCCACCAAACTCATCGCCCATTTTCATGGCGCGTTCAAGATTGATTGCATCGCCTTGCCTGAGTGATCCAATTGTTGTTAGGCGTAGTGCCTCTTCCCATGCTTCGACGGCAAACCAACGTTCGTTGGAACCCTCTTCTGAAAGTTCGGTCACAGTCAGGCACGTACCTGCACAGGCAATCGACGCGCCAACAGCAATGGTTTTTGGATCATATTGCGTTTTGATTTTGAGCTGTAACCCAGAATTAAGCGTGGCAATGCTTGCGATTTCGCCAATGTCTGTGATGATGCCAGTAAACATAATTATCTGCTCCTTAACGCATATTCATACATGATGTCTTGACCAAATGTCAGCTGGTTGAACATAACAAAATTATCTGGAATGATTGTTGGCGTGATCGGTGCGTGCACCATCTGGCTTTTATCTTCCGTATCAATCGCATTTTGTGATTGGAACAACACAAGACGGTCAACCAGTCCTGCATCCAAAAAGCTTTGTGCAATCATGGCTCCACCTTCGACCAATAACGTTGAGATGCCTTTATCCGCCAGCTTTGTCAGCAAATAATCCAATTGCTCTGCATCATTCTCACCTTGCAACGGAACAACGTCAACACCTTGGGTGCTGAGTGTTTGTACCATCAGGTTTTGGCTTTTTGTCGCTAAGATGGTTGGGTGATCAATGGCTGTTTGCACAAGCTGTGATTTGGCTGAGATTGTTAAATCTCGATCCAAAATAATACGGGTGGGTGAGCTGTGCTCCAGACCCTTTAATCGACATGCTAGGCTTGGGTTATCATTGATAACAGTTCCAGAACCAACTAAAATAGCATCATTGATGCTGCGTAATAATTGCACTTGGCCATTGGAAATTGCGTCGGTAATTTTGACCTGTTCACCACTGCGCAATCCCATCAGTCCATTGGATGATAAAGCCAGTTTTAACGTCACAAATGGGCGGTTTTTTGTTTTGCGGGTTAAATAGCCTGCCAAGCCAAATTGTGCTTGCTCAGTTCGTAAATCAGTTACAACTTCAATTCCAGCCGCGCGCAATTTATCAAAACCTTGTCCGCTTACTCGGATATCAGGGTCATTGACAGCCACCACAACACGTGCAATTCCCGCATCAATCAATGCATTGGCGCAGGGTGGGGTTTTGCCAAAATGTGAGCATGGTTCAAGCGTGACATAGATACATGCGTCACGTGCTAATTCGCCAGCATCTTTAAGGGCACGAACTTCGGCATGGGGCCTGCCGCCAAGATCGGTAACACCGCGCCCAACAATAATGGGACCGTCTATTTCATAACGCACAATAAATGCGCCAACGGATGGATTCTCACCCGTTAAACCTTCATGCCGTCGTGCAAAACGAATGCATGCAGACATGTATCTTTGATCTAAGATTGTTTGTTTAAGGCACTGTTGCGCTGTATCGACGCCATTATCAGCGTCGATATCAACAAGTTTATGGACTGCGCCGCTAGTGGTCATCACCAGTATCGCCAGCAATACGCGCTGTCAGTTGTTCGATGATTTTTTCAAAATCTTCAGCACCGGAGAAATCTTGATACACAGACGCATAACGCACAAAACCAACATCATCGATGGCTTTTAAAGCTTCAAGCGTCAACAAACCAATGTGATCTGTTTCAATTTCTGTCTCACCAGAACTTTCCAATCGGCGCACAATTCCAGATACCGCACGGTCAATTCGATCGCGATCCACGGGTCTTTTGCGCAAGGCGATATCAAAAGATTTTTGCAGTTTTTCACGATCAAACGGCACCTTGCGGCCCGTCTTTTTCAAGACTTGCAAATCGCGCAATTGGACTCGTTCAAACGTTGTAAAACGACCACCGCAATCAGGACAAACACGGCGGCGGCGGATGGATGTACCATCTTCTGCGGGCCGTGAATCTTTGACCTGACTGTCATGCGAAGAGCAATAAGGACAACGCATTATTTACGCTCCAATAGAATTGTAGATAGGGAATTTTGCAGTCAAAGCCATGACTTTTTCTTTCACGGCTTGCTCAACAGCAGAATTATCACCATCAACACCCCCAGCACTGAGACCATTGACCACTTCCAATATCAAAGCACCAACTTGGCGGAATTCATCAGCGCCAAAACCGCGTGTTGTTGCAGCAGGTGTTCCCAAACGAATGCCCGATGTCACAAATGGAGATTGAGGATCATTCGGCACGCCGTTTTTGTTGCACGTAATGAACGCACGGCCCAAGGAGGCTTCGGTTGCTTTACCGGTTACCTTTTTTGGTTGCAGATCAACCAGCATCAAATGGGTATCGGTGCCGTTTGAAATAATCTCAAGACCACCATCCACAAGCGTTTGTGCTAGCACATTTGCATTGTCTTTAACTTGGCCCATATAGGTTTTAAAATCGTCTGTTAGCGCTTCGCCAAATGCGACAGCTTTACCAGCGATCACGTGCATCAATGGACCACCTTGCAGACCGGGAAAAACAGCTGAGTTAATTTTCTTTGCAATGGCTTCATCATTTGTCAAAACCATGCCGCCACGTGGGCCGCGAAGTGTTTTGTGTGTTGTTGTTGTTGCCACGTGTGCGTGGGGGAATGGGCTTGGGTGAAGACCCGTGGCCACAAGACCTGCAAAGTGAGCCATATCAACCCACAAAATTGCACCAACTTTATCGGCAACAGCACGGAATTTTGCAAAATCAATCGCGCGTGAATAGGCAGAACCACCAGCAACAATGATTGTTGGTTTGTGCTCAATTGCCAAAGCTTCCATTTGGTCATAATCCAAAATGCCAGTTTCAGCGATCACGCCGTACTGAACAGCATTGAACCATTTACCAGACATGTTTGGTTTTGCACCATGGGTTAGGTGACCACCTGCATCAAGGCTCATGCCCAAAAGCGTATCGCCTGGTTTTGCAAGCGCCAGCATTACAGCTTGGTTGGCTTGTGAACCAGAGTTTGGCTGCACGTTAGCAAAGCCACACTCAAATAGTTCTTTTGCACGTTCGATTGCTAAGTTTTCAGCAATATCAACGAAATGACAACCGCCATAATAACGACGACCAGGATAACCTTCAGCATATTTGTTCGTCATCACGGAGCCTTGAGCTTCAAGGACCGCACGAGATACGATGTTTTCAGATGCAATAAGTTCGATTTCGTGACGCTGACGGCCTAGTTCTTGCTCGATAGAGCTAAAAATTGCAGGATCGCGATCAGCGAGGGAAGCGTTAAAAAAAGCATTGGTCATTTTGGAGGATACCTTTGGTCGAAGTGCCTGGTTGTTCAAACAGATGTGAGCTGTTTAGCGTCTAGCTAATCCAAGCGCAACATCAGATACACCTCATCTAGATGTTTCCCACCAGTAGAAAGCGTTTTTATATACGAAATTTACTAGTGCATTCACGACTGAGCAAATATGTCGCACAAAAAAAAGGGCCATCAAGGCCCGTTTTTTCTAAAACATATAGTCTCAACGTTTAAAGTTCGCGAGAGGCGATCAAATCAACACCATCGCGCTGATAAATATCATCACGGAACTGCACAACACCATTGGCCGATGACCATGTTGTGAAATATGTGAAGTAAACTGGTACAGGCTCAGAGAGGAGCACTTCCATGTTTTCACCAGAATTAATGCCAGATTCAATTGCTGAACGGCTCCAACCATCTGTATCTTTTAACAGCCAAGCTGATAATTCGCGGACGTTTTGAACACGGACACAACCAGATGATTCAAAGCGCAGCAATTTACCAAATACAGATCGTTGCGGTGTGTCATGCATATAAACAGCATGTGGATTGTGGAAATTGATTTTGGTCGATGACATGGCGTTGATTTTGCCCGGATCCTGACGGAACATCAATTTTGGTGCTTCTTCTGCATTCCAATCAATGGTTTCTGGCGCAATTTCTGTGCCTTTGCCATCAAACAAACGGATTGCATTGCGCGTTAGATATGTAGGATCTTTACGCATCAACGGCACAATGTCTTTTTCAATGATTGAGCGCGGTGCTGTCCAAAATGGATTTAAGATCACTTCATGAATTTTTGAATTCAAAATCGGAGTTTGACGATCGATTTTACCAACAATAGCTGTGTGTCGAAGCGCAACTGTACCATTTTCAACAGCTTCAATTTGTGCGGCTGGAATGTTGACCATCACATAACGATCACCCAAAAAACTGGACATTGCACGCAAACGCACAAGATTTGTTTCGATCTGGGTCAAACGAACACGCGCGGATACATTCATTGCGGCAAAGCTAAACTTGCCCAACACACCATCGGACGGCATGCCGTGACGGGCTTGGAAGCGTTTGACTGCGCCTTCAACATAGGTATCAAAGCTGTCTGAAATACCGGCAGAACGCGATAGATCACCTGACAACATGAGGCGTTGGCGCAAAATACGCACATCGCGCGAGGATGAACCAATGCGCAAGCGATTGGCAGCAGGCACAACAGGCCAACCACCAGAGGCAACAACATCACTATATTGAGCAAGTGCTATTTCCAAGTTGCGAATAGTTTGTTCACTCATAATTGGGAAATTGGCAACAGTTTCACTGACCGTACGAGATGCTTGGGCATCAAATTGATCATCCCAATTGCCGCGGCCAGGTGCTTTGATAATATCTTCGATTGTTGTCTGCGCTAAAGATGTACCGGTTAAACCTGCAATAACACCGCCTGTGGCAACGCTTTTAAGCAGCGCACGACGAGCGATAGTTTTTGTAGATGTTTTCGACTGAGAATTTTCATTTTTCATTCTTTTCACCAATAGCGAGACGTAATTGTTAGCATTATCAAAACTGTTATTTTAAGTTACTCATAATTTAGTGCAAATTCACTTAACTACAAGTCCCTTATCGGCTTATTCGATCAAACTCGCGTGATCAAACCGTGCCTAATTGTTGATTTTAAAAACACATATCAATATGGCATCAACAAGGCACCTTGCCTTAGATCACAACCTTGTGATCGATGTAGCTCATAAAGGATGAATATAACGTAAAACCGCCCCTAGACCTATGTCTAAGAGCGGTTTGATATTCCCCGTACAAGCACCATAATTTGGTATGGTCACTTGTTATATAATGATACAAAAGCCTAGAGGCGATACATAATTTGATCATTCCAAAAACGATCTAAACGCTGCATTTGCTTGTTCATTGTTGCAAAATCATCTTCGCTAATGCCGCCAACTTGTTCGATGGATTGAATGTGACGATCATAAAGCTGAGCAACGATACCTGCGATATCAGAGCCTTTTTCAGTCAATGAAATGCGGACCGAACGACGATCAACACGCGATTTTGTGTGATTAATAAAGCCAAGATCAACAAGTTTCTTCAAGTTATAAGAAACGTTGGACCCAAGATAGTAACCGCGGCTGCGTAATTCGCCTGCAGTTAGCTCGGCATTGCCAATATTAAAGAGCAATAATGCTTGAATTGAATTGATATCATCGCGACCTGAGCGATCGAATTCGTCTTTAACAACGTCTAACAGACGTCTGTGCAAACGTTCTACAAGCTGAAGGGCTTCTAGATATTGCGAACGAAGACCGTTCTCTACTGCGGGTGTATCTGAAACTTGGTTATTTCTAACCATTACTGGTTGTTGTTGTGCCATGTGTTTGCCTCACTGTTTTAATTGTGACGGTGATTTTTTTTATATTCCGTCTTGAGAGCAAATCTATCCAATACTTAGAAAATTTTACTTAATTTGCAGGCTTAATGAAACCTTACCTAATTTTAGGGTGAATAAAAGATTACACCTATAAGGACCACCCCTTCTATGGGGGTCAAGTTTCAGTGCGGTTTTTGTCCCGTAGATAAAACATGACTTGGAACAGAATAAACATGATGACGATAGATCCTGATGTAATAAGGTGGAGTGTATTCATACCAAACCAATGAGGCAGCACCGCATGCATCATATATTGCATAAACGTTATCAGCAGCCATCCCCACCAACCAAATGCTGTTCGAAACCAAATGCCCAAAGCAGTGAGTGGTAATAAGATAGCAAGTGCAGATCCTGCCAAACGCCATTGTAGTGGTGCTATATCAAATCGTAACACGCCATTATCTGAAATGCCCATCATTAAAGCCCAATATTTGATAGTGCCGGCAATGCAGGTCAGCGCAACAACCATCAAAAACAATGAATAAAGTCGATCTATGCTTTCAAGTTCCAAATTGTTTTGGCTTGGAAGTTGATCAATACTGATGCTTTCGTCGAGGGCCATTTATATCCTTGTTCAATTTGAGGTCTTAAATTTGATAGAACTATGATGGCTGTGTTGACATGCCTTTACAAGAACTGCAACGGATTTTCATCAAGATCTCCATCTGATTTATAGGTGGATATCAATTTGTCTGCTTGACCTTTATAGCTGATCAAGGGCAAACAATTTATAAAGTTTTCAAACAATGAGATAAAATATGTCTGGTACTGGCAACAAAAACGAAGATATCACCGCACAAATTGACACTGTAACTGGTAGCAGACGCATGCGCCGTTATCGCAAAACCGGCTGGATGCGTGCAATGGTGAAGGAAAACCATCTCACTCCGTCGGATTTCATTTGGCCCATTTTCATTATTGAAGGCGAAAACAGGCGCGAACCCATCGACGCTATGCCGGGTGTTGAGCGCCTCAGTATTGATCTGGCCATTGAAGCGGTTAAAAAGGCGCATGCCTTGGGAATATCTGCCATTGCCACCTTCCCTTGTATTGATTTTGCCAAACGTGATAAAACAGGCTCTGAGATATTAAACCCCGACAATCTGATCAATCAAGCAACCCGCGCTATCAAAGCTGCGGTGCCTGATATTGGTATCATTACCGATGTTGCGCTCGATCCGTTTACCAGTGATGGTCATGACGGTATTTTTGAAGATGGTGAGATCGTCAATGATAAGACCGTTGAAATTTTAGCAAAAGCTGCGATGCTTCAAGCGCAAGCTGGGGCCGATATTATTGCGCCATCTGAAATGATGGATGGCCGCGTTGGCGTGATCCGAAAAGCGCTTGATGATGCGGGCTTTCAATCGGTTGCGATCATGTCCTATGCGACAAAATTTGTATCCGCCTTTTACGGCCCGTTCCGCGAAGCCATCGGCACGGCTAGCTTTTTGAAAGGCGATAAAAATAGCTATTTCTTAAACCCCGCAAATCCGAACGAAGCTATGCGGGATGCGACATTAGATGTTGAAGAAGGTGCTGACATGCTGATGATCAAGCCGGGTCTTCCCTATCTTGATATGTGTTTGCGTGTTAAAGAACAGTTTGGCCTGCCAACCTTTGCCTATCAAGTTTCGGGTGAATATTCGATGATCAAAGCTGCAGGCCAAAATGGCTGGATTGATGACAAAGCCGCCATGATGGAAAGCCTCATCGCCTTCAAGCGTGCAGGTTGCGACGGTATTTTGACATATTTTGCCATTGAAGCTGCTGAAATATTAAACAACAAATAAGTGCTGTTATTGATGTCCAAACATATTCATTAATACCCCATAACCTTGAAAGGACTTAAGAGCGCTCCTATTTATTTAAGACGCAACACTCAAGAGAGTAGGAATGAAAGTCATGTCGGGGTTTGATCACATGAAGGCAGATAGCCAATTTAATGAAGACGGGCATGATGATAAAGATGGGAAATTCACACATTACATCGATGATCGTTTGAACGATCCGGCCTATTTTGATGGTGTGCGCACAAAGCGCATTTTTGCGTTTCTTGTTGATTATCTGATGATTGCCATCCTTCACATTCCGTTTGCTATTATCATTGCCTTGTTGGGTGTTCTCACTTTAGGGGCTGCATGGCTGTTGTTTGCCATCCTCACGCCTTTGATTGCGCTGATATATGTGGGATCAACAATGGGTGGACCAGATCAAGCAACGCCTGGCATGAAAATGATGGGCATTCGCATCGCACGACTTGATGGCAATCGGGTCGATTTCATGACAGCGATCATTCATGGTGTTATCTTTTGGGCGGCAAACCTTGTCACATCTGGCTTTATTTTGCTGATTAGCTTATTTACCAACCGCAAACGTTTGGTTCAGGATTTGCTATTGGGTACTGTCGTTTATAGATCTGATCTGGATTAGACTTTTCCTCTTTGCTGAACCTACCTTACCTGTATTCCCAAGCTTGCAGACTTGCATAGCCTTGTTTTAGGATTTACAATCCAACTCTTGGTGCCCTTTTTAGCCTCGGGCAATTAAACGCCAAAACATAAGTGTAGCGATTTGAATGACGCAACAAGACAATCAGGTACCACAATTTTTTTTGACGGCTCCCACGCCCTGCCCTTATTTGGACGGTCGGGAAGAGCGCAAGATCTTTACGCATCTTGCCGGCGAAAAAGCCTCCGAGCTGAATGACATTCTAACCCAAGGTGGATTCAGGCGATCCCAAAATGTGGCCTATCGTCCCGCTTGTGAGGAGTGTCGCGCTTGCGTATCGGTTCGAATTTTAGTGAATGATTTTAAATGGACGAAATCACTCAAACGTATTTGGGCTAAGAATAAAGACCTTATTTCCGTCAATTATCCTGCAGAACCAACAAGCGAACAATATTCAATGTTTCGCGGATATCTCGATGGTCGCCATTTGGATGGCGGCATGTCCGAAATGTCGGTGCTTGACTATGCGATGATGGTTGAGGATAGCCATGTAAATACCAGATTGATCGAATACAGGTTGCGCCAAGAAGGCGATGGCATTGAAAAAAAGCCAAAAGGTAAGCTGATTGCGGCAGCGTTATCAGACCAGATGGGCGATGGCCTATCGATGGTTTATTCGTTTTTTGAACCCGATTTCGACCATCGCTCGCTCGGCACATATATGGTTCTCGATCACATCCAAAGAACCGCCCAAGCAGGCCTTCCCCATGTTTATTTGGGGTATTGGGTCGATGGCTCGCCCAAGATGGAATATAAAACAAGGTTCCAACCGCAAGAACATCTATTGTCTGGCGGCTGGCAAAAAGTTTAGAAATAGCAAACGGCTATGGCTTTTTACTTTAGCAATAAAATTTGACATTTGAGACACATCAACAAAAAAGGCGACATATATCTATGCCGCCTTTTTATATATTCCACATGAACTGAGACTATGCAGCGCGATGATTGCGTCCGTATTGGCTCTGTGAATTTTGGTCATAGGCGTTTTGACTTTGGTTGGACATTTGAAAACGTGAGATGATCTCTGACAATGTCGCTGTGCCCTCAGATAAGCGATGGGTCACAGCTGTTGTTTCTTCAACCATCACAACGTTTTGTTTTGTCACTTGGTCCATTTCACCAATCGATAATGTTATTTCACGCAAACCTGTCGCTTGTTCGGATGCTGAAATTGCGATCGAATTGATATGATCATTGATCACGTCCACTTGGCTTGAGATTTCGCCCAATGCTTCGCCCGTTGCTTTCACGAGTTCAACACCATTGGTCACCTCACGGCTTGACTTGGAAATAAGTCCACCGATTTCTTTAGCAGCCGCTGCTGCACGCTGAGCAAGTTCTCGCACTTCTTGTGCCACAACAGCAAAGCCTTTACCTGCCTCCCCGGCACGTGCTGCTTCAACACCGGCATTAAGCGCAAGAAGGTTTGTTTGGAACGCGATCTCGTCAATCACCGTAATAATTTTTGCAATCTCACTCGATGCATTTTCAATACGGGTCATTGCTTGAACAGCGTCCGTTACAATCTGACTTGATGATTCAGAGCTTTGTTTTGCAGAACTTACCAACACAGTGGCTTCTTGAGCGCGGGCGGATGAACCATCCACGTTGATGTTGATCTCGCGAAGCGCAACGGTTGTTTGTTCAAGTGCTGCCGCTTGTTGCTCTGTGCGACCTGATAGACTGCCAGCTGCATCGCGCAATTCATTGGCATCACGACCGATTTCAACGGTTTGATTGTTCACTTCACCTAACGAGGCATTCAATTCTGCAATCGATGTGTTGAAATCAACACGCAGCTTGTCCAAACCTTCGCTGAACGGTTGCTCAAGGTGTACGGTTAGGTCACCATTTGCAAGACGCTGTAGGGCTTCACCCAGAACATTGATGGTATCGCTCAGGTTTTTAGCTTCTGCAACTTTGTGTTCTTGACGCTGTTGTTGTTCGCGTTCGCTTAAAGATTGATTATCAAGAGCTTCTTGTTCAGCACGCACTTTTTCAATCGCATTATCTTTAAACACTTGAATTGCTTTTGCGATATCACCGATTTCGTCATGACGATCCAAGCCTTCAATCTCAAGGGAATGATCACCTTCAGCCAATGTGCCCATAGCAACGACAGCTTTTTTAAGCGGGAGCGACACGGAGCGAGCGACAAGATAGATAATACCACCAGTAATAAACAGCGTGATCAACACAGCTATTCCAAGCAACACCATAAAGCGTTGATTATTTGCAGCCGCGTCTTGCTTAACCAAATTTTTCTGATCTGCTAAAAACGTGTTAATGCTATCAAATATAGGCGAAACAGCAGCATAGGAGTTTGAAAGCTCTTGCCTTAGGACTTGTTCTTGGATGCTTGCTTTTGCAAAGCCGTTAAAGCCTGCTTCATATGCTTTTATGTCACTATTGATTGTTTCTTGGATGGCTTTTGAACCGAATAAGGCGGTTGGAAAAGCCAAAAACTCTTCAACGCGATCACCAATGCGACCAATATACTTGTCGGTTCCCCGCATTATGAAGTCTTTTTCATGACGACGCATCATCAACATTTTAACTGTCAAGGTTGGGTTATCAACACCTTTTAGCGCTTCTTCAGCATTGTGAACTTTGCCGCGCAACTCGCCTTGAAGACCTGATTTTTCATCTAGTCATAATTCAAGGTTTTTCTCATAAAGCGCATTAAACGTGGCTAAATACGTTCCAAAACCGGCTGCAATACTCTCAAGTTCAGCATTAATCAGATTTGGGAATTGCGAATTAACTTGTTTGTTAAGATCCACAATTTGCTCATCGACCATTGTTGAAACTGCTGTATGTCGGTCTATATATTTTTGATCTTTGCGTAGCAGGAAGTCTTTTTCATGACGACGGAGTTGCAGTAGATTGAATTCAATACTGTCTTGAAGAGACACAATCTTTTCCGCACGTTCGATTTTAGCGACATAGCTCTGATTAACATTGTGAACTATTAGAAAAATTCAGCTGACTAACAGCATCCCCGCTATGCTCAAAGGCGCGAGTAAAAAGATTTTAGTACTTAACTTCATTTAGTCCCCCATAAGGAATTTATTGACCGTGCATTGGTCATAAAAGAGGACATCATGTCATCTGCCGAAATATCGGATATTTTATTATTTATGGGAGACAAGTACTAAATAAGGATTAAGTAAATTTCGGCTCTTTTGAGAAAAAGTTATTTAAAATCATAGTATTACACCGTCAAAACGGCATAAACAAATCTACGAACAACCCCTGATAGCAACTCAGGAAGCACGTTAAGTATATATTATTTTTATATATAAATGAGCATGAAACTAATTTTCTTCATCATATTTCTTGATTAAGCCTTCTGCGATTCCAATATTACTTAGATTTCGGTCATAAAACTCTGGAAAAATGGTTTTGAAGTAATCTGATTCCGTCGCTAAACGGCTTGCAACGATGGCTTCTTTCAAAAGGTCTTTGTCTTTACCTGCTGCGCCAAGTTCGACCAAACCATTACCTAAAAAATATTGTACTTGTGCCCAAACGCTTGGATTATCTTCTTTTTTGAGAACTTCCAACACCTTCTTGTGGGATGTAATTGACTTCTCTAGCCACACAGTTCCGCCTTGGCGTTGGTGAAGTGTTGTGTAGATATCGCCGAGTTGGAAATTAAGCCCAGCCCAGCTGACTGGATCAGCTTCTTTTGTGTAAATCTCAAGTGCGGCGTTAAATGCTTTGATAGATTCTGTAAGCCGCGTTGCACTTGACGTCTTGCCTGTTATGGCAAGAGAGGTATCTGAATTTGCATTCACCTGACCAAGGGCACGCTGTGCCTCACCCCATTCTTGTGGGTTGCTCTCTTTGTCCAAAACGGTCAATGCAGCTGTAAGCGAAGCAATTGCCTGATTATAAAGCTTTTCACCCTCTTCGGCCATATCATTATTATACATACCAAAAGCCAAACTGCGATAAACGTCAGCAAGCTTTGTGTTGCTGTCTGCCCATGCGAGCGGTGTTGTCTCTGGGTTTTGAAACTCTAATGCCATGTTAAATGTGTCTATGGCATCTTTAAGCGGCTTATCTTGGCGTGTTGCCCAACCCTGCTCCAGCATTGTGTTCGCTTTAGCAGCCAAAAGCTTACCTTTGTTTTGGTCGCTTAGATCACTCGCCACCAAGGCCTTGGTATAGATGTCGATGCTGTCTTGGAATTTGCCAGATTGCATTGCACTTGCACCATCTTTTAGCGACATCATAACAGCGTCATCTGCAGCGAATGCACCAAAGGTCAAAAAAGTTGACATAAACAATGCTGCACTCAATTTTACAGCGATATTTTTCATTTTTGTTGTGTGAATGACAGATGACATAAGCAAACTTTCTACAATATCCAACAATTGGGAACCTTTAATCTGAGCTGCAACTTACGGAATAAATTTGGCGAAAACAAGGGATGATATGAGTGGGGATTAATGTCAAATAGTGATGTAGTCATGAAAGAACATATGGCACAGCGTTTCCATAATCAGAATGGGTTCATGATAAGAATGGCTTGACACTTTGTTGCCCAATCGACACTTTGCGACCAAACATAGATAAAGCAAAGGCACACCATGACCGCAATCAACTTAGATGAAAAACTATCGTTATTTAGTGAGCATTGGTCGCCAAAAATCGTATCACAATTTAATGGTCATGACGTTATGGTGGTTAAAGTCAAAGGCGAATTTGTCTGGCATTCACATGCTGATACTGATGACTTCTTTTTTGTGGTTAAAGGCTCCATTCGCATTGAAATGCGTAAGGGCGATGTCACGTTAAATGCTGGTGAAATGTTTGTAGTCCCAAAAGGTGTGGAGCATAGACCCGTTGCCGATGAAGAGGCCCATGTTTTGCTAATTGAGCCTGCTGGTACGCCAAATACCGGTAATGAGGCAACAGCTGCAAACATTACCAAAATCTAGTTTAAATCTAATCTGGCATTGACCTAGAGACATAAAAGCAAGCGAGTTCCAAATTATGATATTCCCAAAAATCACTGCACTCTTAGCAGCGTTTATAGGATTGCTGACAATCCATATGATTATTCGAATTGCGAAAATTCGGAGTGCTGAGCGGGTTGAGCTTGAAAACGGATCCAATAATGCGCTTCACCGCGCTGTTCGTAGCCATGGAAACTTGGTTGAAACAGCACCGTTGTTTTTGATCATGCTCGGATTTACCGAAGGCGCAGGCGCCAATATCTTCTTTATATTGTTCTTGGTATTGCTCTTTGCTGGATCACGCATTATCCACCCAATTGGACTATCGGGCAAAAAAGGTACATTTAAAATGCGCGTTTATGGCATGTTTGGAACGATAGCTGCCTATTTAGCCACCGCATTATTGTTGATCTACCATGTCATCTTCATGCTATGATTTAAGCGCACTAGCCGGAGAATTTGCCTGAACGTGGGAAGCCTTTAGGCACCATGCGTCCAGCTTGTGCTCTTTCGCCAATCCATTCGACCAATTCATCTTTTGATCGGGTATGGGTACGGCCTGCACTATCTTCCCAAGTTAGGCCTTCATCAATGACAAAACATCTCAGATCAGCTACGCCACCATCTTTATAACGCTGCAATCGCACACCCTTGCCACGTGCCATTTCTGGTAATTGGTCAATTGGGAAGACAAGCAATTTGCGGTTCTTACCCACAACAGCGACATGATCACCACGCATTTCGACACATAATTGCGCCTCGTCCGGTAGTTTCACATTCATCACTTGCTTGCCTTTACGCGTATTGGCAATTAAGTCTGTTTCTTTCACAATAAAGCCATTGCCAATATTGGAGGCAACCAGCAATTTGCGATCCGGTCTGTGCACAAAGGCTGTCAGCACATCTTGGTCATTATCCATATCGACCATGATCCGCAACGGTTCGCCATGTCCGCGACCACCTGGCATTTTATCCGCGCCAATTGTGTAGGCCTTGCCGCCTGTTGTGAAGATCAGCAATTTATCAGTCGTATAGGCATTAAAGGCCAATTTTAACTGATCACCATCTTTAAATGTTAGGCTCGCATAATCGGTCATATGACCTTTCATTGCGCGCACCCATCCTTTTTGAGACAATACCACGGTCACAGGTTCTTTTTCGATCATCGCTTCGTAAATAGCGCTATCATCGATCTGAACTGCTTGGCCAAAATCTGAACGTCGGGCGCCTAGGAATGTGTCTTTACTATAGTCTTTTCTAACTTTTCTGATTTCTGTTGCAACGGTTTGCCACTGAAGTTCATCCGATGCCAGCAATCCTTCGATCTCAGCTTTTTCAGCTTCAAGAGCATCGAACTCTTTGCGAATTTCAAACTCTTCAAGTTTACGCAAAGACCGCAAACGCATATTCAAGACAGATTCAGCTTGTAGATCGGTGAGATCAAAGCGTTCCATCATCACAGGTTTTGGACGATCTTCTTCACGGATAATCGCAATAACTTCGTCAATATTGAGGAAGGCAATCAAATAGCCGCCCAATATTTCAAGACGGCGCACAATGGCAGCCAATCTAAAGCGGGAGCGACGTTGCAAAACATTGCGGCGGTGATCGAGCCATTCGACCAATACATCGCGCAACGACATTACCTTTGGCACTTTGCCTTGGCTCAGCACGTTCATATTCAATGAAATGCGGTTTTCAAGCTCAGTCAGCTTAAACAAAGATTCCATCAAAAGCGCAGGATCAACAGACTTATTTTTTGGAACTAGAACAACGCGAATGTCTTCAGCGGATTCGTCTTGAATATCGTCAAGCAGCGGCAGTCTTTTGAGATCAGCAGTTCTGCAATTTTCTCAATCAGGCGTGATTTTTGAACCTGATAGGGAATTTCTGTGATGATGATCTGATAACCACCTCGGCTTGTTTCTTCACGTTCCCAACGTGCCCGCACGCGGAAGCCACCACGCCCAGTTTTATAGGCATTAATAATCGATGCAGGATCTTCAATGATCGTGCCACCAGTCGGAAAATCTGGTCCTTGAACAAATTCAACCAGTTTTTCAATACTGGCATTGCGATGCTTAATCAGATGCAAAGCTGCATCGCATAATTCTGCTGCATTGTGCGGTGGGATAGATGTCGCCATCCCCACTGCGATACCTGTTGCACCATTGGCTAAAAGATTAGGAAAAGCACCGGGGAGAACCGTAGGCTCTTCGCTTTCTTCATCGTAAGTTACGCGGAAATCAACCGAGTCTTGATCAATACCTTCTAGCAGCAATTCTGCAACTGGCGTCATTTTAGATTCTGTGTAACGCATAGCAGCGGCATTATCGCCATCAACATTACCGAAATTACCCTGACCATTGACCAGCGGATAACGCACAGCAAAATCTTGAGCCAATCGCACAAGCGCATCATAGATCGCCTGATCGCCATGGGGGTGGAAGTTACCCATAACTTCACCAACAATTTTGGCGCATTTTTTGTGGGATGATGTTGATTTAAGACCCATATCATTCATCGCATAGACAATGCGACGGTGCACAGGTTTCATGCCATCACGCACATCGGGCAAGGCACGATGCATAATGGTTGTGAGTGCATATGCTAGATAGCGCTCTTCTAGCGCAGCTTTTAAATCTACACTTTGAATATCATCTGGTTCGCCGCCAGGCGGTGTCATCTCTTTTGCCATATCAACTCAACTAACTTAAGGCTTGATTCGGAGCAAGCTGACCAATGCACAAACAGGCAAGAAAGTGCAGGAATTCCAAAGGAAATTTACCTTTTTAAGGTCCGCCACCCCTTTAAGAGCTGCGAGACAGCAAAAGCTTGAAGCCAGCGAGGGTGAAAAACGAGCCTAAAACCAATTGAATGCCGCGCCTTGCCCGCCCATAAGTGCGCACCATCACATTGGTTGAAAAGGCTAATGCATAGAATTGATGTCCAGCTAATGACAAAAAGAAGATGCCGATAATGAACAATCCAGACACCCACCATGGGGCATCAGCTTTCAGCGCTAATGCCGCTGTTGCCACCCAAAACAGTGCAGCTTTTGGATTGGTCATTTGAACCGTAAAGCCACGCATCCCATAATGCCACAAGCTTTGATTGGCCTCCAATGATCGCGCTTGGATATCTTGCACAGTGGCGGCAGATTTAAATGATTTATAGACCAGCCATAAAAGAAATAATCCGCCTGCAATTTTGATTGCAACAAGGATCCATGCGTATGTAGCAATGAGGGCTGTCAATCCAACCACCGTTAAGACCGCCCAAAGGGAGGAGCCAATTGCAGTGCCTAACGCCAAAACCATGCCTTCTGTTCGCCCCACGCTCATTGATGTTCCCATGATGGTCAGCACATTTGGCCCCGGACTACACATCGCGAGCGCAAAACAGAATAGGCCAGTACGAACCCTGGCAGATAAGGATAAAGCGCTTCCATGATGATACCTCTCAATGATAACAACTCATTTGTTCTACTTATGTTCTTTTTATAAATATGTGTCAACCAACTAAAAGATGTCGCGCCTCAATGCCTCTTACAATTATTTAAACTTTAACCAAAAACCAGTTTCCTGCCTTGTGATTGTCACCTTTGGTGCTTAGATAAGAAACCAAGGATAATTGTAATTATTACCAGGAGCACTTAATGACACTTCAACTCAAAAGCAGAGTAGCATTAACAGCAGGCATTTTTATGGGCCTAACATCGCAATCATTTGCTTTGGATGAAGCAGCCTTTGCAAAACGATTAATGGATACGTTTGCAAAAAATGGATCACCTATGGAACTTGGCGACGTTTCCATCTCAGGCGATCAAATTGTCATTAATGATGTCATCTTTATCACGCCTGAAATGTCTCTTCCTGTTGGCACTGTAACGTTCGACAATGTTCGTGAAACTGCTGATGGTGGCTATACGGCTGAGCGAGCAAGTGTTGAAGATATCAATAGCACTTTTCCAGATGGCTCATTTAGTCTTCAAGGCATGGAGGTCATGAATCTGCGCGTGCCAGCTGCCAGTGCACAAGTTGATGGTACTCAGGCTTATGATTTTGGCTCTATGATCCTATACGACCAGTTTCGGACGGGCGCAGGTAAATTAGTCTTGGACGGCAAAGACGCATTCCAATTTGCAAACTCAGATACCGTCATGAACATCGATGAAGTCAATACAAGTATCAAATATACGGCATCTTTAAATGGCATGATCATTGATTTGAGTGCTGTACCAAACCCACGAGCGACCCAAATGATGGCGGCTATGGGCTATCAGAGCCTTACAGGTGATTTACAAATGAAAGGTGATTGGGAAGGCAAAATCGGTCGGATGAATAATCCTGAACTTGCTTTGACACTCAATGATGTTGGCAGATTAAATATTGGGTTTGACCTGTCAGGCTATTCTCTTGATTTTATTGAGCAGCTGACCGAAGCACAAAAAGGTGCTTTGGAAAATGATAATCCAAAAGCACAACAAGCATCTGGCATGGCAATGCTTGGCCTCATGCAGCAATTGTCAGTCAATAGCATGTCCATTCGCTTTGACGATGCATCATTAACATCGCGTGCATTGGAATTTGCAGGCAAGCAGCAGGGTGGAATTTCGGGCCAACAAATGGCGCAAGCCGTTAAAGGCCTTTTGCCATTTGCACTTGCGCGTATTGGCATTCCTGAGCTGCAACAACAGATTTCTGATGCAGCATCAGTCTATCTTGATGATCCACAAAGCATCGAAATTAAAGCACAACCGGCAGAGCCTGTGTCATTCGGCCAGATCATGGGATCTGCAATGGGTGATCCAAGGTCACTTCATAAATTGCTGGGTGTGACGGTCACAGCCAATCAGTAAACATTTACATACATAACTTTGTTTTAATGCCCCGTAATTTGATTGCGGGGCATTTTACTTTGTCCTTTAAAGTCACATAAAGTTCAACAACTTTGCCATTTCATACCGTTGACACTAAGGACTATTTTCCCGCACCATCCCCGACTTACGAATGGAAGCCGCATTTGAAATAGCATTTGGTCAAACACCAGATGAGTTTTATAGTGAGTTCGGTCAGGTTTACAAAATAGCACTTTGGTTTGATTTAAGGGATAGAGTACGTGATGCAGTTTTTTAAATATTGTCTTTGTCTTTTTGTCGTTTTTACAGGTTTTAATACCACATCTTTTTTAACCCCTGCCCTTGCTGCATCGACGGATGATTTAAAATGTGTGCAAAACCAGATGGCAGCGCTGGATATCGATATTGGCGCTATTGATGGATTGTTTGGTAAGCAAACTGCAGCGGGCGCACAGGCCGTTGTCGAGCAAATCCCCGCCCTTGAAGAATTGCTCAAACTTGATCCCTATAATGCCCTTGCATGGTGCCGCGAAATAGCACTGCAAAAACCGGAATTAAAACAGTTTTGGCCCACAGCAAATGCGGCCCCTTTTGAATATATCTTCTCCGGCACACTAACGGGTGCGCAAAAGAAAGACATTCAAAACGCGATGGATTTTGCTATTGGTTTTTTCAAGCAGCAAAATATTGAACTCCCTGGCCGAGTTAAAATTATAGCGTCAAATAATCTATCTGAACTTGCCAGTGCAATGTCGAAAAATACGCGCGAATATTATCCGCGCAATCAAGCCCTCAAAACGATCCAAAACCAATGTGATGGTACTGATTTGAGTGGTTTAAATCTAAGCGGGTTGATCGTCATTTGCCTATCCGACGATGTGGATTTAAAGAAGAACCACAATAAGCTGATAGACATATCTATCCATGAATATGCCCATGAAACCCAGCGCCAAATGACATCCTATTCAAAGAAGAGCGCCAAAACTGCGCAAGATATTGTCGATCAAGATGGACCTCGCTGGTTGGTCGAAGCCTTGGCAGTCACAATCGGTGCAAAAGGCACCTATACGCGACTGGACCCCAAAAGATATATGGATTTTCTGGTTCGTGATGTGCCTAATTATTCGCGATATGAACTTAGATTAATGGATAAAAAGGAAGCTGTGGAGCTTCCTCAATTTGGAACCTATATTGGTCTTGCGGGCCAACTTCTTGCACAGAAAAAAGGCATTGAAGGTATCTTTAGTTTTTGGAGCCAAATGGCGCGAGACGATTGGCGTTCTGCCTTTCAATCCGCATTTGGATTATCATTAGAGGCGTTTTACATTGAGTTTAATGAGACTGCTTTTCCAAAGATAGAGGTCGCAAGCCTTATCAAAGATGGATTATCCCCCTATATCCAAACGCAAGGCGATGATGGCATTGCATGCGTTCAGCAGCAGCTTAATGCGGTGAATATCAATACTGGCACCATTGATGGCCTTTACGGCCGGAAAACATTTCGTGGGTCCAAACAACTGATCAAGACATTACCAATGTTAATGGCGTTGGATGATTTGACGCGAGATAATGGCCTGGTTTGGTGCCGCCAAATTGGATTGCTCGACCCTGCCTTAAAGCTTTATTGGCCGGTGCAAAACGAGCCTTTTGATGTCATATTCCAACTGGAAATAAGCACAAAGAATCAACAGATAATCACACAATCTTTGGATCGCGTTCACGCAAGCTTTGAAAGGTTTGGGTTTGAACCAACAGGTCGCGTGAACATACTTGCGGGCGACAACATGTCTGACTTGATAACAATGTCTCAAAATAAGGTTCGGTATGCTTCTGATATCAATCAGTTAGACACTGAACTTAGCGGGCAATGCTCTGCAAAAAACACAGGTACTAAAGTAGTGGTTGTTGATGGCTTGATCTTGCTTTGTCTTGACACCAATAATGGAGAACTGGACGCTACCGAAATCGAAGATTTGCTGATGATTGCTTTATCTCAAGACTATACCAAACAAGTCAGCGGGTATGGGCGAGAAGATATGCCAACTGGCGATCAATTTTATAAGATTGGCCCGCGCTGGTTATATGAAGGTATTGCCATGGCGTTTGCAGCTTTTCATCGTAATCCAGATATGGATATATCCAAGCGTGGCACGGCTCCCGCTGAGGATTATGATCTACTTGTGCAATTGCCAAAGCTAGAAGCCTATAGCGGTAATCCGCCGATTAAACAGCGGATGCTTGGTGTTTTGGCAGCTCATATGCTAACGGTCAAAACGGGTACGTATCAAAGTTATTTTAAATATTGGCAAGAACTTTCAACATCGAAATGGGAGTCCGCTTTTGCCATTGCATTTGGACAATCTGTTGAACAGTTTTATGATTCACTCGAATAATATACTTAAGCAAACTGGCCCCAAATAAGTAAGGGCCAGCTCTGTTTAAAATTGGTTTTAACTCTTAGACCAATCAACTTTTCGCGTTGCAACCACGGTCATGGCAATCGCTGCAAATGCTATAATGGCTCCGATTAACAATGCGTATTCATCTTCTTTAAGCACCAGATACATGATGGTGTAGGTCAGCCCAATAATGATCGCCAATAGCCATTGGACTTTGACGCTCGCCAAGGCGTTACCGACATACCATGCGACCAATCCGGTGGTAGCAAAACCTGCAATCAGATAAGCCAAACCAAAACCTACTTGCTCAGCCAATGCTAAGAGCAGTATGTAAAATACCACCATTGCCAAGCCGGTTAGGATATATTGAATCCAATGGATGGATTGCTTTCCGGTCAGTTCCAAAATGAAGATGGCCAAGAACACCAGTGAGAAAAATGCTACTGCATATTTAAGCTTTCTGGACACCAATTGATAAAACTTCAATGGTTTGACAAAGCTAACTTTGATGACAGAATTTGTTTCCACCATGGCAGATGATAGCGAGACCGTGCTGATACCGCAAGCAAGGTTTGGAATTGTCCATGTCGCCTCAAAACCATCTTCGTTTACAACACGTGTTTCAGGCAAAAACCTGCCGTCAAATCCCGGATGCGGCCAATCAGATGTCATGGTTGCTTTTGTGGATTTACCACTTGGAACGAGTTCCAAAATGCGTGATCCATTGATGGCGAGATCAATCTCAAAACTTAGATCATTTTTGAGCAAGTCTTGCTGCAAATTCAAATGAATTCCGCTTGCAGGAGCTGAGTTGCCGCTATTGTTGGCGCGATACTTGTTGTTAATAGCGCTTGATTGCGGTGATGGGCGAAGACCTGCCATGCCGGGTTTAAATATGCCTGCATCTCTTCCATCAAGCTTTGCTGTGACTTCTGACCGAAACCCCGCAAGATCAGAAACTTCAATCGCAATGAAAGCATCATCGAGTTGAGTTCGACCATTGTTCTGGCTAATAATTGATAGGTCTGGCGCGGAAAATGTACCTGAAAGTTTGGATTTCATATGATACAGCGGTGTGGAATAGATCGCCTTTTTACGCTCTTCTACAGTCAAATTGCTGTCGCTAATAAGTTCATTGGGCGAATAAATCGCAAAGCGTTTCACATCGCGATATCCGTTGTTCACCTTCTCTGTGATCATATATGGCACCACAAGATATGGCCCATTTATCCGCTGTTGATTGCCCCACCCTTGGGAAATTGATTGGGCAACTTGATCAGCCCTATTGGCCCGTTCTTCAACCAATCCCCAAACCAAAAGAGCTGGAATTGTCAAAAATAACGTGATCAAACCGGTGATGATAAATTTAACACCAGGTGAGCTGGATAGGCCTGACAACTTACCCGGCTTAGTCCCATTCCAACTTGCATTTGAATTTTGTGCTTCCACATCATCAATAATTGTTTTTGATGTTGATGGATCATTTTGGCCTGCTTGGCCTTCTTTATCTGACATGTCGCCTCCTAATGTCGTTCAAGAGGGTTTGGTCTAGAAACAAAATCGGGCTGAATTTTCGGATAATTCAGCCCAATTGGAGATCATTTCGTGACATTACGAAGGCAAAGCATCAATTAAAGTGACAAATCAAGCCATCGCCGCTTGTTTTTCAAGCAGGTAAATAGATCGCTTGACTTTTGACTAAATATCGAGATATTTCGATATATGGACATAGAAAAATCAATAGCAGCACTTAACAATCCCATTCGCCGCAAAATTTTGGAATGGTTGAAGGGTCGATCAAACTTCCCTCCTGCTTTGCCCGAGCATGCGGATTTGGACGGTGTTTGTGTGGGTTATATTCAAGAGAAATCCAATCTATCTCAATCCACAATCTCAAATTATATGGGCATCTTAAAACAGGCTGGGTTCGTGACATCAGAACGTCATGGCCAATGGACATTTTATCAGCGCGATGAACACAACATCCAAGAGTTTTTGATTGCTTTTAAAGCTGAGCTTCTCAAACCCTAAACATCGACACCATATGATGGAACAAAACCATGACCAATACTCTGAACCACCAAAACACACCGCTTGGTAATCCACTTTTATTGCCATGTGGTGTTGTTTTGAAAAATCGGTTGATCAAATCGGCAATGTCGGATTCTTTGGGCAACGGGATAGGTCAACCAACACTTACGCAAATGAGATTATATGAACGCTGGGCCGAAGGTGGTGCCGCTTTATCTTTGATTGGCGAGGTGCAAGTGACATCTGATTATCCTGAAAAACCGGGCAATCTTGTGCTTGCTCCAGACAGCGATATGCAGGCTATCAAGCAAGTGGCAAAACGTGGCTCGGCGAACAGTGCGCATATTTGGCCACAGCTTGGACATGCAGGTGCCTTGTCCCATCTGCCTATCAGCAAGCCCAAAGGACCATCAGTGCTTGATATAGAAGGGCTACAATGTGAGGGCATGCCGCTTGAAGACATAGCTGCTCTGCCTGCCATTTATGCTAAGGCAGCGAAAATTGCGCAGGATACAGGGTTTGGCGGCGTACAAATTCATGCAGGCCATGGGTTTTTATTCAGCCAGTTCATGTCGCCACTCTTTAATCATAGAACGGATGCATATGGCGGCTCGGTTGAAAACCAGTTCCGTGTGATTGGTGACGTGATTAATGCGGTAAGAGTAGCTGTTGGTCCCAATTACCCTATCGGTATCAAGATCAATTCAACCGACAAATTAGTAGGAGGCCTCACAGAAGATGATGCGTTCGAGGTTATTCGTCTTCTTGATCAAACATCGATTGACCTGATTGATGTCAGCGGCGGCACCTATTTTCCCGGCGCACCCTCAAGCTCTGACACAACATCATCATCAGGACCCTATTTTCCCAAGTTCACAAAACGCGCAAAACAACTGACATCCATCCCGATCCTAGCAACAGGGG
This sequence comes from uncultured Rhizobiaceae bacterium, assembly GCA_963974325.1. GTDB lineage: Bacteria > Pseudomonadota > Alphaproteobacteria > Rhizobiales > Rhizobiaceae > Lentilitoribacter. Next base: position 23,585 of record CAXBCW010000034.1, read on the forward strand.
GTTTCACCACTCGAGATCAAGCCATAGATGCAATTGAGAATGGGTCTGCGGACGCAATAGGTATCGCCCGAGCCATGGCGCTCGATCCATCGCTTGCCAATACTTGGCTCAAGACTGAAGGGGGTGACCCAATCTTTCCTAAGTTCGACACACCACCTAGCGACGGCATCACAGCGTGGTATTCACTCTTGCTGACAGCCCTTGGCGAAGATAAAGAACATGCGTTTGACATCTCTCCGCATGACGCCTTGCAGAAATACGACGCACGAGATGCCGAACGCTGCATTCGATGGATAAAGCGATTTTCGTAAAGAAACCGCAGCACCACCATACCTATCTGCCCCACAAACACCACAATATCACCTTGATCGGGTCTAAAAGCGGTCAATCTTGCGCGTCATAAATAAGGTGTTCAATTCGAAAACATGGGGAGTGGTTTCATGAAACACCAAATGATAAAACTTATTTCAACATCGACTTTAGCAGTCTCTTTATTAGCGCTGTCTGCCTATTCGTCAGCACATTCAAAATCACCAAGTTTTGAGAAATCTGCGCAACAGGTGAGCTCAATTGAAGTTGCCTTTGTGCTTGATACGACGGGGTCTATGGGCGATCTGATTGCTGGTGCAAAGCAAAAAATCTGGTCGATTGCCAACACAATTGTCGATATCAACCCTGATGCAGATATTCGCATGGCGCTTGTTGCTTATCGTGATGTGGGCGATGAATATGTTGTTCGACTTCACAAAATGAGCACAGACATTCAAGGCGTATACGGAAATCTCGTCTCATTGCGCGCCAATGGCGGTGGCGACACGCCTGAATCTGTCAATGAAGCGCTCAATACTGCCATTGATAAGATTTCATGGACAGAGGGCAACAATACGCGCCGCATTGTCTTTTTGGTTGGTGATGCGCCTCCTCACATGGATTACGGCAATGCGCCACAATATCCTGAGGTGTTAAAACAAGCCACCCAGCAAAACATCACAGTGCATGCGATCCAAGCAGGTTTATCGAACGAGACAGCCCGCATTTGGAAAGATATCGCTCAGCGCGGTGGTGGCAGTTATATCCCCATTCCACAAAATGGTGGTCAAATCTCGCAAATCCAAACACCTTATGATCAACCCATCATTGATCTTCAGCGAAAGCTTGATGGAACTGTGGTGCCTTATGGGACAGATGAAATGCGCAATGACCTAACGCAAAAGCTAGAAGAAAAAGCGGCGGGCAGTATTAGCAAACGTGTTGATAATTCGGCGTTTTATTCCAAACGATCATCACGCAAAGAAGTTGTCACTGGTGATGGTGATATTGTGGCTGCTATCCGCAATGAAGATATTAAGGTTGGTGATGTGGCAGCATCTGAACTCCCAGCCCCAATGCAATCTATGTCGCTTACCGAACAACGTGCATATATTGACGAGCTCATTGGCCAGCGTGTTATTATTGAAAACGATATGCTTGAACTGGTGAAAAAACGCGAAAAATTCATCATTGATGCTGAAAAATCATCTGGATCAACGTCTAGCATGTCCTTTGATCAAGCAGTGCGAAACGCGCTTTAAATTTTCACGACCTCATTAAGACAAAAAAGCCCCACCAAACATCTGCTTGGCGGGGCTTTTTCATTTGATAGGCTTTTATTGCTAGTCTTTTGCTTGTGGCAAAACACGTAAGCCAAGTTCGGCCAATTGTGTGTTGTCTGCAGGTGCTGGGGACGACATCAGCAAATCGGCTGCTTGTTGGTTCATTGGGAACAATGTGACTTCGCGCAAGTTTTTGGCACCCGCCAACAACATCACAACGCGGTCAACACCAGCTGCCATGCCACCATGGGGTGGTACACCATATTGGAACGCACGATAAAGGCCACCAAAGCGCTCTTCAACAACTTCTGGACCCAAGCCCACTTTGCCAAAGACTTTGATCATCATTTCTGGAATGTGGTTTCGGATACCGCCAGAGGCAAGCTCAAACCCGTTACACACCATATCATATTGGTACGCTTTAAGTGACAAAGGATCTTCACTATCAAACGCCTCTTCGCCGCCTTGTGGCATTGAGAATGGATTGTGGCCGAAATCGATTTTCTTGTTGTCTTCATCCCACTCGTAGAATGGGAAATCAACAATCCAACAGAATTCAAACTTGTCTTCGTCGATCAATTTCAGCTCTTCGCCAACGCGTGTTCTCGCAGCGCCTGCAAATGATGCAAATTTAGCCGGAAGACCCGCCACAAAGAAGCAAGCATCACCAGCTTCAAGGCCAAGTTGTTCGCGGATAGCATTTGTGCGCTCTGGGCCAATGTTTTTAGCCAAAGGTCCGGCACCAACAGTTGCGCCGTCTTCGTCGCGCCAGAAAATATAGCCAAGACCAGGTTGGCCTTGTTGCTGTGCCCATGAGTTCATGCGGTCACAAAATGCGCGTGAGCCACCCGTTTTGGCTGGAACTGCCCAGACTTCAACTTTTGGATCTTTTTCGATCATGCCTGCAAAGATTTTAAAGCCAGAGCCTGCAAAATGGTCCGTCACGGCTGCCATTTCGATTGGGTTACGCAGATCAGGCTTATCAGAACCATATTTGCGGATCGCATCATCATAAGGAATGCGCGGGAAGTTTTGTGTAACGGGCTTACCTTCGCCAAACTCTTCAAACACATCGCGAAGCACAGGCTCCATGATATTGAGGATATCTTCCTGCTCAACAAAGCTCATTTCCATATCAAGCTGATAAAACTCACCCGGCAGGCGATCTGCGCGAGGATCTTCATCACGGAAACATGGTGCGATTTGGAAATATTTATCAAAGCCAGATGCCATGATCAGCTGTTTATATTGCTGAGGTGCTTGCGGTAATGCAAAGAAATTGCCAGGATGAATACGGCTTGGCACCAAGAAATCACGTGCGCCTTCTGGCGAGGACGCTGTCAAAATCGGTGTCGCAAATTCGTTGAAATCGATATCTGTCATGCGGCGGCGCATGGAGGAGATCACTTTTGAACGCAGCATCATGTTTTTGTGCAATGTTTCGCGGCGCAAATCCAAGAAGCGATACTTCAAACGCACATCTTCAGGATAGTCTGGCTCGCCAAAGACCGGCAATGGCAATTCAGCGGCAGCCGATAGCACTTCGATTTCAGACGCAAAAACCTCAATCTCGCCTGTATCCAAGTTTTTATTGGTCGCTTCGTCACTGCGCGCTTTAACTTCGCCATCTACACGGATAACCCACTCGCCACGAACTGTTTCAGCAACTTTAAACGCCGGACTATCAGGATCTGCCACAATTTGTGAGATTCCATAATGATCGCGTAAATCGATGAACAACAATCCGCCATGATCGCGAACGCGGTGAACCCAACCGGACAAACGAACCTTTGAGCCAACATCGTTCTTCCGTAAGCCTGCGCAGGAATGAGAGCGATAAGCGTGCATAATAAAACCTCTTGGATTATAAGCGGGACAGCATTTTGCTGGTCTACCACCGTCTAAAAAACTCTTTGAAAATCGAGCGGAAAAGCGCATGACACAACTGATTTGTCAAGGCATAAGCCCTATATACCCCTAACAGGGCAATATTAAAATCCTCTTTTGTTACCAAAATCGTATCTGATAGCTTTTTCACCCCCTAATAGTCTGTTTTTAGACAAGACAAACGCTTATGTTTCGTTTATCAAAATTCCCATGGAAATTATCACAACAACAAACGACCTTGAAGCTGCCTGCCTTGATTTAGCCAAAGCCGACTTCATCACCATCGACACCGAATTTTTGCGCGAAAAGACCTTTTGGCCGCAATTATGTTTGATCCAAATGGCGTCCCCAACCCGCGCATTAATTGTTGATCCGCTGGCCAAAGACATTGACCTTGCACCGTTTTTCACACTGATGGCGGACCAAAGCGTGCTCAAAGTCTTCCACGCTGCCCGTCAAGATTTGGAAATCGTCTTCCACCTTGGCAATATGCTGCCAAAACCGATTTTCGATAGCCAAGTTGCCGCGATGGTTCTTGGGTTTGGTGATTCGATTGCTTACGATGCTTTGGTGTCGCGTGTGAATGGCGCACATATCGACAAAACATCACGCTTTACCGATTGGTCGCGCCGTCCGCTGACCGATCAACAGCTTGAATATGCTTTGGCCGATGTGACCCATTTGTGCGATGTCTATGTTGATCTTGTTGCCAAGCTTGAAGAGCAAGGCAGAGCCACATGGCTGAATGAGGAAATGGCCGTGCTTGAAGCACCGGGCACATACGATATTCATCCAGATGATGCATGGAAACGTTTACGCAATCGCATGCGCAAGCCACAAGATTTGGCGATTTTGCAACGTCTTGCCAGCTGGCGCGAGCATTTGGCAAGATCACGCAATGTGCCCCGTGGCCGAATTTTAAAAGATGATGCGCTGTATGAGATTGCGCAACAAAAGCCACGCGATAGCGCAGCTGTTGGCCGCTTGCGCACAGTTCCCAAAGGTTGGGAGCGCTCAGAACTTGGACAATCAATGATGACCGCACTTGAAGCCGCCTTTGAAATTCCAAGCGAAGACTGGCCAGAGATACCACGCCACAAACCTGCGCCAGAAGGCACAGGGGCTGCATCTGATCTGCTGAAAGTGCTGCTTAAAACTATTGTCGATCAAGAAGGTGTTGCCGCCAAGGTTATTGCCAATGGCGACGACCTAGACAAAATCGCCGCCTTTGGCGAAAACGCAGAAGTCGCAGCCCTATCAGGCTGGCGCCGCGAATTGTTCGGTGAGCAAGCTTTAAAACTGATCTCAGGTGGTTTAGCGCTTAAGTTTGCGGATAAACGTGTTCAAGTTGTGGAAGTTGATATTCCGGCTGAGTAGATTTGAATTTTTTGTTTTGCACAACAGCCTCAACTCGGAGCCTTAGCTCCGGTTGAGAACATGGTTGTGGGGTAAAACAAAACGAATTTAGCCACACCTGCAAAGACATATGACCTGCACTTGTTACTACATAATTATGTGATCATGGGAAACGCTTTTACATGAATAGCATTTTCAGTATCTCAAATAAGTTATTTACGACACCATAAAACCTTCCAAACTCGACCACACCTTCGACTCGCATACGTATTTGTGACATGATGCCGTAACTCCAAATTATGAACCTACGCATCGGAGATGCCTTAACACTCTTCTGGTCTGCGGAAGGCGGGACAGTTTCAACATATTTTAATTGCTGTTCAATCCCTTGCATGGAAGCAACAAATTGCGGGCTAACCAAGTTTTTATCTGCAAGTTCAGGCACCATTTCAAGAACAGCATTAAACTTGTCTCTAAACTCTGGCTCTAGAGTTGCATCTTCATCAATCGGGGTAGATGCTATATTAATTCACGTTCTGCATTCATAGGGAAGTGATCAAGCATCTTTTTATGGTTAGGGTCAGGACCTATTAAAAGCAGGGATTCCCAAGATGCCTAATTTATGATTC
>CAXBCW010000035.1:0-27916 GCA_963974325.1 uncultured Rhizobiaceae bacterium
AATCTGAGCGCACCATTTTAAATTTTTGCGTTTGTACAAAAAATAAGCAGCTAAAAATACTGTCGATGCCATCATGAAGGTTAAAATAGAACCAAGTGCTGCGGCCGAACTTGCAAGACAAATGACAAAAAGTGAATTTCGTGCGTGGAGGGTTTTTAACATCTATTGGTCCGTTTGCTATTTTTTTGGTCCATTTGCTCTTGTGAACATGAACTTAGATAGCTAGTTTTTTTGGCAGGCATTACAAGCGTAAGGCGATTCATACTAGCCTTTAACATTTACATCGTTACGATGCCAATATCTAAGTTTAACTATCTCCTACGGTGAATTTTTCTTGTCAAAACCAGACCTTAACAAACTGCCTCAAGATCTTCTTGAATGGTACGATATGCACCATCGACGTTTGCCGTGGCGCGTAACACCACCTGATCATAAGGTTGGTGTTGTACCGGATCCTTATCATATTTGGTTGTCCGAAATTATGTTGCAGCAAACCACTGTCACTGCAGTTAAACCGTATTTTGAAAAATTCTTATCTCTTTGGCCGCGCGTTGAAGATTTAGCAGCCGCTTCCTCTGATAGTGTTATGCAAGCATGGGCGGGGCTTGGTTATTATTCTCGGGCCCATAATTTGAAAAAATGTGCTGATCTTATTGCCAGTGATTATGCCGGAATATTTCCCGATACAGAAGCTGAATTGCTAAAACTCCCCGGAATTGGCCCTTACACTGCGGCCGCCATTGCCTCTATCGCTTTTAACCAGCCTGCAGCTGTGGTTGACGGTAATATTGAGCGTGTGTTCTCACGCGTATTCATTGTAAAAACACCCCTGCCCGCTGCAAAATCTGAGATTAAACAACGTGTTTTGGACCATATGCCGGATGGGCGATATGGTGACTTTGCGCAAGGTTTAATGGACTTGGGATCAAGTATTTGCACGCCAAAAAAACCCAATTGCCTACTTTGCCCTTTTCAGACCTATTGCACAGCATCAGCTGTGGGAGAACAAGAGCTTTTTCCTGTTAAATTGCCCAAAAAGAAAAAGCCCAAACGCCTTGGAGCTGCTTTTGTTATTGAAGATGCAAGTGGTGCGATTTATTTATCCCGACGACCCGATATCGGTTTATTGGCTCAAATGAGCGAGGTACCTACGACCAATTGGAATTCAAACCAAGATGGAGAGACTGATAAAAGTGCGGCGCCATTTGAGTTGGAATGGATAAATGTTGGCGAGATCAAACATGTATTTACGCATTTTGAGCTGTATTTAACTGTGTATCACGCACAAATTTTGGATCGAAACGCCCTTACTGGCGCATCTAAAAACGGCTGGTGGTCTGGGACAGATCAAATCAGCAGTGAGGCGCTTCCTAATCTTATGAAAAAGGTTATAACTGCGGTTCATCCAAATGCATTTAAAGCAGGCGAGTCAGCGTCTCTGCGCTAATAGATGTGGAGCCGCTAAAGGCTGCCAGCAGCGGATCGTAAGAATTATTTTCAATATCATAAATTGCTAAGAACCGTTGCACTAGCAAATCAAGCTTTTCTGGATCTCGTAAATCTTCCAAATCAATACTTCGTTCTAGTAGATTAACCTGAGCATCAATGGCAGACGATGCTGTTTCCGCTGGGATAAACAATGCTGTACGGATGAAATCACCCAGTGCTTGATCTGCTAAAAGCTCATAATAGGACGTTATCGTTGGGGCTGTGCGCTCGAAATACATAGCCAATCGTGCCCCCGTACTATCAGCTCCGGCCTCCTCTTCAATTGTTTGGGTGATAAAGTAATTTTCTGTTTCGACTAGACCACGTATTGTTTGAATATAATCAACGCCTGTTGCTTCGATAAAACCACTCGGTCCGAAATTGTACGAACCGGCAATTTTGGTCAATCGCACATCAGTTTGGATATTGGCAAACGATTCTGGATCATCCATGTCAGATAAGAATAATATCTTTAACGTTTCAGCATCTAAGTCTGCTTGATCCATGCCTTCAGATTCTGCAACAAATTGAACTAATTTAGGATCCGACACAAACTCATCTACAGTTTCAACTTTGGCCAATGCTGCACGATAATAAGCAACCTCTTCTTCAGTTGCATCGACTGTTGCATCGCTTGTATCAAATCGCGTCTTCTCAACATAATAGGCTTTTGTCATGCGAATGACTTCGTTTTCGGTTTGCGCAAAACGAGGGGAACCAATGGTGCCATCTTCATTGAAGTTAAATGACTTTACGAGTTTTTCAAATCTCTCATCACCATAGCTTCTGACAAAGTTGTTGGGGTCCGTTGGGTCAGATTTGAACATTTTTTTCAGCGTAAAGTCATTCACCTCATCAGGACTAATACCATGAGCGGCAAGCGCATATTCACGGATAATAACAGCGGCTGATACAGAAGAAAGGAAATCATCTAAGTTTCGTGTCAGTCCAATAAAGCGTTTAAATCGATTGCCGTCTTCTACATCTTTTTCAAGATTTACCGCATCAAAGTTAATCAAGTAATTATTGCCAGTCGTTGCAATGTTTTCTGCGCTCTGAATGACGCTTCCGTCAGGAATGTTGCCGTCTGCATCGAAATTAAATGCTTTTGATAAATCAGTAAACCCATACCGCATATCATTTAGAACGCTGTCTTCGTCATCGGGGTCTGCTATTAAAGCGAGAGTCAGTTCAGTACTCGTCGTTTCCGGTGGAAGATTGAAACTTGCGATTAAAACTTCTCTAATTCGAGCGTCATAAACCAAATCATTTACGGAGGTGAACGTGGATATACTTTCCTCATAATGGGCTTTGTTCAATTGAGCGCCCGAGATCGTCAATCGTTCTTGGCTTAAGAATATTTTCTCTTCCATACTTGATATTTGGTCATCGGTTTGGGCTTTTCCGTTCACATCCAATGAACCATCTGTCTGGAAGTTAAACATGGACGCCAATTCTACATAAGCATCTGCTTTATCAATGGCCTTGAAATAGTGCGCAATTTTACTTGTTAAAGAAGTGCTCTCTGCTCTTGTGAGATTACCCTCCGCACGCTCTGCTTGAAGCGTGACAATCGTGTTGCGCCATTCGACAATTTGGGCGTCATATGTTGCGCGGACAAAGCTGTTTTCATCGTCAGCATCGCTGGTAAGCACACCATATAAAGTATCATAATCAAAGTTTGATGGGTCGATGTCGAAAGTTTTGAAAATATAATCGCGAACACGTGTGTTTTGAAAAATATCATCTACACTCGTTGATTGCTCCATCACAGCTTTGAAATATAAATAATCTTCACGCAAACCGACATCTAAATCCCGTATGGTTGCGGTATATGTTTCAATTAGACTGTCTTGTTGATCTTCGGTCTGTACTTCGAGTGTGACAACTGTTTTGCCAAAATCAAAGGCCTCAGCCAGATTTTTATATCGGACATCCTCAAGACGGTTGGCATAGCTGTCGCTATCGCCAAGATCACTTTCTAGCACTTGACGAATAAGACCTTTGGCATAGGTCATTTCTTCTAAGCCAAATGCTTTCATCGCATGATTGTAAAGTCGATCATCATCCAAAAACTCTTCAACGGTGCTGACAGTTGAGATGTTCTTTTTATAATATTCCGTCTCACGCGCAACAACTGTATCCTCAGATATCCTAGCACGAGTAGCGGCCACATCGCGTGTGTAAAATCTATAGGTTTCAAGACTGGATAGCATAGGCCAAACCGTGTTCCGACTTTAAAATCTTGACGCAATTTTACGCCACATGGAACCATAACTGATCCAACTTGCGTCAGGCTTAATCTGTTATTACCAGCTTATTCTATTATAGATTGCAAACAATCTACGAGCTAAGGTGCGACCCATTTACCCAACCATTCCGTTGATTGTACGCCACTTTTACCATATTCAAACAGTGCACGATTGTTCTCTCCACGAGAGAGAAGGCACCAATCCAAGGTCTGCGCTTTAAACATGCAAACACCAAAATTGGCTTTACCTTTGGCCAATTCTTCGTCTGATGGAACCTCGGTTTGCGTGCTCTTTGCTATCCGACCCAAATCGCAGATCTTTATACCTGGGGCCTGCCCGCAATAGGTTAATTTTGTGAAAGGTGAAAGCTTATCCCATATTGTTTTGTTTTCAATACTATCGGGGCCAAACAACTGGACTTGACCATCAAAGCGTAATTGCACTTTCTTCTCCGGATCATAAAATAATATATGTGCGTGAGGTCTTTCAGAAAGCTCATCCCATTTTGGGCTTCGAATGTCGGTATGAAATTCAAGGTTTTGTGTGTTAAAATCGATCCCACGCAAAACCACCGTTCTTGCTCGTGGTTTTAAATCTTCATCAACTGTCGCAAGTGTCATTAATCGATAAGGATGGGGAACATCTGTGCATATATTTACAGCGGCATCCAGGGCAAGCCAAGCCTCATTGTGGATTATATCCATTCTTAAAAACATCAATCACTCCCCCGAGATTTTATATAAGCCAACACTGATAGCGCAAGATCACCCAGCGCATGTCCGCGAAACACAAAAGCTGTTCGTGCCTCTAAATTTGACCTCGCTTGACTTTCATTACCAACGAGACCTGTCACCAAGCTTGCCAAGTCACCTGATATATCATTAGCGTCAACAAGCTTGTTGGGTAACGTCATTTCTTGTTCTAAATCATCAATCACGATCTGATCAAGAGACTTAAAGCTTTGTTTGAACCAAGGTGCACCCAAATCAACGCTCGACAAATGACAGCCTTTTGCCAGCCAATCAGCATCCAAAAACGGTTCTTTGACCGATGTATGGGTCATTGAAGTCACAACAAGGTCAACATTTTCAACCGCCTGGCGTGGCTCTGCGCAAATCTCTACCGCAAGTCCGAATTTCTTAGCTTCTTTGGACAAGAGGTCTATATTTTTCTGACCGCGACCAAATATCTTGACACTTTCTAGCGGGAACATTTCGCTGAACAACTTTAAATGGCTCCGCGCTTGAACGCCTGTACCGATAAAACCAACAGATTTCGCATCAGGTTTGGCCATATATTTAGCGGCCAATGCGCTTAAACCTGCGGTACGAATGGCCGTTACCCAATTGCCATCCATTATGGCTAAAGGTAGGCCTGTATGGCCGTTGAGCAATGTGACCAATGAGTTGATTTGTGGCAGGCCAATGTCTGAGTTTTTCGCATTTAATACCAGAGATTTTGTTGCAACAAATGATGAAGGTCCAGAACTAGCATTTTGGCCTGTATTTTTGATGCCCGCCTCTTTCATGTCCCCCTCTACGATATCCATTGTCGCCAATGTCGCCATGATATAACGGCCATCGGGTGTTGTGATCACAGCTTTTGGTGCGCTCCACACTCGATCAGCTTGTGCCTCTTTGATCAGTTGCTCTAACATGTCAGTTACATCGCCAGCTTTGACATCAAGCGCGATCAAATCATCTTCCGACAGGTGAGGAATTAAATGTGCCATATCGCTGAACAGGTCCTTTGAGAAATGGGATTGATTTGATACCCGGTGATTGTCGACCAATCTATCCATGAATTCCAAAACACGCAAATCATGGTTGATTTAATTGTAGTGATTTTTCTGACTAGAAGTCGCATTGAAAATCATGCTAGAAATCAAAATCTTAGAGCCCAAATTATATAAAAGGACAACATCATGCGCAAGCTCATTTTACTTATCACCCATGGTGCAATGCTGGTTATTGGCTTTGTTTTGGGTATCTATTTACTCCCAATTTTAATTGCACCGGCAAGTGTCGACCGTGCTGCGCTGACAAGCACAGCAGAAAACGCATTATATTCAGCCGAATTTGTCAAAGATCTTGAAGGCAGCGACTTTTTGCATTGGGGCACAGGCACTGTGAGTGTATCTCAAAGCAAAATCGTCCATATTGGTGAACTTGCACCGGGCCCAGATTACAAGCTGTATCTTGTGCCCAAATTTGTTTATGATGCCGATGGATTTAATGCGATCAAAGCGCAGTCTGTAAGCCTTGGCGATGTCAAAACATTTGATGGCGTGATTGTCGATGTTCCAGCTGATGTGAACATTGAAGACTACAATACTGTTTTGATCTGGTGTGAGACATTTGGCGCGTTCATTACGTCTGCAAAATACCGCTAGCGCTGAGTTTTGATGCTTGAATTCGGCTCAACAAAAAATGGTCAGGGCGTTTTGATACACATCCTGACCATCAATAAATACATTTTCTAAAGACCTAATCTGACTTATACGCCAGCTTTAGCCATTTCAGCTCGGATGATCGAGCGGAGTTCGTCAATTTGTTTGAGTTTTTTATTCTCTTCAAAGTGCCAGAATGTCCAACCATTGCACGCATCAAGCTCTTGTACTTTTGCACCCATCTTATGGATTGAGCCTGCAGACCCTTGAGTAGCAATCGTACCATCGGCACGCACAATGGCGCTCCAGCGTCTTTTGCTATCGGTCAGCACAGCACCTGGTTTGATCAATCCAGATTCCACCAATGTATTAAAAGCAACACGGGGTTCGGCTTTTTTGCCCGTCATAACCGTTAGCTCTGCTTTACCCAAGGGCTCAACAGCATCAATACGTGCTTGCGCTGCATCAATATATTTTTGCTCGCGTTCAATACCGATAAAGTTACGGCCCAAACGTTTGGCGACAGCGCCGGTTGTGCCTGACCCAAAGAATGGATCTAGCACAACATCCCCCGGCTTGGTTGATGCCATGAGAACCCGCGCCAAAAGTGCTTCGGGCTTTTGTGTTGGATGGATTTTCTTGCCGTCATCGCCTTTTAAACGCTCGCCGCCGGAACAAATTGGGAAAAGCCAATCAGAGCGCATTTGAACATCTTCATTGGCAGCTTTCAGCGCATCGTAGTTAAACGTATAGCCTTTGGCTTTTTCATCACGACTTGCCCAAATCATAGTTTCATGGGCGTTTTGGAAACGACGACCACGGAAATTAGGCATTGGGTTTGTTTTGCGCCACACCACATCATTGAGCAACCAGAATTCTAAATCCTGCAACATTGTGCCAACACGGAAAATGTTATGGTATGAACCGATCACCCAAATTGTGCCATTTGGTTTAAGCACACGGCGACAGGCCAACAACCATGCCCGACAAAAGTTGTCATAGGCTTGGAAAGATGCGAATTGATCCCATGCATCATCGACTGCATCGACTTTGGAATGATCAGGACGATGCAGATCGCCACCTAACTGGAGGTTATATGGCGGATCTGCAAAAATCACATCAACCGAATTTGCCGGCAACGCTTCAAGTGCTGCAACACAATCACCTTTGATGATCGAATTTAGATAAGGGGCCTTATCAAAATGCGAATTGTCAATCGGCAGATTGGAAGAACGGCGAATTTCGGCAAGGGAAACAACTGATGGCATAGGTTACTCACAATTTACTCAAAACATGATGAGCGTATTGTTACCCAACAGAGTAAATAATAAATTACGAGACATGGTTAATGAAGTATGAAGAGCATTTTTACCCACTTTCAATACAGTATTTCATAGTGTCAGACTTGATTTTTGCACCTATATCAGAGACAAGCAGCCTCATATTCTTGAAAATTCTGACAATGTGAATGGTGATGCATGGCTGACCTTGATTTAGTAATATTTGATTGTGACGGCACGCTTGTTGATAGCGAATTTTTAGCAGCCCAAATTGAATCAGAACATCTGCGCAATGCAGGCTTTGATATTTCTGCCGAAGCCTTTGCAGAACGCTTTGCTGGCATGACAACAAAAGAGATTTTGTTTGAGGTCGAGCGTGAGGCGAACATTCCATTGCAAGCCAGTTTGCTTGATGCCACGCAAAGCGAGCTTGATCGACGTATCCCGCTTGAAGCAGAAGCTATTTGGGGTGCCCATGAAGCTTTGGCTAAAATTACCGTGCCAATGTGTGTATGTTCAAACTCTCCAACAGAACGCCTTGAAGCTATGTTGTTACGCACACGGCTGAACAGCTTTTTTGGCGATAGTATTTATTCATCCCGAGACGTTGGGTCTGGAAACCCAAAACCTTCGCCTGACGTATTTTTGCATGCCATTGATAAACATGATGCCGAAGCCGACTTTACCATTGTGATTGAAGATTCAGAAGCTGGTGTTAAAGGTGCATGCGCAGCTGGTGCCCGCGTTATAGGCTTTACAGGCGCTTCGCACAGTTTTCCAGGTCATGCTGACAAATTGATCGAGGCAGGCGCTGAGACAGTTATTAGTCGCATGTCAGACCTACCCGCCATGCTAAAAGTCCTATCGGAATGGAAAGAGCTGAAATAATCAGCTCTTTCGTTCTTTTCTATATAAGACTTAGCTTTTTGGACCTGCATCAAAGCCAATAAACACATCAGCTTCGCCACCGGCACCCGCTGGAATCACCACATTTGGATTTGTGAATACAAATTGCGTCGATAGATTTGACGGCGTGAGCGTGACCACTTGTGATGTTAATACAGAATAAATTACATCTCTGGTCACACGATCAACAACAGCAACGCGGATTGGCAATGTGATATCGCCAGCTTTACCTTGTGGCCCCGCAACCAATCGACCTGCAGCAACAACATTAACTGTCAATTGCGTTTGATCTTGAGATATTGTGCAACTGCGTGTCACTTCTGCAAGGGATGCTTGATATGTGACTTGGCTCGGGTCGCTTGAACCCTTTTTCGCATAGGTGCGATAGAACGCTGTGCCATCACGCAAGCTCACTTTTGGGCATTTGCCTTGGATCACGGCTGGTGTTGTTTGTGCACTGGAATTTGATAAATCTAACGTACTGGCACTATCTGTCGAATTACAGCTTGCCACCAAAAGTACGGACAATAAAACGGGTGCGGTTTTCATGATTTTTGTAAACACTGGACTACTCTACTTTCACATCTTGTCATAAATTCATCAAAGTTTTATCCCATGGCTTCACGCAAAGGCTTTGCATGAGATTAATGTTAGTCTATATCAGCGCCAGACACAAAAATCGATGCTAGTATCTAAAAATATATATTTTTGGATATGATCTCAGGAGAATACAGCTTTGGAATATGTTTCAACGCGTGGTGAAGCACCCCAGCTTGGCTTTAAAGACACCCTATTAAGCGGTTTGGCGACCGATGGTGGTCTTTATGTACCCAAATCATGGCCACAATTTAGCAAACGCGACATTAAAGCCTTGCGTGGCAAGCCTTATGCGGATGTTGCTTTTGCAATTATACAACCATTTGTCGGCGGTGAAATACCCGATGACAAGCTAAAAGCCATGATTGACGATGCTTATCGAGGTTTTCGCCACAATGCAGTGACCCCTGTTGTCCAAATGAATGACAATTCTTATTTGATTGAGCTGTTTCATGGCCCAACATTAGCGTTTAAAGACGTTGCAATGCAGCTTTTGGCCCGAATGATGGATCATATTTTGCAAGAACGCGACCAGCGTGCGACGATTGTGGGCGCTACATCGGGCGATACGGGTGGTGCTGCAATCGATGCTTTTGCCAATCGTGATCGTACAGACATCTTTATTTTGTTCCCGCATAACCGCGTTTCACCGGTTCAACAGCGCCAAATGACCACTTCAAAAGCAAAAAACGTTCATTCGATTGCGATTGAAGGCACATTTGATGATTGTCAGAACTTGGTCAAAGCAATGTTTAATCACACTGACTTTAGACAAAACGTTCAGCTATCGGGCATTAATTCGATCAACTGGGGCCGTATCATGGCTCAGATCGTATATTACTTTACCGCAAGCCTTGCCATTGGCGGACCTGATCGCAAAGTGTCTTTTACCGTACCAACCGGTAATTTTGGCGATATTTTTGCAGGTTATGCGGCAAAACGTATGGGTTTGCCGATTGCCAAGCTCAATATTGCGACAAATGACAATGATATCTTGGTGCGCACGCTGAAAACTGGCACCTATGAAATGAAAGGTGTGCTTTCAACAAGTTCGCCTTCAATGGATATTCAAATATCATCAAATTTCGAACGTTTGTTGTTTGATGCCTATGATCGCGATGCAAAAAAAATTTGCAACGCTATGGAATCACTTAAGCAATCTGGTGAATTTACGATTGAACCTGATGCGCTCAAGTCGATCAAACGCGAATTTGCCGCGGCAAAAGCGCCCGGTAAAAACGTGCAGGCAACAATTGTTAAATATAATACTGAAAATGGCTATGTGCTTGATCCGCACACAGCTGTTGGCATGTTTGTGGCTGAAAAATTCATTCGCCCAACATCTGCGATGATCACTTTGGCAACAGCCCATCCAGCCAAATTCCCGAGTGCTGTGAAAACAGCTTGCGGAATTGAGCCAGCACTGCCAAGTTGGCTTCATGATCTTATGGAACGGGAGGAACGGTTCAAGGTCTTACCTGCAGAACTTAAATTCGTTGAAGAATTTATTTCGATGCATACCAGAGCTGGCGTGTAAACTCGCAAGTGTAGCGTATAATTTTGTAAGTCGGTGAACCCACACATAATGAATATCCAAACAACTTTATTGCCTAATGGACTCACAATTGTAACCGAACATATGCCACATCTTGAAAGTGTTGCACTAGGTGTTTGGATCAAAGCTGGGTCTCGTGATGAAACCGATGCTGAACACGGCATTGCCCATTTGTTAGAGCATATGGCCTTCAAAGGCACGGCGCGCCGCACAGCGCGACAAATTGCTGAACAGATTGAAAATGTGGGTGGTGAAGTCAACGCATCGACATCAACCGAAACAACAGCATTTTATGCACGTATGTTGCGCGATGATGTGCCGCTTGCGATTGATATTCTTGCGGATATATTAATCCATTCAACCTTTGACGCCGATGAATTAGAGCGCGAAAAACACGTTATTTTGCAAGAAATTGGCGCTGCTAATGACATGCCTGACGATGTGGTGTTTGACCGTTTTTCTGAAGCTGCATTTAAAGACCAAACCGTTGGCAGAGCTATCTTAGGCACGCCTGAAACGGTCAAAAGCTTTACTCCTGATCAAATCAGATCTTATATGACCCGCAATTACACAGCGGACCGCTTGACGATTGTCGCTGTTGGCGCGGTTGATCATGATGTAATTTGTAGATTAGTTGAAAAGAGCTTTGAGGGCCTTCAACCGGCAAATGATACGGGCCGTAATTATCCAAAAGCGATTTATACAGGTGGATCATTCACCGAAAAACGCGATTTGATGGATGCCCATATTCTACTTGGATTTGAAGGTAGAGCCTATCACGTACGCGATTTTTATGCCTCGCAAATCCTTGCCAATATTTTAGGTGGCGGCATGTCATCTCGCCTCTTTCAAGAAGTGCGCGAAAAGCATGGCCTTTGCTATTCTGTTTATGCCTTCCATTGGGGCTTTTCTGATTGTGGTGTGTTTGGCATGCACGCGGCAACTGGTGCAGATGATATTCCTGTATTGATCCCATTGATGCTCAAAGAACTTGCGCTGATTGCGGATCATGTTGATCAACAGGAAATTGAACGGGCACGCGCCCAAATCCGTGCTGGCCTGTTAATGACCCATGAAAGCCCGGCAGCGCGCGCAGGACAGATTGCCCGTCAGATGATGTTGTTTGGTCGCACAATCCCGAATGAAGAGCTGATGGAGCGTTTGGTCAACATAACGCCTACGCGTTTGACAGATCTTGCAGGCCGATTATTCTTTGATGAAAAAATTACTTTGTCAGCGGTTGGTCCAATTGATCGATTGGCCTCCTTAAAAGAGATTGAAGAGCAATTGAAAAATCCGCGAACCATGCTTGGTGCGGCTCAATAAAACGTGTTATCAAAGTTTAGACGGGTAAAGGTTTTGAATGCTAGTTTCTGACTGCAAAATTTCGCTTTCTCAAAAGCTTGGGCAACTTGCAACTGCAGTCAGATTGTATGTCATCAGCTTGTTGGCGTTATGTTTTGTATCAGCACTCATGCCATCTGTGGCAAATGCCTTTGATCTGGTCCAAATCACCAGTGAAGATACTGCGATCAACCTGACGAGCGCCGTTGAGATTTTTCCACAACAAGGTCAAGCTTTCCAAGTGTCTACCGCGCCCGATTCAGACGGAATTGTACGCCGGATTGAAGTGCGCGCCAGTAGCCAGGAGCATACCGGTGATTGGGCTGTTGTTGTTTTAGCCAATACCACGAGCGAGCAAATTGATCGTCTTATTGTTGCCCCTCACTATCGATTGGCCAATGCTGGTATTATTTGGCCAGATTTAGGGTCACGCCGGATCGTCAGCATCACGCCATCAGAAGGCTTTGCTCTGGATCGTGAACAAAGCGATGATGCGGACGTGTTTGCCATTACGCTCAACCCTGGCACCGTGATCACATTTGTCGCCGAACTATCTCACAGTGAATTGCCGCAGCTTTATTTGTGGGAACCTGCAGCCTACAAAGATACCGTCAACTCATTTACGCTCTATAAAGGCATTTTGATCGGTATTGCGGGCCTTTTGGCTGTGTTCTTGACCAATCTGTTCATTGTACGTTGGACGGCAACTCTGCCCGCAACAGCGTTACTTGCGTGGACGGTTTTGACTTATATTTGTGTTGATTTTGGTTTTCTTGCAGAACTGTTCAAGCTTGGTCCTGAGGAGCTTCAATTCTGGCGGGCGGGTGCAGAGGTTTTGCTCGCAGGCGGATTGATTGTTTTCTTATTCACCTATCTGAACCTTCATAATTGGCACATCAACCTGTCCTATGTCGCAATCGCTTGGCTCCTGGGCCTTGCCGTTTTATTTTCCATCATTTTGATCGATGCATCGGTGGCCGCAGGTATTGCGCGCATGTCATTTGCTGCAACCGTGGGCCTTGCCATCTTGTTGATTGGCTATATGGGATATCGCGGATATGACCGAGCGGTGATGCTTATTCCAACTTGGATTTTGATGGTGGCCTGGATGGTGGCTGCTGGCATGACTGTGACGGGCCAGATTGATAACGATATTTTACAGCCTGCGCTTGGCGGCGGCATGGTTTTAATCGTGCTTTTGATCAGCTTTACGGTGATGCAACATGTGTTCACCGCAGGTATTTACCAACAAGGTCTGTTCTCAGATGCTGAGCGTCAATCTTTGGCACTCACAGGTTCTGGCGATACTGTTTGGGATTGGGATGTCTCTCGTGACCGCCTAACGACCAACCCTGATGTGTCCAAACATTTAGGCATGGCACCCAATAGTTTAAACGGCCCTATGCGCAATTGGCTACCCGTTTTGCATCCCAATGATCGGGATGGATTTTCCGCGGCCTTAGACATTATGCTGGAGCATCGCAAAGGACGTTTGTCGCATGAGTTTAGATTGCGCGCAATTGATGGGCATCATCATTGGTTTGCGCTTAAATCTCGTCCTGTGATCGGCTCTAATGGCGATGTGATCCGCTGTGTTGGCACGGTGACCGATATTACAGAGCAAAAGAATTCGGAAACACGTCTCCTACGAAATGCTGTTCAAGATAATTTGACTGGCTTGCCGAATGAAGAATTGTTCTTGGATCGTTTACGAACATTCATTGCTTTGGGCGACAAGTTCCCTGATATTTTGCCAACTGTATTTGTTATTGATCTTGATAATTTCCGCCAGATCAATCAAGCGATTGGCATGTCAGCGGGTGATACCATCATGCTTGCGCTGACGCGCCGCATCAGACGCTTGCTTAAAGACGAAGATCTTATGGCGCGCATTGGTGGCGATCAGTTTGGTATTGTTCTTTTATCTGAGCGTGACACAAAAAATGTTGCAGCCCTTGCAGAAGCTATGAGCGAAGCCATTCGTGCGCCGCTTGATTTTGCAAAAAAAGAGCTAAGCCTGACTGCTTCTATCGGTATGTTCTCGATGGTCAATACAAATTGTACCGCTGAAGAAGTGCTTAAAGATGCCGAGCTTGCCATGTTGCATGCAAAGCGTTTTGGCGGAGATCGTATTGAACCGTTTAGACCTGCATACCGCTCCACTGGTATTAATTATCAGAATATGCAGGAAAATTTAAAACTCGCGATTTCTCGTCAAGAAATGCAGGTGGTTTATCAACCCATAATCAAACTTGATACGCTGCAAGTTGCAGGTTTTGAGGCATTATTGCGCTGGGAAGACCCAAAACGTGGGCTTATTCCACCATCTGAATTTATTCCATTGGCTGAAAAGAACGGCTTTATATTCGAACTTGGCATGTTTGCACTTCAGCAATCAGTTGAAGATATGTCGAGCTGGCGGACTATTTTGGGCGAAATGCCGATCTTTATGTCAGTCAATTTGTCGGCTGCCCAATTGCAAAAAACAGACCTGTTTGATGATATTCAAGCCACGTTGAGCCGTTCAAAATGCCCACCATCTAGCTTTAAACTCGAGCTAACCGAAACCGTGGTAATGGGAAATCCAGATATTGCCGCAGCCACATTTGAAAAACTTAAAAGCTTGGGTGTTGGCTTAGCGCTTGATGATTTTGGTGCGGGCTATTCATCAATGACCTATTTATCGATGTTCCCATTTGATGTGCTGAAAATTGATCGCCAGCTGATTATTGGCAAAGGCGCTAAGAATGAGAAAATGGTTCGATCAATCGCCAATCTCGCTAAAGATTTAGATTTGCAAATCGTGGCTGAAGGGGTGGAAACATCTGCGCAAGCTCAAGAGCTTTCTGCACTGGGCTGTGACTATGGTCAGAGCTTCTTGCTGGGATCACCGGCAAGTGCAGAGCAAACAATCAAGCTATTGCGCGAACGCTTTGGTAAAGCAGGTCGGGGGTAAAGCAGGTCGGGGGTAAACCTTATTGTTTTGCGCCTATGCGTGACCAACAATGCTTGATAATTGGGTCGCACTAACACCCATTGTCGATAGAGTTTTAGAATAAATCTGATCAATATCTGGCTCGAAAACAATCGCGTCATTTAACGGGCATGAGAGCCAGCTGTTTTCAACGATTTCATCTTCAATCTGACCATCAGACCAGCCTGCATATCCCAAACATAAGATGGCTTGTTTTGGACCATGACCACTTGCTATGGCAAGCAGAATATCAAGTGTCGAAGTAATCGACAGGCCGTCGCTTATTTTAACCGTGGAATCATTGTTATATTCTGGCGTGTGTAGGACAAAGCCTCGCCCGGTATCCACAGGTCCACCGGCATGAACTGGTATTGAATGTTCGATCACGTCTGGCACAACGATGTTTGATTTTGTTTCTGACTTTAGTTTGGCCATGAATTGGCTAAAGTTCATTTCAGATTTTTTGTTCAGGACAAAACCCACGGCACCATCTTCTGAATGGGTGCAGATCAATATAACGCTCTGTGCAAATGACGTTTCATAAAGACCCGGCATTGCAATTAGTAGATTATTTTCAAGATAGCCTCCGCTACCTTTTGTGAATAAATCTTTAGATTTTTTCATAAATCACTACCTTAACTACGCTAAACTTGACCAAATAAAGCAAATTACAACCATTATTGCAATGCAATAGGGGCTTCTCAAGTCCCATTTCTTAATAATTGGTTAATTCGTAACTCCGCAAAAGTAAGCTTTTAATATATGAATTATCGATCACCGCAAATTGATTGGCCTTCTTAAATTACCTGTCTTAAAACCCAATCATGATTAAATTTTTGAAAACCACATTTGCCGCCACTTTATGTATCTCTGCGTGTTTGACCTCTCATTTTGCGCTCACCAGCCATACTTATGCCGCAACAACAGATTGGCAGGAGACTGACGGCGCACGCCTTCGCATGGTGTCTCATTCTATGCCGGACGATCAAGGCGTGATTAAAGGTGTGATTGAAGTCGACTTAGAGCCGGGTTGGAAAACCTATTGGCGCGAACCAGGCTCAAGCGGCATTCCGCCGTTTTTTGATTTTTCAAAAAGTAAAAACTTTTCAGATATCAAAATTCATTACCCGACGCCTGTTATGCTTAAAGATCCCGCAGGAAGTTATGCTGGCTATAAAGCCGATGTTTCATTTCCTGTTGATATTTACACCAAAGATAACACACAAAGCGCACATATTCTGGCCGATATTTTCATTGGTGTGTGTAGCGATATTTGTGTTCCCTTCTCGGCGAAAATCGATCTTGACCTTAGCCAGAGCCAAACAACGCCAGATGAGATGTCATTGATTGAAAATGCGCAATTTGCATTACCGATGGAGCCTAGTGAGGATTTAAAGCTTAACACTGCGCAATATAACCAAGATCGCAATGTGATTGAATTTGACGTGACGCTGCCAAGTTTTTTTCCAAAAAGCTTAGAGCCTGAGCTTTTTGTTCATGGGCCGCTTGATATTCCCATGTCCCAACCAAAACTGGTTGATAGCGCGGATGGAAAAATTCGATTTACCAGCAGGGTTTTTAAAGACCTTAAAGACGGTGAAAAACTAACTGGCCCACTCTATGTTTTGCTAAAACTGGGACCTAGATCTGTTCAGACAACAATTGAACTTGGATCATAGGTTTATTCCCTTGATTTAAGCCATCCGATCCCCATATTCCTGTTATCTAATCAACTTAATCAAGGATCAAATGACATGGCAATTTCAATCGGCGACACGCTTCCAAGTGCAGTTTTTAAACAAAAAACTTCTGACGGTATGACTGAGGTTAGCGTAGCTGAAATTTTTGACGGCAAGAAAGTCGTTTTATTCGCAGTTCCAGGTGCCTACACGCCAACATGCCATTCAAATCACCTCCCTGGTTACCTTGAAAACCGCGATGCAATTTTAGCAAAAGGCGTTGATGAAATTGCCGTTGTTGCGGTTAATGATGCTTTTGTTATGGGTGCATGGGAGCAATCAACAGGCG
Source organism: uncultured Rhizobiaceae bacterium (assembly GCA_963974325.1). Lineage (GTDB taxonomy): Bacteria > Pseudomonadota > Alphaproteobacteria > Rhizobiales > Rhizobiaceae > Lentilitoribacter. Next base: position 16,814 of record CAXBCW010000035.1, read on the forward strand.
GCGAAGGTAAATTGCGCTATCTATCTGATTGGGATTCAAGCTTTACCAATGCAATTGGCATGGAAATGGATCTATCTGGCGGCACTTTGGGCATGCGCTCAAAACGCTATTCTATGATTGTTGAAAATGGAAAAGTTACCGCGATTAATGTTGAAGATTCACCGGGTGAAGCTGTGACTTCTGGCGCATCAAAGCTGCTTGAGCAACTTTAATCAACAAGACGATCTGATTATTTAAAAGGTTCCATTCCGGCACGAGCAAGCTCATCAGCTCGTTCGTTGTCGGGATGCCCCGCATGACCCTTCACCCAGTGCCATTCGATTGTGTGACGCTTTTGAGCCTCAGCTAATGATTGCCAAAGCTCGACGTTTTTCACGGGCTTTTTTGCAGCCGTGCGCCAATTGTTGCGCTTCCAGCCTTCTATCCATTTCATGATACCATCACGGACGTAGACAGAATCTGTATATAAATCGATGTTGCAGCTTTGCTTAAGCGCGTTCAGCGATTCAATGGCAGCGGTTAACTCCATCTGATTATTGGTGGTATCAGCCTTGCCGCCTTTGAGCTCTTTTTGAGTGCCTTCATAGCGCAGGATCGCACCCCAACCGCCGGGCCCTGGATTACCTGAACAGGCACCATCTGTGTAAATGACTATTTTTTTCATGAAGAGCTATACTAATCCGTATTCTGAGGAAGACTTTATTGCTGCGTGAAAACGCAATTTTTGCATATATTCAAGTGGATCTTTTTTCACGACAAATGCACCATCGGGAACATTGATCCAATCATATAGCCGCGTGAGGAAAAACCGCATTGCGGCACCACGCGCAAGTGTCGGCAATGCTTGCCGTTCAGCTTGTTCAAGAGGCCTAACAGATTGATAGCCCTTCAAAAGTGCCCTGCCCTTGGTCATGTTGTATGAGCCGTCTGCTTCAAAACACCAAGCGTTTAAGCAGATGGCAATATCATAGGCAAACATGTCATTGCAGGCGAAGTAAAAATCAATGGCACCCGACAGCTCATTGCCGATGAAAAACACATTGTCTGGAAATAAATCTGCATGGATTACACCGCGCGGTAAATCTTTGGGCCAGTTACGTTCCAAATCAGTCAATTGTGTATCAATTTTTGCAACAAGATTATCTTGAATAGAATTGGCTTGATCTCGCGATTGTTTCCATAAAGGACGCCAATCTTTTAGATCCAAGGCGTTCTTGCGTGATATGTCGAAGTCTTGTCCCCATTTATGAAAATTGGCCATAGCCGCACCAAGCTCAAAGCAATGGACCGCTTGAGGTTTACGCAGCCACATACCTTCCAAAAACGTGATGATGGCCGCTGGTCGTCCTGCCAATTGGCTTAGCATCTGGCCATCATTGCGATGAACGGGCAAAGGGCAGCTCAAACCTTGGGCTGCAAGATGCTCCATCAGGCCTAAGAAAAATGGCAAATCATCTTTATTCACACGCTTTTCATAAAGCGTTAAAATAAATGTTCCCGTGGTTGTTCTGAGCAAAAAGTTCGTATTTTCGACGCCTTCTGCAATGCCTTTATAGGACAGCAACGTACCAATATCGTAATCTTTAAGGCAATCTGCGAGTTCAATCTCAGTAATATCTGTATAAACTGCCATCTTATTATCCGTTCACAAAGGCCATATCGTCGATCGTTAATTCAACGTCGCGTAACTCACGATTGACCAGGAAATTTTCTGTTTCCTTGATAATCTCGGCAAGTTCAATTTTGACGTCAAATCGCGTTTTAAATGCATCAATGATTTCTTCAACAATAACCTCCGGTGCAGAAGCACCAGCTGAAATTCCTAAGGTGCGAACACCTTCAAAGCTTGCCCAATCGATCTCTTTTGCACGTTGAACCAACAATGATTGCTTTGCACCTGCCCGTTTTGCTACTTCGACCAAGCGTTTGGAATTTGACGAATTTGGCGCACCAACTATGATGAAGAAATCACAACCTTCTGCCGCCTGCTTCACCGCTTCTTGTCGATTAGTTGTGGCGTAGCAAATTGATTCGGCAGCCGGCGCTTGAATATCTGGAAACTTAGCCTTCATGGCATTAATCACGTCTTGAGTATCATCTACAGACAATGTGGTTTGGGTTACAAACCCAAGTTCGCCATCATCTTTTGGAACGAACTGTTCGACATCTTCAACTGTTTCAATCAGCGTGACTTCACCCACTTCAAGCTGTCCCATAGTGCCTATGACTTCTGGATGGCCTTTGTGACCAACTAAAATCACATGACGGCCAAGTCTTACATGGCGCATGGCTTGTTTGTGTACTTTTGATACCAGTGGACATGTGGCATCGAGATAAAATAAATTACGCGCTATTGCGTCTTCTGGTACTGATTTGGGAACACCGTGAGCTGAGAAGACGACAGGCTGATTGACGTGCTCTAAAGGGATTTCATCCAACTCTTCAACAAAGACAGCACCAAGCTCTTCAAGCCCTTCAACAACGAAGCGATTATGCACAATCTCGTGGCGGACATAGACAGGTTTGCCGTATTTTTTAAGCGCTAAAACAACGATCTGAATGGCGCGATCTACGCCTGCGCAAAATCCGCGTGGCCCACATAATCTGATTGCTAGTTCAGGTTTTTGCATGATCGATGTTCTTTCATTGTTAAGGCTAAAGCTTAAAGGATTAACACTCAATATTTATCTATCTTTAGTGGGTTGGCATAAGATCAATGTCAAGTGGCAGGGTGACAACATGCCAACCCCTTTGGGTGCCAAATGAATGGATTAATGCTATTATTAGGCTTTTTTACGAAACAGGAAAAAACCAACCACAACACATAATGAACCAGCCAATCCATACCAGGTCACCGCATATTGAAGGTGATTATTGGGCAAATCAATCAATGTGACGCCGCCTTGTGGGTAACCACCAAGATTTGGCGTCTCATCAACATCAATAAAAAATCGCAACAGGTTTGGATCGCTAAAATATAAACCTGTTGAAGATGCCATCACTCTTAGATCTTTCCAGAAGAACTGATTTTTATCAGGATCATTGTCTGGTACAACAGATGAAGGTTTTTCATCCAGCATAGAGCGGGCAAGACCTGTGATCGTCACCTTGCCATCCAATTGACCTTCCAAACGCGTATTAGCATCTTTGAGGTCAAATGGTACGAAGCCACGATTGATAAAGATGGTGCCAACATCTGTGATCATTGGCGTATAAACGTAATAGCCTGAATATCCGTTATGGGTCGCAAAGAAATGGCGTTCTTTGTCATGATCAAACTCGCCTGTGACAGTGACAGGGCGATATTCAATATTCTCACCGTTTTTAACAGCAGTGATAATGTCTGTGATCGGTGCTGCTGGTGCATCAAGATATTGTTTAATCGTGGCCAAAAGGCTTTCTTTTTCAGATAGCCGTTGCACTTGCCAATTGCCTAAAATGAGCAATGTGACAAACACTGCACCGGTGATCAAGCTCACAAGTATATTTTGCCATCTGAATATTGATTTTGATGCTTGGCTATTCGTCACGATCTAACTCACCTTGTTGCGCTTTGTTTTTAAATTGAATGCAAATCACGATGCCCTTCATGATGCGCAATAAGTATAGACCCAAGCCAATGGAAAGCGGTATCCATAGCAGAAGCTGCAACCAAAATGGCGGTGCGTAACTCACCTCGACCCAAAGCGCCAGACCAACAATGATAAAGCCAACAAGGGTCATTACAATGACGGCGGGTCCATCTCCTGAATCGGCGAAATCAAAATCTAAATGGCAATTGTAGCAAGATTTTTGTATTCCCAAAAACCCATCAAATAGTGAGCCTTCGGCACAACGCGGGCAACGGCCTTTGAGGCCTGTGGCAAACGGATCAACAGGTGGAAATTTGCTATCGTCTTGGCTCATCATCATTCCTGTTTACTTACTGGCTTAAAAAAAGAAAGGGCGACACTTAAGCCGCCCTTCCCATTTGAATTAAGTTTCTATCATCATCTTAGTGTTGATAGATAGGTGCGCCCCATGATGCCCAAATATAGATGGCAAAGAACAAGAACAACCAAACAACATCAACAAAATGCCAATACCAAGCAGCGGCCTCAAAACCAAAGTGCTGCTCAGGTTTGAAGTGACCCATCAATGCGCGGATCAAGCAAACTGCTAAGAAGATTGTACCCACAAAAACGTGGAAACCGTGGAAGCCTGTCGCCATGAAGAACGTTGCGCCGTAAATGCTATCTGTGAAGGCAAATGGTGCAACGGTATATTCATAGACCTGAACGGCTGAGAACAATGCACCGAGCAAAATTGTGCCCAATAGACCGTAGATCACGCCCTGACGATCATTATGCAATAATGCATGGTGTGCCCAAGTTACTGCAGTACCTGACCACAAAAGGATCACAGTGTTATAAAGTGGCAAGTGCAAAGGATCTAAAACTTCGATGCCAACTGGCGGCCATTGACCACCTGTATAGGCAACACGTGCTTCTTGGATCGCCTCTGCTGGGAACAAACTTGCATCGAAGAACGCCCAGAACCATGCCACAAAGAACATGACCTCTGATGCGATGAACATGATCATGCCATAGCGAAGGTGGATCGACACAACACGTGTGTGATGACCTTGATGGGCTTCTTTAATGGTATCGCCCCACCAGAACAACATTGTCGCCAAAACACCGGCTAGGCCGATATAGAACAACCAAGGTGATGCAATGAAATCAAGACCTTTTAGAGAAGCTCCATCATCGGACAAATAGCGCATATAGCCGATGCCGCCTATTGACATGACCAAAGCGCTCAAAGAGCCCATGAACGGCCAAGGGCTCGGATCGATAATGTGATAATCGTGATTTACAGAATGTGCGTCAGCCATTTGAATTACCCCTCAATGGTACCGTAACCGCTATTACGGCTTGTGGTCGCTAACTCGCAAAAGCGAGCATTATTATTATTAGTGTCTAATTTCATAATTTTGCTGCCTCTTCAACCTGATTTACACCAGATCCAAGTTTTAATGGCGCAGCAGAAGCTACTGGTTTGTCACTTTCATACGGGAAAAAAGTGTATGAAAGTGTAATTGTTTTAATTCCGCGTGTTTCTTCAGCTGTCGCAATATCTGGATCAACGAAGAAAACAACCGGCATATCGATTTTTTCACCCGGCTCAAGCACGGTCTCAGTAAAGCAGAAACATTCTACCTTATTGAAGTAAGCACCTGCAGATTGAGGCGTCACATTAAATGTTGCCTGCCCATGGGTGCTAAATCCGGCGATGCTTTGGGCCAAATATTCCATTTGCGCTGTCTCACCAATCGCGATTTCGATCTCGCGAACTTTTGGTTTAAATTCCCAGGCAAGTGAAGGTGAGATATTGGCGTCAAAACGGATTTTTATTTTCTGATCTAAAATAACATCAGATGCTTGTTCAACGCGAGATGTTGTGCCGCCATAACCTGTGACTTGGCAAAAGATCTCGTAAAGCGGAACCGCTGCATAACTCACACCAACCATGGCACCAACAAAAGCAACACAAGCTACCGCGACTTTTGAATCACGGGTTTTAGAATTTTTATCTTTTTCGACTGGTTTGTTCATCAATTACAATCCACGTGAGACGATATCAGGGCCAATTTTTACAACGGTGATTGCATATACAATCACCACAAAAGCGGCCAATAAAATGCCCAAAGCTAGCGAACGACCTTTGCGCGCTTTAGCTTGTTTTTCACTCAATTGTACTGTTTCTAATTCACTCATGACATTTGCCCCAAGAACAACATCACACCGCGGTCGACAAGCAATGTAACAAAGATTGCGAAAAGATAAATCAACGAATAGCCAAATAATTTCTTGGCCGCGACCATTTTAAGATCGGTTTCGTTCATTTTGTAAGTTTTATAAGTGTACCAAACAAAGCCAAGACCAAGGCCCAACGAGATAACGCCATATAAAGGACCCGCAAAACCAAGTGCACTTGGCAAGACACCAACAATTGCGGTTAGAACAGCATAGACCAACATTTGAACTTTAGTCTTATGTTCGCCAACAACATTTGGCATCATTGGAACACCAACGGCTTCATAATCACTTTTTTTGAACAATGCCAAAGCCCAAAAATGGGGTGGTGTCCACAAAAAGATAATTGAGAAAAGCACGATGCTTTCGATCGAAACTGTGCCGGTGACACATGCCCAACCGATCATTGGTGGGAAGGCACCTGCTGCGCCACCAATAACAATGTTTTGAGGTGTCGAGCGTTTGAGCCACATTGTGTAAACAACGGCATAAAAGAAAATTGTAAAACCAAGAAGTCCGGCGGCCAACCAATTGGTGGCCAAGCCCAAAAACATGGTGGAAAAAAGCGACAGAACAAGACCAAAGCCCAAAGCTTCCGATTTTGTAATACGGCCAGATGGGATTGGACGGCTTTGTGTCCGCGTCATGATTGCATCAATATCAGCGTCATACCACATATTAAGCGCACCGCTTGCGCCTGCACCAATGGCAACGCACAAGATCGCGACCATACCAAGGAATGGATGAATTGAACCGGGTGCCAAGATAAGGCCAACAGCGCCAGTAAACACCACAAGTGACATCACACGCGGCTTTAGTAGCTCAAAATAATCACCAGCAACAGCTTCAGACAAATATACATCTGAACCATTATCTTTGATATCTATGCTTTGCGAAATCGACATGTTTTTTATCAACTATTTGGTTGTTTAGTTTTGATGAGACCGCTGCCATCAGTTTGAAAGCAGCGGTCTTGAGTTTTATCAGAAGATTATTTGATCTTCGGAAGCTGTTCCCACTGGTGATACGGTGGAGGAGAAGACAATTCCCACTCAAGTGTATCAGCACCTTCACCCCAAGGGTTGTTGCCTGCAATACGCTTTTTAGCGAAGGCTTCAAACACACCATAAAGGAAGATCAAAACACCAACTGCGGCAATATAAGAACCCCAAGATGAAACAGCGTTCCAACCTGCAAATGCATCAGGATAATCGATATAACGACGCGGCATACCTGCAAGACCCAAGAAATGCTGCGGGAAGAACACGATGTTCACACCGATAAATGTCACCCAGAAGTGAGATTTCGCAACGAGGGAATTATACATGTAACCCGTGATTTTAGGGAACCAGTAGTACCAACCTGCAAATATCGCAAACACCGCACCAAGTGATAGTACGTAATGGAAGTGAGCAACCACATAATATGTATCGTGATAGGCACGATCAAGACCGGCATTTGCCAATTGCACACCTGTCACGCCACCAACGGTGAACAAGAAGATGAAGCCGATAGCCCAAAGCATTGGCGTCCGCATTGTGATCGAACCGCCCCACATTGTGGCAATCCATGAGAAAATCTTAATCCCTGTTGGGACCGCGATAACCATCGTGGCAAACACAAAGTAACGTTGTGCATTAAGCGATAGACCAACCGTATACATGTGGTGAGCCCAAACAACAAAGCCAACGACACCGATACCGACCATCGCATAAGCCATGCCCATGTAACCAAAGATTGGTTTACGTGAGAATGTTGAGATGATGTGACTTACGATACCAAAACCAGGCAAGATCAAAATGTAAACTTCAGGGTGACCAAAAAACCAGAATAAGTGTTGGAACAAGATTGGATCGCCGCCGCCTTCAGGGTTGAAGAAAGCTGTACCGAAGTTTCGATCTGTTAGAAGCATTGTGATCGCACCAGCAAGAACCGGCAAAGACAATAGCAACAAGAATGCAGTCACAAGAACTGACCAAGCAAACAATGGCATTTTATGCAATGTCATGCCAGGTGCGCGCATGTTCAAAATCGTTGTAATGAAGTTGATCGCACCAAGGATAGATGAAGCACCAGCAACGTGAAGCGCTAGAATTGCAAAATCCATTGCGGGACCAGGCTGACCTGTTGTGGAGAGCGGAGGATAGATTGTCCAACCACCACCAGTACCGTATCCGCCTGCTGGACCTTCAACAAACATGGACAGCAACAAAAGGATGATCGCCGGAGGCAACAACCAGAATGAGATGTTGTTCATGCGCGGGAAAGCCATATCTGGCGCACCGATCATGATTGGAACCATCCAGTTGGCAAAACCACCGATAAGCGCAGGCATCACCATGAAAAAGATCATGATCAAGGCATGGGCTGTGGTGAACACATTGTACATGTGCTTGCCGCCATCAATGGCAGCATCGCCTTCAAAACCATAAACCATTGCCGCAAGGCCATGGAAAATTTGAATACCAGGCTCATGCAATTCCATGCGCATAACAACGGAAAGTGCAAAACCAATAAGACCCGCGATAATCGCGAAGATCAAATATAGAGTGCCAATATCTTTGTGGTTGGTTGAATAAAGCCAACGACGCACAAAGCTTTTTGGCGCGCCGTGATGCTCATCATGTGAAGCTGTTGTATCAGTCATATTTGAAAGACCTCTAGTTTAGTTAGCTTCTGATGCAGCAAGTTGAACGGCTTTTTTGCCAGTTTCAACTGATGCCATCAGTGCTTTATTTGCAGTTTCAATATCATCGCCAGCAGCTGCCAACCAAGTATCGTATTGAGCTTGTGAAACAACACGGATCGCAATCGGCATGAACGCGTGGTCTTTGCCGCAAAGCTCAGAACACTGACCATAGTACAGACCTTCTTTTTCAGCCTTGAACCATGTTTCATTCAAACGACCTGGGATCGCATCAATCTTAACGCCAAAAGCAGGCATTGCAAAAGCGTGAATCACATCAGCCGCTGTTACAATCACACGGACCATTGTGTTGTTTGGAACAACAACTTCATTGTCCACTGCAAGCAAACGAGGATATGCTGACATATCTTCTTTACCAGCATCAGCGCGATCGCCTTCTCGAAGCATAAGTGCATCAAAAGAAACTTCTGTTTCGTTCTGATACTCAAAACCCCAATACCACTGGTAGCCCGTTGCCTTGATTGTAATCGCAGCTTCTTCTTCTGGCGCCAATTGTTGGGTAAGAATGTTAAATGACGGAAGAGCCAAAGCAAGCAGGATCAATATCGGGCCCAATGTCCAAACAACTTCAACTGTTGTGTTGTGTGCTGTTGTCGATGGCGTTGGGTTACGTTTTGCACTGAATTTGTAGCAAACGTAGATCAATAGTGCCAAAACAAAGAGTGTAATTGGAATGATGAACCAGAGTGTATAGATTTCAAAATTGATAATCTGACGCATCATATCCGATGCTGCAGGCTGAAGCCTATACTGCCAATCCAACGGCTGTGCTGCGAAAACAGAAGTTGCTGATCCCAGCAAAGTTGTAAGCATCAGAGCTGCGTGAGCCAATTTTTTCACGTTAGGTCTCCCTCGAGAAAGTCGTTAAGCACCAATAGCGGCGCAGAATCTTTATAAATCTTAGCTGTTAAAACCACAGATTAGGTCACACCGCAATATATGTAACGCACCAATCATGCGGCATTTTTGCGCAGATCCCAAAAAAAACCACATTAATTACACATTCGGTAGACGTTATCTTGGCACAGATAGGCCGCAAATCTTTCGCAAATCATACCATGTGTATAGATAAGTGAAAAAAAACGGTGGAATTCCTCAATTTCGCCGATATTGGACAAACAAATACATCAAGTCGGGCGCAGGGGTTTTTCATTTAACCATTTGCAGCTACAAAATAGGACACTGATTCGCAGCCGGAATTGGGTGCTGTGTTTAATATCGAACGGTGAGAACCAAATGAGACTAGCAAAAGCTACAGCAATATTAGCACTAATCGTGGGTGTCATTGCACCAAACTTTGTCGCAGCTCAATCGGCTACGTCCGATCCAGCGCGTCAAGTTATTCCAAATCCAAACGGCACAAGCAGCCAACCTCCAGGTTATATCAAAGATAAATTTGGTGAGTGGCATATCGTGTGTGATCAACCCGCTGGCGCTCCTGGCGACCAATGTGTGTTGATGCAAAATGTAGTTGCCGATGACAGAGACGATGTTGGCCTATCGGTTATCATTATCAAAACAGCCGACAAAAAAGCCCGCATCCTCAGAATCCTAGCGCCATTGGGTGTTCTTTTGCCAAATGGATTGGGTCTGATTGTTGATGGCAAAGATTTAGGCCGAGCCTATTTTACCCGCTGTTTCTCTGATGGTTGCTTTGTTCAAGTCATCATGGATGATGATATGATTAACGCGCTCAAACGTGGCACAGAAGCTATTTTCTTTATTTTCCAAAGTGAAGAAGAAGGCATTGGCTTGCCCGTTGATTTGAGCGGCTTTTCTGATGGATTTGCAGCGCTTGAATAAAGCTTTGGCTTTGTTGTTTCGTATCAAAAAACTTACGACCGAAATCTACGCTCACTGAACTGTGATGAAAACTTGCAGTTCACAAGGTTTGATTTCGTGGTAGCTAATTCCTATCTTATGAGTACCACCTCGTACCGCACACTCTTTTTTGAGGTATAGCCTCACCCAATCGGAGAACAATATGTCGATCAATCTTATTGAAAAATTTGATATGGATGCCAGTAAAGTGCAATCCATCCTCTCCGATAGTTTGAAAAATGCTGATGATGGCGAGCTTTATCTGGAATATTCTGAAGCGGAATCACTCATGTTCGATGATGGCCGCCTAAAAGCTGGGTCTTACCATACAGATCAAGGTTTTGGCTTGCGTTCTGTTGCTGGTGAAGCCACAGGTTATGCCCATTCTGGTGATTTTAGTGAAGCTGCTCTTAAACGTGCAGTTGATGCTGTTGGTGCAGTGACGCGCGGATATGATGGCACCTATAGCGAGCCACCAATTGGCACGAACAAAAAGCTCTACTCAGAAGACAATCCGCTTTCTTCGCCTAATTTTGAAACGAAAGTTTCTCTTTTAAAGCAGATCGATGCTTATGTGCGCAATAAAAACGACAAAGTTAGACAAGTCTCGGCTTCGCTCAGCGCTAGTTGGCAGGTGATTAATATCTTGCGTGCTGATGGTCATATTGTACGTGATGTTCGCCCCCTCACCCGCATGAATATTTCTGTGATTGTTGGCAAGGGAGACCGTCAAGAAACGGGATCTTATGGTATTGGCGGACGTCAAAATTTTGGTGA
>CAXBCW010000036.1:0-27595 GCA_963974325.1 uncultured Rhizobiaceae bacterium
TGAGAGCAATGGTTTTGATGAAGAAGAACTACCCTATGTGATTACCAAACGTAGTAGCTCACGTTGTACGCCATCAACGCCTATAGGACAGATTGAGCAATGTATGTAAAAACTATTTCATACAGCGTCTAAAATAGTCTGCTAAACCGCAGACATAACATTTTTTCCCGAAACCCATGTAGATGTAATATTTGAGCGTGTTGCCAGATAAACAATTTTTTGGAGTTGTTCGTCCAACGTATCAAGCTCATCATCCAGCAATATAGGGGCGGATTTTGCGTCTGGGGCAACAAGAATTGCGTCAAACATGCATCCTTTTTCAAAACATCCGACAGGAAGATCAAGTGCCTTTGCTCCTCCTGTTGTTGCAAGATAGAATGCTTCGCGAAAATCAATTCGCGTATTTGCAACACCGCGCTCATCGGCAGGTTTATCAGGATCAGTACCTTCTTCCAAAACACGCGACATATGAATAGAATACCGACATACATCTAATATTGATGCACTTGACCCACCTGAAATATCGGTACCAAGGCCAACATGTAAAGATTTTTCCAAAGCTCTGCGTAACGGAAACACTGCGTTTGAAAAATAGATATTAGATAAAGGGCAATGAGCGATGCCTGCGCCCTTTTCAGCGATGATATCCATATCTTGTTCAGATATGAAATTGCTATGGGCAAGGATAGTGTGTCGGCCCATGAGACCAAAATCGGTCAATGCTTGTGTATCGGTTACTCCTGTGCGCTCAAGAACATAATTATGCTCCCAGTTGCTTTCCGAACAATGGGTTTGAACATGGCATTTATGAGTTTGCACAAGCTTTCCAAGACCGAGCAACGCTTCATCTGTGCAGCTTGGTATAAACCGTGGTGTAATGACGGGCTTAATTAAATCCGCCGTATTTCCTTCATGGGATTTCACATAATCAATGAAGGATTCAGTTTCTGACAGCGCCAATTCGGTCGATTTATCTCGATAATAGTCAGGGCATTGGTCTTTATTGTCCATAACGACTTTGCCGATCAGGGCGCGTTGCCCCAAATCAAGACAAGTATCGGCAAGAAGCTGTGTCGCACCTTCATGGATTGTTGCAAAATAAAGAGCTGTTGTTGTTCCATTAGCAAGCAGAGAACTCACCATATCTGTATATATTCTACGCGCAAAATTAACATCAATATAGCGCGCTTCCAAAGGGAAAGTATGCTCCATCAACCAGACCTCTAATGGCACATCCAAGGCTTTGCCGAGTTGCGGCCATTGCGGGGCATGAATATGAAGATCAACAAAGCCTGGTAGTAAAAATTGGTGACTGGGTAATTGCACAAGACAACCATTATCACGCGCCTCAGATTTCATCTGCTCATAAAGATCATCACTGGGGCGGACAACTGCATTGATTTGTCCATTATCATCAATTTCGATTAATGCATCTTGGCAAATATCAACCTCGCCAAGCACGGGAGCATGCATGAAGGTCGTCATCAGTGTCTTGCCTAGTAAATCATTCATCTCGCACGTCTCTTTTGAAAAGACACGGCTGCCTAACTACTGTTAAGCAGCCGTGTTTATAACTGTTATTATGAGTTTAAATATTGCTTAGTTTGGCAAGTTTGTTTCCACACCCTTAACCAACCAATTGATACCCAAGATTGAACCATCATCAAGCGTAGCACCGGCTGCAACCTTTTCCGATCCATCTTGACCCATGATAGGACCATTAAACGGATGGAAAGAACCAGATGCGATACTCGCCATTGTTTTTTCAACTTCTGCAGTTTGATCAGCTGATAAATCAGAACTTAGCGATCCGATACCAACAGCGCCATCTGCCATTCCACCCCAATAGGCAGTTCCTTCAAAATTATCGTCAAGAACAGCTTGAACTTGAGAGATAAAATGTGGACCCCAATCAATTGTCAAAGACGCGAGCAATTTTGTTGGTGCATATTTTTTCATATCAGAAGACGTGTTCACAACATAAACACCTAGCTCTTCAGCAACAGATACAACAGACGGCGTATCCTGATACAAAGAGAAGATAACATCAGCCGATTGAGCCACAAGCGACTTGGCAGATTCTTGCGCTTTTGACGGATTAAACCAAGAGTTCAACCATACAACTTTGACATTGATCTCAGGATTACTTTTCTGCGCGCCCAATGTGAACGTGTTGATGATCCCGACTACTTCAGGAATTGCATAGGCTGCAACAATACCAAGCGTATTGGATTTTGTGACATAACCTGCGGCAATACCAGCTGCATAAGCACTTTCATAATTACGCGTTTGAAAGTTACCAAGATTAGGTGCGAGTTTATAACCACTGGCATGGATGAATTTAAGGTCAGGCTGTTGAGCCGCTAGCTTTAATCCGTCATTCATATAACCGAATGAACCTATCATCAGCATTCCAGCGCCTTGTGATGCCATTTGGGTCATAACACGTGCTGCATCAGGGCCTTCTGGCACATTTTCAACAACAACTGTTTCAACTTTATCGCCAAACTTTTCTTCAATTTGTTTGCGACCATTATCAAGTTCGCGCGACCAACCCACGTCACCAGCAGGTGATGGATAAATAAAGCCAATCTTCAGCTTGTCCTCAGCTATTGATGGCATCACAAACGATGCAGTCGCCACAGCAACTAAAGCTGTCACTTTCATTAGGTTTTGTATAATTTTCATAAGCATTCTCCTGAGATTATAGTTGTACTAGTGTGATGATTTATATGTCTGCCCTAAGCTTCTTGGGCTGTTGAGTTGAATATAGGCTCGATTACGAGAGATGACGACCAAGACAATGATCGTAATGATATAGGGTGATGCGGATAAAATTTGCGATGGAATATCAAAACCCAAACCTTGGATTGAAAGCTCCAAAAGTGAAATAGCGCCAAACAGATAAGCCCCTATGGCCACACGTGGCAAAATCCACGAACCAAAGACAACAAGTGATACAGCAATCCAGCCGCGCCCTGCGACCATTCCATCCGCCCACAAAGATGTGTAAATCGTTGACAGATATGCGCCACCAATGCCTGCCATAGCGCCACCAAACAGCACCGCTAAAAATCGTATCCTACTCACTGGATAGCCGAGCGCATTAGCCGATTCTGGAGATTCTCCAACCGCACGGATCACAAGGCCAAGCTTGGTGTGTTTAAGAATATACCAAAGAACGATAGCCATTATAATTGCCAAATAGACAATCGGATCATGATTGAAAAATGAAGGCCCAATGATGGGAATATCCGATAAAAAACCAAAATCAATTTTGCCCATTGTCGGCACTGTTGTCCCTTCATAATTTTTGCCGATTGCAGCTGAAATCCCAAGACCCAGCACACCAACCGCCAAACCAGTTGCAACCTGATTGGCCAGAAAGAAAATGGACAGAGTTGCAAAAACCATCGAAACCGAAAGCGCTGCCACAGCCCCTGCCGCAAGCCCTAACCAATGGGAACCCGTGAGCGCAACAGTAACAAAACCTGCCGCGGCACCAACCGCCATCATACCTTCAATACCAAGGTTGAGCATGCCGGATTTTTCAACGACTAACTCGCCCAAAGCTGCAAATAAAAGTGGGACAGTTGCTGCAAACATTCCTGCAATTAAAAAGATAATGGTCGCGGTCATGATGTGTCTTCCGCTTTGGATAATATGTTCGGTTGTTTTGTGCGTACCCTTCGCACTCGATACTTAAGCAAGACAGCACCCGCAAGATAGAATGTAAGCAGCAATCCTTGCAATATGTGCGTGACCGCCGATGGCAATCCAACTGATAAACGAGCAAAGTCACCACCAACATATAACAGTGCCATCAAAGCACTAGAGAAGATGATACCGACCGGGTGTAAACCACCCAAAAAGGCAACAATAATGGCAGCAAATCCATAGCCGGGTGATATATTACGTTGCAACATGCCAAGTGGTCCTGCAACTTCACCAACCCCTGCTGCCCCAGCTGCTGCACCGCCAATAAGCAATGCAAGCCAGATAGATTTTTTCTCACTAAACCCTGCATAACGCGCAGCGGCAGGTGCTGTTCCACCAACAATAAGTTTATATCCCATAAGGCTGCGTTGCATGAAAATCCATGCAGCAAAAGTGACAACCAGCCCAATCAAAAGCGATGTATTCGCACGCGTATTTTCAATCAAAAGATCAAATGTAGCCGCACTTGAGAACAAGATAGATTGCGGGAAATTAAAACCTTGCGGATCTCGCATGGGACCTGACACAAGATAATAGAGCAACTGTAATGCGATACTCGAGAGCATGAACGTGACAAGGATTTCGTTGGCATTAAAGCTGGTTCGCAACCATGCCGCAATACCTGCCCACATCATGCCGCCCAAAGCGCCAGCGACAACCATAATTGGTAATAAAAATGGTGATGTTGTGCCATCCAACCAAATCGCAAGTGCCGCGGCACAGATAGCGCCAACAATGAGCTGCCCTTCTGCGCCAATATTCCAGACATTTGCACGAAACCCAATGGCCAGACCTTGGGCGATCAGAAGTAATGGCCCCATTTTCAGCAGAACTTCGCCCACACCATATAGGCTACTCAAAGGTTCGATCAAAAGCGCATGAAAGCCGTTGATTGGTGAAACATTATAAAACAGAAAAAGAATAGAGCCGCCGATTAAGGTCAGAAAAACAGCAACGAGTGGCACCATAAATGCCGCACCAGTTGAATGTTGTGTCCGTTGTTCAAGTCTAAACTTAGACATCTAGTGCACCCTCCAATTCAGAAGATGGTGATAGCTGATCAAACGCACCCGTCATCGCAAGGCCAACCTTTTGAACATCGGTATCTGACGTTTTAACCGATTGCGACAAGCGACCTCGAAACATAACATGCAGCCGATCAGTAATTTCAAACAGCTCTTCTAACTCTTCAGAAATAACCAATATAGCAGTGCCTGCTCTACTCAAATCAATCAGGTTCTGCCGAATTGCAGCAGCGGCCCCCACATCAACACCCCATGTTGGTTGTGAAACAATCAATATATCTGGCTTGAGAGATATTTCTCGACCAACAATAAACTTTTGTAAATTCCCACCAGAAAGGCTCTGAGCTTCAGCCACAGGTCCGCCACACCTGACATCAAAAGCTTGAATGGTCGCCTGTGCAAATTGCTTCATCGCAGCGACATTACGAAATCCATTTGTCGCTAAACCTGCACCATGGCCAGTCAATAATGAGTTATCCGTTAAACTATGAACAGGGACTGCGCCACGCCCTAAACGCTCTTCAGGAATGAAGTTTAACCCCAACTCCCTTCGAGCTGCAGGATCCAGATGACCTATGTTCTCGTCGCCAAGTTTAATCGAACCAGCCAAAGATTGCGGTAATTGTGTTTCACCAGACAGCAAGCTTGCTAAGGAGTTTTGGCCATTGCCAGAAATCCCTGCAATACCAATAATCTCGCCTCGGCGCACATTTAAGAAGACATTCTCAAGCGCTGTGTTAAAACTGCTATCCGATTGCAGGCTAAGATTTGTGACCGATAAGAGGTCTACTTTTTCTGCACCAGAGCTTGGACGCTCCGTGTGGGGTAAATCTCGCCCAATCATCATGCGCGCCAAAGATTGGTCTGTCTCTTCGCGCGGTATGGCATGTCCTGTGACTTTGCCACCCCGCAAAACAGTTGCCACATCACAAAGCTCACGAATTTCTTCAAGCTTATGAGATATAAATAATATTCCCAAACCATCGGCAGCTAAAGTTTTGAGTGTTTTAAATAGATCCGCAATCCCTTGCGGCGGCAAAACCGATGTCGGCTCATCCATAATGATCAGCTTTGGCTCTTGCAAAAGACATCTCAGGATTTCGACCCGCTGGCGCTCTCCCACTGATAAAGACTGCACCCGTGCATCAACATCAACATCAAGGCCAAATCGTCGGCTTGCATCTTGTATGCGGGTTCGAAGGTCTGACAAACTGCCTTCAATTGCCATGGAAATATTTTCACCAACCGTCAAGGTTTCAAACAACGAGAAATGCTGAAAGACCATGCCAATACCCAAGGCACGCGCATGGGCAGGATTTCGAATATTCAGCGCTTCACCCTGCCATTTAATCGTGCCCATATCTGGGGATGAGGCACCATAAATGATCTTCATCAAGGTCGATTTACCTGCGCCATTCTCACCAAGAACGGCGTGAATTTCTCCAGGCATGACGGTTAGGTCGATACTGTCATTTGCAGTAACGGCTGGATAAATTCTTGTAATACCACTGAGTTCTAAAAGAGGCATCATGACACGTCAACATCCCGTTGATCGTGCAGCCGGTGGATGCCAGGCATCTCGATAAACTTATCAAGACGACGGACCTCAATCATCCAGCGACGAAGTGCTGGGAATTCATCATGATCAATTCCCCCATCTGGCGATAATGCAACATATGGAAAACACGCAATATCTGCGATCGTTGGCTTGTCGGTCACGAGGAACTTTTGACCCAAAAACTCCCGCTCTGTCAGATATGCTTCAAGTTCGCGCATTGCTTTGCGAGCTGCTAATCGAGCCGCATCTATATCCAACTCCCTGCCTAACATATCATGCAGTCTTGCCTGCCCAGCGCTGTCAGTTAATCTATTTGCAAATGCTAACCATTGCATGATGTGCCCCACGACAGAGGGATCATTGGTAGGGAACCATTGGCCGGTCGCATCATATTTAAGAGCGATAAAAGACAATATCGCTTGGGTGTCGCAAAGAGTGGTCTCTCCATCTTTAAGAACAGGCAATGTACCTGACGGGTTTAACGCCAAAAAATCAGGTTTTTTATGCGCCGCACCAGGGTGAAAATCGACAGCAATTTTATTGTAGTCTATACCGAGAAGCGACACCAATAAGCGTACTTTATAGCAACTTCCAGATAGTATATAATCATATAGGTGCATCAACCAGCCCTCGTCATAGCGCCATAGGTAAAGCCCTTGCGCTTAAGCCATCTTCTATAGGCAATTGACGTTGTATCCGCGCGCGTTGGAGTTTCCATCTTAGGATCAAGCGGAAGTAATTTAGGCATTTGGTTTTCTAAAATAGAACGATCCTGAAGAAAAATCATCTGCTGAAATTGAATAAGTTCTTCCATCGGACTGTCATCGTCATAAAGTGCCATCCATGCATATGCATCACACAAGTCTTCGGCAATTGGTCGCACAAAAAGCGTAATAACATCCCATTGACCGGGACGTGGCGGGCAGGTTTTATAAAGAATAGAGACCAAAGGCGCAGGCACACGATACTTGTAATCAGTCATCTGCCCTTCGCCGGCAGATTTAGCGGCTTGCGGTTGGAAGAACTTCACCTTTGTTGCCCAAACCTCATCAATTGTATCGTCAATTTTAACCGTGTATGGCTCAACTTCCGTATGAGGCTCTGCACCTAAAACATCAGTATGAACAAATGGGAAATGGGCAATATCTAAGAAATTTTCTATCACGCGCAAGGGCGATGCCTTGACCCTAACTGGGCCGCAATCAACCAATCGTCTACCGTCTTCAAAGGCCTCAGGAATATTAAAAAGCTCGTGCGTTGGATTGCCAATCGATGACCAGATATGTCCGTATTGCACCACATGTGGACACTTTTTCCCAGTCTCGTTCATGACACTAAGAGTACCATCGTCCTTACGTTGAACGCATAACGCTTCTCCCATGAGAATAACTTTTTGATCTTGTCCAACAAACAATAATTTATCGATAGCAACAGGATACCAATCATTTACAGCAAGCGCGTGATCGACATTCATAAGACGCCCTCCAATTTTAAAGCTGCTTGTGAAGAGGCATGACCTATGTTTGGGGTCTCAACATACAAACGCAGGCGTTCAGCCCAGCGCGAAACAGCTATCTTCACCAAACTTGCATTGGAGCTTTCATCAAAACCAGTGATTTGTATATGCAATGTCGTTTTATCATTTTGAGTAGGTGTGAATGACAATATAAATGAGCTCGGAACCAAATCACCCTTCAAAGCTGATGGGCGTTGAAACACCATACGGAAATCTTCGACCTTGGAAGGTAGGTATGTATATTCTTTTTCAAGTCCTTCAACATCAGTGTTAAAATTCAATTCCTGGAGTTGGGCTTTTAAATCCTCAACACCACAATCAAACGCAATACTGCGAACACCAATGCCTGAAAACGCATCTTTTTTGCTGAACTCACTTTCGGTTGTTGAAAGCCAGATCAAACCATCAAATTCTACACACGAAATTGATGTGGCACCCAACGCTTCTGGTGGTGTTAAATCTGGATGTGCAGGGATGTGTTTACAAGAGCCAGTCCCACCATATTGCCAACCATGATAGAGGCAAGACAACTGATTGCCGCGCACAAATCCATGCGAAAGGCGCATACCACGATGAGGGCAACGATTATCAAACGTTCTTACTTTACCATCATGTCCGCGCCATGTCGCAAAGTCCTGATCTCCCAAAACAACCCGCATAACGCCTCCAGCGGCAAGTTGATCGGATAACGCGATAGGCACCCAAACCTTCTTCAAAATTCAACTCACAGATCTGCCAATCAAGGCTTAAATTACGCAAAAAAATGCAGTTAAACGTAAAAAACCCGGCAGCGCAATAGTATAGCATTCAATAAAATATGTATAACTAGCTGCTAGAATTGATAATTTTGAATCCATTTTCAAGCGGTGCATAATTATTATGCATCTGCCTATTTATTGCCTCAACCCAGATACTTTCGGGACCTAAACTGCAGCCCAATTCCATAGCGTCAATCAAATCAACTGAGCCCGAGACAAGCACTTCTACGCTTTTTCCCTGACCATTTCCTTTAACCCAACCCACAAGGCCCAATTTATTGGCACGATGGGCAATCCAGTCAAGAAAATCTTGAGCACCAACATCCCCATAAAACGTAATAGATGCTGTTTGAGACTGATTTAAATTTATATCTGACATTAAAAAATCTTAAATTCATTGTTTCAATTAAGGAATATCTTAGTGAAAAAACCTGTTGAAGCAAATCTCTATTTTCTTAACATCAAAAAAATTCAGGAATATTCCGATACTCACAGCGCTCAACTTTATCCGGCACAAAACCACTCAAACATTTAATGCCCCATAGCAATGGCGTTTAATCTTGGTTGATTCACAACGAAAACCTTTTTCCGCCCACTCTTCACCAAGCCACCTTGTTCCCAAGCACTGAGTAACCTTGAGACTGTGTGGAGGGTTGTTCCCGTCATTTCCGAGATATCCTGACGCGAGATGGGGAAATCAATTAATTGGCCCTCATCGGTCTTTTTGCCTGCCTGTTCAACAAGTTTAATCAACGCATGGGCAACGCGCTGTTCAACACGCTCGGTTGCCATTTCCATAATACGCTCTTGGGTATCTTGAAGGCGATCACCAATGGTTTTGTATGTGTTACTGGCAAAGCTTGGATATTTGGTAATTGTGTCTTGCCAAATTGCGTCGGGCCACGACAAGACAACACAATCAACAGCTGCGACCGCATTGGCCGGATAGGTGGTTCTGCCCATGGCTTGGGCGATACCAAACAGCTCGCCGCTAGAAATATAACGGGCAATAACTTGTTCGCCATGCGGGGTCACTTTAACCACACGAATGTGCCCATCAAGCAGTAGAAAAAAGGAATGAGACAGCTCATCTTGCTCAAATATGTGACGATCTTTTTCAAAGCGTATTGCATGGGCCTTTGAGATTAAGTCATCAAGGTCTACACGGTCAATTCCAACAAAGGGAGCCAGATTAACCAGCAGCGACGCATCAAGTATTTTCATTATTTTTCCTGAACTTGCGCTAACGCAAATAGCAGGGCGCTAGTCAGTGCTAAATTGAGGTATCAAACTCAACTAGCCTTGAAAGGTTATACTATGCACAAAGCTCTATTAACTGCAACCATGGCAACTGCCTTGTTGTTTTCCAGCATGGCACATGCTGCTGAATTTGAAGTAAAAATGCTCAACAAGGGCGAAAAAGGTGCAATGGTATTCGAACCAGATTTCATCAAAGCCATGCCAGGTGACACCGTGCGGTTTATACCCACATCAAAGGGACACAATGTTGAATCCATCAAAGGCATGCTGCCAGAAGGCGTGACGAAATTTAAAAGCAAATTTAACAAGGAATACGTTCTGATGCTTGAGAATAATGGTCTTTATGGCATCAAATGCTCTCCCCATTATTCAATGGGTATGGTGGCTCTTATTTCTGTGGGTGAACCGACAAATGAAGCAGATGCAATGGGCGCAAAGCAAAAAGGTAACGCTAAAAAGCGCTTTAAAACCATTTTTGAAGAATATGAAGCTTCAAAATAACGTCTCTTTAAAGATGAACAAAGTTCGGATGGGTTATTAAAAAACCCATCCTTTTTTATGCTGCTCTAGTTTTATGAAACCTATCTGCGCAGAACCGATGCCATCCAATTTTGAAATCGCTTGATAGACAGAAATTTTGGATTATCGCGCACGAGGCGAAACCCCAAAAAATTAGGTGGCGTACCCGCAGAACAACCTCCGCCTATCGCATCTTGAATAAAGTTAGTCATATAGGACCTGTGACGCCCTTCCAATATACGCACCCCGCAATTGGGTGTACCGGCCATTTCAAGTTTGTCATCAAGACTAAGTTGATACCGCTGATAACAAGTGTCCGTCCATTCCCAAACATTACCCGATTGATCATAAAGACCATTTTCATTCGCGCCATACGTGCCGCGTGCATTCACAACAGTGTCAGACTTCGATGTGTATGTATACGATTTCCGATAGTCATCAATCCAACGCTTAGAAAGCTCGTTCATACTATCTGAAACGCCAAACGCATCATCGAAAAACCGATCTCCTGCGGACCATGACCATTCAGCATCAGTCGGTAGGCGCCACGTAACGCCTGTCTTTTGAGAAAGCCATTCTGCATAATTTTGTGCATCAATAAAGCTAATCCCAACAACGGGAAAATTCTTATGCCTATCTTGTTTTCTAAAGGGCGCACTGCAAAGATTATCATCGACACACAAAGCATAATTGTGGCTTGAAACCTGATATTTCATAATGTGTAAAATTCGCGGGAAATATATGTTTTGCATAGGCGCATTCACCGGGTGCCCGTTTTTCAACACTTCACCAGACAAACGATATTCATGCATACCCGTTGGAACCTGAATAAGTTCGGGCATTAGATTGTCAAAGCCAGCGCTCTCGGCGTAACCATCGGAGACATTAAATAACAATGCGACAGATAAAGTTAGCGCCATTTGAAATCTATTCATTTTATGCTCCTGTTAAAAACCATAGCCCAATTAAAAAAACTGGCAACCTTACTAAGTTGCCAGTTGTTAACTGTTGATCTAACTGGACCTATGGAAGAGCCTTCTTGCTGAGGTAATCTGCACTGACATCTTCACCATAAGGCGATGGAGCAAGCACTTGGGCCATCAAATCATTATTCCATTCCCCTTCAACCACCACATGGGCCGTTGCACCCAAATTCACAGCTTCAATAAGATTGTGATTGACATATGCATAAACGCCCGGCTGCCGGAATTCATAAAGCGCAGCGCCTGCTGATCCACCCCGAATAAACCACGTTTCTAAATCTCGCTCTGGCGGGTTATTAAATTTACCCGTTTCCCAGACAAGATCGCCATGACCGCCAATAAGGTGCGGGCGTGTATCGCGGTTAGCTTGTGAATGAACAAACAGAACGTTCTCGCCCACATTTGCCATCAGTGCATGATCGCCGGTCAGTGCGCCAGCTTTTCCGTTAAACACAACATGAGTGGGGATAAGACCATTCATCACATCGAGCGTTTCACCATAAGAACTACCGACATCATCAAAGCGAATATACTCACCATCCTCATCTTTGGGGATATAGAAGTCATTCTCGCCAATATAATAAACACGATCATAGGTAACAGACTTACCCTTTTCATCCTTCAGCCCATCGCGCGGTAATATCATAATAGCGCCAGACATACCGGAAACCACATGCCAAGGGATCATCGGGCCACCAGGAGCACAATGATAAACAAAGGTACCTGGCCGCGTTGCTTTAAAACGCAAAACCGTTTTCTCACCCGGATTCACAAGCGTTAAAGCACCACCACCAAGCCCACCGGTTGCCGCATGAAAATCTATATTATGCTGCATATCATTTTCAGGCGGATTGATCAGCGTTAGCTCAACATAATCTCCTTCGTGAACCACCATAAGTGGGCCAGGTATTGAGCCATCAAATGTCATGCCTTGAAGCATGGTGCCGTCGTCATCGATCTCGACTTCTTTTTCAACGATCAACATTTCAAATTCAACAATGCTCGGAGGGTCTTTAGCAACCTGATCATGTTGATGAACAAACGGCGGAGGAACGAGCTTAACCTTTTTACGAGGCATCTTACTCAGATCGATTGCAGCCCCTTTAGGGGTCATACTTTCAGACTCTGTCGCAGTTGCGGCAGTGATATTTTGTGCAACAAGTAGTGGCGTCGTTGCAGCCACAGCTGCACCTAAAAGGGCTTCGCGACGGGTAATCATCTATCTTCTCCAATTCATCATAATTTCAAACTGATGAAAAGAGATTAGCCACTCCGAAAATATACTTCTTTGCGCTAGCGCAAACTATTCAAAGCAATAACAAATTCAATTATAGACTAGAAAGGGGCAACTCTGAGCAAGCACGAGCAAAAGAAAGATATCTGCTCATGCCTAATTAAATCTGGCTTAATCAAGTCTGTTTTGCCGGATCGCTTACCGTTCTACTTACCAGCTTCACTCATATGCAAAGATCGCTGGCTTTTATTAATGTAAGTCCATGCAATAAACCGACTGGTTTTTTGCCCTTGTGCCATTTCAACAACTTTATACTCAGCAACATTCGCCTTGCCTAAAATTTTAACGAGCGTTTTGAGGTTATCTTTTTTCGACACCAACGAGCTAAACCACATGCATTGGTCAGCAAACTCCACGCTTTGTTCAATCATGCTAGCAACGAACTTAATCTCGCCACCCGGATGCCAAAGTTCAGCTTTTTGACCACCAAAATTGAGTTTTCTGGAATCCCCCTTACCAAGGTTACGCCATTTTCGTTCGGTACTTTTGTGGGCTTGCTCCATGGAAGAATGGAAAGGTGGATTGCACAAAGTTATATGAAAATCATCGTGGGGTTCGATCACACCCTTAAAGATGTTCTCACGTATATCTTGTCGTCTGAGAGTAATTCTTAGCTTGTTGGATTTGCAAACCTGCTCTGCTGATTTAACAGCAATCGGATCTATATCAACAGCAGTGAAGTGCCAGCCATATTCGCTCTGGCCAACAAGGGGATATACCAAGCTTGCACCAGTGCCGATGTCTAACGCTTTGATCTTCCGTCCGCGCGGGACTTCTTTATTATTGTCGCCAGCAAGCAAATCCGCAAGATAGTGGACATAATCGACACGACCGGGAATGGGCGGACATAGATAATCGGTCGGAATATCCCAATATTTGATGCCGTAATACGTCTTTAGCAATGCCAGATTAAGCATACGGATCGCCGCCGGGTCTTGAAAATCAATAGTCGTATGACCGGCAGGGTTAGGGATCGCAAATTCCTCAAGTTCAGGTGAGTGCGCAACTAAACGCGCAAAATCGTACCCTTCTCTATGTTGATTACGAGGGTGAAGGTTAGTTTTGGTGGCCATGGGGAAGCCCTTATTAAAATTGGTGGAAAAAACACGTCAAATCATTCGTTGAACTTAAACCCTCATGCACAAATAGTAAAATGAATAGAATATTATATAAGAATGATAGATTGTGAGCATCCAAGGCTCCATATATGAGGCAAAGCCCACCAAGTTCGGTGGTTCATTTATGAAAGCGTTCATATGATGGGCGTATTTAACAACCAAAAACCCTAGCTTAATATGACTATTCTAATCATGTTTATTGCGTCGCAATAAATTCTGAAATATGACAGTCGCAGAAAGTGTCTTTGCTCCAGCCTTATTCAGGATAAACATGCCAGCCTCAACATCTACAATTCATAAATATATTCTAAAATCAAAAACCATTTTTCCTGGGCTTTTAGTTGCAACACTTGTGGCGCTTGCTGCTAAATTTTTATCAGAACATTATGGCGCGCCAGCAATGCTTCTTGCCCTTCTGCTTGGCATCGCATTGCATTTTTTGTCTGAGGAAGGCAAATGCGTTGATGGTATAAAGTTTTCTGGATCAACCTTACTGCGGATCGGCGTGGCACTCTTGGGGGCTCGCATCAGTGTTGAACTTATTTACCTTCTTGGAGCTAAATGGATTAGCCTGGTCATCGCTGGTATTTTTCTCACCATACTATTTGGCTGGCTGGCATCAAAAGTCCTTGGCCGAGGTTGGCGGTTTGCTATTTTAACAGGTGGTGCTGTTGCTATCTGCGGTGCCTCAGCTGCGATTGCGATTGCCGCTGTTCTTCCAAAAAACGAACACTCCGAGCGCAATCTTATTTTCACAATCCTATCTGTCACGATTTTGAGTACAATTGCTATGATTGCCTATCCAGCTTTAGGGACATATTTACTATTTGGTCCAGTTGAGATGGGAGTGTTTTTGGGCGGAACTATCCATGATGTGGCACAAGTTGTTGGCGCTGGGTTTTCTATTTCCAATGAGACGGGTGAGATCGCGACAGTGGTTAAACTCATTCGAGTTTCTATGCTTGCGCCAATCGTTCTTATCATCGTATTAGCATCGAGAATGCATATGAGTAAGGATCATGATTTGGGTAAAAAGCCACCCATCATGCCAATATTCGTCCTTGGTTTTCTGGCGCTTGCCGCGATCAATTCATTTGGATTAATACCAGCAATTATCACAAGTGTTTTAAGTGAAATATCCAGATGGGCACTTTTGATAGCCATTGCCGCCGTTGGCATGAAAACATCCCTTAAAAAGGTTTTGGATGTTGGAGGGCAGGCCATAACCTTGATCATCGCTGAGACAATATTCATCGGCGGCTTAATTATAGCCGGCATCATATACCTACGTTAAAATGATTGTTATGCAGCAACCTGCATTGCCAAGTAGATGGTTGTATTTACAGTCTGGCGAATAACGCTTTTTTACGGTTTCATTTCCAAGATATGTTCAGCTAATTGGTCTGCAATATCAGCTGTGTTCATTTTTGAAGCGATGGTAAGCCCAAACTGCGTAAGAAATAATTGAACGTGGAAAACGAAAGCCCTTTAACGCAGGCATGTCAGTGAATTTATTCATCACAATTGCCTAACTGACAATGCAATCATTACCAACTTGGCAATGCCTCTGAACTCTCTTAACTGGAACAGCTAAATTTCTAGTTTGTTTGATGACGCCCATATAATAGAATTTTGAAAGCTTAGCCATTTAAACAAATTGCACTGGCTTTTCCCATTGCAGCAGAACAATGCAGCCTTGTTCAGATGAAACACTGTGTTGGCTTCCGGGAGCATTGATTGCAAAGTCACCTTTTGTGATCGTTCCGCGTTCATCTGTTTGATCACCGGAAAGAACAAAGATTGTCTCAAGGCCCGTGTGCAAATGAAGTGGAACCGATGCGCCAGGTTCATATTTCAGCAACGCCAATTGTGGTAATTCATGCCGGATCCAATGGACAGTGACACCTTCCCGAAACGGTTCAAATTCAAGCTGTTGCAAATTCTGTGGGCTTAAAGAAAGTACCGAGCTGATATCAGACATCTATCGCCTCCAATATGTGATCAACTGATGCCACCCACCCAACGATCCCACCTTGGGCAACGATCATATCAAGCGTGCTGGCTTTAAATTCTGGGAAATAGCTTTCTGTTGCATCTGACGCCACCAAACATTCAAACCCACGGTCATTTGCTTCACGCATGGTGGTTTGAACGCATACCTCTGTAGTTACGCCGGCTAAGATCAGGTGCGTAATGTCTTTTTCTTTTAATATGTCGGCTAATTGAGTTGCATAAAATGCACCCTTGCCCGGCTTATCAATGACAATCTCATCAGGTATTGGATAAAGCTCAGGGATAATATCGGCACCATCTTCACCTTGAACCAATATCCGACCCATTGGCCCGAGATCACCAATGCGAAGACTTGGATGCCCTCTATCTAGTTTGGCAATGGGTAAGTCCGACAAATCTGGCAGGTGACATTCGCGCGTGTGGATAATGGGCAGTTTTGCCTGTCGAAACCCTTCCAACAAAGCCTTTGTTTTTGGAATTATAGCACGGAGCAGCGACACATCATTGCCAAGCGTTTCACCAAACCCACCGGCCTCCATAAAGTCACGCTGCATATCAATGATGATCAGTGCCACAGAAGTTTTATCAAACTCATATTCAAATGGTTTTGCGGTAATCATACCCATCAACAATGCCTCACTATACTCAAAACTATCACGGCAATTGCGCAATCACGGTTGAACTATTTGAAACCGAGCCAAACACCCCACCTTGCATTTTTACCATTTTAACCGCCGCATCATGATTTCCTTGATCCGTTGCCCCGCAACAATCCTCAACCAGCAAACATTCAAAACCACGGTCATTGGCTTCGCGCATGGTTGTGTGCACGCACACATCCGTTGTAATGCCCGTTAGGATTAAGTTCTCAATGCCGCGGGTTCGCAAGATCAATTCTAGATCAGTCGCGCAGAATGATCCTTTGCCCGGTTTGTCAATAATGGGCTCGCCTTCAATGGGATAAAGTTCGTTGATAATATCCCAACCAGGCTCGCTGCGAACAAGTATTTTCCCACAAGGTCCCTCATCGCCAATCCCTGCACCGATTTGTTGCGAACGCCATTTTTTATTGGCGGGAAGATCTGATAAATCAGGGCGATGCCCCTCACGGGTATGGAAAATGTGAAAACCGCCTTCTCGCATTTTGAAAAGCAGCGCTTTAATCGGCTCAATCGGCGCGCGGGTCAGTGAAATATCATAACCCATTTTGTCCACATAGCCGCCAACCCCACAGAAATCTGTTTGCATATCAATGATGATAAGAGCTGTATTGTCTGGTCGCAAATCGCCGTTATAGGGCCATTGATATGGATCTGAATCAATAAAATTCATTCGACTGCTTTCATGTTCTCTATTTCAATTCCCAGCATCGCTTAATCCATATGTAGGATTGGAAGCTGGTAAAATTAGTTCAATAGACAAACACTAACCAGTAAGCGCGGTGCTGACATCTGCTATTTATGCGCAGATGCAGTTCATTTTTTGCACCGCATAGAGCTTATAAAATACTATGCAGCTTCACTTCCAATTGCTGCATAAACCTTGCAGATGCCACAGGTAATGTTCGCCCACGCATTTGCCCAAGCAGCAAATTACCCGCTGGCACATCAGCTGTCGAAAGTTGCCGCTGAACAAGACCTTGATGCGGTTGTAGCCCGATAGGAATTTGGAAGGCTATTGCATCTTCATGGATTACATAATGACGCATAAAATCAAACGAGTCAGACTCAATGATTGGCGATAGGTTTCGCGAACCATTTTTAATAGCGGCCTCTAGCAAAAAACGTACGCCATATTGTGAGGCAGGCAGCACATGCGGATATTCAAGACATTCACGTAATCTGATCACATCTTGATTGGCCAAAGGATGATCTTCTCGAAGCACAATATAGATGGGCTGAGGCACGATCATTTGGACTTGAAATTCAGCCATTAACATCGGTTCAAAAACCAAGGCAATGTCACTTTTAAAATCGCTCAATTCTTTCTCTGCCGCCTCTCGGTCACGCACATTGACTGTAAACGTAACACCGGGATGTTCGCGCCGATATAAAGCAATTTGTTCTGGCAGGAAATATGGAACCAACGCTTGCGAACATGCGATTGAAACATGCCCACGACGTTCACCTGACAGATCAGCAACTTGATCTTGGACACGCTTAAGATCAGTTTCTTGAACGCGTGCATGTCGGATCAACAACTCGCCTGCAGGATTGAGCCTGACACCGCGTGGCAACCGTTCAAAAATCTCAGAGCCAAACTCTTCTTCAAACCGTTGAATACGCCGATTAAGGGCAGAAGCAGTGATGTTCATATCCTCTGCCGCCTTGCGAATAGAACCCGCACGAATAATAGCTTCAATATATTGGAAAGTAATCAGGTGACGCACAACATAGACCTATTCATTTAATGAACCGCTTTTGTGAATTTATAGCATTTGTAATTGGCATTGAATAGTCCGAAGCTATTCGCAAGATCATTAGTCCTTCCAAGACAACATAAAAAACCTTTAAAGCGGAGCCGCACATGAATACCAATAGACGTAATTTTTTAAAACTAGGTGGAGCTGCCTTGGGCGCATCCACATTACCATTTTTGAAAATGTTACCGGCACAAGCGGCCGGTGAAGATGTCATCGTTGCTGTTATGGGTCAAACAATCAACAGTTTGGATCTGCACAGAACAGGCACGAACAGACCAAGCTATCAAGTTGCCGTCAATGTGTATGACCGCCTTGTGAGCTTTGGCACGAAAACAGCCGAAGACGGTAATCTATCCTATGATTATTCCGTAATCGAGCCAGAAATTGCTGAAAGCTGGGAAGAAACAAAAGAAGCCCTTATCTTTAAGCTCAAGCCTTCTGGAAAATTCCACGACGGCACACCGATCACAGCTGCTGATGTGAAATGGTCGTTTGACCGCGCACTTGCCCTTGGTGGTTTCCCAGCTGTGCAAATGAAAGCTGGTTCTCTTGAAGATCCAAAGCAGTTTGTAGTCATCGATGATCTCACATTTAAGATCAGCCTTATCCGTCCATCAAAATTGACCCTACCTGATTTGGCCGTGCCAATTCCAATGGTAATCAATTCCAAAGTTGCGCTTGCAAATGCAACAACTGAAGATCCATGGGCAACAGAATATCTACATAAAACACCAGCAGGTTCAGGCGCCTTTATGGTTGAGCGTTGGGATCCAGGCCAGCAATTGGTTTACACACGTAATGAGAATTACACATCAGGCCCGGTTCCTGCGGTTAAACGTGTAATTGTTCGCGAAGTGCCAAGCCCTGCCACACGCAGAGCTCTGCTTGAACGCGGTGATGTGAACCTCTCGTTTAATATGCCAAACAAAGATGCCAAAGAATTATCTGGCGTTGACGGTTTGAACATTCAAACAACACCGATTGAAAATTCTATCTACAGCTTGTGTCCAAACTTGGCGTTTGAGCCGTTTAAAGACAAACGCGTTAGACAAGCCATCGCCTGGTCAGTTCCGTATCAAGAAGTGTTTGATGCAGGTGCTTATGGTCGCGGCAAACCAATGTGGGGCGGAACATCTTCAAAACCTGAAAATATCGCATGGCCACAAAAATTCCCGTATTCAACAGATCTCGATAAAGCGCGTGATTTGCTCAAAGAAGCTGGCATGTCTGGTGGTTTTGATGTGCCTTTGTCAATCTCTTTGGGTCAAGCTGAATGGATGGAGCCTGTTGCGCTTCTTGTGCAAGAAAACCTTGCTAAAATTGGTGTGAATGCCACAATCGACAAAATCCCAAGTGCCGGATGGCGCACAGCATCCCTTGTTGAAAAACGTCTTCCGCTACATTTGGAAACGTTTGGCGGCTGGCTGAATTATCCTTGCTATTATTTCTTCTGGTGTTTTCTAGAAGGTCATTTGTTCAACTCATCAAACTACCGCAATGAAGAGATTGAAGTTTTGACAAATGAAACACTCCACATGGCAATCGATGATCCAGATTACGCACCAAAAATCCAACGTATGATCGAAATCATCTGGGATGAGTTGCCGCGTATTGCGCTTTGGCAGCCAGCGCTCAATGTTGGAATGAGCGAAGTTAAAGACTTTGAGTACTGGTTCCACCGCCAGCTTGATGTCCGCAGCTTGAAGAAAGTTTAGAATATGGCTGGGCGATCAAAAGCAACCATGTCTCGTATCGCCCAGGCTTTACCTGTTATATTCGGTGTTATCCTTGTGAGCTTTTTGCTCACAAGGGCACTCCCTGGAGACCCTGCCGTCTACTTTGCCGGACAATCAGCAACGGCTGAATCCATCCAAGAAGTCCGCGAAGCATTAGGGCTTGATAAATCGCTTCCCCAACAATTCATCATCTATTTAGGCGAGCTATTTCAAGGCGATCTGGGCAATTCTTTGTCAACAGGACAACCTGTTCTTGAAGATTTAGCGCGCCGCCTTCCTGCCTCATTGGAACTGACACTCACCGCCCTTATTTTGGCGTGCAGCATTGCAGTCCCTCTTGGCGTTATGGCTGCAAACAAACCCAATTCCTTGCAAGATCACCTATGCCGGATCGTTGTCACGGCTGGTGTTTCACTGCCAACTTTTTTCACTGGCATTTTACTGATCTACGTTTTCTACTATCTTTTGGGCATCGCGCCATCGCCACTTGGTCGACTGGGATTTTTATATCTCGAGCCACCTCGCGTCACAGGTTTTTACCTCATTGATACTTTGCTTATTGGTGATCTTGAGACCTTTATGGGCGCACTTAAACAATTGATCTTGCCTGCCATTACTTTGGCCCTCTTCACCATGGCACCGATTGCACGCATGACACGGGCCGCAATGTTGTCTGCCCTATCGTCTGATTTTATCCGAACAGCCAAAGCTGCGGGCCTGACCAACCGGACCATCATGTATAAATATGCATTCAAAAATGCACTATTACCTGTGGTGACAACGCTTGGAATGGTGTTTTCCTTTATGCTGGGCGCCAATGTTTTGGTTGAAAAAGTATTCGCATGGCCGGGCATTGGCTCCTACGCCGTCGATGCTCTGGTTGCCTCCGATTATGCAGCCGTTCAAGGCTTTGTGCTCACCATGGCCATTCTTTTCGTTATGCTCAATTTGATCATAGATATCTCCTATTCATTCATCGATCCTCGTATCGGTTTTGAGGCGCAATAAATCCTATGAGCAATAAAACTATCTCTACAGAACCCAAATTCTCATCGCATATCTTATACATTATGCGAGATAATCCGGTCACAGCCCTTTCCTTTGTTATGTTCGGCATTTTGATGGTCTGCGCAATATTTGGGCCTTACATCGTTCCCCATGATCCGCTTGTCACAAACACATCAATAGCTTTAACACCACCATCAGCCAGCCATTGGTTTGGCACCGATAATCTGGGGCGTGATGTGTTTAGCCGTGTGATTGTCGCAACCCGTCTTGATCTATCTATCTCCGTTGCCGCTGTTGCGCTGTCCTTTGTCATCGGCTCGCTACTTGGTGCTTCGGCAGGGTATTGGGGCGGTTGGTTGGATGCCGTTTTAAATCGTATCCTTGATACCATTATGGCTTTTCCACTTTTCGTTCTTGCCATGGGTATTGTCGCAGCTTTGGGCAATACAATTGAAAACATCATCTATGCCACTGCCGTTATCAACATTCCATTTTATGCAAGACTTGTCAGAGCCGAGGTTAATATCCGCCGCGATGCAGGCTTTGTGCAGGCAGCTAAACTTGCTGGCAACTCCGATATTCGCATTCTCGCCGTCCACATTTTCCCCAATGCCCTGCCGCCAATGATGGTGCAAATCTCACTCAATTTGGGTTGGGCGATTTTAAATGCAGCAGGCCTTAGCTTTATCGGCTTGGGCGTTCGTCCACCCACCCCAGAATGGGGCATCATGGTGGCAGAGGGCGCAAATTTTGTGATCTCAGGCGAATGGTGGTTGGCGCTTTTCCCGGGGTTATGGCTGATGTTTGCCGTGTTTACGTTTAACTTGATGGGTGACGGACTTCGCGACTTGGTCGACCCAAGAAAGAGAACATAACCATGTTATCAATTAAAAATCTGGCTGTGTCTTTCCAAACAAGAAAAGGAGAAGTCGAGGCCGTTCGTGATGTCAATTTCACCATAGCCAAAGGCGAAATGCTTGGCATAGTGGGCGAATCTGGCTCTGGAAAATCTGTTACATCTTATGCACTCATGCGTATCTTAGATGCGGGCGGCACAATAAAATCTGGCGAGATTTTCTATAGTAATATCGATCTTAAAAACGCTTCCAACAAGACAATGCTTGATATCCGTGGCCGTGAAATATCTATGGTTTTTCAAAATCCCCGCGCAGCTCTTAATCCAATTCGCAAAGTGGGTCATCAGATAGAAGACGTCTTGCGCCGCCATGCGCAAGCCACACGTTATGATGCAAAAGCAAAAGCCATTAAGGCGATGAATGCGGTTAAAATTAAAGATGCGGAGAGCCGTTATGAGGCCTATCCATTTGAACTATCTGGCGGCATGTGCCAGCGCATCGTTATTGCCATTGCATTGGCTTGCGATCCCCAATTGCTCATTGCTGATGAACCAACAACCGGATTGGATATCACAACGCAAAAAGCTGTGATGGATCTCATCAAGCAACTCTCGCAAGAGCGCAATATGAGCAGTCTTTTGATCACCCATGATCTAGGGTTAGCCGCGCAATATTGCGACCGCATCGTTGTGATGAAAGATGGTGAACTTGTTGAGACGGGGCCACCTGAGCAATTGTTTCATCATGCAAAACACCCCTATACCCAAAAGCTAGTGGCGGCGACACCGCGCAAAGGCGTTTCCATTCGCGAACTTCTACCTGAGAATTTACGCGCACCAGAACCTGTCCGCCCTGCAATAGGGGAGCCGTTGCTTGAGATCAAAAACTTGGTCAAAACCTTCAAAGGCAAAGCTGGCGATGTGCATGCGGTGCAAGATATCTCATTTACCATCAATAAAGGTGCAAGCGTTGCGCTTGTGGGCGAAAGTGGATGTGGTAAATCGACAACCTCGTCGATGATTACCCGCCTGCTCGATCCAAGCTCTGGCCAAATCATTTTTGAAGGTGAGGATATCGCAGCACACCCCGTTAAAAACTTTGCAAAGAACCCATTGCGCAAAGACATTCAAATGATTTTCCAAGACGCAACCGACAGTCTTAATCCGCGCTTTTGTGCCTATGATTGTATTTTGGAACCGATCAAACATTTGACCAATTTAAAGCCAAAAGACTATCGAGAAAAAGTAAATGAATGTGCCGATCTTGTGGGATTACCCCACGCACTTTTATCGCGCTATCCACACCAATTATCTGGTGGACAAAAGGCCCGCGTTGGCATTGCACGCGCTATAGCATTAGAGCCAAAATTATTGATTTTGGATGAACCAACAGCTGCACTTGATGTATCTATTCAAGCCATTGTTTTAAACCTTTTAGCCGACCTTCGCGCAAAATTGGGCATGAGCTATCTGTTCGTCTCGCATGATCTACATGTTGTGCAGCTTCTTTGTGATGAAGTGATTGTCATGAAGGACGGACAAATTGTTGAAGAGGGCAAGACCAAGGATGTGATGGAACACCCATCGTCAGACTATACAAAAAGCCTGCTTGATGCAGCACCATCTATTTCCAAGACACGCAAAGGAGAAACCGCGTGAGTATCCCTTTAAATATGACCATTCCTGCAATCCACCAAGCCTATTCTAAGGGCACCACACCAATGCAGGTCATACAAACCGTTTTCTCAAAAATTGCAGAGGTCAATGATCCAGGAATATTCATCACGTTGTTTGATCAAGAAGATGTCGAAAAAGCCGCCCAAGCATTGGGAGAATTTGACCCGTCCATGCCATTATGGGGCATACCATTTGCGATTAAGGACAATATTGATGCTGAGGGTTATGAGACAACAGCTGGCTGTCCTGAATATGCCTATGCACCGGATAAAGATGCATTTGTTGTCGCCGAGCTGAAAAAAGCAGGCGCGTTATTGATTGGTAAAACCAACCTTGATCAATTTGCAACAGGACTTGTGGGCGTTCGAACACCCTATGGCGCTCCATTGAATTCAATCGACCCAAAAATTGTTCCAGGCGGTTCCTCTGGCGGATCAGGCGTGGCCGTTGGACATGGCATTGTCAGCTTCTCACTTGGTACAGATACCGCAGGATCAGGCCGTGTGCCTGCAGCACTGAACAATATCGTGGGTTTAAAGCCAACATTGGGAGCGCTATCTGCAACCGGTGTTGTGCCAGCGTGTAAAAGCATTGAGACAGTTTCCATTTTTGCACTGACCGTTGGAGATGCCTATACAGCGTTCCAAGTTGCAAATGCCTATGATGAAAAAGATAGCTATGCGCGCAAGATCAAGAACTTGACATTGAGCCAACCAGCAACAGGTTTGAAAATTGGAATACCAAGTAAATCTACGATCAAATTTATGGATGACACCATACAAGAAAAATCGTTTTATGATTCTATTTCACTCCTTAAAGATCAAGGCTACCAGATCATAGAAATAGATTTCGCACCCTTATATGATGTCGCTGAAATGCTGTATTATGGGGCTTGGGTTGCCGAGCGTTACACGGTTATCGAAGACCTTCTTAAGACAAAACCAGATGCAATTTTACCTGTCACCAAGAAGATTATCTCACTTGCAGAAAACCTATCCGCAGCAGATGCATTTAGAGGTTTTTACAAACTTAAAGAACTCGCACGTATCGCAGAGGCTGAATTAAGCAATGTCGATTTACTATGTGTTCCAACCATCCCAACATTTTATTCCGTAAAGGATTTAGAAGCTGATCCCATCACACCAAACTCAAATTTCGGCACCTATACTAACTTTGTAAACCTGCTCGATATGTGCGGCATTGCAGTCCCCACCCCAGCTCGTGAAGATGGGCGTCCCGGAAGCGTCACGCTTTTGGCAGGTAAAGATGAAGACGCACTTGTCGCTTCAATTGCAACATCTCTGGAGACTGCAGGGGCCCGTAATTTAGGCGCAACCGATCAGCTATTTAACACTGAAATAGAACTTAACGAGAGCCCAAAAACAACAATCACCATAGCGGTTTGCGGCGCACATATGGATGGTTTGCCTCTTAACAAAGACCTTATAAGCCGCAATGCAATTTTCAAATCAAAGGCCGTGTCTGCGCCAAGTTACAAATTCTATGCGCTCGCAGGTGGCCCACCAAAAAGACCAGGCATGGTCAGATGTGAAGGTGGCAAAAGTGGCAATATTGAAATGGAATTATGGGACATGCCATTGGAGCACTTTGGGAGCTTTATGGCCACAATACCTCATCCTTTGGGAATTGGTTCAGTTGAGCTGATAGATGGCTCGTTTGTGAAGGGCTTTATTTGCGAAGCAGCTGGCACTGATGGTGCAACAGATATCACAGAGCTAGCAAGTTGGCGCAAATTCATCAACTAATATGTGTTTGAAATTGCACAGGGAAAGGACATATTTATGCGCGGATATCATGATGTTGGCGGAGACAAAGCGGGCGAAATCCCAAAAGAACAATTGCCTTGGCTCCATTGGGAAAAACAAGTCGAAGCCATTCGCGGACTGCTAGGTGACGGCACCCGCAGGATGGTTTCATTGGATGAAGTCAGACGTGGTTTTGAAAGCTTTGGTATAGATAAATATAATGGTCTTTCGTTTTATCGCCGCCGTTTGGAAGCGATGACCAATATTCTGGTCGAGAAAAACATCATCACCCAACAAGAGCTTGATGACGCAATTGCCAAGAAAACAATTATTTGGACCGATGAAAGAAACTTAAAGTGAGCAAGCGTTTTGACATAGGTGACGTGGTGAAGGTGCTTGATCTTGGAAAATCAGGACATGTGCGCATTCCCCATTACATCCGTCACAAACAAGGAACGATTGTCCAATATTGCGGTCGCTATTTAAACCCAGAAGATTTGGCCATTGGCAAAACATCTGGTCCGGCCATCGATCTGTATCGCGTTGAATTTGACCAAACAACATTATGGGATGAGCAAGAGCAGGCGCCACAAGATCGATTAATCATCGAAATTTATGACCACTGGTTAGCCCCAGTAAACCTATAAACCGTATCGGAACAATCAATGGACGATGAACATAACCACGCACATCATGATCACGAGCATGAGCCTCTTGTCGTTGAAGATGATGCCGGCAATATCGAAGCCCAGATTATTGTTGATGCACTTCAAGACATCCTGATCTCCAAAGGGCTTTTAACGGCACCTGAAGTGATAAAAGAAATAGAGCGTTTGGAATCTCCTGGTGTTCATTTAGGCGCAAAAATCATTGCAAAAGCCTGGACAGATCCAGACTACAAAGCACGCCTATTAAAAAGCGGAAAAAGCAGCATCCAAGACATAGGAATACCCGTTGGCGAAGCCCAAATTATCGTAGTGGAAAACACTGACGATGTTCATAACCTTATTACTTGCACCTTATGCTCATGCTACCCACGCTCCATTCTTGGCCAACCACCATCATGGTATCTATCCAAAGCATACAGAGCGCGCAGCGTTCGCGAACCTCGTAAAGTTTTGCAAGAGTTCGGGCTAGATCTGCCTGAAAACACGCAGTTGATCGTACATGATAGCAACGCAGATATGCGCTATTTAGTCCTGCCTCAAGCGCCTAAAGATGTTGAGAAACAAAGCATTGAAGCTTTGGAAGCTAGCATTACGCGGGACCATCTTATTGGCGTAAGACGCTAATGCAGAGTCAAAATATTTACAAAAAGCATGATTCATGCGCTGCATAACAGCAAATATTTTAATAAAAAATTAGTGATAAGTTCAAGTTCTCTGATTAAAATAATCTGATAACTACATTTTTAACAGCCCATCTTTATAAAGAGACAGTAGGTTCAATCTTTTTTGAAGGAATGAGGGGATGTATCGTAGTTTATTCAAATTTATAATTGTGATGACTTGTACCATGATTATCAGTGCATCTTCAATCGTTGTGGCAAAAAAACGCCAAGGCACAGTGATGTTTGGCGACCAAGTCGACGGCACACATATTACGCATTTGGCAGACCTGCCAGACATAGACGGGTTAAAACAAAACGGCGATTATTTCGATCTTGGATGGGCACACACAAGAGTAAGGTTCTTCATGATCCCGATGTGGGGCAGCACTATTGGTAACTATGTGCTCTACACAAAACAGGGGCATGGCTGGGAATATTATAATATTTCAAAGACTGATGCGGCAGTTTATGGCGAACAGGCTGGCCTTACACTTGCGCAAATGCCCCATGTAAAATTCTATCAAAACAATATAGGGTCCATCCTCTTCTTAGGTCTGCTCAGCCTCTTGTTAATACTAAAAATTCATGCCGTTTCTTCAAGACAGAAAAAGCTAAGAATGAACGAGCAAAAAATGGAATCCTCAGGTATTCAAAGAGTGGATAAATCCCGAGAAATGACAAAAATTAAGAACAACCTTAGCTATCATCGCGGTAAAAATATCAAAATTCAAAATGCAACATCAAACGCCAATCATAGATCCAAAGAGCTACAAAAATCCAACGCAAGTGACGGTTTTGGTCAACGTTAAACAATCACCTTATAGGTGGCAAAACCTCTGTGGTCTGAAGATGTAACCACCCATTTGGGCAAGCTAATGGCACCAAAGGTTGGAATTTTAACTTCCCCAGCGCTGGGATTAGCCCCTGCGACCAGACCCAAAAAATTAACTTCCAAGCCAATTCCGCCTCCAAACACAAACCCAAAATAACCGCCCAAGGTCGCAAAGACAGCACCGTCTTTACGGCGTCTAATCCACTT
>CAXBCW010000037.1:0-27164 GCA_963974325.1 uncultured Rhizobiaceae bacterium
ATCATAAATTAGGCATCTTGGGAATCCCTGCTTTTAATAGGTCCTGACCCTAAGCAGATCTGCTAGCAAAATATTTAGAAACGGTTGATACCTTCGTACCTACTGAATGCATTTGCTTGGGGGCGATGCACGATTACTAGGTGAAACATAGCGTTATTACCTAGCAAAGGAGTACGAATGAGTATCTTTAGCCCCCATGGTGATTTCGCGTCCAAGTTCGCGTCAAATTTTGGTAATCTACTTAAATCTCGGGATGGGAACTTTGCCCTCTTAACCGCTGTGATAGCACCAGTTATATTGGTCGCAGCAGGGTTGGCGCTCGATGTTGCCAACATGAATTCACTTAAAGGTAGATTTCAAGCCGCCGCTGATAGTGTGTCACTGGTGATTGCAACTCGCATCGCCAAGGGTAATTTAACCATAGCTGATGCTGAAGCATTTGGTACATCCTTATTGGCTGCATAAATGGAAGACGATGTGTCGAGATTTTCAAATCTTGTCGTCACACCTGATATTCAAATCAATGAGGTCACCTCAGGCGGTGTCAGTTCTTGGGATGTCGTCATTACAGGATCAGCGACACAGGATACAACACCATTATCCGGACTTTTGGGACATAAAACCATGTCGGTATCTATTGCCACAACGGCGACCACTGGCACAGAAGAAACCCAAGGCGCGTTGTCGATGGCTGTTGTGGTTGATGTATCAGGGTCAATGGGGTCAAATTTGGCTGGTTCAACTGCTGACATTCAATCCCTATTGGGCATATCCAGTTCCAACGCCTCCACGATTGTGAATTACTTAAGTACAGCTATAAATTCATATGGGCTTACGGAAGACAACTTAATTTTTATTTTGGAAAATTACACGACGAGCGATTGTAACAACTTTTATAATAATTCAGGCGACAAAACTACGTTCCTTAATGGTATTGGTAAACCGACCAGCGATAGCTATTACAATGCGTATTTATATTGTGCCTATCCAACTTATGCAGGCACCTATTATGGCACAAGCAATGCAGATTTATCAGCTAATCTGAATACAGTAATCGCGTCACTTCCATCCACAAAGATTGAAGCACTTAAGACCGCTGCTGCCAGTTTATATGCACAATTTAGTGCAGCTGATCCGACCAAAACATATGTTCGCACAGGATTAAGCGCGTATTCAAGCTCGGTGCAGGGCTACACACCTATGGAATGGGGCACTTCGTCTGCAGCAAGCTATACAGCGACTTTATCTGCAAATGGAGGTACAGCATCTACAGATTCAGTCAAATGGGCTTACAACCAATTAAAATCATCTAATACCACCGAGGCAAATGCACATACAAGTAAAAATGGCCAAGTTCCATCTCGCTTTATCTTATTTATGACAGATGGAAGCAACAACCGCTCATCAGATGATACATCCACCAAGAGCTATTGTGATTTGGCAAAGAATGATGGTATCGAAATTTTCTCAGTTGCGTTTGATGCACCTTCAGCTGGTGAAGCCTTGTTAAGTTACTGCGCCACATCATCAGATCATTATTACGATCCTGACACAGCTAGTGAACTGATTGCAGCCTTTAAAAACATTGGTGCTGAGACTGCAAAAACAGCCATCCGCCTGACCCATTAAAACATAAAGAGATCAGTATTTTCAGGGATTATCATCTGAAAATGCTGATCTGAGCGGTCAAAACTAGGCGTAAGTTAGTTTCCAAAACATTAATGAAATCAATGCATTTTAATGAAAAATTCACTTGAAAATTTTCAACTATTTTAATCATACTAGCTATCAAATGATTCAGCTTTGGTTGGTACATTCGGTTCAAATAATAAGAGTGGTGCATCACAGACCACATAATTTAATGGCAATGAAGTACCATTATGAGGCGGATATAATGAAGAATTTGAATCTAAAAAATAGTGCAGCAAAGCTTGGACAAAATCGCAAGGGCAACTTTGCCATGATGACAGCGGTTCTTGCGCCAATGATCTTGATGGCAGCGGGCCTATCCTTGGATATCGCCAATCTCACATCATTAAAAAGTCGTATGCAAGCTGCCTCTGATTCAGTTTCGCTCGTGATTGCGACACGAATTGCGAAAGGTAACTTGAATATAGCTCAAGCAGAAGCCTTCGGAAAATCGCTCATGCAAGCCCAGATGGCCGATGATTCTTCGCGTTTTTCTAATATGAAAATCGATCCTACTGTGACCGTTGTCGAAACTGGCACAGGTGGCAATAAATCTTGGAAAGTAACCGTCGGCGGAAGGGCATCGCAAGATACGACCCCATTAGCGGCCTTCTTCGGCAAAGACAGTATGTCTGTTGGTACAGCTGCTACAGCATCATCTGGTATTGAAGAGAAAAAGAACTCTGTATCCTTGGGAATGGTGATCGATGTTTCCGGCTCTATGGGTTGGTATAGCGGTGGCGTCAGACGAATTGATGCACTCAAAACTGCATCGACAGCGCTTTTTGCCCAACTCAACGAAGTTGATCCTGATAACGAATATGTTCGCACCGCTGTCGTTGCTTACAACACAAATAAAGCAGGTCAAAAGAACTTCAATTGGGGAAGCAATCATACAGCAAGCTTTATTGCTAGTCGAAATGCAGGTGGTGGCACAGCTTCCACACAAGCATTTAAATGGATGGCGAATAAAGTCAGAGCAAATAAAGAAGACAAACCTCACCAAAAAGAGACTGGTCAAACACCTATCCGTAACATGTTGTTTATGACAGATGGCTCCAACAACAATACCTCAAATGATACAAAGACGATTGCACTTTGCAATAAAGCAAAAACTGAAGGCGTACTCGTTTACTCGGTTGCGTTTGGTGCACCTGCACGTGGTAAAGCACTATTGAAAAATTGCGCAACGTCAACTGATTACTATTTTGAGCCAAGTACAGCATCCGAGCTTATTGCCGCATTCGAAAACATTGGTAAAGCAACGGCAAAAACACTGACTAAATTGACGAACTAATTTAAGGCCCTCCAACCAAAACAAAAAAAGCCCGGATCGCATTATGCGACCCGGGCTTTTCTTTGACTAAAACAAAGTCGCTTATGAAGCAGCTTCGTACATTTCCAAAACATAATCCCAGTTGATCATGTTATCGACAAATGCTTCTAGATATTTTGGACGCACATTGCGGTAATCGATGTAATAAGAATGCTCCCATACATCACAGCCTAGAATTGGCGATGCGCCGTGCACTAATGGATTTTCGCCATTTGGTGTTTTCGCAATTTCAAGTTTACCGTCTTTAACCACAAGCCAAGCCCAACCTGAACCAAACTGTGTCATGCCAGCATTGATGAAGTCAGCACGGAATTTGTCATAGCCGCCAAGATCTCTATCGATGGCTGTTTGCAATGCTGCAGGAAGTGATGAACCACCACCATTTTTCTTCATCCATTTCCAAAAATGGATATGGTTGTAGTGTTGACCTGCATTATTGAACAAACCAGCATTTGTGCCGTATGATTTTTTCACGATTTCTTCGAGAGACAAATCAGCCATGCCAGCGGCTTCCGCTAGCTCATTACCTTTTGTCACGTAAGC
This sequence comes from uncultured Rhizobiaceae bacterium, assembly GCA_963974325.1. Taxonomy (GTDB): domain Bacteria; phylum Pseudomonadota; class Alphaproteobacteria; order Rhizobiales; family Rhizobiaceae; genus Lentilitoribacter. The sequence continues at coordinate 3,569 of CAXBCW010000037.1, forward strand.
ATTGTGGTGCTTGTCGTGGTGGAATTCCAAAGTTTCGCGGGACATATAAGGCGCAAGCGCATCATAGTCGTAAGGTAGATCGGGCAATACAAAAGCCATGATAGTCTCCAATTTGTTGTCTGTCGTTTGGTGTTATTGTTTAGATAATCAGTCCCGCGCCTTTGGGCAAGAAGCGTTTTTGATTATTATTTAAATTAATATCGAACACATCGATAAGGTTGACGTTTAAAGCGCCCTATTTTTGCGCCCAATCCATATAAAGTTTACGTGCTTTGGTGGCGATTGGACCAATTTCAAATGCTTTATCTTCAAGGCCAATAATCGGAAGCACTTTTGAATGGTTTCCAGTTGAAAAAATCTCATCCGCTTGCATGAAATCGTCAACTTTGAGAGTTTTTTCAATCACCTCGTGACCTGCGTCTTTCAGCAAAGTCATAATCCGCATCCGCGTGATGCCAGCCAAAAACGTACCGTTTGGCACAGGTGTATAAATCACATCATCTTTGACCATGAAAATATTGGATGATGCAGTTTCAGCCACATGACCCAGCATATCCAGCACAAGGGCATTGCCAAAGCCACGTTCACGAGCTTCTAGCATTGCTCGGCCATTATTGGGATATAAGCAACCCGCTTTAGCGTTTGTTGGCGCTGTCTCTAAGCTTGGGCGACGAAATGGTGAGACTGAAATTGTAAAGCCTTGCAACGGCAGCATTGCGGTTTCAAACAATGTTAAACAAAACCGTGTCGATGCAGGATCTGCAGGAACAAGCGAATATCCACCATGTTCTGCCCAATACATTGGTTTGATATAAACGGCCGATTTGCCATCAAATCTTTTGATACCTTCCAGCGCAAGCTCTTCAATGCGTTCGGCAGTCTCTGTTGGTTTTAACCCTAGCGCCAAGGCTGATTGGTTCACCCGCTGACAATGCAAATCAAGATCAGGCGCAAGACCGTCAAACCAGCGCGCACCATCAAACACGGTTGAAGCAAGCCAAGAGGCATGGCTTGTTGTGCCGATGATTGGCACATTGCCTTCTAGCCATTCGCCGTCTAAATAATTCCACGTTTTAAATCGCGCTGTCGTGTCGACTTTTGTCATAAATTAAAAACCTTTTTTGATGCTGCCCAAGATGCCGCGCACCAAAGCTCTGCCAAATGATGATGCCATAGAGCGTGCAGCGGATTTAAGAGCTGCTTCGCCAACGGACTGACGACGGCGCTTTGTTGATTTCCGGCGCGTTGTTTTGCGGCGTGTCGAACGCTTGCGGCCACGGCTATCATAATCGTCTTCATCATCGTCGTCGTCATCAAACCCGGGCAAAGTCCATCTGCGACTTTCAGACATTTCTTTGTCTTTTTCTTCGGCTTCCCGCTCGCGCGCTCGCTCTTCACGATCTGCTGCTTTTTTCGCTCGTTCCGTCAAAATTTCAAATGCAGATTCGCGATCAACTTCGCGGTCGTATAATGCGGCAACAGGGCTTAACCTAATCACATCATCACGTTCGCTATCCTTCAGCGGGCCAAGGCGTGATGATGGCGGACGAACAAGCGTTCGCTGCACCATTGACGGCACACCTTTTGATTCCAGCGTTGACACCAGCGCTTCGCCCACACCCAATTGTGTGATGGCTTCAAAACAATCAAAATCCAGATTGGGGCGGAATGTGCTAGCGGCGACTTTGACAGCTTTTTGCTCACGCGGTGTGTAGGCGCGCAATGCATGTTGAATGCGATTGCCCAATTGGGACAATACAGTTTCAGGCACATCAAGTGGATTTTGCGTTACAAAATAAACGCCAACGCCTTTGGATCGGATCAAACGAACAACTTGCTCAACACGATCAATCAAGATTTTTGGCGCTTCATCAAACAATAGATGCGCTTCATCAAAGAAGAAGACCAAACGCGGCTTATCAGAATCGCCAATCTCTGGAAGCTGTTCAAACAGCTCAGACAATAACCACAACAAGAATGTTGCATAAAGACGGGGGTTCATCATCAATTTGTCTGCCGCCAAAATGCTCACTGCACCACGTCCATCATTGGTCGTGCGCATGATATCTGCGATATCAAGGGCTGGCTCACCAAAGAAATTCTCAGCGCCTTGTTGCTCGAGTACTAAAATATCACGTTGAATGGCACCAATGGATGATTTTGAAATATTGCCGTAAAGCCCAGAAAGCTCGCTCGCATTTTCGCCCATATATCTTAGCATCGCCAACAGATCTTTAAGATCAAGCAATGGCAAAGCGTTTTCATCGGCAATTTTAAAGGCGATATTGATAACGCCTTCTTGCGCATCCGTTGCATCCATCAAACGAGACAGCAACAAAGGCCCCATTTCGGTGATGGTTGTGCGCACACGGTGGCCTTTTTCACCAAACAGATCCCAGAAAATAACGGGGAATTCTTGGAACTCATAAGGATCAAGGCCAATTGTTGCAGCACGTTTTTCTAAAAAGTCTTTGTAATCGCCTTTAATACCAAGGCCAGAAAGATCGCCTTTTACATCGGCACAAAACACAGGCACACCCGCATTTGAAAAGCTTTCGGCAAGAATTTGCAATGTCACCGTTTTACCAGTGCCTGTTGCGCCTGTGATCAAACCGTGCCGATTGGCGTATTTCAGCTTCAAATATTCACCCTTTTGAGTGGTGTCATCTGGATGGCGGCTGGTTCCGATATAAATGTGATCGTCTTTAATCATCTTGGCGCTCTTTTGCTTATCTCATCGTCCTCGCCCTTGATGGCGCGAAACTGATCACACTTATAGGCGAGGTACATGTCTGTCGCAAGTGGGCTATTGGCAAGATACGGGATGCCAAACATTACTGAATTGTTGATATATTCTGCATGATTGCAAAGGTTCTTGGGTCCATTATTTAAGATTTTAAGTCCATAAATGACAGCGAATTGGACGTTAATGGGATTTGGGTAGTTTTCACGTGGCAAAAATTGGTATCAATAGACGAAGTCTCATAAAAGGCTTGGCGTTAAGTTTGGCAGGTGGCGCAGCCATTTATTCTGGCGCAAGCGTGGCGCAAAACGCGTCCGGTGCATTGCTCAATTTAAGTCAATTGCGTGGCTCTATTAATGCCACTGATCGTGGCCTATTGCCCGGTGTGGTGAGTGATCAAAGCAAAGTGTTGCTAGAAGCGATCATTGAAACCGCTGCGACAAACCAAGTTTTATACCTGCCTGCTGGCGATTATTATTTTTCCAACATCGATTTACCAGACAATACACGAATTCAAGGTGTTGCGGGTGCAACGCGGTTGATTTATACAGGTCGCAGCCATGGGTTGATTGCTGAAAATGCGCGCCGAATTGAGCTGAACGACATTATGATTGATGGCGCAAATAACCAATTTTCTGATTATACAAATGGGTTACTGCAAGTCCGTGGGTGCCGACGCTTGCACCTTAACAATATCTCCGTATTGGGCAGTTCAAAATATGGTATTTCGCTTGAGCGCTGCGGCGGTGTGATCCAAGATTGTGATCTTGCGGGCGCTGCAGATGCAGCGATTTATTCCGTTCAAGCTGTAGGCCTTACCATCCGCAACAATTATGTGCATGATTGCGCAAATGGCGGTATTCTTATTCATCGTTGGGAGATTGGTGAAGATAACACCATTGTATCTGGCAATCGCATAGAACGAATTTTAGCGCAAAATGGCGGCACAGGCCCCTTTGGCAATGGGATCAATATATTTCGCGCCGGCAATGTGAAAATTTCAGACAATCACATATCTGATTGCACGTTTTCAGCGATCCGCGCCAATTCTGCTTCAAATATTCATATTACCGGAAACTCTTGTTACAGGTCCGGTGAAACAGCGCTTTATGTTGAATTTGCGTTCCAAGGCGCTGTTGTCACGGGCAATTTGATTGACGGTGGAACCATCGGCATTTCGATTGCAAACTTTGATAAAAATGGACGATTGAGCGTGATATCGGGTAATTTAATTCGCAATATTACGGATCAAGGACCCTATCCTGCACAAGGCCCAGGATTTGGACATGGAATTGCGGTGGAAGCCGATGCATCCGTGACCGGCAACACCATCGAAAATGTTGCTAAATGGGGCATGCTTGTTGGCTGGGGGCCTTATCTTCGTTCGGTTAACATAACAGGCAATGTGATCCTCAAAGTGCCTGTTGGTATTGCAGTTTCAGTCGTTGATGGTGCGCAAAGCACGTCCATCTTTACCAATATATTTGACCAGACACCACGCGGGACCATTGTCGGCCATAGATGGGTGGAACCTGTGACCAAAGACCTTGGCACTCGGTCAAAATCTGGTTTTAAACATCTTGCGATCGGCAATAATCAAGTCAATCAATAAGGCGCTCATTTTACATACGTATGACGACACATTCAGTGACCATGATGCCATTCATAGTATCTGCGGTCATCTGCGTTGTAATCTGAACGTACCTAGTCGCATCACCAATCATGTAGTCTATATTCTGTTTGCAATCTTCCAAAAAACCATCTGATTCAAAGATGATAGGCTCGGCAAGGTCTTTGAGATAAAGTGCAAAGGAAGCGGATGCTTCCACCTCTTGCTCTAACATTTTGATGGAGATAATCTCACTCCCCAGAATTCGATATTCTTCAAATTTCTGAAACGCGTGTGCATTGGATATCAAAGCCATAACACTGATGAGCATTAGAATAATTCGCATGATTTATCTCCATTATGTTTGATTTAGATAGATAAAGATGCGGCTGTATTAAACCGCCCTTCGGTAATTTTGTTCCAATTTTTAAAATGTCTGTTTGCAAAATCAAGCAATTTGTTCGTTGCCGGATCATCTTTACCAAGACATTTTGCCAGTAATCCAGCGATGGCCACTTCTGCTGCACGGGTTGCACCATCGTCAATCTTCAGCGCAAGTCCCAAACCAAGCTCAGGTAGCAGCGCACAGAACACACCTTCTGCGCCCGTTTTAACAAATATCCGCCCTGGTGCCATTTCCATAATTTTTGTACAAGTTCGGCCTGTTCCCGCAACGAAAAACGGCTCTACCATACATGCATTGATCAACCGCGTTGACGCGTTATGACGCGCACTTGAAATCCCCTCACCCGTCGTCATTTTTGCAAATCCATGGGCAATGTTTTTCAAGCCAATGGCATAGGTTGGAATGGAGCAGCCATCTGTTCCGCAATTCTCTTCTGACAATTTGGTGCCCGTTAAGGCTTGCATATTTGCCGCGACTTGACGTTGGACTTCGTGCTCCCGATTGACATAGCCTTTTGGATCAATATCTGAGTGACAGGCAGCGCACAAAAACCCTGCATGTTTTCCAGAGCAATTATTATGAAATTGAGTTGGTTCAAGGCCCGATTTTGCTTGTCCAATGAGTGTATTATGATCAAATGACCAATGTGGCCCACATTCCAAATTCTCAACATCGAGCCCAGCTTTGGCGAGCATTTTTTGTGCTAAGTCTGCATGTGCTTGTTCGCCAGAATGGGATGAACATGACAGGGCTAATTCTTGATTGGAAAGCTCATATGCATCGGCTGCGCCGCTTTCAACCAGAAATAAAGCTTGCATCACTTTGATGGCAGATCGAGGGAAGATGGGTTGCTCAACATCGCCATCAGAGAACAATATTTTGCCCGCTCCATCGGTCACAGCATAAGCGCCACGATGACGGCTTTCGACCAATTGTCCGCGCGTGAGTTCGACCAAAACAGGGTTTGTCATACCATAAACTTTCATTTATCGCTCAAACATGGGCGATCACGATCTAAATTAAGCTTTCATTAACCATGTTTTGGCCAATGTCACCTTACAAAAAGTAAGATAAAACCAAATCAGGTAACGAACGCGACTATGGCCCATTTGAACCAGTTTTCAGGTAAAAACCAGCCCAATCATCATCAAAATGATTTTGATCATGAGCAGACTGTCCCATCTGGTCGTTATAATCATCAAAACATTGATAACCAAACCCAATATGACGAGGCATTATCATCGCACCCACTTGGCGGGATAGCTGCCAATAAAAATGGTCCTATCACCCCTCATCAAGCGCGCGCACGCGATGAGCTTATGCGCATGGTCATGGTGTTGATGGCAACATTGGCTTTCGTAATTGTCATTCTCACATTTGCGCCATTTGATACCACTGTTTACGGCGCACAAACTGCCGAAGGCAACAAAGTCAACCAAATCGGCTCACTCGCCCTGATCGCGGTTATGAGTTTTTTGCTTCTGACATGGGTCAACTTTCGCCGCATCACCGGCTTTTTAACGCCAACATGGATTTTGTTCATATGTGTCGTGTTTGTTGGTATTATCAAAAGCCCTGATGCGCTTGCCACGTCTCGTTTGATTTTTTTGACACTTGTTGCAGCTTTTGCGTCATTTTCAATTTTATTAATCCCAAAAACTATGCGAGATTTACGTATGGTTCTTTTGCTAACCGCACTCATTGTCATCACGATTTCCTATGTCGGGTTGGTGTTATTTCCAGAAGCTGCAAAACATGGCTCCGATGGTTTTGAATCCCAGCATGTAGGGTTATGGCGCGGGCCTTATGCGCACAAGAATATTGCAGGACCCATTATGTCAGTGATTGCGATCATGGGTATTTATGTTTGGCGAACAGGTAGCTCTGTTTTGGGGCCACTCATCACGTTGGCTGCGTTTATATTCATGCTTAAAACGGGATCAAAAACTACTGCTGGGTTTTTGCCAATTGCGATTATGATTATTTTTATCTCTCGGATATTTGGTAGCCCTCGCTTGGCAGTTTTGGCAAGTTTAGGAGCTGTTTCACTCATGCTAGCGCTCACATTGGGAACGATCTTTAGTGAGCAACTTGAAAACCTAACAGCATCACTTTTAGCCGATCCGACATTTACTGGCAGAGTTTCACTTTGGACCCATGGGCTATATACGTTTTTGGAAAAGCCGCTTTTGGGCATTGGTCTCAATAGTTTTTGGAATACAGACGTTGTTATCAACGGTCCATTGCCAAGTTACGCTGAATGGGATTTTCGTAAAATCATCAATGGCCACAGTAACTATGTCGATGTGCTGTTGTATTTTGGTATACTTGGTGGCACGATTATATTTTTGGTGCTGTATGTTTTGCCGATTTTCAACTACGTCAAAGCTTACAAAATACCAGCGAACCGCAAGCTTGCAGATATGTTTATGATGATCATCGTATTTCTCATCCTCATTTCGCTTATGGAAACATATGTTCTTAATCGAGCTGATCCGGTTTGGGTTCTGCATATTTTTGCAGTCTTTGGCCTACAGATGTTGGCCAATAAAAAGCTTGCACCGGCTGATTAGTTTTATCGGCTTGAGGCAAGTGACTAGCAAGTTTAGGTCTTCATTATAAAGGCCATACAATCAAGATCATTGGGAATGCGACTGCGATGACCAAGACCTCAAGCAACAAGCCCATGCGCCAATAATCGCCAAAATGATAACCGCCAGGGCCTAAAATGATCGTGTTGTTCTTATGTCCAATGGGCGTAAGGAATGCGCAGGAGGCTGCAACGGCAACTGTCATGAGCCATGCATCAGGATTGGTACTTGTTGCTGCTGCCATGCCAATGGCGATCGGTGCTGCGATTAATGTTGTCGCGACATTGTTTAAAAAATCTGACAATGTCATTGTGACAATCATCAGCGCAAGCAATGACACCCATGCAGGAAATCCTTGTGTTACCGATAGGATTTGCGATGCGATAAGCTCTGCACCGCCTGAATTTTCAAATGCTTCTGCCAATGGAATAAGACTTGCAAGAAGCACAATGACTTTCCACTCGATGGATTCATAAACTTCACTACCGGACACAAGACCCACAGCGATTAATGCGATGACGGCAGCAGCAAGCGCCACAGGTAATGACACCCAGCCAATGACGGCCGCTGCAATCGCCGCTAAAAAGATCCCAACGGATAGGCTTGCTTTTGATCTCTGCACAACTTGTGTTTCGCGACCTTCAAGCGGTAGGACACCCATTTTAGATACAGCTTCTGCATTTCGTTCTGGCGCACCCAAAAGGAGCAACACATCGCCGGGCTTTATTGTTAAAAGCCGCACCCGATCTGTGAACCGTTGCCCATTTCGCGAAACGCCCAACAAAGTGACCGAATGGGTATATAGGAGTTTTAAACCACGCGCAGTGCGCCCGGCAATGCGTGCGCCTTCTGGGACAATTGCTTCGGTCAGCTTTAAACCACCCGATGTAACGCTGCCAGAGTGTTTTTCATTGCCGGAAAATTCAAGTGCACCCTGCCCCATAAAGGCTTCGATTGATTTTGGCTCACCTTCAACCACGACAAAATCGCCAGCACGAATATCTTGCCTTGCGGCCAATCCCGGCAATCGTTTTCCACGCCTGACAAGACCTAATATGTGGAGATCATGCTTGTCTGCCAATGGGTATAGGTCCGAAACGGTGGTCTTTTCTTTTAGCGATTTATCACCAACGCGAAGCTCTGCAATATAGCGGCCTTTGGCAAATTCTGGTTCTTGTTCTAATGCGCCTTCGCGTTTTGGCAGCAATCGCCAACCGATAAGCGAGACAAATATGATACCAACTACGGCAACCGTTAGCCCAACAGGCGCAAAGTCAAACATGCCAAATGGTTCGCCCAAAACATCTTGCCTGTAAGCTGCAATCACAATATTGGGCGGTGTACCAATAAGCGTGATCATTCCGCCCAAGATGGTTGCAAATGACAATGGCATTAATGACAGACTAACAGCGCGCTTTGCTTTTGACGCCGTATCGATATCAAGCGGCATTAAAAGCGCAAGAGCTGCAACATTATTGATAACGGCGGACAGACCCGCGCCAACAATTGCCATGACGGCAATATGCAACGGTAATGGACGTTCAGAATCCAACAAACGTTGGGCTAGTTTTTCAATAGCGCCAGACCCCACCAGCCCACGCGAGACAATCAGCACAAGCGCAATGATGGCAACAGCGGAATGTCCAAATCCAGAAAACACCTTATCTGAGGGAATAAGTCCCAAAACGGCGGCAAGAACCAGCGCTCCGAATGCGACAAGGTCATAGCGAATTCGGCCCCACACAAGCAAACCAAACAGCACTACAAAAATTGAGATGATTAACGTCTGATCAGAAGGCATTGGACAAACTTACTTTCTCTAGAATTCATTCGTGTCTTTATAACACCGCAGAAATGAAGGTATATCCAAAAAACAGGCCATAATGTCTTTTTTAGCGATCTTGCTTGCTAGAAACGACCCAAACTTTAGCCGATCAAGGTTTTAATGCTTGCGTAAGAAAAAACTTGGTTTGTTTTAGTTCGATATCGTCAAGACTTACATACTTCAAATGACGGCGGTGCTTTCCTTTACCTTCCAAAAGCCCATCAGGATCATTAAAACCCGCTCCATTTGAAAACTCCAATGACACATGCTCTTTATAGGCAAAAATTCCACCCACAAATTTTGTATCGCTTTTGGGATCAAGTCCAAGGACTTCTCCGCCATATTTTGGGATATAGCGAACATTTGGATTTATCTCATTGATGAGACCTTTGATCGCCTGTTCCAGCACGTCCCACGTGATTTTATCCAACTTTATTACTCCACATATTCTTCGATTTAATTTTGTCTTATAAATGGCATGGTTTGCTTTTGAAATGTAAGTGTAGGTTGATAAAATCCATTATTAGAGCATAATACTTTTCTCTCATTCAAATACGAAATATTTGTATTAATGCTTGTTTTATTTAAGATATTCGATTTTTCGTAAGTTCTTGCCTACTAAAGTACAAGTATCGCAAACTAAATTAAACTATCGTAAAGAAGTTCATAATATAGTGAATACAATCTATAGGCTTATACGATTTTATTGTTACCATCGCTCGATTGATAGATGCGAAGTATGCCATGTTATGAGATTAAACTTGGAAAAAATTCATGCGCCTTTCTCACCAGCTTTTACTTGCCATGTCATTGACAACCGTCATTGCTATCGGAGCCACATCTTATACTGGAATCCAGATGGCATCCAGCAGTTTGGAAAACGCTTATCAACAAAAGCTCTCTGCTATTGCTGATGGACGACGAAATCAGTTGGAAACATTTTTGGAAGGTGTGGATGACAATCTTGGCTCCTTTGCGAAAAACAAAGTGACGCAAATTGCACTCAATATGTTTAAAAACGGTATTGATCAGATTAAAGCTGAAGATAAGACCAAAGCGCTGCAGGATCTCATTAATATTAAGCGTGAGAAAAAAGAGCTTTATAAATTTTATAAAGACACTGGCACGACCGGGTTTGCTACTCAATTTACCAAATACGGCCCAATCTTAAAACAGTTTGCAGTCGATAACAGCCTTGGTGATCTGTATCTTGTTAATAAAAATGGCTTGGTTGTGTATTCAGCCAATGCAAATGACGAGCTTGCAACCAACTTAGATGATGGCCCCTTTGCCCAAACAAGCCTTGGCAAACTACATCGACAATTGGCAAAATCTGCAGAGATTGCAGAAAGCACTGACGCAGAACTCAGCGAGATAAAAGAAACAAGCGGCGCAACCGTCAATAAAGATATTCTTTTATCTGACTTTGCATCCTACGAACTTCTTGATGGCAAGGCAGTCGCATTTGTCGGAATTCCGGTTATTGATGCCGATGAGTTCTTTTATGGTACGATCATAGCGCAATTATCAGAGCAGAAAATTGCAGAAATTTTAAATAATTCAACTGGTCTTGGCAAAACGGGTGAGGCGGTTTTAACCAAGTCGGACGGGACTTTTGTATCTGAATCTCTTAAAACAGATGAAACAGATCCGCTTGCCACGAAAATTGACCTTTCAAACATAGCTATCATTCAAGACCGTGAAGTTGTGAACGGCACAATCACTGACTATCGCGATATGGAATCCTTGGTTTCTGTTGCCGATGTGCATTATGACGGTGCCACTTGGCATGTTGCGGCGATTATTGATCGTCAAGAAGCCTTAAGTGGTGCGAAAACTATGACAATGTGGATCTTGAGCGTTGCTCTTATGGTATTGGCTGCGGCTTTGATTTTCGCATTCTGGTTTGCACGCACTCTTACACTACCGATTAGTGCTGTGATTGAGAACATGCATCAGCTTACCGATGGAAATACAGAATTTGAACTTCATGGTGCATCTCGAAATGATGAAGTTGGTGATATTGTTCGCTCGGTTGAAAAGTTCCGCCAAGCTGCGATTGAAAAGCTTCTGCTTGAACAAGAATCCCGCACTAATCGCGAACAAAACGAGCAAGAACGCGCATCACATGAAGCAAGTGCTCAACGTCAATCAGAACAAGTTCAAGACACGGTTGCTCAACTGGCCAAAGGTCTAGAAATTCTAGCTGCGGGAGACCTTATCACGACACTTGATAATCCATTTATGGAAGACATGGAGCCAGTACGTCAAAACTTCAACATCTCCGTTGGTAAGTTACATGATGCCCTTTCTGGTATTAGCAATACGGCCAATTTGATCCGTAATGATTCCAATGATATCTCCAGCGCTACCAATGATTTATCAACGCGAACAGAAAGCCAAGCGGCAGCCCTTGAAGAAGCAGCTGCGACTTTGCAAGAACTCACTACAAATGTTCGAGAGGCAGCGCAACACGCACAAGAAGCTGCAGGACTTGCAAAATCGGCTAAAACAGACACCGATCAATCCTCAATTGTTGTATCAAACGCAATGTCAGCCATGAGCCGCATTGAAAATGCTTCAAGTGATATTGCTGGCATTATCAATGTTATTGACGAGATCGCATTCCAAACGAACCTACTTGCTCTCAATGCAGGGGTGGAAGCGGCTCGCGCTGGTGAAGCAGGAAAAGGCTTTGCCGTTGTGGCACAGGAAGTTCGTGAACTTGCCGGACGCTCTGCAAATGCTGCCAAAGAAATCAAAACATTGATCAACACCTCCAATATTGAAGTTGGTGAAGGCGTGAAGCTTGTTAAAGAAACCGGTGAAGTGCTGACCAAAATATCTGGTCAAGTTTCAAATATTGAAACACGTATTGTGAACGTTGCGACAGGTGCCAATGATCAGCTTTCCAGTATTGAGACTGTGAGTAGCAGCGTCAATGAGATGGATAAACGTATCCAACAAAACGCGGCTATGGCGGAGGAAACAACAGCGGCAACCGCACGTTTGGTAGAAGAGATCAACCAGCTTTCACACATGGTACAAACCTTCCGAATTTCAGATGGTAACAAAACACATATCAAACCAACACCACCTAAAAGCTCAGTCCATACAGCAAGGGTGATGAAAACGACGTCATCGGTCGCAATCGCCAATGACAAAATGGAATGGGATGAATTTTAGACGACAGACACAGTAAAACTGAGCTGCATCTTATCCGGCGCGCGTTGTAATTTTATCCAGTATTATAAAATGAGCTACAATCATTTTTATTTACCAGATGAATTTCACGCGCGTTCATTTTTGTTAAAAGATAAAGATCTAATTGAAACCATTATGCATTCGTAATGACTATGAATGGTAACGCTTGATTTTCACCTAAGTTGATGCATCGATATACTCTACCGTAAGCCTAAACAAAGTTGGTAGAATGATGCTTAGCCTGAAGGGGTTAACGGTGAAAATTACATCCCAATTTTTTATAATAGTATCCATATCTATTATAATCACATCCATTATCGGCTACGTAAAACTCTATGAAGTCACAGCAAACAATGCGGACATAAGGGTAGATAGAGCTGCACGCGCTGCTGTCTCGATATTTACCCTAGAGCTATCATCTGAATATGAAGCAGTTTATGGGCAATCCGGCCAACCTGTTGCTGTTAGATTGAAAAACAAGACCAAGGAAACGTCACTCGTCTTTAGACAAGAATATGACGACATTCTCCATAAAATTGGTGTTATCAATCAGGGAGCTGCAAACTTATTCAAGTTTAACCAGGAAACAAAAGCGTTTGATCGATTCTCGACAACGTTTCGAAGACCTGACGGGACTATGCCCCCTCCAATGTCTATTCAAGCAGGCCATCCTGCATACAAAAATCTTATCAATAACCGCCCTCATGTGGGGGAAGTGCCGGTTATGGAACGGATGCGATTTGCGTATCTTACCCCTATACAACTCTCAAACGGAACAATCGCAGGTATTCTTGCGGTCGATGTTGGTTGGGTTGAGGAATTGACAGCAGCTAGAAATGAGCTGCGGTCAACGATGATTATCACAACGATTTTAATTCTGTTACTCGTCGCTGCATTTGGAATCATCAGGATGAGCTCAGCGCTCAAACCACTCCGAGAACTTGCAAATTCTGCTGATAATGTAGCAAATGGCATCAACAATCAAACCGTGCCTTATAAAAACAGATCAGACGAAGTTGGAATATTGGCGCAAGGTATCGACCGCGTTGTGGACCTTCAGATCAAATTACAAGATGCGTTGAACTTTCAACAATTGATGATGGATAATAATCCAAATATTATTTTTGTGAAAAATGATAAATTACGCATTGTGCAAGCCAATAAGCAATTCCTTTTAAATTACCCTTTAGATACTCGAAGTTCGATTATCGGTACAACTGGGCTTGAGAATTATGGCGATGAAGATGAAAAAACATGTACGGAAACGGATATTGAGGCTTTCGAGAAGGGATATTCTCGTACGGTCAAAACCATCACACATCCAAGTGGCCTTAAAGAAACTCAAGACACGCAAAAAAGTAGATTTGAAGACGCTGGTGGCAATTCATTTATTCTTGTTATCAGTCAGGATGTTACTCAGCGAGAAACCCTTATTGAAAAGCTAACGGATTCAAATGAAGAATTGGAAAGATTTGCGCATGTCTGTTCCCACGATCTGCATGAACCATTGCGCATGGTTAAAAGCTTCACAGAAATTCTGGAACTGCACCTGAACGACACTCTGGATGTTGATGATAAAACCAAACAATATATGGGATTTATCACCAACAGCGCCAAGCGAGGACAGCAGCTGGTCAATGACGTATTGGCGTATTCAAAAGTTTCCAAAGATGATACCGCCATGGAAACGGTGGATCTGATTGACGTTATCAATGATATCAAGCTGGACTTACCCGACAATGCAAACCTGATATATGATGTAGCAATGCCACCTGTGAAAGCAAACAAAACCCAAGCCTATCAACTCTTTCAGAACCTGATCAGCAACGGGATTAAATACCAACCCAAAGATCAAAAACCTGAAGTTGGGATTACGTGGGAAAAGCAAGGCGAATTTTGGCAATTTTGTATTTCCGATAATGGCATTGGTATTGAGCCGCGCCATCAGGAAAAAATCTTTGATGTCTTCAGGCGCCTTCACCGACATCAAGCATATCCTGGAACAGGCATAGGATTGTCTATCTGCAAAAAGATTGTCGAGCGATATGGCGGCTTGATTTGGATGGAGTCCGAGCTTGATAAGGGAAGTAAAATATTTTTCCAACTTCCAAGAGTAGACGAGCAAATATGAGTAAAATCGATATTTTATTAGTTGAAGATAATCCAGGTGATGTGGAATTAACAAAAATAGCTTTTAAGCGTGCGAAGCTCCAAAGTAATTTGATTGTCACCTGTGATGGTAATGAAGCCTTGGATTATCTTTACAAACGCGGCGCGCATGAAAACGCAGAGCGGCCAGATATTATTTTATTGGACATGAACCTCCCCAATACCGATGGGCGGGAGGTTCTAGCCGAGCTTGCAAACTCTGAGGATCTAAAACTTATTCCAACAATTGTGCTATCCAGCTCGACTGCAGATAATGATATCAACGACGCTTATGCGTTGCATGCCAATTGCTATATCGTCAAACCCAGTGATGCTGAAACATATTTTGATGTGGTCACTGCTGTCGAAAGTTATTGGTCCAAAACGTGCCGCCTACCGGTTAAATGATCAGAAACGAAATTGAAACTGGAATTTTAACTTCGGCGCATTTTTTCGTCTTAAACGTACTATCTTCATAGTGCGAGAATACGCCGAAACTTGTTCTTTAATGGGGTTTGTCAGTTTCGGACCTAACCTAGCTTTCCATATCGATCCAACTTGAATTAGATTTTGAAGATCGAACGCATGCATCGATAAAGCGAACACCTTTAAGGCCATCATGGATGTCGGGATAGGTTACGTCTTGGGAACAAGTTTTCCCTGTTCGTTTTGCAATAATGGCTTCAGCTGCTTCTGAATAGATATTGGCAAAGCCTTCAAGATAACCTTCGGGATGACCCGCAGGTATCCGGCTCACGCGTGCGGCTGCACTTCCAGCCCCTGCCCCATTGCGTGTGATCAACCGTTTTGGCTCATCAAAGGGTGTGTACCAAAGATAGTTAGGGTCTTCTTGCGCCCATTCAAGGCCACCTTTTTCGCCGTAAACTCTTATCCGTAACGAATTTTCATTACCTGGCGCGACTTGGCTACACCAAAGCATGCCGCGTGCGCCGCCTTGGTAGCGCAACATCACATGGGCATTATCATCAACTTGGCGACCATCCACAAAGGCATGTAGATCGGCAGATAGGCTTTCAAGCTCAAGCCCCGTGACAAAGTTTGCAAGGTTATAGGCATGGGTGCCTATATCACCAGTGGAGCCACCGACCCCAGACCGTGCTGGATCTGTTCGCCATTCCGCTTGTTTGAAATCTTGTTCGATAGATAGCCAATCTTGCGCATATTCAACTTGAACAACACGAATTTTGCCTAACGATTTTTCCTCAATCATCTGGCGTGCCTGACGTATCATCGGGTAGCCAGTATAATTATGAGTGAGGATAAAGAGTGCATCTGATGTTGCGGCAGCTTTTAGCAATTTCTCAGCATCTGACAAAGTCGACGTCAGAGGTTTATCGCAGATCACATGAATTCCGCGCTCTAAGAACTCTTTGGCTGCTTGATAATGCACATGGTTGGGCGTTACGATTGCAACAACTTCAATGCCATCGTCTCGAGCCGCTTCCTCAATCGCCATCTGGCGAAAATCATCATAGATCCGGTCTGGTGCAAGACCCAAAACTTTACCAGATGCTTGGGATTTTTGCGCAGTTGACGATAGTGCGCCAGCCACCAATTGATACTTACCATCGATACGCGCTGCAATTCTGTGCACACCGCCAATTAATGCATCATTGCCGCCACCCACCATGCCTAATCGAATAGGGCCAGTTTGTGTTTCTGTTTGATCTTGATTGGTCATTTATCTCTCCAAACCTAACATGGCTCGGTTTACCGCATCATCGGTTCCTGCATCAGCAAAATCATCAAAGGCACGTTCAGTGACGCGGATAATGTGATCTTTCACAAATTGGGCACCTTCGCGCGCACCATCTTCGGGATGTTTTATGCAGCATTCCCATTCAACAACGGCCCAGCCAGAAAAGTCGTTGGCTGCCATTTTAGAAAACACTGCGCCAAAATCGACTTGTCCATCGCCCAAACTGCGGAACCTACCGGCGCGATCAACCCATTTTTGATAACCGCCATAGACACCTTGGCGACCTGTCGGATTAAACTCGGCGTCTTTAACGTGGAACATTTTGATACGATCTTTGTAGATATCAATATTGTCCAAATAGTCCAAATATTGCAGAACGTAATGTGACGGATCATACAGCATATTGCAGCGCTTGTGATTATCAACACGCTCTAAGAACATTTCAAATGTTACGCCATCGTGCAAATCTTCGCCCGGGTGAATTTCATAACAAATATCAACGCCGCATTCCTCAGCATGATCAAGGATTGGGCGCCATCGTTTTGCTAGCTCGTCAAAGGCAGCTTCCACCAAACCTTCCGGTCTTTGTGGCCATGGATAGATATAAGGCCATGCCAGCGCACCTGAGAAAGATACGTGCTGTTCAATGCCTAAATTTTTCGATGCAGTGAGCGCCATCATGACCTGATCAACAGCCCATTCCTGACGTTGTTTTGGGTTGCCATGAACATGGGGCGCGGCAAATCCGTCAAAACCTGTATCATAAGCTGGGTGCACAGCGACAAGCTGGCCCTGCAAATGGGTTGATAATTCGGTGACAGCAACGCCGTTTTCAGCAGCTTGGCCTTTAAACTCATCGCAATAATCGCGAGAATTAGCAGCTTTTTTCAAATCGAATAAGCGTGCATCCCAACTTGGAACTTGCACCCCTTTATAGCCGCAATCAGCGGCCCATTTGGTGATCGAATCCCAAGAATTAAATGGCGCTTCATCACTGGCAAATTGAGCAAGGAAAAGAGCCGGGCCTTTAATCGTCTTCATAATATCACTCCCAAATGTTTAAAACGAGGGCAGCTTTTCTGCCCTCGTGAATGTCAAAGATTACTGATCAAAATGGTGAATCAGGGAAATAGAACTGAGCAGCATTACTTTGGTCGATCAAAGTCGCACCCAAGATGTAACGACCAGCAACAGGTCCGTTTGATTTAAATGCAGCAACAGTTACATCCATCGCCGTAGCAAGCATCGCCGGTGGATACAGCACATCAATCGGCTGCAATTCATTGCCTTCCATGATTGATTTGATGGTTTCTTTCATGCCAGCACCGCCAACAACAAACATTCCATCGCCATCACGGCCAGCTTGTTTAAGAGCGGCAACAACACCAATAGCAATGTCATCATCTTGCGCCCAAACAGCATCAATATCTGGGAAGCGGCTCAAGAAATCTTGCATCACTTCAAAACCATCATCACGGTTCCAGTTTGCATGTTTGTGATCAAGAACATTAATGCCCGTACCTTCAATACCGGCCATGAATGCATCAAAACGCTCATTATCGATGGTTGTTGGAATACCGCGAAGAATGACGATGTTGTCGCCAGATTTCAAACGACCTGACATATATTCAGCAGATACGCGTCCAAGCTCTGGATTGTTACCAGCAACATAAATGTCTTCGATGCCTTCTTGGCTCAAACCACGATCAACAACTGTGATAAATGCGCCTGATTTTTTAACATTCAAAACAGGATCAGTTAGCGGATCTGATTCAAATGGTAAGACAACCAAAGCATCAATTTTGTTGACAGACACCATGTCTTCCAAAGCACTGGCTTGGGACGCTGGGTCTGGTGAATTGACCAGAATAAGATCGATATCTGGATAGAGTGCTTCCAGACGTTTTTCAGCTTGTTCTGCATGCCAGTTCATACCAGCTGCCCATGCATGGGTCGGCGTAGGGTATGAGACGCCAATTTTAATTTTATCGTCAGCCTTTGCTATGCCGGTCACTGCCAAAGCAGTACCCAGAGCTAATGCAAGTATCGATTTATTAAACATAATTGATCCTCCAGATCTGTTAAATTTGGTACGTCATACGCACCTTTATTGCTGCAACAGAATGACCTGCGCAGAATAATTACAAAACTTTACTTCTTCTTTTTACTCCAGTCAGCGCGTTGCAACCAAACAGCTATGATAATAATAAGCCCTTGCATTGTGCCGTTGAGATAATTGGAAATCAGGTCCGTAAAGTTTAAAATATTACCGATGGTTGTTAAAATAAGCGCACCAAATATTGTGCCTCCAATACGCCCATATCCACCTTTCAGAACCGTGCCACCGATAATTACTGCAGCAATTGCTTCCAGCTCCCAAAGTACACCGGTAGAAGCTGATGCAGATCCCAGTCTTGGCACGTAGATGATTGTGGCAAGCGCAACACAAAAGCCTTGAATCACGTAAGTTAGAGTTTTGATTTTATCGACATTGACAGCAGAATATTTTGCAACACTTTCACTTGATCCGATTGCCGTGCAATAGCGCCCAAATGCTGTTCTGTTTAAAAGCACCCAGCCTGCTATAGACACGCCCATGAAGACCCAAACGGGGATCGGAAGACCTGCAAAACTTTCGTAATAGACAGGACGATAAATGTCTCTTAGCTCAAAGCTTAGCGATAGCGTTCCACCATCGGCAAAATAGGTCACAAGCGAGCGATAAATCCCCATCGTGCCGAGCGTAACAATAAAGGCTTCGATCTTACCTCTTGTTGTCAACATTCCGTTGATCCAACCTGCTCCCAAGCCCAATATGATGCTGAACACACAGCCGATGAGTACCGTACTTAAACTGGCACCAAACGTGTCTATGAGATTGTTCATGATAATAATCATAATGCCGGAAATCACAGCAGCCATGGACCCCACCGACAGATCAATACCGCCAGCTGTGATCACAAATGTGGCACCGACAGCAATAATCCCAATAAAGGCAGATCGTGTCAGCAGATTGGTGATATTCCCCTCGCCCAAAAAGGCAGGATTAAGCGAATAGCCGATAATGCAAAGCACCAAGAGTGCAAGAGCGGGACCAAATGCTTTAAGATCAAGTTTCAACCGCTTCTTTTGATCGGATTCGAGTGTTTTCGTTTCAGACACTAACTTGCCTCCTTAAGACCAGCTGCATAACGCATTATTTCATTCTCGTTGATTTCATCGCCAGATAGCTCGCCCATAATTCGACCTTCCCGCATGACAAACACGCGGTGGCAAATGCCGATAATTTCGGGCATTTCAGATGAGATAACGACGACCGAAACCCCTTCGGCTGCAAGGGCTGCAATGAAATGATAAATCTGTTGTTTGGTGCCGACATCAATGCCACGGGTTGGCTCATCCACGATGATAACCTTGGGATCAATTTCCATCATCTTTGCGAGCAATAGCTTCTGCTGATTGCCACCCGATAGATCACCCACTTCAATCTCAGGATTGCGGGTTCGAATATCAAACCGCCGAATGCCACGCGCCAAGGCCTTTTGTTCGGCTGCCTTGTCGATCATGAAGTTTTTTTCAAATTTTGGCATCGCAAATAGACTCATATTGGGAGCCATCTTTTGGTTTAATAACAACCCCTTATCTTTGCGATCTTTGGTAAGATAGGAAATGCCAGCATCCCGAGCTTGGCTAACATTGTTGAACCGAACTTCCTTGCCATGGAAATGGATCTGACCTGAGATGATCGGTTCCAATCCACAAATTGCCTCAAATAAATTAGTTCGACCTGACCCCACAAGACCCGAAAAACCAAGAATTTCACCCTTTTTAAGATCAAAGCTTACATCGTGAAGGACAGGTGTTGTGAGTTTGGTTGTTTTAAGAACGATATTTGCATCGATATTGACCTCATTGACCGGCGGGTAAAGATCGGACAATTCGCGCCCAACCATCATTTGAGCCATATCATCCAGAGACAAGTCAGAGGCTGGTTTTGTCCCGATCCATTGTCCGTCGCGCAAAATGGTGATCCGGTCTGCGATCTCTTTAACTTCAACCAGTTTGTGCGAGACAAACACGAATGCAACACCTTGTTCTTTTAACCGTCGCACTTGGTTGAACAGTAACTCTGTTTCGGATTCTGTCAGAACCGCTGTCGGCTCATCCATAATCAAAACACGAGCATTGCGGTTGATCGCTTTGGTAATCTCAACCATCTGTTTTTGCGCAATTGATAGGTCTGAAACGCGTGCGGTTGGAAGGATATCTAAACCGATTTCTTCGAGTTGTTTTTTAACCTGTTTCCGCATCGAAACACGATCCAAAAAGCCATGATGGGTCAGTTCACGACCAAGGAAAATATTCTCTTCCACTGTCATCTGTTCAGCTAAATTTAGCTCCTGATGAATGAGAACAATTCCAAGGTCTTCAGCTTTGCCATTGGGTGGTAGCGTGGTCTCAGCGCCATCTAAATAGACTTGCCCAGACGTTGGCTGATGAAAGCCAGCTAGGATTTTGATCAATGTTGATTTGCCAGCACCATTTTCGCCAATAAGCGCATGAACTTCTCCGGCATTAATATCGAAATTAACACTGAAGAGAACGGGAACCGCTCCAAATGATTTGCTGATATTATCGGCGGCCAAGACGCAATTCGGCGCACGAGAAAATTCCAACATTTACCCCCCTCCCAAAGAATGAATAGTTGATGAAAACATGATGTAAACGTTTTTATTAGCTATGTAAACGTTTTTATTAGCTATGTAAACCTTTTTATGGCTATATTGCTCTTCATTAATGCAACTCAATATGCTTTTGGAGAGGGAAAATTATCGAATGACTTGTGCAGCAATTATCAAACTGCGTGGTCAATGCTTTCTTACACTGGAAGTTAGTGGTAGTTGTTTGAAACAATTAAATGGGTGTGCGGATAACATGGCGGGTAATATGGATGTGCTTTGGAAAAGATAGTCAAGAAACCCGCGACCATCGAAGATGTTGCAAAACTTGCAGGTGTTTCCATAGCGACGGTAAGTCGTGCACTTCATTTACCTGAAAAAGTTTCTGAAAGTACACGCAAGAAGATAACAGCCGCTGTCGCGCGAACCGGATATAGAGCCAACGCCATGGCTCAAAACTTGCGCATGCAGCGATCAAAAATGGTTATGGTTTTGGCCAATTCTATATCTGATCCAAACTTTCCTGGCATATTGACCGGTCTTGAAAAAGTTGCCAACCAACGAGGGTATGGTCTTCTCATCGGATCGACCGAAGGGAAGGCAAAACTGGAAGAAAACTATGTGAGATTTCTGGCATCTGGCATGACAGATGGATTGGTTTTGCTCACCGGGAATTTGCCTATTTCAGGATTATCTAACGCACTTCCACCTTTGGTATCTGCCTCATACCCCGTCAGTCATTCTGACGTCAGCTATGTTGGCGTTGACGATGTAAACGCGTCTAAATTGGCTGTTGAATACCTTTTATCGCTCGGTCACACAAAAGTTGCATATATATCTGGACCACTGGGGGATGCCGTTTCTGAACTTCGCCATCAAGGCTATTGCGCTGCCATGGCCAATGCTTTTGATGAAAGCTATTTTTGGAAAGTGGTAGGCAACGGTTCGGGTGAAGGCGGGCGGGCTGCGATTGAGCGTTTGTTTATCAAGGATAAATTACCAACTGCCTTTTTTTGCTACAATGATGACACAGCCATCGGCGCAATCAGCGCACTCCAATCACGGGGCTTTAATATACCCAGCGATTTCTCTGTGATTGGTTTTGATGACATCCCCTTTGCGAGCAATGTTACGCCCGGCCTGACCACCATCAGACAGCCGCGCAAGCAGATTGGTGAAATGGCCATGAACCATCTTTTGGACAACCTTCCAGATAGAAGCATTCCAATCGAAAGCGCACTCCTACATGGGGACCTCATCGTTCGGAATTCGTGTTCAACTCCAAAACCCATCGGTTATGAATAAGCATATGCTTGATGCAATGTTGAAATTCAACTCCACACTATAATTATCAAATTTAATTTGATAATCTCCATTGATTGTATCATTCCGTATTGTGTGCAAGGTTCTTAAATCTTGGAGGTCTAAGTGAATTGATACTGGGTAATTCGCGTCACATCATCATACCATTTACACTGCTTACACTGATAACGGTGAGCGGCGCATTTATTGCTATTTTCCTTGGCATGCCAGTGCCACTTTTGACAGGCCCTGCAATCATTGCAGCAGCTGCAAGCCTTGCAGGAATGAATGTTCACTTTCCTGTACATGTTCGTAATGCTGTTTTTTTACTGGCGGGTATTGCCATTGGAACCACGATATCGCCAGAATCCGTTGTTGCTTTTGCTCGATGGCCCCTTGCTTTTGCTATTCTAGCCATCTCAATTCTGACCATGATACTTATTGGTCAAAAACTCTTGATGCGCATCATGAAGACGGACGCACGCACAGCGTTATTGGCGGCCACACCGGGCCATCTGAGCTTTGTCGTTGCCTTAGGCGAAGAGCATAATTTGGCAACTGATAAAATGGCCGTGGTGCAATCCATCAGATTGCTGTCATTGACCTTGCTGGTTCCTATTGCCTTCCAATTGAGCGGTATCGAAACAGGCGTTGGGATTGAAACATCGCAAGGGGCTGAGATGAGCATGTTACAAACAGTGCTTGCGGTCGTTTGTGCGATTGTCGTTATCCCGATTTGTAAATTTGTAAAACTTCCCGCGCCAACGCTGATGGCAGGCATGTTAGTCGGTGCCATTGCCAGCTTAACCGGCCTCACCCATGGCGCATTAAGTCATTGGATTGCCTTCCCTGCTTTAGCCGCCATTGGCACATTAATTGGCAGCCGCTTTGCGGGTATCAGCATCGCCCAATTGCGCGAATCCGCCTTCGCTGGACTTGCCGGCACAGCACTTGCCGTTGGCGTAACACTTTTGGCAGCATATGCGGCAGCTCACATCGTACATATGCCAGTATCTCATGTCTTTGTGGCTTTCGCGCCGGGTGGCCTTGAAACAATGGCAATCATGGGCGCTACCATTGGCGCAAACCCCGGATTTGTTGCCGCAGCTCACGCAGCAAGATTGCTGTTTTTATCGTTTATGATCCCGATATTGATCAATCGGAAATAAAATTACAGATCCAACGCAAGATTTCCGTATGAATCGCTTCACAATGCCTTTGTAAATTAGATACCAATACAGAACCAATTACTTGGTTTCCTGCAAATCTATAGCAAATGCGGCGCACAGCTTTCAAATAAAAACCATATATTTCATATATACTCCCACGCCTGAATTGACCTAATTTCAGTTGTTTATCCGAGTCACTT
>CAXBCW010000038.1:0-26671 GCA_963974325.1 uncultured Rhizobiaceae bacterium
TACAAACTCATCTGAAAACAGAAAAATCAGGTCAATTCAGGCGTACGAGTATAGTTAACCACTTTTGTTTGATGAATAGAAACAATTTTGAGTTAGCTTATGCGTACATTTCATGAAGAGATGAGGGACAAAAAATGGCCGAACTGCTTATGGCGGGTCCAGCATGCAAGCTGGTTGCTAAACAAAAAATATCACCGATAGACGTGATCGAATTGCGTCAAACGGTATTTCCACATGGGGTAAAAACCTCACAAGACATCGCAATACTGCTCGCATTAGAGACAGCTTGTGATGACAAATGTCCTCAATGGGACGAATTTTTCATATCATCTATTTCAAACCATACATTATTTGGATCTTCACCCTTGGGTCAGGTATCTGAAGAGCAAGTTGCATGGCTCAAACGTGTTGTGACACGTAATGGCCTAACCTCAACGCGCAATGAGTTTGAAGTACTTGTGATTTTGTTGGAAAAAGCCAAAAAAGCACCAAGTTCTTTGTGTGCATTGGCGTTGGACCAAGTTTGCCGAGACATATATGCAACAGGTGCCAATAGGCGCGGTAGCAATGATGTTAAGGACACCGATCGTGCGATCCATATATCACTCAAACGTTTGACTATGAGCATCAGCAATTTCAGCATCCACGAGCATTTGCGTGCTGTTGGCCTTGCTCAATTGGTTGATTGCCAAGACAAAGTTGATCAAAACCAAGAAGATGAAATTCTGATGCTTTACGAGCATGGATAATTTAATTTTGAACTGCAGACCTCATGTGTATTGAGTTGGGGTCTGCAGTTTGGGGGGAAGCGAAAAAACCTGCTTTAATCAGCGGGTTTTTTTGTGTTATGAAACCTAATGACCTCACCAAATCTACCTACAGAAACGTTGCTATCTGAATTTTGTGTCACTGATCCTGAATTTGTTGATGAAACAGGGATTGCAAGAATTTGGAAAGTTAAACGTGCAGATAAATCTTTTGCTGCGTTCAAGATTTATCTTGGCGATAATATGAAGAATGAAGCTCCGGGTTTTGAGTTCCTGCGGAGCAAAAACGGTGTGGGTGTTGCCGAGATATATCAAACTAATCACAATTGCGCATTAATGGAGTGGCTTGAGGGCGAAAGCTTGGGTGATATGGTGCGTCGCGGCGGCGACCAACAAGCAGCTATCGAGCTTATAAAGGTTGCTAATTCAATTCATCAAGATCGACCAGAACTTGCGATTGACCTACCACATCTTGAAACATGGTATGAGAATGTGTTTGATCTCAAATATGCAGATAATATTTCGCAAGATGTAAAAGATAACTTTGCGACATGTCAGCATTTAGCGGATGAGCTCTTTGCTCAACAACGAGATGTTGTGGCGCTCCATGGTGATTTGCATCATGATAATATCAAGCATAGCGCGCGCGGGTTTCTCGCCTTTGATGCCAAAGGTATTGTGGGCGAACGCGCATATGAGATTGCAAATGCGTTTCGAAATCCAAAGGGCGGCGATATCTATATCCAAGATCCAGCACGGTTTTTGTATTTAGTTGAGCTTTGGTCCAAAGAGTTTGATGTGGATCGCGTACGATTGCTGAAATGGGCAATTGTGAAATGCGGATGGTCTATTTCGCGGGCAAGCGATGGTTTGATTAAAAATCACAAAGATCTTGATCTGTTGGATATGTTTATCAAAACAGCAAAAGTTTAACAGGCAAATTAGCCGCCGAGTTAGCCTTTGACTGTTGGTCCAAATATATCTTCAAAAACAAGCCTTAAGGACACATCTGCATCTTCCATAGTCAATGGCAGCCCAAGATCGACAAGGCTTGTGACGCCGTATTGTTGGACGCCGCAGGGCACAATTCCACTGAAATGCTCAAGGTCGGGTTCGATGTTGATCGATATCCCGTGGAAACTCACCCATTTTTTAAGACGGATGCCAATGGCTGCAATTTTATCTTCGCTCATCGAGCCATCGGTCAAGGGCGCTTTTTCTGGTCGTTTAACCCAAACACCAACGCGATCTTCGCGCCGTTCGCCAGGCACGTTCATATCTGCCAGTGTTCCGATAATCCATGCTTCAAGCGCCGACACAAATGCGCGCACGTCTTGCTTGCGCCGTTTAAGGTCCAGCATCACATAGGCCACGCGTTGGCCAGGACCATGATAGGTATATTCGCCGCCACGTCCGGTCTTGTGAACTGCAAACTTGTCAGGCTCAATCAGGTCTTCGATCTTGGCGCTGGTGCCTGCAGTATAAAGCGGTGGATGCTCAAGGAGCCATATCAGCTCATCAGCCTCGCCATTGGCAATTTTAATCGCCTCCGATTCCATAAATTCAGCAGCATTTTCAAAAGATGTAAGCCCAGAGGTCACGCGCCAACGCACAGGTGGCGCGGCGGCAATGGGTTTGAAATCTATGTCAATCTCGTCGCGAAGCATTAAAATGAACCTTTGTTTTGTTCCTCATGCTTTTTTCGTCAAAACTAGCTTGTGTCAAGCAAAACTCTTTGCTACATGCTGGCTGGCTGACTCATAAATACCTCTAGAGTTAAGCTTTTAGTGTGCGGCCGTGGCGGAACTGGTAGACGCGCAGCGTTGAGGTCGCTGTGGAGCAATCCGTGGAAGTTCGAGTCTTCTCGGCCGCACCATCTTTAGAATACAGCAATCCTAAATTTTATTATTATTTCTGAGTATTCAGCAATAATATGTCTAAGTTAGACAATTTTACCTTCGGACTTTTTGCTTTTGATCTATCAAAGTCTAGGCGCTAATGAGGTTTTTAAATCTCATAAAATCCACATAAAAAAACCTGAACGCATTTTTGCATTCAGGTTTCATATTTATCTACAATCAGTGCCTATACAGCGTCTGTGTATTCGCCGCGGGCTGGGTAGTTGTTTGCTATTGCAAAGTCTAGTGCGCCAACGAGTTCCGAGAAGTGTGGGCGTACAAATGGCATTGTTTGTACAGAACCGTAATACAATGTTTGTTCAGGTGTTACCATGAATAGGCCAGGTTCTGAGAACAATGCAGGTTCTTCGATGCCGATGGATGTTTTGCCGCGTGATGTGGAGATATAAAGGCCCCACTCGCGTGCTTTTGCTAGATCCAAATCATAGCCGAAACGCAAAGTTTTAGCTTCAATTTTGTCCGCCATTTGACGTGTACGATCGGCGCCGTCTGAGCTGATGGCAATTGTGTTAACGCCGCGTTCTGCAAATTCTGCTGTCTTTTTTTCAAGCTCTGTCAAATAGTTAGCGCAAAGTGGGCAGTGTAAACCACGGTAAAAGCAAATAACTGTGCCGCGCTCTGATACTTCTGATGATAGGTCGAAATTACCGTGATCGAGTGTTGGCGATGTGAGAGACGGTGTTTTTTGACGTGGAATTAGCATTTTATATTATCCTTGTTTGAAGTCACTTATACGCTTATAACAGATTTTATAATCAGATAAACGCGATTAAACTGATAATAAATACGGGATTTGAATAATGGATCGATTGTCGGCATTGATGGAAAGATTTGAATTGCAGGTGGAGACAACACCGCTTGAAGATGCAAATTTTGTCATTGCAGAGCCTTTAGAGCAGCAAGATATGCGCAAAGTATTTTTGGCACCAGCTGGTTTGCCGCTTGATAGTGTGTGCAAAGAAGAGGAAGTGGTGTTTACCGCCCAAGTCTCTTGGGGCGGGGTGAATAACCCGTTTTTTGCCGCTTTACCTGATTTGGTTGAGCTTGAAATTGACGATCAAAATGATGCCAAGCCATTGCTTGATCTTTTGTTGGCTGAGTTTAATGTTCCAAGATGCGGATCGCAATCTGTCTTAAGCCGCTTGAGTGAAATCTTGGTTGTACGTCTGTTACGTTCGCAGATAGAGCAGGGTGAAACAAGCACAAGCCTGGTGGGTGGTTTGGCAGATAAACGATTGTCACGCGCTATTGTTGCGATCCATGATCAACCGGGAAAAAATTGGTCAAATAATAACCTCGCAGACATTGCAGGATTATCGGTCAGTCGGTTTTCAGAGGTTTTCAAATCTAAAGTTGGCGAAACGCCCGCAGCCTATATTCGCAAATGGCGTTTGACCTTGGCACGCCAAGATATCGCCCGTGGCGACCGTGTGCAGGAGGTTGCGTTCAGATATTGCTATAAGTCGGCTGAGGCGCTTAATCATGCGTTTAAACAGGCCTATGGTGTTAATCCAACAGCTTTTCGTGGCCCAACAGAGCGTGACCCAATAGAGAGTGGCCCAGCAGCGCGCAACAAAGCTTAGGCTTTGCTGTTTTTCTTAAGCTCGCGCCATCTCTTTAGTTTTGGCATTGTGCGGGTTAACAGCCATGCAAAAAAGTTTGGCAATCCACGCTCTTTAAGTTTGGCAGCCCACAGAGCTTGCATATCTTTAATCGTCATATCGGGATGGAGAAATGCGCCATCTTGATAACAATTTGAGCAATATTCTTGGCTTTTGGTTCCATCTTTTTCAGAGCCGCCATTCAGGGGATCTTGTTCGATTGGCATTGAGCAACTTTGGCAATAATTGGACATAACGAACCCTGTTTAAATATGAACTTATATATGGAGGCTAATCTTTTTAAGGTCAAACGATATGGCCTCACCTAAAGGGGAGGCTTGTCGATTTTACTATCGAAAACAATCGACATCGGTTCCATGGCATTGGCCAGTAAAATGGCATAATCATCACGAGGGATGTCGATCGCGCCAAACCGTTTAAGGTGATCTGTTGTGAACTGAGTATCGAGCAGAATAAATCCACGTTCGATCATGTGATTGACCAAATATGCCAAACAGACTTTAGAGGCATCTGTTTTGCGCGAAAACATGCTTTCGCCAAAAAATGCTGCGCCCAATGAGACACCGTATAATCCGCCAACCATCTCGCCATCGTGCCATGCCTCAACGCTGTGGGCGTGTCCGACCTCATGCAGCTTGGTATAGGTCTCCAAGATCGTTTGATTGATCCATGTGGATGGACGGTCATCTGTTTGTGCTGCGCATTCACGCATGACCTTTGGAAAATCTGAATTAATCTTGATGTCAAAGATACCGCGATTAATGGTTTTCTTGAGGCTTTTTGGCATGTGGAAAGCGTTGAGCGGAATAATGCCGCGCTCTTCGGGATCAACCCAAAACAGATCTGGATCATCAGCAGATTCTGACATGGGAAACAACCCGCAACTATAGGCTTTCAACATCAGTTGAGGCGTCAATATCATGCGGTCACTTGGTTCGGTCATTGCGCTCTTATGCTCAACTTATGGCTTATTGGGTCTTCATACCCATAACATAAAAAACGACCGAAGATGGCTCCGGTCGTTTAAAAAAGTCAAATATATGACTGAACTAGTCGTTTTCAGCGAGGAATTTTTCCAACCAGTGAATGTCATAATCACCATTGATAATGTCTTGGTTGGCCAAAAGACGCTTGAAAAGCGGGATTGTCGTACTAATTCCATCGACCACAAATTCGTCGATAGACCGCTTAAGACGCATCATGCATTCGTTTCTTGTGCGTCCATGCACAATCAATTTACCAATCATGCTGTCGTAATATGGCGGGATTTTATAGCCCTGATACACGCCAGAATCTACGCGAACACCCAAACCGCCCGGAGGGTGGTAATGGGTGATCGTACCTGGTGAGGGCACAAAGGTCCTTGCGTCTTCCGCGTTGATACGACATTCGATTGCGTGGCCACTAAATACAATATCTTCCTGTGATGTTGAAATAAGATGGCCTGATGCGATGCGAATTTGCTCATTGACAAGATCGATACCAGTAATGGCTTCAGTGATTGTGTGCTCAACTTGCAAACGTGTGTTCATTTCAATGAAATAGAACTCACCATTTTCATACAAGAATTCAACAGTACCTGCACCGCGATAAGAAAGCTTACGCATGGCATCGGCACAGACTTCGCCAATTTTCATACGTTGTTCAACATTTAGCGCAGGAGAATTTGCTTCTTCCCATACTTTTTGGTGACGACGTTGTAGCGAACAATCGCGTTCGCCCAAATGGATCGCCCCACCTTTACCATCACCCAAAACTTGGATTTCGATATGACGTGGTTTTGCCAAATATTTCTCAATGTAAACAGCTTCATTGCCAAAGGCAGCAGCAGCTTCTGTACGCGCTGTTGAAAGCGCTATCGCAAGCTCGCTATCGTCATTGGCAACTTTCATGCCGCGACCACCGCCACCGGCTGTGGCTTTGATAATAACCGGATAGCCAATATCTTTTGCAATAACTTTGGCTTCTTTGACGGTTTTCACTTCACCAACAGAACCTGGAACAATTGGAATACCAAGTTCTTGTGCTGTTTTTTTGGCTGTAATTTTATCGCCCATGATCTTAATGTGATCAGAGGTTGGTCCGATAAACACGATGCCATGTGCTTCTAGGATTTCAGCAAATTTAGCATTTTCGGATAAAAAACCATATCCTGGGTGCACAGCTTCTGCGCCAGTGATTTCGCAAGCAGCCACAATTTGGTGGATGTTGAGATAACTGTCGCGGGATGCTGGTGGTCCAATACAAACGCTTTCGTCTGCAAGGCGCACATGCATGGCATCTTGGTCGGCAGTTGAGTGAACTGCGACCGTTTGAATGCCCAGCTCTTTACATGCGCGCAAAATACGCAATGCAATCTCACCACGGTTGGCTATGAGAACTTTTGAGAACATATTCAAAATCCGTTCTATTCGATGATGACTAAAGTATCGCCAAATTCAACTGGTTGGCCGTCTTCGGCTGTAATTTCAACAATTTTGCCGGATTTCGGTGACGGAATTTGGTTCATGGTTTTCATGGCTTCGATGATCAAAAGTGTTTGACCTTCCTTAACCGTTTGACCAACTTTCAAGAATGCATCTTCATCCGGTGATGGTGATAGATAGGCTGTTCCCACCATTGGGGATGGAACATTAAAGCCACGGCTTGCAGCGGCTGGCGCTTCAGCTGAGGCGGTCATAGCCACGGGAGCTGCAGCAACTGGCGCTGCCACTGGAGCGGCTGCAACAACTTGCGTTGGGGCAGGTGTGCGAGACACGCGAATGCGGAAGTCGTCTTGTTCAAACTCAATTTCTGTTAAATCAGTATCATTGAGAATATCTGCCAAGTCGCGCACAAGTGAATGGTCTATACTCTTCTTTTTCGTTGTCATTTGATATTGCCTTTATATCTGCAGATTATCAATAATCTAGGAATTATGGAATCTAGGAATTACGTTTGTTGGCCAGCGCTTGCAAAGCCAGTTTATAGCTATTTGCACCAAATCCACAAATCACACCAGCGGCTGCTGCTGCAATCATAGAATGATGCCTAAAACTCTCGCGAGCATGTACATTGGATAAGTGAATTTCGATCACAGGCGTCGTGATAGATCGCATCGCATCATGAAGGGCAATAGAGGTATGCGTATAGGCGCCAGCGTTTAAAACGACACCCAAAACACCGTCATTGGCTTCATGCAACCAAGAGACCAACTCACCTTCGTGATTGGATTGATGACACTGGACGTCAAAGCCTAGATCGGCACCCGTTTGGATACACAATTTTTCAATTGATTCCAACGTTTGGTCGCCATAGATCCCAGGTTCACGTTTACCCAGCATATTTAGGTTCGGTCCGTTAAGAACAATAACCTTATCGGTCATAAAACTTATCCCGTTATTACTCACTTAGTCCGTATAACTGTCTCAGATATGAAATCAAAGCAAAATAGCACTTTTTTAGAGCCTATTCGCAGTTAATTAGCTGCAAAAAGCGCTCTCAATAGTTTATGAGTTCAGAATTGCTTATTTTTCGATCACAATTGAGCCAGAGCGATGAAAGTATTATCTCACATCGCGGTTTGTCTAGCACGTATAAAGTAGCGACTTAGTTAATTGCCGAGCAATTGCATGCATCTAAAACTTTTATCTTTGCACCGAAGAACCTGAGCTTTTTAGGGCTTAAGAGCAGGTTGTCTCGCCGCATTTACGAATATTTTCAATCTTGGACAAAATTTGTGGGACGCCAACAGCGCCAAAAATCGCTTCATTTGCAAGCACATAAGCTGGTGTGCCGTTGATACCTAGAGATTCTGCCAGGCTGTAGCTTGTGCGCAGGCTATCGAACAGGCTGTCATCGGCCATTTCTTTTTCAACGGCTGCTTGGTCTATTCCAAGATCATTGACAATGCCCATGGCTTTTTGTGCATTTGCACGACCCGATCCACCCAATAATGCAATATGGAATTCAGCGCTTTTTTCAGGTGCAACGCGGGTCACAGCCAAGCTGACGCGAGAGGCTTCTGTTGATTCTGGCCCAAGTATTGGAAATTCTTTTAAAATGAATTTCACATTGCTGTCTTGAGCTATGATTTCTCGCATGTCTTCCATAGCGCGTTTGCAGAAGCCACAATTATAATCGAAAAATTCAACAATCGTCACATCACCATCAGGATTGCCAACGATAATGTCACCGTCTGTCTGATACAGATCTTCTGACAGGTTGGAGATGATTTGTTGGGTCCGCAGCACTTCTGCTTCGGCTTGACGAATTTCAAGAACCGCCTGTGCTTCTGCTAAGACCTCTGGGTTTTCAACAAGGTATTCACGAATGAACTCACCAAATACTTTCTTCTGAGCATCATCAAGAGCGAAGGCGCTAGGTGCCAAAGACCACGACAAAGATAAGGCAAACATTGCGCTTGCGAAAAGTTTGATCAGATGCGATCTCATGATGTGTTCTCCAAAATTTGCGATCTGTATCGCATCGTCTAAATGTTGATTAAATAATCTTCTTCTGGACTAATATTCTATTGACCCACGGTCAATATATCTTTTGCACGTTGCCAGCTTGGTTTTCCCGTAGGGAGCTTTTGTAATGCGCGACCTGCAAAGATTTTTGAATCGCGTGAATTGCCTGCACGAAAATGACCTTCAGCCATGGCAAGCTCAGCTTGACCAATGTCGCCTGTCAGAGCGTAAGCATTTGATAATGTGCGGTAGGCATTAAAATTGTTCGGATTGGACTGAAGCCCAGATTTGAGCGCAGACACGGCCTTTTTGGCGTTCGATTTCTTGCCTGTTGCAACATACGCAAAGCCAAGGCGCGCTTTGATGAGCCCTGAATTATGTCGATCAAGTTTAACAGCTCTTGCAAAAGATTTTGCGGCAGCATCTGACTTTCGAAGTTTAAGTTCTAATTCGCCGCGAAGCTCATACAAATAAGGGTTCTTTGATTTTTTTTTGATGATCTTGTTGAGCAAAGTCAGTGCTTGTTTTGAACGTCCAGCATTATCAAGAGAGATTGCTTGGCCATAAGCTGCCGGCAGTGAATTTGGTGCACTTTTAAACATCCGAGCAACGGCCGGCGCACCACCTGAAAATGCAGCAATTTTTGCACGAACCATGTCATGGCGAAATTGTAGTTGGTTTGAATCTCTTTTGCCAAAATATGGGCTTTTAGATGCATTGGTTTCAAGCAAGCTAATCCGTTCTCGTGGGAGAGGGTGGCTCAATCGATATGGATCGGGGCGCACGCCTGCAAGGGCCAATTGTCTGGAAAACCGATCAAATGTAACCAGCATCCCTTTTGCGGATTGCTTTGTTTTATTCAGATATTTAAGGGCGGCGGCATCGGCATTGACTTCCTCTGACCGCTTGTAGCTTAGCAAGCTGCGAGACGCGAGCCCCGGTGCGGATGCAATGATACCAGCAGCTGCTTCGGACGTACCTTGGGAACCCGATGTGGAGCCTGCTACGAGTGCGCCTGCACCCAGCAGCATGCCAACAATGGCCAATGTTTTGGATCGGTCTAGCTGATCGCGCAAACGTTCTTGGTGGTTTCCGGCTAAATGCCCAGCTTCATGAGCCAAAACGCCAATGATCTCGTTGGGCGTTTCAGCCTGCATAATAGCGCCTGTATTCATGAAAACACGGCGACCCGACACGAAAGCATTATAGCTACTATCGTTGACCAAAACGATATCAATACCCTTACTTTTAAGGCCTGCAACATTGAATATTGGCGTTGCATAATCTTTCAAGAGAGATTCAATTTCAGCATCGCGCACAATTGCAATGCGCCGATTTTGGGACAGGGCTGCTTGGGTTGTCATTAAATATGTGGCCACCAAAAACAGGCTGCAAAACTTATTCCAAGACAAAAATGTTCGGGCTGAGATGTTATTAAACAATGCTAGATCTCCATCGGCCGTTGCAAGCCTTATATTCTGTCCAAGTATAACCATAGTTCTATCTGTTTGACATATACCCAAACGGATAAAATGCGTCATTAATTAAAAATCGTTACACAATTGTGTGAATGACGATATGAGTGATTTTGGCTCATTATCAGCACCAATAAATATCTACTGATAAAAAGTGGGTAAAATCGGGCAGCTTTCAGATCATTTTAATCACAAAACAGCAAAAAGCCCGGAGGTTATCCGGGCTTTTGTCGATAGGTATCCTATTGGGATGAAGACGCTTAATTAAATGCGCGGCTCCACCAACCTTTTTTCTTAGGGGCTGCACTTTCATCTGCTGCTGCAGATGATGTTACAACCGGTTCCGTTGCAATCGCGTCCAAATTGGTGCGAGATTCGCGGCTAACTTTAGGGGCTTCCTCAGCAACAGTTTCAGCTTTTGGAACCTCTGTAGCTATCGGAGCCGGAACAGGTGCTGGTGTCTCAGCCTTTACAACAGGTTCAGCATCAGCTTCTACTTTTTTCGTTGTTCTGCGACGGCGCGGCTTTTTAGGTTTTTCCGCTTCATCGATAGGTTTTGCTTCTTCGCTTACAGCTTCGGCGACAGTTTCTGCTGAGACTGCTTCTTGAGCCGCAGGTTCATTATCAGCAACTGGACTAGTAACTGGTGCGTTGACCGGAGCAGGTGCATCAGAATTGGCTTCATCAGTGCTTGGTGCTGTATCGCTCTCGCTGGCTGTGCCATTTTCTGATGTATCGGCAATTGGATCACCATTTTGATCAAGCTCTGTGTCGCGTTCGCGATTTTTGCGACCACCACGTTTGCCACGACGACGACGTTTTTTAGGTTTATCGCCATCTTCATCATCGGTATTTTGAGCGGAATCTGTATTATCAGAACCTTCATCAGATACTTCTTCAGATTTTTGATCTGAGTTATGGTCTGAATTTTGATTTTCTGGTTGATCTTCATTATCTGTTTCAGAATTTCCACGACCGCGACCGCGACGACGACGGCGACGACGTTTGCGTGGGCCATCATCTTCGCTTTCTTCTGAAGTTGGTGGCGTATCTTGGGCTTGTTCTGCAACGACAACAGCGACAGCTTCAACAACTTCGCTCGTCTCTTCCATCATGCCTTCATCGGCAACACCATAAGATGATGCGGAAAGCTGATCTGGGTCAATCGTTGCAGTCTTTGTGCTCATTGGGCCTTTTTCAACCACAAATCCTTGACCATGGATAATTGGGTCCATGTGGATTGAGATTGTAATGCCATAACGCTGCTCAAGTTCGAGCAATGTGTCGCGCTTTTGGTTCAAGATATAAAGTGCAATCTCGGCACCGCTGCGCACATTCACATCATTGCGTGGGGCTTTGAGCAATTGCTCTTCCACAGCACGTAAGATGTGCAAGGCAAGGGATGAGTCTGATCTTGTGTGGCCTGTGCCTTCGCAAAGCGCACACACTTGCGTGGTGCTTTCCAGCACACTTGCACGAATACGCTGACGTGACATTTCCAAAAGACCGAAATGCGAGATACGGCCAACTTGAATGCGGGCACGATCATTTTTAAGGAAGTCTTTTAAACGTTTTTCAACAGAACGGTTGTTGCGTTTTTCTTCCATGTCAATGAAATCGATCACAACAAGACCGGCCAAATCGCGCAAACGAAGTTGACGGGCAACTTCTTCTGCCGCTTCAAGGTTGGTTTGTAATGCTGTGTCTTCAATTGAGCTTTCGCGCGTTGAACGACCTGAGTTCACATCAACAGCAACAAGTGCTTCTGTTTGGTTGATAATCAAATACCCACCAGATTTAAGCGTCACTTGTGGTGACATCATTTGATCAAGCTGGGCTTCGACACCATAATTGACAAACAACTGACGCGCACCGCGATAGGGTTGAACAACTTTGGCATGGCTTGGCATCAGCATTTTCATGAAGTCTTTTGCTTCACGATAGCCATCTTCACCAGAGACAATCACTTCGCCAATGTCTTTATTATAAAGATCGCGGACTGAACGTTTGATCAGGCTGCCTTCTTCATAAACAAGACACGGAGCTGTTGAGCTTAGTGTAAGGTTACGTACATTTTCCCACAAACGCATGAGATATTCAAAATCACGGCGAATTTCAGTTTTTGTGCGGCTTGCACCTGCAGTCCGCAAAATTACGCCCATGCCTTGTGGCACTTCCAATTCGCGAGCAACTTCTTTTAAACGCTTACGATCTTGCACATTGGTAATTTTGCGGGAAATCCCGCCGCCACGTGCTGTGTTTGGCATCAAAACAGAATAACGACCAGCCAATGACATGTAAGTTGTCAATGCTGCGCCTTTATTGCCACGCTCTTCTTTCACAATCTGCACCAAAAGGATTTGGCGACGCTTGATCACTTCTTGAATACGATATTGCTTGCGTGTTTTGCGTGGTGCTACTGGAATTTCTTCCTCAACATCATCAGAACCAACTTGCTCAATATTTTCAACATCTGAGCTGTCATCGCCCGCATCTTCATCAGGAGTTTTTGCTTCAACTTCTGGCGTCGCATCCGGTGTTGCTTCTACAGCAACTTCTTCGCTAACTGCTTCTGGTGCTGTTTGTTCTGTTTCAGCTTGCTCAGTTTCAACAACGGTTTCAGCTACAGGCTCAGGTGTTTCCTCAGAAACCGCTTCATCAGCTACTTCATCGTCAGATGCATCACGATCTTCGGATGCTGGCTCTGAAATCTCATCATCAGTCTCAACCATAGCTGCCATTGTTTCAGGCTTCTCTGGTTTGTCTGGTGTTTCAGGTGCATCGTCTTCGCTTGTTGCAGGCTCTGATGTTTCTGCAATTTCAATTCTAGGCTCTTCTGCGGCAGGTTCAGACACTGTATCTTGAGGTGTGTCTTGGTTTGCTGCCTCAGACGCTTCAGATGGAGTTACCTCTGTGGTAGTTTCTGCCTGAGTTTCGGGTGGAGATTCAATAGCTGCTTGTGCTGCATCATCAACATTTTCAGCAGGGGTAGAATCTGCATCTGTTTCCGCGTTAGCATCAGCTGTTTTTGTTGGCTTACGACGGCTTCTGCGACGTTTATTTGGTTTTGGTGCTTCATCTGCTTCTTCAGGCGCATCCATTTCATCATGGTCGCTTGATTCAGCTTTTTCAGCCTCAGATGCACGTGCATCAGCCTTTTTCTCTTCTTCTTCAGCTTCTTCGGCTTCTGCTTCGAGCAGTGCCTGACGATCAGCTAAAGGGATTTGATAGTAATCAGGGTGAATTTCGGAGAATGCCAAGAAACCGTGACGGTTCCCACCATAATCTACAAAAGCTGCCTGTAGTGAAGGTTCAACACGGGTAACTTTTGCTAGATAGATATTGCCGCGTAGCTGTTTTTTATGCTGCGATTCAAAATCAAATTCTTCTATCCGGTTTCCACGTACGACGACGACGCGAGTCTCTTCTGGATGAGAGGCGTCGATTAGCATTTTTTCTGCCATTTAATTTCTGCTCCTCGACAAGAGCGCAAGCAACATCGTCGCCAGGAGGTCCTAAAACCTTATAAGCGCTAGGGGTTGATGTACTCATGTCGAATAATTGTTGCGAGTGGGATAAGAAAGACAACGGCGGACGAGCCAACAAGCAAGGTAAGATTGAAACAATCTGGTTCCTCGTGTCTTGAGCTATCGTCTGTGTGTTCGCCATTTTGTGGTCTTACGCTCGCACTTAAGTTTTGTGGCTCTCGATGGATTGCGCATTGTGCACATCAAATAGAGCCGATGACTTTGCCCCATTTTGAGGCGGGTGATCGAAATCACCATATTAGAACGGTGATTTTTCACCGATTAAACAGTAGTTCCGCCGGATTTTTTAAAAATCACAGCGCACTAAATTTTTTACCTTTGATAAAGCGCAAATTACTCCTCGTTTATCGACGTTGGCCGATAGGGCAATAAAGTTGCGTCCTTTATCTTCGATGATGAATTTTCTATGAGACGTCAGGCGAATCGGTATGAAATATCACTCACTTCAGCTGAATTTATTCAATTCAAATGAAGATAGGTTCTTACTTCGGGTTGATTCTACCTCGTCGAAAAAGTCCACCTCGGATTGTTTTATGTCGTTGTGGGCAATCATGCAAGCACAAACAGGCATCCGAATTATTTCAAACCTCTAGATACGTAATTATTGGGTTACGTAGATTGTATCAATTGATATTTTTCTAGACCAAATATTTGAAATTGCCTTGCTTACGCCCTCATTATGCCAATAAAAGTGAGTAAATCTCGACGAATAAGCAGCGATTCTTTTAATTATATAGGGTTTTAATCATCCAAATGATGAAGGTTGGTAATCGAAAAAAAATGATCTTTGATTGCGGTTTTCGTCGTAAAGCGCGGTGCTTTTTCAAAATATCACCAATATTCATCGTTTTATGGATCTTCTTCCCATCATTTGCATTCAGCCAAGACAGCAATCTTATTGCGTATGCTGCCCGTCTTGTTGGTGATGATGCTCGGGCACGATTGTTGATTGAGTTCAGTGCAAAACCAGATTTTACAATCAGATATTTAGCCAATCCAAACCGCATTGTTATTGATTTAAAACAGACCAAATTTGGCTTTCCGCGCGAAGATTTAAGTCCGCGCGGATTTTTGACAGACATCCGTTATGGCACAATGGCGCAAGGGCGATCGCGCATTGTTTTGTCTGTTGCAGGTTCTGCGGTGCTGGAAGATAGGCAAGTTCAGCTTTTGGAAGATGGTCGCTATCGTTTGGTGATGGATATGGCTGTTACTGATCAATCTGAGTTTGATGCTGTGATGGCGGAGCAAACTTGGAGTGTTAAAAACCCTTCATCCAAAGGTGGACGGGTCACAGAGGCAAAGTCTGAGAAATTTATCGTTGTTCTAGATGCTGGCCATGGCGGTATTGATGGTGGTGCAGAAGGTCGCAATGGCGCTATTGAAAAGCTCGTGACGTTGGAATTTGTTTTGGCGCTTCAAGAAGAGTTGAAAGACAATGATGATATCGAACTTGTATTAACCCGTGAGGATGATCGTTTTTTATCGCTGTCATCTCGGGTGCGATTGGCTCAGCAAGTCGAGGCTGATTTATTTGTATCGGTTCATGCAGATTCCATTCGCCAACGGTCTTTGCGCGGTGCATCTGTTTACACGTTATCCCAAAAAGCATCAGACCAGTTCACAGCTTCATTAGCAGAAGCTGAAAACAGGACTGATGTGCTTGCCGGATTGCATATTGATGATGCATCTGATGAAGTCACTGGCATATTGATCGATCTTGCACAGCGTGAAACCAAGGTGTTTTCAGACCAAGTTGCCGAGCGCATTGTAGGTGATTTTGAAGGTCAAGTTCGGTTGCTCAACAATCCACACAGGCGCGCAGGTTTTCGAGTATTGCAAGCCCCTGACGTACCATCTGTGTTGATCGAACTGGGGTTTTTATCAAATTTGACAGATGAAAAGCTGTTAAGTGATGCGACTTGGCGTAAAAAGGCCACGCAACTTTTGGCAAAATCTATCAATGAATATTCGGCGAAATCCCTGTCAAATTAGTCACGATATTGAGCGCCATACAGGCGCTATAAAGTTAAGCAACATATATCACCACTACACCTTATGATGGCGCTCGCCTTATGATTGCTTGCGAAAATTGTTATTTCAATTTCTAATCCGACTCACGATTTTACATTTATATGTTTGTTTTAATTGGGAGGACGACACATGTTTCGCACAGGAATAATTGGCATTGGGGATATGGGCTCAGGTTTGGCAAAAAATTTGATTGCCAATGGTTTTAATGTGACCGGAATTGACCTCAAGCCAGAACGAATGTCAGCCTTTGAAGCTATGGGCGGTGTGCCAAGTCAGGATGTTGCTCACATTGGCCAGAACTCTGATGCAGTTTTTATCATGGTGATGAATGGTGATGAGGTAAAATCTGTTGTTTTTGGCGAGGGCTGTCTTATCTCGCATCTAAAGCCTGGCAGCGTGATTATACTAACAGCGACAATCAAACCTAATGAAGCACGCGAGATTGCTCAAGGTTTGGAAGGCTCAGGTATTGATATCATTGATAGTCCGGTATCAGGCGGCTTTCCGGGTGCGCAAGGCGGTACATTGACGATGATGGCCGCTGGCGATGCCGCTGTTTTGGACAGGTATCAACCTGTTATGGAAGCGGTTTCTGGTACAATTCACCGTGTCGGAACCACTTGCGGCGAAGGGCAGGTTGTCAAAGCCTGTTTGCAATCTCTCATCGGATCAATCTTTTCAGCGACATTTGAAGCGGCAGCTTTGGCTGCAAAAGCTGGTGTTCCAGGCGAAGTTATTGAAAAAGTATTCTCAACATCCAGCGCAGGCTGCGGCATCGTCAATACATCTTTGACAAACATCATTGACCGTAAATTTGAAGGCACGGGCAGTCATATCAACACGATGCACAAAGATTTGACGATATCTATGGCGCTTGGCGAGGAGCTTGGTGTGCCATTGCATACAGCCTCAACTGCTATGCAAATATTCCACGCGGGCAAAAGCAAATATCCAAAAGGTGATAATTGGGTCTGCACGAGGGTGATTGAAGAGATTATCGGCGCTGAATTGCACAGATAATTGTACGGATAGGAAAAGATTATGAAACTAGGTGTCATTTGCGATGGTATCAGCCGAGATCTTGCCCATTCATTGGATGTGATGGATGAGTTTGACCTTGAATATGCAGAGCTTCAATTTGTTGGCGATACTGAGGTTGGCGATCATTCTCAGTCTGAAATCGCAGACATCAATCAACTCTTGCAAGATAGAGGTAAGCCAGTTTCGTGCCTGTCGCGCCACGTGTTTGCTGGCATGAGTTCTGCAAATCGCGCGGGTGATGCGCTTCATACCAAGCATATGGATGCCCTGAAACGCGTGATAGACATGGCTCACATTGTCGGCTCGCCTTTGGTTCGGATTATGACTCAAAGAAAAGAACAAATCCTATGGGGTATGGGTGGCGCAGAAAAATGGAATGTCGCACATGGTGTTTGGGATAGTATGCCGCCAATGATTGCACCTGCAGTGGAGCTGGCAAAAGCTGAAGGCATTAAGCTTGTTGTGGAAACTGGCAACGGGACATTGGTCAATTCTAATTATACCGCGCGAAAATTAATTGATGATCTGGATGCAAAAGATACGCTGCAGGTCTTGTGGGATCCGGGTAATAATTGCTGGTGTCATGAATTGGCTTATCCCGATGGATATGAAGAGCTTAAAGGCGGCTATCTCGGCCATGTCCACATCAAGGATGTTAAAGTTGATACACCGCGCGCAACATTAGAAGTTCGCAAAATGGGCGAGGGCCAATTAGGCCCATTGTTTGAACCTATAGCCGATGCTTTGCGCGAAGATGCCTATGATAGCGTTATCTCGTTTGAGAGTGTTTATCATCCAGGAAATGGAAATTTCGAAGATGGTTTTCGTCAATGTATTGGTGAATTTAAGCGTATATTTGGCTGATCTAGCGTGAAAACTAATCAGAAAACGTTAAATCCCCAGCCTCAGGTTCGGATGTAAACAGATCTACGATATGTTCTGGAACATCATTAATGTTGGCATAATTCCATTTCGGTGATTTATCTTTATCAACAATGGTGGCGCGGATACCTTCGACAAAATCACCATGTTCAACCACACGAGATGTAAAGCGATATTCAGCTACTAAAGCTGCACGAACTGACAGGTTTTGCCGAATATTGCGCAATGTTGTGATTGCCACTTGCAGCGCAAGAGGTGAATTGCGTGCTATGAGTTCGCCTGTTTTTTGGATGATTTCATTGTCTGATGACAGAGCCGTCTTGATGATAGTGCTTAGATCATCCTGTCCAAACACCGTATCGATGTCTGTTGCAATGCCAGTTAGTTTTGATGGCTCTGTTGGTTCTGAAAACTCAGAAATGATGTCTGCATTTCCGGTCTCGATCAGTTTTTCAACGAGGTTAGGAATATTTTCCGACGGGACGTATATATCAGCCATACCAGAATAAATGGCATCTGCTGCATTTAACCGATGACCGCTTAACCCAATAAACTCACCTAGATGATGGGGTGCTTTTGCCAGATAATAATTGCTTCCAATATCGGGTATCAGACCAATTGAACATTCAGGAAGTGATAGTTTTGTTGTGTCCGTGACAATGCGATGGGAGCCATGGACTGCAATTCCGACACCGCCGCCCATCACAAAACCCTTCATAATAACGATATATGGCTTTGAAAAACGGTCGATCAGATCGTTGAGGCGATACTCGTCTTGCCAAAATGTTTGGCCGGACGCAAAATCACCTTTTGCCTTTTGCTCATAAAATGGCAGCAAATCACCACCTGCACAAAATGCTTTGTCTTCTTTTGCATCGACAAGCACCGCTGTAATCGCATCATCTCGTGCGCATTCACGTAAAAAACGCTCTATCTCAAGCGCCATTTTGTGCGAAAGAGCATTGAGGTTTTGGGGGCGGTTTAAGGTGATGCGGCCTAAGGGGC
This sequence comes from uncultured Rhizobiaceae bacterium, assembly GCA_963974325.1. GTDB lineage: Bacteria > Pseudomonadota > Alphaproteobacteria > Rhizobiales > Rhizobiaceae > Lentilitoribacter. The sequence goes on from CAXBCW010000038.1 coordinate 18,745, forward strand.
CTTGTTTTTGGCAAATAATATCGTTGAACATGGTCTAATTGATGGCCTTTAGTAATTCGCGAGCTGTGATCAACCGCATGATCTCATTGCTGCCTTCTAAAATTTGGTGAACTCTTAAATCACGAACGATTTTCTCAATACCGTAATCTTCTAAATAGCCATAGCCACCATGAAGCTGAAGCGCATCATTGGCGACCTTAAAGGCGGTATCGGTTACAAACCGTTTTGACATGGCGCTAAATTTGGTAGCATCCGGTGCTTTGGTATCGAGTTTCCATGCAGCTTTATGCAATAGCGCACGTGAGGCTTGAAGTTCGATTTCCATATCTGCGAGTTTGAACTGCAATGCCTGAAATTCGTTGAGCTTTGATCCAAATGCTTTGCGCTCATTGGTATATTGCAATGCTTTATCAAACGCCGACTGTGCGCCACCCAATGCGGATGCTGAAATGCTCAATCGTCCGCCATCTAAGCCCGCCATAGCGTAGGCAAAGCCTTTGCCTTCATCACCGAGCAAGTTGGATATTGGTACTTGGCAATCGGCCAGTTGTACTTCAGCAGTAGGTTGCGATCTCCAACCCATTTTGCGCTCATAGGCACCAAATGACAGGCCATCGCTGCCTTTATCGACTAAAATGGAAGAGATACCTTTTGGGCCATCTTGTCCTGTGCGGCACATAATCAGATAGGTATCGGCGTAATTGCCGCCAGATATGAATGATTTTGTTCCGCTTAGCTGATAGTGATCACCATTTTTCGTTGCGCGGGTGCGAAGCGCTGCAGCGTCTGAACCAGACCCGGGTTCAGTGAGGCAATAGGATATAAACTTGTTAAAGCTGCATAGGTCGGGAAGGCGGCTTTTTTTCATGTCTTCAGAGCCGAATTCATTGATCATCCAGACGCTAAGATTATGAACCGAAATGAAGGATGCGACTGATGGGCAAGATATCGACAAGGCTTCAAATATAAGCGTTCCGTCTAATCGTGATAGATTGGCGCCACCATATTGCTCTGAGGCAAACAAGCCACCGAAACCAAGTTCTCCAGCTTTGAGCAAGAGTTCGCGCGGTATCGTGCCATCTTGTTCCCATTTCTTGGCAAAGGGGGCAATGTGTTCTTGGCCAAATTCAAGCGCCATATCATATATGGCTTGTTGTTCATCACTTAGCGAAAAGTCCATGTATCTGTCCGATCTGTTATCTGAAGATCAGTGTAATTCTCTTGGCTAAAAAAGCTACGCCCAAAATTGAGTTTAAACAATTTTGGGCGTATCATTTTCAAGATTGATTGAATTTCGCTAGTTTGTGATAATTTCAGGTCCCATGAAATAGGTCGGCAATGTTGTTGAGATCGCCGGAATATATGTCACGATAATCAAGAAGATAAACAAAATGCCAAGCCATGGGAGGGCAGCTTTAACCACATCCCACATTGGCATGCCTGCAACACCTGAGGTAACAAACAGATTGAGCCCCACTGGCGGTGTAATCATACCGATCTCCATGTTCACAACCATGATAATGCCAAGATGAATTGGATCAATGCCAAGTTCAATCGCAATTGGGAACACCAAAGGTGCAACAATAACAATCAGGCCTGATGGTTCCATGAACTGACCACCGATGAGCAAGATCACATTGACAACGATCAAGAAGACCCACCATTCAAGACCAACTTCGAGCATGGCTCCAGCGATCTGCTGCGGGATTTGCTCGTCAGTGAGAACGTGCTTCAAAATAAGCGCATTGGCGATGATGAACATCAATGTGACAGTCAGCTTACCTGCATCAAACAACGTGTTCTTAGTGTCTTCGTGGAAGAAGGCTGTGACCAGAGCAAGTGGGTTTTTGCGAAGCGATGGACGGTTTTCAACATCGTCACCGCTTAAAGGCCCCATATCGCGATAGACAAAACATGCGATAAAAAATGCATAAACAGATGCAACGGCTGCAGCTTCTGTCGGTGTGAAAATACCGCCATAAATACCGCCCAAGATAATCACGATGAGGAATAGACCCCAACCAGCATCACGGCCAGCGGCGAACACTTCACCCCAACCTTGCCATTCACCTTTAGGCAGGTTTTTAACCTTCGCTGCGATGTAAATACCCGTCATCAGCATGAAGCCTGCCAGTAACCCCGGGATCACACCCGCTAAGAACATCCGGCCGACTGACACATCTGTTGCCGAAGCATACACAACCATCACAATAGATGGTGGGATCAAAATGCCCAATGTGCCTGCATTACAGATAACGCCTGCAGCGAACTCTTTGGTGTAGCCCACTTGGCGCATTCCGGCGATGACGATTGTACCAATGGCAACAACTGTGGCTGGAGATGAACCAGATAAGGCTGCAAACAACATGCAAGCAAAGACACCGGCAATTGCCAAACCGCCAGGTAAGTGGCCCACACATGCAATAGAAAACCGGATAATACGCTTTGCAACGCCGCCCGTTGACATAAAGCTGGATGCTAATATGAAAAACGGAATGGCAAGCAAAGTATAGTGACCTGCCATAGCTTCATAAAAAGTCTGGGCGATGGAGGCAAGCGAGCTGTCAGAACCAATCAACAAAAAGCTAATGGAGCTTAAACCCAAGGCGACCGCAATAGGTACGCCCATAAGGAGGAGGGTAATAATACCCGCAAATAACAGAGCAACTTCCATATCATGCGCCTTTCTTGATAGATTGTTCGTTTTCAGCAATGTGTGCTGCGGCTTCTTCAACTGCGTCTTCGGCTTCGTGGCTGACAATGATCATTTCACGGACGCCTGTATAAACCTGCACACCCATTTGGCAGAAGCGGAAGAACAAAAGGCCAAAACCAACAGGAAGAACGACATAAGGAATAAGGCGAGGGATCTTTTCATAAGCTTCGCCCTCATTGAACCAATCGGCCAAGAAACCAAGGATCATAGGCATTTCGATATCGTTTGTTTCATACCAACCTTTGGCCAAGAACTTTTCTTGAAACCCAGTTGGAAACCATCGTCCGGTGGTTTGGGGAAGGTTTGCAAAGTTTGACCAAAAATCCCATCCGCCTTTTAACAAGAAAAACGAATAGATTAAGCAGCACGCCACAGCAAACAGGCCAAAGCGGCGCTTTACTGGCTTTGAAAACAAGTTAATAACGGCATCAACACCCAAATGAGATACTGTTTTGACGCAATAGCTTATGCCTAAGATCACTAGCCATGCGAACAATACGGTGGTGAGTTCAAGAGCCCATAGCATTTTTGTTGGCAAGCTGAGCGCTTCTGTAATGGGTGTAAAATACTTCGCATTGAACACATATCTAACCACAACATTTGTGAATGTGATGAGGGTCATCAAGCCTAAGATAATGGCTATCAGCGCTTCCTCAATGTGATCGGTGAAGTTTTTTTGGAGTGTTTTGGCCATAAGCCTGTCCCCGGTCATTTTTGGAATTTAATTTTATGGCGTCAATGCGCCCGATAAAAGGACGCGGCCCGAAAGCCGCATCCGTTAAATCAATGGTGACTTATTTAGCCATCATGTTGATTTTTTGAGCTGCAGCAATGTTTTCAGTGCCAACATCAGCTTCAAATTTTGCCCATACAGGCTTCATAACTTCAACCCATGCAGCACGTTGTTCTGCATTAAGCTCACGAACAACACCACCAGCTGCAATCACAGCGGCTTTTGCTTCTTGGTTCACTTTAGCAGATTCAGCATTACGAGTTGCTGTCACTTCTTGCATGATTGTTGAAAGCTGATCGCGAACGTCAGCATCTAGACCATCCCACCAGTCGCCAGATGTCACAACGAGATAATCCAAGATACCGTGGTTGGATTCTGTTGTTCCGTCTTGTACTTCAAAGAACTTTTTGCCGTAGATGTTTGACCATGTGTTTTCTTGTCCATCAACAACGCCAGTTTGTAGGGCGCCATAAACTTCAGAGAAAGCCATTTTTTGTGGAATTCCGCCAATGGCATCCATTTGTGCAACAAGCACGTCAGATGATTGAACACGGAATTTAAGGCCGTTTGCATCAGATGGAGAAATCAAAGGCTTGTTCGCAGAAATCTGCTTCATGCCATTGTGCCAGAATGCCAAACCAAGAAGGCCACGTTTTGTCATAGACTGTTTAAGCGCTTGACCTGCATCTGATGCTTGGAACGCATCAACAGCGTTTACGTCGTTAAACATGAACGGTAGATCGAACAAACGGAACTGTTTGGTGAACTTCTCAAATTTTGAGAGTGAAGGCGCTGCCATTTGAACATCGCCCAACAACAGTGCTTCTAAAACTTTATCATCATTATAAAGGCTTGAGTTCGGGAAAACTTGCATACAAGCTTTACCGTTCATTTCGTCGTTCACGCGCTGTTCAAGCAATGTGGCAGCAATGCCTTTAGGATGCTTGTCAGTGTTTGTTACGTGACTAAATTTGATGACAATTTCACCATCATCGCAATTGGCCAGTGCTGCACCTGGAATCAAAACAACTGCTGCAACGCATGCGGCTTTCAATAATTTCTTCATAGTTACCTCTCGTGAAGATTTTTATTAACGGTTATCCGTTGACCTAAAGCACACAATCGCAGAATTCTTTGCAAGAGTTTTCTTCTGTAAAAAAAATATCTATATAAAACAATAAGTTAATGATTTGAATCTTAACCAAATAACGTTTTGTGCGGATTATCGCACAATAAATCTTGCAATCAATATCTATAAATGCGCTTTTATATATGACGAATATTGCGACATAGATTGAGTTTTCCTGATGACCTTATTGCGGCTAAATTATCTTTATCTCATCTATGTCTTTTTTGCTGTGGCAATGGCTATGGCGATTTATATTGGCTCATACCGCGCAAACCTTGATCAACTTCGCAAAAGTGGACAAGTTCGCATTGAGCAAATTTCAGAGCGTTTGTTAGGCCGCATTGCAAGCTATCAACAATTGCCCAACTTACTGGCACAGCGCAAAGAGCTTACCTCGTTTTTAAACGGTGAGGGCAATGCCGCAGCTGTCAGCGCAAGCTTACTCAATTCAGCCCTTTTGACCGGTGCCAGCGATATCTTTGTTTTAGATCAATCTGGCATTGTAATATCCACTTCAAATATCGATGATCAAGACGATGTGATTGGCAAAAATTTCTCAACCGAACCGCATGTTAAAGCTGCCATGGAAGGGAGCTTGGGATTTTATCATTCTATCGATAATGATAATGGCAATCGTAACTTCTTTTTTGCCCGTGGCGTGACGGGAAATTTAAAGCAGCCGCTGGGGGTTGTTGTTGTTCAAGTCCAAGTTGATCGTCTTGAATTTGGCTGGAGTTTTGATGAAGAAGCCATTGCGTTTTTGGACAATCATAACGTTGTGTTTGTCACCAATCGCCCATCACTCACTTTGCGTGTTGATGATCAAAATGTGCAAAACGTGAAGCAACTTAAGTTTCGAGAATATGATGGTCGGCATCTTTTGCCGTTTTATGCCTATGAGGCAAATGAAGTTTTTGATCACAAGATTTTGAACTTTAAAAGTGGGCATGATCTGCCATCTGAGGCGCTGGTTTTATATCGCCATATTCCACAAATTGATCTCACCGCCGAAGGTTTTTTTGATACGGCAGAAGCTGCACAAACGGCACGTCTTCAAGCCTTTTTGGGAGGGGCAATATTCTTGCTTTTTGGTATCGCTTTTTGGGCCCTTGGACAAAGACGACAACGCCTCACGGATCGGCTGGCAGTCGAGGCTGCATCCAATATTAAGCTGGAAGCTCGGGTGAAGGAACGGGGCGATCAATTGCGAAAAGCACAGAACCAATTGATCCAAGCAAGCAAGCTAACGGCCTTGGGGCAACTGTCCGCAGGCGTTGCCCATGAGGTCAATCAACCTCTCGCGGCTATTCAAAATTTTGCTGATACAGGTAAGAAATTGATCAAGAAAGGCCGCATTGATGAAGCTGCCGAAAACCTCAATTATATTACCACTCAAACCTATAGAATAGGTCGTATAATTAAGAACTTACGCGGCTTTGCTCGCAATGAAGTAGAGGCGCTTGAAGCTATTGATTTATCACTTGTAATAGCTGAAAGCCTTGGATTAGTCTCTCAAAGATGTCGCCAAGAAGGTGTTGTTATTCATGCGGAAAACACAAAACAATCCATTATAGTATTGGGCGGTAAAGTTCGTTTTGAACAAGTGATGGTCAACCTGATCAACAACGCATTGGACGCGATTATCGACCAAGATGATAAGCACATATCACTCGATTTAGATCAAACACAGACCCATGCACACATCATAATTTTGGACAATGGGCCTGGCCTGTCAGATCCCAGCCGTGTGTTCGAACCGTTCTATTCGACCAAGGATGTAGGTTCCAGTAATGGGCTTGGTTTAGGCCTTGCAATTTCATACGGTATCATTGGGAGTTTTGGTGGTGAATTATCCTGCCGAAATCATCCAGATGGCGGTGCTGAGTTTACAATTAATGTGCCGCTTTTTAAGCCTCATTTAAACCCTAATTTAGGGCCTGATATTGTTGGAGAGAACAATCATGTCTAAACAAGTTTTGCTCATTGAAGATGATGATGCGCTTCGTCATTCGCTAGCCCAAGCGTTAAGCTTGGAAGATATCAAAGTGTTTCAAGCTACCAATTTTCATCAAGCGCGCAGAACGGTCAGAGCAAATTTTCAGGGTATTATTTTATCCGATATCAGAATGCCAGGCAAAGATGGTTTTGACGTTTTGCAGTTTGCTCAAGATGTTGATGCAGAACTTCCTGTCATCTTACTAACAGGTGAGGGTGATGTCCCCATGGCTATGAAAGCGATGCGAAAAGGTGCTTATGATTTTTTGGAAAAACCCTGCCAAATTGATTATCTTATTGGGGTGATAAACCGTGCATTAGATCAGCGGAAATTGGTCTTGCGCAATCGGAAAATAGAACGTGATTTACAGCGAAATGATATTGCAGCGATAAACTTTCCTGGCAGTTCTAAAGCATCAAAAGACCTTAGAAAATCTCTGCGCATAGTGAGCGAAAATAATGCACCTGTTCATCTGCATGGAACAAAAGGTTCGGGACGCAGAATTGCAGCCCATACCATCAACGAGCTTTCAGAAGACTATGATGAGTTTACAGCTATCAATATTCTAAACGGGGACCATTCTCCGTTTGTAGGTTTGGAAGCGACCTCAAAACAAACAACCGTTCTCTTCAAAGGGCTTGAGAGTGCCGATATTGCTTATCAAGGCAAAATACTCTACCTTATCGAGCATTGCCCACATATCCGTGTCGTGACATCCAGCGTGCTCAACATCGCAGGATTACGTGAGTTAAAATTAAGTACTGAGCTTTGCACGCTTTTGGGACAGATTGAAATTTTAGTCCCCTCATTTGCCCAGCGCAAAGAAGATCTTCCGATTATATTTGAATCACTTGTGCGGCAAGCTGTGCGAAATATCAGCGCTGATATGCCCAATATTTCCAAAGAGGTCTATGCACAAGTCATGGCGCAAGATTGGAAAACAAACTTTCTGGAATTGCGAAGCTTTGCAAACGCATTTGCTATAGGCCGAAAACCAGACAGCGATACACAGCAGATACCTTCGCTCACCGAACAAATTGATTCTTTTGAAAAACTGGTTCTTTCCGAAGCCCTTAAAAAACATAATGGCCAAGCCGTCGCTGCCGCAGAAGAATTGTCACTGCCAAGAAAAACGTTCTACGACCGCATAAAGCGCCATGATCTTAAGCCAAAGGATTTTATACAGACTGAAGAGCCGTGAGTTTTAAGGGATGTTTATGAGCTAAATGCCAAACCACCAAGTGGCCTCACCATAACTGCCAAAATATTGATATAATTGAAAGTTTATGGTGAGCGCGCAGGGGTTCGAACCCTGGACCTACTGATTAAAAGTCAGTTGCTCTACCAGCTGAG
>CAXBCW010000039.1:0-26603 GCA_963974325.1 uncultured Rhizobiaceae bacterium
AAAGAAAAGTTGTGCGACCAAGTGACTCGGATAAACAACTGAAATTAGGTCAATTTAGGCGTGGGAGTATAAGTAAAATACTTTACCATTTAACATTTTCGTTAAGAAAACCAATTGCGAGTCGACTCTGAGCGGTTTCTGTGAAATACAAATTTCTGTAAGTGTAACACCCATCAAGGCGTCACAAATGAGTAATGTGTGTAACACCAGTATTTGGAGGCATTTTGCGGCCTGCCTACAATTATGTATATGCATAATTGTAGCCACTAATGCCCATGCTGGTTCGTTCATGGATGATGTGAAACAATCCGTTGATCAAAACGAACGTGTTGTAGCGGCTCAATCTCAATTAAACGCTGCGATGGAACGCATAAGGGTCAGCAAAGGTAGCTTCTTTCCGATATTGTCTTTGAATGGCGAGGCAGGTCGCGAATCTATACAAAATCCCAGCTCGCCTAATTCTGATTTGAATTTTACCGGTGCAAGCGCCGAGATAAAACAACTAATCTGGGACTTTGGCCTCACCAAAACACGTATTGGTAAATCCACTCTACTGGCAACACGGGCAGAACTCGTTTTACTGCAAACCAGACAATCTGTAATGCTGGAGGCAATTCAATCTGCCATCGCACTTAAACGAGCCAAAATCGTTCTTGACTATTCACGCCGATCAGAAGCCAATATTCGTCGCCAAACAGGTTTGGAACAATCCAAAGTCAATGCGGGCGCGGGCCTCTCCACGGACCTATTACAAATCAGAACACAATTGGCAGGCGCACGGTCTCGAAAAATTCAAGCCGATGGCAATATGGAGCAGGCAAAAACAACGTTTCGGAGATACTTCCCGACCCTTATTGCGAGCGAAAAGAATGCTGATATTCTGCGCTCCGTTGTTAAAGAACTACCAAAAAACTCACGAACGGCAGTCTCAATCGCAGGCAGCCAAAATGTTAGCGTTCAGATAGCCAAAATTGATAAAATGATTGCCGAAAATGATCTTAAAGAAACCAGACGCACAGAAAATGTGCCTAGGTTAGAACTTGTTGGAAAAGCCAGATCTGGCAACAATGAAAGTGGCTTACCTGGTGTTAAAACGACCTCATCTATAAAAATACAACTGAGCAAAACGTTTAATTTAGGCCTCACTTCGATCAATAGCATCAGAGCAAGTCAAAGTGATTTAGAGGCTGTTTCATTCACCCTATCAGACACGTTGATACAAGTTAAAGAAAGCGTAACAAACTCCTTTACCAGATACAGAACAGCACGTGCATCAGCATCGATATTAAGAGAGCAATCTGAATTGGCCAAAGGCTTTTTGGATCTCGCTCGCAAAGAGCGTAAGCTTGGAAATCGCTCTTTGATCGATGTCTTATCCGGCGAAAGTGCGCATTTTAGTGCCCTATCTGATGCTGCCGCCGCTGAGGCTGATGTCTTATCAGCCGCGTTTGAAATTTTGCAATCCACAGGCCAACTGACACCAAACAGAATTCAAGCATCACAGGTTATTTTAAATGGGGGAAATAACGCAAATGAATTTAACACCAGTGCCAGTGCAAAATCAAACTTCGTCGACCCTTGGCTTAACTTGCGATAAACTGTTGTGAAAGAAATTTTCCGCAGACTAGCTCAACGACCAGCGCTTGCGACAGAACTTCTGTTATTATCTTTTGTAGCCAACCTACTTGCATTGGCATCACCAATATTCGTTATGCTAGTTCTTGGGCGCTATGTTACCCACGGCGTTGACTCAACCCTAGTGGCCTTATTCAGTGGTGTCGTGCTTGCGATATTTATGGAGTTTGCAATCCGCTCACTCCGATTAAGACTATCACGTGCACTCAGTCAAAGCCCGGATCTAAACCTGTCCATTGGCTCCTTTGGCCTGTTGATAAACATGGATATGAGTAAGCCAACAGGAACTGAATTTCAAGAAATACCATCGATCCAGCGGCATCTTGATACCATTTCCAACGCGTATGGGGCTATAAATGTCTGCGCAGTTTTGGATTTCCCATTCGCCATTTTGTTCCTGTCAGTCCTATTTATACTCAATGTGCCGCTTGGCTTCGTCGCTACATTGTTCATTTTAGGAACACTTGTTTTAAGATTTGCAAACCAAAAGCTTCGTCAAAAGCAAATGAGCATGCTTGAGCCTGTGCAATCGCAAGCAACGCGGCTTTTTAACAATGCAATCCGTTCCCCTGATACGGTTCGCCTTTTTGATCCATCAGGTTGGTTGATAAGCAAGTGGTCCAAGACGGCCACAGAGCAAATAAATCTGCGTTCAAATTTGGGGCAAACACAAGGCTTTGCAGAAACTTCAACAGCGTCTTTACAAATTCTATTAGGTGCTGTCATCATAGCCGTGGGCGCAACATTCGTCGTCAGCGGCGATCTAAACGTCAGCTCGTTAATTGGCGCAAACATCTTGGCTGCCCGCGCCTATTCAACCGTATCCCGCTTTACCCAATTGTCCGAAGTCTTTGGACGCGCACGGACCTCAATAGAAAGCCTCAAAACACTTGCAAACTTTCAGATCGATGAAGGGCAAACAGTGCCTGCCAACCCATTAAAGGGCGCGATTGAGCTTCGAAATCTATCATTCACACATCCGGGCATGCCACTGCCTCTATATGAGCAAATGAGCATAACATTAGCTGCAGGCCAAGTTATGATCATAACGGGTGCCAATGGTGTTGGAAAAACAACATTGGTACGCCTCATTCTGGGTCTACTGACCCCAGATAAGGGGCAGATTTTTGCTGATGGCATTGATACTCGCCAAATCAGTCCACAATGGTGGCGCCAACAGGTCGCATATCTACCACAAGAACCTTGGTTTTTTGATGGAACTATTCGTGAGAATATCCAACTCTCAAGACAAAACATGGACGAAGCGGAAATAGCAAGCTTGTTCGCTCATGCTGGCTTGAAGAAGTTCATTGAAGAGAACATAAATGGCGCGGATCTGATGCTGTCCACAGGTGGCGCTAACTTAGCTGTTGGTATCCGCAAAAGACTTGCGATCGCGCGTATGCTTTCAAAGAACGCGCCGATTGTTATTCTGGATGAGCCGGCAGAAGGCATGGATAGTGAAGGCGTTGCCATCATCCACAAACTTTTAGATGATTTATCTCGCACAAGACGCACGACAATTATTGTTTCAAATGATCCAGAACTAATAAAAAGAGCTCACGTTACAATTAATGTAGGTCAATCTACGCCTTCAAATAGTAAGCCTTCACTAACTTTAAGTGGAGCGAGTGAATGAGCCAAACACCACAAGATACCGCACTCAACCAAGACCACCTTTCAAACCTTACCGAAACTCGAGATCTAAAGGCCCGCATTTATGCATGGATTTGTATCCTGCTGTTGGTATTATTTTTAATATGGAGTAATTTCAGTAAATTAGATATTGTAAGCGTGACTGTTGGTCAGGTCGTCCCTGTCTCTCAAGTTAAACAAATTCAGCATTTAGAAGGCGGTATTGTCAGTGAAATTTTGATCCTAGAAGGTCAAATTGTAACGCAAAACCAGCCTCTCATCGTACTAGAACCCACCCGTACCCAGGCAGAAGTTGATGAGCTTGGCCTGCGAATTGTGGCACTAAAAACAGATATCGCACGGCTTGATGCAGAAGCAAGTCAAGCAGATACAATTGAGTTTGACGCAAGTCTTCAACAAGATAATCCAGAGCTTGTTGAGAAGGCTTATGCGCTTTTTGAAATTCGAAAAGAGCGCTTACAAGCCGATATAAATGTGCAAAATGAATTGATTGAACAACGCAGGCAGAGTATTAACGAAGTTCAAGCGCAACTTGAACGAAGTCTATCAATATCCAAATTGGTCAGCGAACAAGTTATCATCAGTGAAAAATTGCTCTCGGCCAAACTTTCTAACCGCATGCAGCATTTGGTCTTTCTTCGCGAAAGAGCCGATATCAACGGAGACATCTCAGTTCTATCCGCCTCACTTGGCAAAGCCCAATCAACCCTTGGTGAGGCAAAAGCAAAGCTTGTGTCAATCCAAACCGGGTTTTCAGAACAGGCACGTATCAACAGAGCTGAAAAATTTGGGTCTTTGCGGGAATTATCAGAACGACTTGTACGCTTTCAAGATTCACTCACACGAACAGTCTTACGCTCCCCCGTTGATGGCATTGTCAAATCAATTTATGTCGTAACAGAAGGTGGCGTCGTTAAATCCGGCAGTACAATCTTGGAAATATTTCCAACCGATGACAGGCTCATTGTTGAAGCAAAACTTGCGATTCAAGACATTGGCTTTGTGAGTATCGGTAGCGAAGTACAACTGCAATTGGCAACACCAGACGCACAACTGTTCGATAAGTTAAACGGAAAAGTTATCCACATTAGTGCCGATACGATCATAAATGAAAAAGGCGTGTCGTTTTATAAAATTAAAATGGAAACCGATCAATCCTTCTTTCAGAACGGTGATGATCGCTTTAACCTATATCCTGGAATGCAATTAAAAAGCAGTATTCTTACCGGCAAACGGCGCGTCATCGACTACTTTTTATCCCCAATATTACAATCTGCAAACACAGCGTTGCGCGAGAGATAGGCCAGAATTACACCCGTTACAAAAAAGAGCGCGAAATTTTCACGCTCTTTTGTATCAAACCAAGCTTAAACATGGCTTTGATGAATGTCTGCTTTCTTGCATATAAGCTTATCTGGCAAGCCAACCGCCATCAACATTCAAAACAGAACCATGAATGTATTCAGCTGCGGGTGACGCAAGAAATACAGCTGCGTTTCCAATATCAGAAGCATCGCCCCAGCGGCCCGCAGGAATACGCTCCAAGATGGATTTATTACGATCAGCATCCTCACGAAGCGCAATTGTATTATTGGTCGCGATATAGCCCGGTGCCAACGCATTGACATTGATACCTTTGGCGGCCCATTCATTGGCCAATAATTTCGTGATGCCAGCAACACCATGTTTTGATGCAGTGTATGAAGGCACACGAATGCCACCTTGGAAAGATAGGAGTGACGCAATATTGACAATTTGACCGGTTCCCCCTCTTGCAAAAACTTCACGCGCAAAGGCTTGGCAATTGAAAAATACGGCTTTCAAATTGACGTCCATCACATCATCCCAGTCCTTCTCGTCAAAATCAGTACTGTCTTCGCGGCGGATAATGCCAGCATTATTGATCAAAACATCAATGTGATTATTCGTAAAAACACTCTTTGCAGCAGATAAATCAGACACATCAAGCTCAATAGCTCGGCCATTATCTATCATAGCCAAAGTCTCATCCATTGATGAACGACCAGCACACAACACCTTGGCACCTGCATGCGACAAGGCAATGGCAATCGCTTGCCCAATACCTGTATTGGCCCCCGTCACGAGAGCTGTCTTACCATTGAGTTGAAATGGGCTGATCATCGAAGGTCACCCATTGCAACCATGTCCATATCTGTGAAATCAACATTGTCGCCGGCCATTGCCCAGCAGAATGTGTAGGCGCCAGTGCCAGCGCCACTATGAATTGACCATGGCGGAGAAATAACGGCTTCTTCAGATGCCATCACCAGATGGCGTGTTTCAGATGGCTCGCCCATAAAGTGGAACACGCGTTGATCGGCATCCAAATCAAAGTACAAATATGCTTCCATACGGCGGTCATGCACGTGGGCTGGCATGGTGTTCCACACAGAACCAGCAGCAAATTGAGTGTAACCCATCACTAACTGGCATGTTTGCACAACATCGGGGTGCAGTACTTGAATGATAACGCGTTCATTGGCTTGTTCTTTAGAACCAAGTTCAACACGTTTAGCATCGGCTTGACCAACCAGCTTTGTTGGATAGTTTTGATGCGCTGGTGCAGACAGAAAGTAAAACCGGCCAGGGCCAGAAAATTCAATCGCGCCTTTACCCATACCAACATACAAAATATCGCCATTATTAAGGTCATGTACCTCACCATCAACTTTGATCGTGCCAGTTTCGCTGATGTTTAAAATACCGATTTCGCGGCGTTCCAAAAATGCTTTTGTGCCCGTTTCAGCCACATGATCCAGCATTAAAGTGCCTTGACCAGGAACTGCACTTCCAAGAATGAGACGATCGTAATGGCTGTAGACAATTTTAATTTCGCTTTCAACAAACAAGCCGCCAACGTGGAAATGATCGCGCAATCCTTTTGTATCAAGTGTTTTTGCCGATGCAGGATCAATTGCGTACCTAGTTTCAGTTTTTAACATATTATAGTGCTCCTAAAGAAAGTCGTCGCGACGAGGTGTAAATGTATCGATAAGACGTCCTGGCTCAAGGCAACGACATCCATGTATGGCTTGTGATGGGATAACAAAGCTGTCCCCCGGACCAACTTCAACATCCACTCCGTCTACAGAGAAATTGAAACGTCCAGATTCAACATAAGTCGACTGAATATGCGGGTGATTGTGCAACTTACCTTCGGCATCAGCATTGAAGTTAAATGCAACAACCATAAGCTCTGGGCTATCAGATAAGACTTGACGCACAACGCCCGTATCAGCTTGAATTTTCGGAAAATTATTTAACATTTCAATCCTTATTTAAAAAAACTGGCAACCCATGTGGTCGTTTTGCATAAAAAACCAGTATCAAAACCCCAAAAATACCACATATATATATGGCTTCAAAAAACTAACATACTAGTATATTACTATTATCATTATTCCAGTATATTGCTATGGTCAACAGGAAATTTTGCAAATGTCCGCATGCGTTCAGGCACTAAAAGTCCAAGATAAATCGGCAACAAACCAAGTGTTTCAGGTGTTAAACCGCGCGATCATAACGCTGCAATTACCACCTGGTGAAAAAATATCTGAGGCTGAAATTGCAAAAGAATTTGGAATATCAAGACAACCTGTGCGTGATGCATTCTATAGATTAGCCTCATTGGGCCTTTTAAATATAAGGCCACAACGCGGAACAATCATTAGCTTTATATCAGAGTAAAAACTTCTCACCGCAAGATTTGCCCGCACGGCATTGGAGGTTGAATGCTTGCGCGTTTTAATTGAAAATCCAAACAATATAAATCATGAAAAACTAGAGCTTCTTTTGAACCAGCAATCTAAAGCTATTCAAAAAGAAGACACAATAGAATTTCACCAATTGGATCATCAATTCCATAAAGCAATTGTCGAAATGTCAGGTCATAAAGACATTTGGCAACTGATTGCTGATCAAAAAGCACATATAGATAGAGTGTGCTACCTCACCTTGGGCGCCCGTGCCGAACATGCCTATAACGAACATCTAGACTTATATAAATCCATCAAGGATAAAAATGCAGCCAAAGCAGAGGCAACGCTTCGCCAGCATTTTGCAAGTATTTTGTCCGATCTAAAACATATCCGCAAAACCTATGCCCAATATTTCGACTAACGAAAAATCTTGATGTCGGCTCTTAATACCTATTTTTATCTATTGAACGCCGCATCACTCATATCTACCAATTCATCAAATACTTCCGGCGTACCAACAACAACTCTGCCGCCATTGACGAGCATCAGATCTGCACTTTGTTCCTCCACCCTGCCACCTGCTTCTGAGATCAATAGCTGAGCTGCCAAACAATCCCATGCATTCATGTGAGGCTCGCTATAACCGATCAATCGACCTGCCGCCACATAGGCCAACATAAGCGCACCAGATGCATTGCGATAGAATATGCCACCCTTGGCGACCAATGCCGCAATAAAGTGAACGATCAGGTCTGTTTCGGTGCGGCCGTTCATGCCAACACCAGTACTTCCCACATCCAGCCCAGTCGTCGATGCAACTTTCATAGGCGCATCATTAAGATACGCGCCTTGGCCTTTTACCGCTGAAAACATTTCATCATGACTTGGTTCAAAAACAACACCAATCTTTGTTTGATCATCATGTACACACGCCAAAACAATACACCATGTAGGAATTGCGGTTAGAAAATTTGCAGTCCCATCAATTGGGTCAATCACCCATGTATAACCCGATGTTCCCACAACATTATCTTGCTCTTCACCCACAATACCATCATCAGGAAAATGTTCCGCCATCGCCGCACGAATATAGGTTTCAACATCTTTGTCAGCGTTGGAAACCAAGTCTTGAGCACCCTTTTGTTCAACGACAAGATCACCAATCGTTTGAAAATAAGCCATCGCTTTTTGACCTGCAGACCGTGCTAAATCTTTGGCAAAAACGAGGCGGGCATCTATTTGGTTATCCATTTGGTGATCCTTTGATAAAGTAATTAAATCTGAGACTTCGATAATCAACAGATAAAAACAAGATTGACAAGGTCAATTTTCTCAGCGCTAAGTATCGTCTGGTGATCATGCCATTTTGTCGTTTGGGAGGACTTCATGAAAAAAACTACACAACTACTATGCGCAGCAGCAACCATTTTTACAATTTCTACATCAATGGCTAGCGCAGCGAAGCTAACATTGTATTGCAGCGCGCAAGAAGATTGGTGTCAACTGGTCGCAAATACATTCCAGGATAAAACTGGTGTTAAAGTGAACATGACACGTAAAAGTTCTGGCGAAACATTTGCCCAAATCAAAGCTGAATCAGCAAATCCCAAAGGTGATGTTTGGTGGGGTGGTACCGGTGATCCACATCTACAAGCAGCTGAAGAAGATCTAACAGCGCCATATGTGTCTGCTATGAGAAGCGAGTTGAATGACTGGGCTATCTCGCAGGCAACATCTGCTGGCGACAAAACAATTGGCATTTATTCCGGTGCTCTTGGATATGGCTATAACGAAGACCTTCTTAAAGCCAACAACCTGCCTGCACCTGCTTGCTGGAAAGATCTAACCAAGCCTGAATATAAAGGCTTTGTGCAAATGGCTAATCCAAACTCATCTGGCACAGCCTATACAACACTTGCAACGATGGTTCAGCTATTTGGCGAGGACGATGGTTTTCAGTTCATGAAAGACCTTCATAAAAACATCAACCAATATACCAAGTCTGGTTCTGCTCCGATTAAAGCTGCTGGCCGTGGTGAAAATACCGTTGGTATCGTGTTTATGCATGATGCGGTAAAACAAGCTGTATCTGGTTTCCCGATCAAAGTTGTCGCGCCTTGCGAAGGCACAGGCTATGAGATTGGCTCCATGTCAATTGTCAAAGGTGCACGCAACATGGACGAAGCAAAAATGTTCTATGACTGGGCATTGTCTGCAGAAGCGCAAACACTGGCATTGGATGTAAAAGCATTCCAAGTCCCATCCAACAAAGGTGCAAAAACATCACCATCAGCACCAGATCTTTCTTCGATTAAACTCATCGATTATGATTTTAAAAAGTATGGTTCTAGTGCAGAGCGCAAGCGTCTGTTGAAAAAATGGGATGACGAAGTATCGACATTGCCACAATAGAACATGTTAACAATCGACAAAGCGCAAAGTGAGCGCAAACAGTCACCATCTACCCACTCAACCTTGCTGCTTTGGCTCATTGTTGGGTGGGTAGGATTTTGTATCCTACCTTGGTACGGGTCAGAAGAAGGCACTTTCTCGCTTGAATGGCTGTTTAACGGCTATCCATTTGATGAAGATTATGCCCCTGCCCTATTCCTGATTTTTCAAGGCGAAAAGCTTTGGCTTGCACCCTTATTGATTTTTCTAATCTTACCCTATTGGGCCTTTAATCGGCTCAAAAGCGACCCTCTTCATGGTAAAATCCTCATCATTGCCGGTGCATTGGGCTTTGGTTGGCTCATTGCACAAGGGTTTTCAATCGGCATTCGAGGCTGGAATCTTACCATTTTCGAAAATCTATTTGGCCCGCTAGGTGATAGGCAATTTGGCATGGGCAGCGGAGCGATGTTCGTCGCCAGCGCCTTCTTATTCATGCTCACCCAAGGTGTTGCCGCCCGCGGCGCAGTTAATGGCGATATCTTCGTTGTTGGCGCAATTGGCTTTGTCATCACAATCGTCACGGCCTTTGTATTCTATCCAATTTTCAACATGCTGGCTTCTGCCTTCATCACCGATGATAACAGCTATTCTATCGCCGTATTTTTCGACAAATTGACCGATCGACGCTTATGGGGTTTGGGCTGTTTGTCTGGTGGGCGATGTGGCGCTGCATGGAATTCTTTGATACTCGCCATTCTTGTTGGCTTTATAACAACCTTGCTTGGATTAGCATTTGCCCTTGTTGTGACCAGAACAGGTTTCAAGTTTAAAAGAGGCCTTCGCGCCCTCACCGTTCTTCCCATCATCACGCCACCTTTTGTTATCGGTCTTGCGATCATTTTATTGTTCGGCCTTTCTGGCAGTGTGACACAATTCTTTGCAGACTTATTTGGCATCACGCCAACTCGTTGGGTTTACGGCATGCCAGGGGTGTTGATCGCACAAACGCTGGCCTTCACACCCATTGCATTTCTTGTTCTCATCGGCGTTGTCGAAGGTGTCAGCCCATCAATGGAAGAAGCTGCACAAACACTACGTGCCAATAAATGGCATACGTTTAGAACAGTCTCTTTACCCCTCATGCGCCCTGGTCTTGCCAATGCGTTTTTGCTGGGCTTTATCGAAAGCATGGCTGATTTTGGTAACCCACTTGTTTTGGGTGGTAATTTCGATGTTTTATCAACCGAGATATTCTTTGCCATTGTTGGTGCGCAATATGATCAAGGCAGAGCCGCCATCCTAGCGCTGGTGCTGTTGTTCTTCACATTAGGTGCATTCTGGGCGCAGCGTTTTTGGCTTGGTAAAAAAAGCTATACTACAATGACAGGCAAAGGCGATTCAGGTGTTCATCCGCTCTTGCCAATGGGCCTATCCGTCCCAGTCCTATTGATCGCAGCAACATGGACACTATTCACAATCGTTATTTATGTGATGATTGTTTATGGCTCACTTGTTGAATTATGGGGCGTCAATAATTCGCTCACATTCAAGCACTATGTCACAGCCTTCTCATTCCGCTTAGATAGTGAAGGTGTCCGCTGGACAGGATCTGCATGGGATTCATTCTGGACAACACTTCAGATTGCCGCCATTGCTGCACCGATCACCGCAATCATAGGATTGATCACAGCCTATCTTTTGACCCGACAAAACTTTAAAGGCAAAAGCGCCTTTGAATTTGGCACAATGCTCAGCTTTGCCATCCCCGGAACAGTCATTGGTGTGAGCTATATTCTAGCGTTTAACGTGCCACCTATTGAGATCACGGGGACAGGTATTATTCTCGTTGTGAGTTTCATCTTCCGAAATATGCCCGTTGGTGTCAGAGCTGGTATCGCGTCTATGTCTCAATTGGACAAAAGCTTAGACGAGTCCTCGCTAACCTTGGGCGCAAACTCATGGCAAACATTTGTGCATGTGATATTGCCGCTGTTAAAACCGGCCATACTTGCAGCTTTGGTCTATTCATTCGTGCGAGCCATGACAGCTATTTCTGCCGTCATATTCTTGGTAAGCGCAGAATATAATATGGCAACCAGCTATATTATTGGACGCGTTGAAAACAATGATTATGGTCTCGCCATCGCCTATTCAACAACGCTAATCTTTGTGATGCTCGCAATTGTTGGCTTGCTTCAACTCTTGGTGGGACGCACCAAAGTCGGGCGTCGTTTAGATCAATCTAGAACCAACGTGACTTAATTTTAAGGAACTTCAATGCTAAAACAAAATAGTAAAGCCGCATCTGTTTCTTTCAAGGGTGTCACAAAAGTCTACGGCACCGATGTCCGCGCGGTCGATGATGTATCGCTTGATATTGCCGCGGGAACACTTGTCACACTTTTAGGCCCATCTGGCTGCGGAAAAACCACAACATTGCGTATGATTGCAGGTCTTGAAATGACCACTGCAGGAACTGTCTTTATCGGCGATGTTGATGTCACCAAATTGCCAGCCACCGATCGCGACGTCTCGATGGTATTCCAATCCTATGCTTTGTTCCCACATATGAGCGTTTTGGAAAATGTGTCCTATGGACTAAAGTTTTCTGGTTTTGGAAAAGTCGAAACAAAAGAGCGAGCGCTTGCGGGTTTAGACCTTGTTGGCTTGAATGGCTATGGCGACAGGCTTCCGAGCGAATTATCTGGTGGCCAACAACAACGCGTTGCCGTGGCACGCGCTTTGGTGCTTGAACCGCAAGTTCTGTTATTTGACGAACCGCTTTCCAACCTTGATGCAAAACTACGCAGAAAAGTGCGCGAAGAAATCAGGGAAATTCAGCAAAATCTTGGCCTAACAGTCGTCTATGTGACCCATGACCAAGAAGAAGCACTTGCCGTATCTGATAGAATTATTGTGATGAACAATGCCGTTATTGCACAAGATGGCACACCACGTGAACTCTATGAAGAACCTGCAAGCCGCTTTGTGGCCGATTTCATTGGCGAAGCAAATATCATGGATTGCCACATTAACGCGGTCAAAGATGAAATAGCATCGGTGTCCCTTGGCGATTATGAAATCAACCTACCCTCAAGAGGTATGGAAGTCGGAAAGGCCTATTTAGCCGTCCGCCCAAATCGCGTGGAAATTTCAGCGCAAAATGGTAGCACTGGCATCAAAGGCATCGCGGGCAACATCATACGCCTTACCTATGTTGGTAATCACTTAGAATTCACCGTAAACACTGAATATGGTGAGATTTTTGCGACATCATCCAATGTTGATAGTGATCTGAAAATCGGATCAAACGTGGGCGTGACCTTCAGCAAAAAAGGCCCTGTTCTATTACACGACTAATTTGGGTGGCATAATTGGGTTTGGTTGAGCAAACCAATCGATCATAAGCCGCGTATTAAAGGTGAGATCAGTTTTGGTCTTACTTGTAATATCTGATCTAATAACCCCAATTTTAAGCGATACTAATTATCATGAACAACAGATCTTTTCCCGATGACTGGCCAGACAGCCATGATAACCAAAGACCACTGGCAGAAAAACCCACTGACAGCGAAGTCATTGAGCTTGCATGGTGTGATGACACCACGTTTGATAGCATTAAACGCCAAACCGGATTAGCTGAGAAAGACGTTATCAAACTGATGCGTTCAAGTTTAAAACCGGGCAGTTTCAGACTATGGCGCAAACGCGTTTCAGGCCGCGTCGCAAAGCACGAAGTCAAATCGATCCTGCAGCCCCAAAAGCATGCATGATATGAAGTCTTTTCCAGCACTTGATGACGCAAAATCTCTACGCTCCGTCCAATGGCATCCTTCTCGCTCAGCTGGGCTTGAACGGCTTGCAGATTTTCTACCGTTCACCGCAGAACATTATGCAAAAGAACGAAATTTTGATCTTGGCGCATCACATCGCAGCAATATCTCTGCGCTATCGCCTTGGATTAAGCATCGATTGATTCAAGAAACAGAAGTTTTAACAGCAGTTGGAAAGCTTCACTCATTTCGCTCATCTGAAAAGTTTGTCCAGGAAGTCTTTTGGCGCGGATATTTTAAAGGCTGGCTCGAACATAATCCTGAGGTTTGGACACGGTTTAAATCTGACCTTTCCCAGTTAGACAATGACCTTGCATCCGATACAGCTTTATCAAAAAGATTAGAGACAGCTCTTTCTTGCAAGACAGGCATTGCGTGCTTTGATACTTGGGTGAACGAGTTAAAAGAAACAGGCTATCTGCAAAATCATGCACGAATGTGGTTTGCAAGTATTTGGATATTTACGCTCAAACTCCCATGGCAATTGGGAGCGAAGTTCTTTTATCAAAACCTAGTTGATGGCGACATTGCATCCAACACTTTATCGTGGCGCTGGGTCGCAGGCCTGCACACCAAAGGCAAAACCTATCTAGCCCGCGCATCCAATATTGATAAATTCACCAACGGGCGCTTCAACCCCGAAGGCCAATTATCTGATGAAGCGCTGCCTCTTATCGAGGCTGACCTACCAGCGTTTGAGGACCTTACAGTTCGCCCCACTTCGTTCGCCATCAAACAAGGCCAAAAGTTTGGTCTATTGGTGACACCAGAAGATTGCAGACCAGAATCGCTCAATCTGCCATCCAATCCAACAGCCATATTGTGCTGCGATCAAGCCAGTCAAATCGAGACCCTGCTACAAAGCCCAATGGTACGAACCTTTAAAACAGCCGCTTTGGAAGACACAATGCGGCGCGCACAAGACCATTATCAATGCCCAACAGAGTTGCATCATACCGATGCTTGGATAGATCACACAGTGCAATGGGCCAAAAGCAATGACTTCGATATAGTGGTAACACCCTTTGCATCCGTTGGCCCGTTTGCAGATCAATTAGAAGAACTCAGACTTGTATTGGCAGATAATAATATTCAACTCCATGCGATATCTCGTAACTACGACAATCTTGTTTGGCCGCATGCGCAAAAAGGGTTTTTCAAACTCAAAGCACAAATACCAAACCTATTAACCAGCCTTAATATTTCGATGGCATAACTAAAACTTGGAATGATGAGTAAAAAATCGCAGCTTTGATCAGATTAAATCTGCGATTTACTTCCCAACCAAATCTAAATATACATGCATTGAAGCGATTAAGAATTTGGTTGGAGCTCATATCAAAAAGTTAGTTATTTTACACGCATGCAATAGTCATGATTTTGGCTTGAAAGCTTTGATCCAATGACATGGGATTTTTCCAACCCCTCATTGTCACCAGATGACAAGCAAGACAAATCAACAAAGCCATCAACGCTTGAAGCTTTGGGTTGGCAATCCTTCTTTGAAGATCAAATCAGTACAGGTAGCTTACTAGAAAAGCCGCCCGTTCGCGTGACCGAAGTCCATCGCAATGCAGTCCATGTGGTTGGAAATGACATTGAAACTGACATTCCATCCATCCAAGACGTGACCGTGGGTGATTGGCTTTTGTTTGATCGCATACATCCACCATCAAGCCAGATCTTAGAGCGCAAAAGTGTAGTCAAACGACGTGCTCCCGGTACAGGCCGCCAAATTCAACTGATCGCCGCCAACATTGACACAGCCTTCATTGTCGCGTCTTGCAATCAAGAGTTTAGCGTTGCGCGTATTGAAAGATATATCGCTTTAGCATTTGAAGCCGCCATCACGCCTGTCGTTGTTTTAACCAAAGCTGATTTATTAGACACCTCTATCAACTATGAGGAAGAAGCAAAATCGATTTCAAAATCTGTGGCGGTTGTTGTGCTTGATGCACGTGGAGATGAACCTCGCACAAAACTGGCCCAATGGTGTAAACGCGGCGAGACGGTTGCCTTTTTAGGCTCATCTGGCGTTGGTAAATCAACCCTGACAAATTCTCTGGCTGAAAATCAATATATCAAAACGCAAACCATTCGCGAAGACGATGGCCGAGGTCGACACACAACAACAAGTCGTCAATTATATCTCGTGCCAAATGGCTGTTTGGTGCTCGATACGCCGGGGATGCGCGAGCTACAATTGAGCAATGCCTCGTCAGGTATCAACGATGTTTTTGCCGATATTTTAGACCTATCAACTCAATGTAAATTCAACAATTGCCAACACAAAACCGAACCCGGCTGCGCCATAACAAAAGGCGTGAAAGATGGCGATATTGATCCCGCAAGGCTAGAGCGTTGGCGCAAACTAATAACCGAAGAAGCATCCAACACCACAAGCTTTGCCGAAAGAAAACTAAAAGCTCGAGAGAAGCTCTTACTGGTAAAACCCAAGCCAAAACAAAAGAAGAATAAGTACCCCAAGAAAAAGCCTGACCAATAGCCTGTCTCACGAGTGAGAGATCAAGGCAGGTGTCAGCAGTGCTATAAACCCCAACCTTCAAAACATGCAATATGCTGAAGGCTGGGGTTTATTTACAAACTAGACGTGATGTTTGTTTGTTGGGCGGAACGATGACATTTCCGGAACGCGAGGATCTTTAACCCACAACACGCGATCAGGGTGCATTCCAGAACCTTGAATGGCTGGAACCGCTGACAAACGCATACGGTTTAGAAGTCGTGTATCGACTTCACCACAATCAGGGTGAATGCCGTCATTGTCGGCAACTTCTTTAGCCCATTTTGCTTGACGCTCTTTCAGGATTTCAGGATCATTAAGCGGAATACAATTTAACTCATTGCTATTCAGATCAATCACAATTTCATCACCATCATTAACCAAAGCAATTGCGCCACCGAGAGCCGCTTCTGGACCAACATGACCAATCACAAGACCAACAGAACCACCAGAGAAGCGACCATCAGTCATCAAGCCGATAACAATATCGCGGTCTCTGCAAAGCGTTGTGATGCGTGATGTAGAATCCAACATTTCAGGCATGCCAGGTGCGCCACTTGGACCCTCATAACGAACGATAACAACGTCATGATTTTCAAAACATTCAGGCTTGTCTTCCAAGGCATCCAACAGGCTTTGCTCTCCGCTAAAGACGCGAGCCGATCCACGGAACACATTATCTTCAAGACCTTTTTCAACACCAGCAAGTTTAAGCACTGAGCTAAATTCAGGCGACAAATTGCCACCCAAAAGACGCAGACCACCCGTTGCTTTGTAAGGTTTGGCCGCTGAATAAATAACATCGCCATCAGGCGCAACAGTTTGCAAGCTCGCCACTTGTTCAGCCAAAGTTTGACCGGTGCAGGTCATGGCATCACCGTTTAGAAGCCCTGTTTCCAGCAATTCTCTCACGATAACTTGAATGCCACCCACTTGATCAATATCAACCATGGAATAACGACCATAGGGACGTGCATTGGTGAGAACAGGCACAGCTTCTTTTGACAGATAGTTAAACTCTTCAGGTGTCATGATATCTTTCCAGAAATCACCAAACCCGGCGGCACGCGCAATTTCCGGCGCATGCAAAATAACATTTGTTGAGCCACCAACGGCCATCGCAACGATGATCGCATTGCGCAAAGATTCACGACCAACAATGTCGCGCGGACGAACATTATTATCAATCATAACACGCAAATGCTGAACCAATTCGGCAGGGAATTGGTTAAGGCGGCGCTCATCTTCAGACGCAGGCGCAACCATGTGAAGCGGCTGCATGCCCAAAACACCGATGAACATTTGCATCGTATTATAGGTAAACATGCCACCACAACTGCCAAATCCAGGACAGGCAGCACAGGAGATTTTTAATTTATAATCAGCATCATCGCTACCGGCAACTTGATAGGCGGTCACAAGATCGATGCTCTCGTTTGTATCTGGGTTCACACCCGGACGGATCGAGCCATCTGACATCATGATGGCAGGTTGGTTATGCTCAAGGATCGCAGCTAATGTGCCAACCGGCGGTTTATCACAGGCAACAACAGCAATAACACCAGCTAAACCTGTGGCACTTAAATGTTCGCAAATACTATCATGCGTGACTTCGCGGCCAATCAATGAATAGCGCATTTCGCGCGTGCCATTGCGGATGCCATCAGATGTCGCAACAGTATATTCAGGCTGCACAAGACGCATCGCCATTTTGCCTGGCTCAGTTCCAATATTTTCACGCAAACACGCATGAATGGCCTCAACCTTGTCCTGCACACCAATATAGCACTGGCTATCGCCCTTATTGCCAACAACACCAACCGATGGATTGTGAATGAGGTTTATATCGGTACCCAATTCGCGCGCAATGCCAAAGGCCTGCGCGTTACGTCCTGGGTGCTCATCAATTTTAACGGGTTCTGACTTAGACAAGGATATTCTCTTTTCGTATTTAAATAGTTGGAAGCTCGGATATGATACTACTCTTTATCATAATCAACTTGTTTGGTATTTTTATTCAATCGATCTTTAATGCGCAATCAAAATTATGCGATATCAGAAACGATTAATATGAAAATACCCGCACAAGCGGGTTAATATCGAGCTAATCTTGAGTTTATCTAATGAGAAGCGCCCATTTCATTGGTACAAAACCTGCTATTTCAATTCCTTCAGCAAAATTTTGACAAATGCGCCTTCTATCTGCCTGTCCCAGTGACCTGCACCGCTGACAGACACAAACGATGCTTCGACACCGTTTGCTTTGGCTTTTGCAATATAGGCCTCAGCAAGCGCAGGCCACGTATTTTTATCGACAGCACCTGTGACGGCGATCACCTTTGTTTTGGTGTCAATCGTGCCTGCAAATTTGATGGGTGATTGCTTTTCCGACCTTGGAAAAGGACGATGTTTGGCGCGCCATTTTTTGATATCGCAAGGACAAGACAGCAAAAATGCAGTATCCACAATGCCCGGATAACGACCAATAACTGCGCCAAGCTGAGCGCCACCACCAGAATGACCAATCGCAACCAGTTTAGAATCTGGATATACGGCACGGATAGATTGGAGCGTTTGCGCAACCAAATCATTATTTTTCTTGGTATATTGATCTCGTCTTTTATGGTTTGTGCCAGGACTTTTTAGCCCCTGCCCGTTATCATATCCTGGCCTTATCAAGGCAATTGTTGTACTGTTTTTTGCCCGCTCGGCCACAAGTCTCATCAGGCTCTCGTGATATTTTGCAGGGCCTCCACCTGATACATCGCCATGTAAAAACGCCACAACATATTTTTGACCTGTTCCAAACACTTGGCCTTTCAAAGGACCAAAATTATCTGTTGCGATAGCCCCATGCTGCGATGCAACAAGCAGAATAAACATAAGAGTTTTCAAAAGAACGGATTTGATAATTTTCTGAAACATCAATTTTGGCATAATAAACTTTCCTCCCAAAAAGCATCTGACAAAAACACGTCATTTATCAACGACAAACTGCGCGAAAATATTAAAGCATGTTTTTTGCAACATTCAAAATAGGAGTACCCAAATAGGGCCGAAGTGCAGCATTAATGACACAGCGGATTGGCTAATTATCGCAAACGAACAGACCAAAACCATATAAACCTAACAACTATTGCGCTAAATATTGGAATGAAATTTAAATACATTTTAAGTTTTATAGTGCGATTAATTGCGTGGTAATTTTAATTTTGGAAAAAATGATGCATACCAAGTCTCTTAACTCGCGAACTAGACGCCGCCTAAGGCTTAAAATGGATTGCGTTATTACAGGCCCCATCAACAAAACATCGGGATATTTATTAAATATCACTGAGCATGGTGCATGTATTCAGCTCGGTAGGGATGTAAAACTCCTTAAAGGCGATACCATTAAGATCGAACTGAATAATTCAGGATGTTTATTTGGTCAAATCGCGTGGCAGAGAAGCAATTTGGCTGGTGTCATGTTGGAAGTAAATTCCAACAGTTACGCTCTAACCTTATCCATTATTCAATCAAACACCTAAGACCGCATCAAATTACCCGCATATCTATGCGTTAAACGTGCGTTTGATACTTTGAAAAGAGTATAAACACCTATTCTTTTGCATAGGTCAGCGATGCCCAAAGAGTTTCCCAGACAACACCTTCACGGCTCCCAGCTTTTGCTTTGCGAAGCCGAACGGTATCTGCCAAATAACTATGACCTTTGACAATAGTTAGAATGGCTTTGCCCTCACTATCTGTCCGGTGCAGTGTGACCACTACTGTACCAGTTTCATCTTTGTCGAAAAGCTCGATCTGCACGTCAGCCGTTGGCATGCCTTTGTAAAACGCCTGTACTGGAATTCCTTCAGATGTATCGTCAGTATAGGGGTTTAAAAGCGCGACAAGCTCGATCTCCAGACCCACTTGACGATCACGGCCCATAGCTGTGCCAATCCCAATGAGAGATTTTACAAACCGACTATATGTTTCTGTAAAACCAATTTCGGGAAAGCCCAATGCCAAATGCGCTTCTTTATCAATATCAAGGTCTTTGTGATCGACAAATTTCTGAAACTTCTCCCACGTTACATAAGAAAGTGTGCTCGGTTTCGTTTCAATAACCACAATACCTAATCCATCGGGCGCATCCATGACAGTCACCGCTGGGCGCTGGCCCAAATCACCTTCTAACTTTTGGCTAGATTCTCCATGAATAAAGTCATACCTATTGTACTGAGTAGGAATAAAAGGAATTGAGCTGCCATCAAACAATTGACCATTGCGAATATCAGCAATGACTTTATCGGAAGATTCGACTAAATAATCTTGCGGCTCCACCCAAAACTCATGCGCCATTGCGGGTAGCGTATTCATAAAGACCAAAAAACACAGAAAACGAGCATAATTCATGAAAAACTCCAAAGGTAAGGTCAGTGTGATTTTTACTGTGCGCCAGATGATATTGTCAACTGCAATACTCCTCACCTCACTTTTAGCGCCAACGGTCATTGCGCACGAATTACAGCCCGCTATTGCCAATTTGACCGTATCAAACGACATGGTAAAAGGTGAGATTGAATTAGCCTTGGAGCCAATAATTGTTGGAATGGATCTCGAGACACTGGAGAACACAGATAATGCACCGCAAGCCCAACAATATGACGCTCTTCGCAGCATGGAACCATCAGATTTACGCCTACAATTTGATCAGACTTGGCCTGACCTCAAATCAAAACTCAATTTATTAGCAGGAACAACACAGCTGGATATTCAGCTTGATGATGTGACAATACCGGCCCTTGGAAACATCGAACTCACGCGCCTATCAAAACTAACTTTTTCTACTGAGCTGCCCACTGACGATACTGATGTCACATTTGGATGGACATCAGATCTTGGCGGATTGATCGTAAGGCAAAAGCAAGCTGATGGCGAGATCAGCTATGCGGCGTTTTTAACCTCAGGCGGCGTTTCTGCACCAATGCCACGCGAAGGCACTGCCATTATTGGTGATTTCAAAAACTTTTTAAACTATATCGTCATCGGCTTTGAACACATTATCCCCAAAGGCTTAGATCACATCCTATTTGTCTTAGGGCTATTCTTCTTTTCATTAAAAATGCGGCCTTTATTGCTACAAGTCACAGCATTTACTTTGGCACACACCGCCACATTAGCAATGGCGACAGCAGGTCTAGTGTCCGTTTCTGCAAGCATCGTCGAGCCTTTAATTGCACTATCGATTGCTTTTGTTGCGTTGGAAAACATCAAAGGTGGCAATATCACATACCGCCGCACCGCGATCGTCTTTGCATTTGGCCTTTTGCACGGTCTTGGCTTTGCATCTGTTCTGGGTGATGTTGGCTTGGAACCATCAAAGTTTATCTCCAGTCTCATCGCATTTAACATAGGCGTAGAATTGGGACAGCTCAGCGTGATCCTTATAGCGTTTGTGACGATCGGTTTAGCTTTTGGCAAAAAACCTTGGTATCGAAAATACATTGCAATTCCGGGTTCAATTCTTATCGCTATCGTGGGTATTTACTGGACGATTGAACGTATATTTTTCTGAGTAAACACGCAATTCCAGGTCTCTATACACGCGTTTCAACGGCATGAAATAACCGCACTACTTGCAGCGTGGAAAAAATAACCCTAGATAAGCGATGAGATTTAAGTACGTCATCAACAATCAGGGTTATTGAAAACAATGAGCGATACACCAGTAAACGATACAAAAACCAAAGAGACTTTTTCTTTTCAGACAGAAGTCGGACAACTCCTCGATATTGTTGCCGGATCGCTTTACTCGAACAGAGAAATCTTTCTAAGAGAGCTCGTATCCAATGCATCAGATGCTTGTGACAAACTGCGCTATGAGGCCTTAACAAACGCATCATTGCTTGATGGCGATCAAAATCTACAGATTAAAATTTCCATTGATAGCAAAGCCAAAACACTTTCAATTTCCGACAATGGAATTGGGATGAACCACGGTGACCTACTCGAAACACTCGGCACAATCGCAAGATCAGGCACAAGTAATTTTCTAAATTCTCTGGAAGACAGTAAGAAATCTGACCTTGGTTTAATCGGCCAATTTGGTGTTGGCTTCTATTCTGCGTTTATGGTTGCGACACAAGTTGATGTGATTACCAGAAAAGCTGGCGAAAGCGATGCTTGGTTATGGTCCTCTGACGGCAAAGGCGAATTTACAATCGCGCCATCTGAGCGAGATACCAAAGGCACAAGCGTTATCTTGCACCTCAAAAAAGATGCCAAAGAATTCTTAGAAGACGACCGAATTCGTCATATCATTCGTACCTATTCCGATCACATTAGTTTCCCTGTATTATTGGGAGAAGATGCGCTCAACACAGCGTCCGCTATTTGGACACGCCCTGCAAAAGATATCACGCCGGAACAACACACAGAATTTTATCATCACATTGGTCATGCCTATGATCAGCCGTGGCTCACTATCCACAATAGCGTTGAAGGCATGCTAAGCTATACTAACCTTCTATATGTGCCCTCTTCTCCGCCCTTTGACCTGTATGAACCAGAGCGGAAATCGCACGTAAAGCTTTATGTAAACCGGGTCTTTATTACAGATGACACCAAAGGGCTATTACCAACATATATGCGCTTTCTTAAAGGGATTGTGGATTCTGAAGATCTTTCGCTCAATGTTTCAAGAGAAATGCTGCAAACAGATCCTAAATTGGCCAAACTCAAATCTGGCCTGACAAAACGCGTGATTGGTGAGCTTCGCAAAAAAGCCAATAAAGCGCCAGAAGAATATGAGGCTTTTTGGAATAACTTTGGCGCAGTACTCAAAGAAGGCCTTGTGGAAGATGCAAACCTCCGTGACAAGCTGCTCGAAATTTGCCGCTTTAGATCTACCCATGAAGGAACGCTCACAAGCCTTGCTGACTATATTAGCCGTCTTAAAGACGGACAGAATGCTATTTATTACATCACCGGTGAAGACACAAAAAACATTGAAAAATCCCCTCATCTAGAAGGCTTTAAAGCCAAAGGCGTTGAAGTTTTATTCCTGTCAGATTCTGTCGATGAATACTGGTTACAGCACATCACCGAGTTTGAAGGAAAAGCGCTTAAATCAATCACCAGAGGCGATGTTAATCTTGATGAGATCAATGGTGTTGATAAAGACGAAGACACAAAAGATGATGTGCAAGACGCCAGCATTGATCAATTGATTACGGTGATCAAAACAGAATTGGGTGATCTTGTAAAAGATGTACGCGCATCCAAGCGCCTGACAGATAGTCCTGTTTGTTTAGTTGCAGATGATGGCGATATGGATGTCAGCTTAGAGCGCATGCTTAAACGCCATGGCCAATTACAAAATGGCACTCCGCGTGTGTTAGAACTGAACCCAAAACATGCAATCGTCAAAAAGCTTGCAGAACGTGTTGCCCCTGAAGGCGCAGTTGTGGATGAGCTTTTAAAAGATGCAGCGCATTTACTGCTCGACCAAGCCAGAATAGCCGATGGTGAAGTTCCAACAGATCCTATTGAATTTGGAAGACGCCTATCGTCCGTTATGACCAGCGCCTTTTGATGGGGGTACATGTTCAAACACCCACATGATGACAAAGCGGCGTTTTAAGGATTTAGCATGCTAATACTCTATCACGGCGATTCCAGTGTATGTTCTGTCAAAGTACGCTTGGGCCTCGCTGAAAAAGATCTGGCTTGGAACAGTGAATTACTGTCTTTACCAAAGGGTGAGCAGCACACAGCTGACTACCTTAAGATCAATTCAAATGGCGTCGTCCCAACCTTGATAGATGATGGTGATACCATCTTTGAATCCAGCGTTATCATTGAATATCTGGATGAACTCTCGCCCAAGAACCCGCTCATGCCGGTTGATAAATCGGCAAAAGCGCTCACAAAAACATGGCTGTTACGTTCTTTGTCAATCCATGCAGCCATCAACACAATGACCTTTTCAACAGTTGGTCGCGCTGGAATTATTGCACATAAAACACCTGAACAAATTGCCAGTTCCATCGCAAAAATCCCAAATCCATCAACTGCAAAAAAGCGCAAGGATTTGATTGAGAACGGCCTTAAATCAGATCATGTGTATGAGGCTTTTTATACATTGTCTCGCATGTTCGATGATATGCAAACCGCTCTAGAGAAATCTAAATGGCTCGCGGGTGATAGTTTCTCATTAGCTGATGTCGCACTTATTGCATATATTGATCGATTAGATCGCTTAAATATGGCCGGTCTTTGGGAAACGCGAACCCAACTTGTGGGGAAATGGTTGGATGCAGCCAAAGCAAGACCAAGCTATGCAAAAGCTCTAGATCCATTCATATCCCAAGAAGCAGCATCAAAAATGCGCACAAAAGGCACCGAATTATGGCCAGAGGTAAATGAGCTTTGGCAAGCATTTTTAAAGTAAAACGCAGCAAGAAATAAACTCCCTCCTTTCAAAACAATATATTGAAACGCCAGCCCAAGGCGAACCCTCAGATAAATAGACTTGTTTGTGATACCAAATTCTGATTTCACATAAAGTGCGACATCGCGTCGACTATTTATATGAAATCCGAATGATATGAAGTGCTCGATCTTCCAAAGTCGTTCACCGGCTTGATGAAAGACCAATTGATGATTTTAGATGTCAACGTACTGCTTGAATATGACATGATCGCGCCCACTGATCTTATTTTGCAAATAGAAGCACACAATTCAGATGGTCAAGCAATTATAAGCGAGGCTTTAGAATGTGGCCCTTCGGCAAATATCTGTAAAGTTAAAGGCGAAGGCGGAATAGGCCAACGCGTTCTCATCCCTATGGATCGAAATTTTGTGTGCTCATACACAGCGCGTTTGCAGATCATCAGAACACAAAAAGACATCTCATCATTGGGTACAGTACAGCGGCATTTATTACCAAGCGAAGCTGTCAGGTGTCTTATGCCATCTCGCTATTGTCACTCAGATCAACTGCTTAGCTTTGTCACATCGGAATTTGGTGACACCACAGGCGGTCAACGCATTGCCACGATACGTGATTGGATATTTGACAAAATTGAATATGTCTCAGGGGCCAGCAATTCACAAACCACCGCAGCTGACACCATAATAAAACGCCAAGGCGTATGTCGTGATTTTGCTCATATATTAATTGCATTGGCACGGGCCTCAGGCATTCCGGCTCGCTTTGTAAGCGTCTACGCACCTTATGTTATCCCGCAAGATTTTCATGCTGTCGCAGAAGTATATCTTGATAATGCTTGGCACTTAGTCGACGCAACAAAAATGGCAAAAGCCGATCAAATCGCAATGATTGGCGTCGGTCTTGATGCCGCTGAAGTCTCTTTTCTGAGCAGCTATGATCCCATTAATTTTAGATCACAATCCGTACAAGTTATGGTAGTAAAATAGAGCCTCAAATTTGGTAAAAAAACTATACCAATTCCCCATTTTTCATCACATCAAACAAACCTAAAAACTATTTATTCTGATAAAGTTATCCGTTTCAACTATTGGAAGTAACTGTCCAAAGAATTGTATTAGTAAACATGATAAATTTATTTGCTATTTATGGCTCTAATGACTAAAATATACACGTTGGGGTTGTATTGTTGAGGAGGTGAAGCCATTGAGTATCCTAGAACATAACAATGTTCGTGTAACTGGCAAAAATGGACCAATTATACTTTATGCACATGGCTTTGGGTGCAGCCAGATCATGTGGGACTTTATACTTCCCGCCTTTGTCGATACTCACAAGCAAATCACCTTTGATTATGTAGGCAATGGACAATCCGATGCGAGCGCTTGGAGCGCTGAAAGATATAGCAATCTGGATGGTTACGTGGAAGATATTCTTGATATTTGCGATGAACTGAAGCTTGAAAAAGATGTCATCTTAGTTGGACATTCAGTCAGCTGCAGCATTGCAATGTTAGCCAGTATCAAACGGCCCGGTCTCTTCAGTAAACTCATCTTAGTCGGACCAACACCAAGTTTTCTTAATCACCCGCCATCATATCATGGTGGATTTGATCGTGAAGACTTAGAGGGCCTGATGGAATTGATGGATCAAAATTATCTTGGTTGGTCAGATTATTTGGCGCCGACTATTTCTGGCGAAGAACTGGACTCCATTACAACAACAAAATTCCGCGAGAACTTTGGTACAACAGATCCAAAGATTGCGCGTGCATTTGCAACAGCATGTTTCTTTGCAGATAATCGAGAAGACGTCGTTAAGGTCAAAACACCATGTTTGATCTTACAACACGCCAAGGACAACCTCGTTCCTGTCAAAATCGGAGAGTATCTACATGAAAACTTGGCCGATAGCGAATTACACCTTCTTGATGTTTCCGGTCATTGCGCACATATGAGCCATCCAGATTTGGTTATTTCTGCCATGAAATCATATTTGAAAATTTGAGACCTTTGGCA
The DNA here is from genome assembly GCA_963974325.1 of uncultured Rhizobiaceae bacterium. Classification (GTDB taxonomy): domain Bacteria; phylum Pseudomonadota; class Alphaproteobacteria; order Rhizobiales; family Rhizobiaceae; genus Lentilitoribacter. Next base: position 26,220 of record CAXBCW010000039.1, read on the forward strand.
TCTTTTGAACAAAAAACAAACGACAACTCTCTAGAGCTTGAACATAGCGGTGTCATCATTTCAGATGATTTTGCAATGCTCGATCAAGTCTCTTGTGGTGTTTTGATAACCAATGGTGATGGCCAAATCATAACCGCAAATGCGCAAATGGCTGAACTTGTCGGCTACTCGCAAGGCGATGTGGCCTCGATGTTCTTATCTCAACTCGTACCACCTGCGACACAGATATTTATTAAAACCTACATTCTCCCAACAGTCTTCGTGCGCCAATCCATTCGCGAAATTTATGTTAAGTTTAAACATAAAGATGGTCATACGCTTCCTGGAGCTATTGTCAAATCTGGTGTTTGAGATTTCAGGGTCATGCAGCAATCTGGCCTTTTT
>CAXBCW010000040.1:0-26397 GCA_963974325.1 uncultured Rhizobiaceae bacterium
CACTCTCTTAAAAAATCAAACAATCAGTCCATAAGGCGTTGACGGGTTACAGGCAGTCGATCAACCCTTCGATACCGCGCTGGAAGCCCTGACCACATACATCCTGCGAGACCATCAAGAATACGGTATGCCAAATGGTTGCCTGTTTGTTGATTTATGTCAGTGCCGTACTCAGCTCGGAGAACTCACTGGCGGGCAAGTCGATGAACTTCGCGGGTTATCCATAGGAACCTTCGCGAAATGGATTGATAGGGCGAAAGCAAACGGTCAGTTCAAACCATCCGTTCCAACGCAAACGGCTGCTCTTTATATTGAAGAGCAGATTGCTTGCATTATGAATATGCAGAGACATGGGGCTGCGGCAAACGAAGTGAACGCAGTCTTCCCACTTGCCTTATCGGTGTTTGAATAGAAGCGGCCATTGTAGAGATTGAGGTCAAGGTCGCTTTGGTCCGCAGACCTGCCTTTAGGGCCTCAACGATTTAATGGGCCCTGATCCTAGTAAGAATCAGCCATAAAATATCGATTCAATAGTCAGCTCTTTCGATTCATAAAAACACCAAATCGATTCAAAACTAGGGCTTTACGATTCAATTGTGTCTTTTTGTGATTCCTCAACAAACGCCGTCATCGCAAAAAGACACAAGTCTCCGCCAGGACGTCAGCTACCAACAATAATTGTGGCTTCATCCCTACTCATCAGCGATAGCCACATCTCAAGTCTATCGAGCAATCCATTAAACGTAGGGGTAATTTAAAACGAACTATCATGCTTTGCGCACATACTTTTTTAAATTGCCTGTAAATCATAAAAAATCACATCAATTCAAAATAATTTATCCTGTTGCGATTCTTAACTACTGCACATCGATTCTTAACTACTGCACATCGATTCATAACTATGAAACCGCGATTCACCGCGAACGGCGTTTACTGGGGCATTCATTTTTGCGGTATAATAGGTGAGACGTCATATAAAGAGGAGATTAAATTGATGGCTAGAAAAACTATGATACAGCGCAATGAAGAGCAGCGGTTACGACAGTTAAAAACAAGACAGACTGCGAAAGATTTGCGACGACCCAGCCGGGATGACCTTGCCCGCATGTTGCTCTGGCAAATGATCACTGGCATCCAAAACAATAAGAGTGCTGATAAAGACTCAGACCTCAATACGCTGTGTAATAAAATCGTTGGCGGGCTCGTACAACAGGGCTTCTGCGAACGAGAATCCGAGGATATCTTTGATGCTCTCGTGAAAAAATACGCTAGTGGACTATCGCCATTCCGCCGTAAGGACCATCTTAAATCAGACGTCACCATATCTGAATGATGTCAATTATGATCATATCATGCCATCTAAATGTACTGCCATTTGTGGCAATAAACTCAAACATCTGGCTTCCTAAAATTATTCAATATGTGGTCTCATATCCAATTCTTATGTAAACGGCGTTTTTCTATTATTTAACCTATTCCCCCCATTACTTACTATAACGGCGTTTGCACAGGAATCGCAAAACTATAAGCAAATCCGTGTTCAGACCTAGATTTAGTCGAAATTGATTTCGGGCGATAACGTATCCAGATATCAGTAAATAAGCTTAGCGGGCTGTACGAGGTTGTTTACTTTGCTTAAAGGCAAAGCCATATGCGCTGTGCCCATTCATCACTTGCCGATTCTTAAGATAAATAGGGCGATAAATCTAATCCATCAGGAACGGGTATAGCGCGAAGAACATCAATCTCTTCCTTCGACAGATTTTTCGCACCGTATTGTCGAGAAACTGACTTATTGGAATGCCCAGTCTGCTTGTCGTGTGTTCTCTCGTCAATTTTAGAAACCCGCATCATGTCTTTGGCCGTGTGCCTTGTTGAGTGGAACGTGGCTTCTATATTGATGTGAACCCCAGCTACCCTCAACTGAGCATTAAGCCTTTTGGATGCTGCACCTGCAATGTTTTCAACCCGTGTTTTTCCGTTATAAAAACAACCTGGAAATAGATTGTCATCATCACGAATTTTATTCACATAATCGATGAATCCCGTATCGATGATAAAGTCAGGCAAGGCAATGAGCCGCTGACTGCTTTTATTCTTCAATTGCCGGATTTTGGTCCCTCCATCACCATCAATCAAGTCCGTTGTCAGATCAATAATCCAACCACCGCCCTCAACTTGGTAAACATCTTTTCCCTGCAAGACTACAAGCTCTCCAACGCGGGCACCCGTAAACGTAGCCAGCAACGGCAGCCACTTCATATCAGCCTTTTTGGCCTTAGCTGAGACCTTGAACCACTTGTTAAGCTCATCAACTGTGAGAGGTTTTCGTATAGTCGTACCTTTGGTAAAGTTTGGCAGTTTGATGTTAACATCCACCAGAGGCGATCTAAATTTATGTTGAGCGGCAATGCCTTTAAAGAAAACATATAATGGAGAGAGATAATTTGTCTCAATTGTTTTGCTGGAAAGCGTTTTCAAACGCTTACCTTCTAGGAGATTCTGATTATATTCAGCTGCTTCTTTTTGCGTTTTTCCATTTAATTCTTTCATATTACTATAGTTAGAAGGAACCATCGCAAGCATGATTGCAAATTTTTGAAAGTCATCATAATCATACTTATTGACAGGTCGATCTCCGGCATATGCAATAAAGTCCTGCAATCGATTATAATCAGTATCCGTCTTTTTCTTAGCTAACCCCAGCTTAATACGAATAGTATTATGCCATACATCAAGAGCAACAGACATATGCGGTCGCTTATATCCCCCATCGAGGCTGACTTCTAAAGCTGCAGTCAAAGTGGCTATTTGCTCTGAAAACGCAGCCATCTCTGATTTAACGGTATCTACCACACGAATATGTCGTTGGGAGTTTGCCACACTCAGTGTTGCTAAAACTCTACCCTGGGTTTGACTATACGATTGAAGGACATTTTTTAATTGAAGATGAACACTGTTTTCCCGCTCGAAGCTGGCTTTTGAAAGCTCAAGCTCCTGTTTCTCCAGCTCAGAAATATGCACAAGCTCCTGCTGCCGGTTGACTTCATCGGCAGCATCCAAAGCCTGAAGCATTATTTCTGCGGTCTCAGCCAATTCATTCTGCAACTGGGCGATTAAGACGTCTCTTGGGTCAATATTTTGTGGCATTAGTGAACTCCCCATTCTGATGATTTCCTGAAATAGCAGATCAGAATGACTAGCAAGTAAACGCGCAATGCGAGATGCTTTGCGCGCAGGCAAGTTTCCCAATTGGATGCGAATTGGAGTTCTACCAAGAATATGTTCTAGGTTTTGAGGGATTCGACGTTGAAATCGAAAGCCGTTCTCTCGGCGGGTTAAATACATAGCAATCGTCCGGGTACATGAGTGGGTACAATCCAAAAACGACTTTTAAAAACTATGTAGAATCAATAGGCCTATATATGGCGGAGAGGAAGGGATTCGAACCCTCGATACCATTCCTGGTATACTCCCTTAGCAGGGGAGCGCCTTCAGCCGCTCGGCCACCTCTCCGTTTCTTGCTTTTTAAGCATTTTTGCTGATTTGGCAAGAGTGCAAATTGCAGGTTTAGCTACTTATATGCAGAACGCAGAAGAAACTTGTTCTTTTTACCAAAGAACTCAAATCTTACGTTCACATCAACGCGATATAGAACAGGGCCAAATTAAAAAAACGCTTACTCAGTAACAGTTCGCAATCCGAACCATTTGTCTTTAACAGCTTCATAATGAACATTAGGATTGTAACGAGCAACTTTTAGCCCCAAACCTGATGTGGTCAATTGGCCTGTAGAATATAATATATTGTAAGCAGCAACAATATAGTTGCGGCGGGATTGGGTTAAAGCTTCGCGCGCGTTCAACACAACCGCTTGAGCATTCAGCACATCCAATATTGTGCGCTGCCCTGCTTTACGTTCTTCAACTGCGCCACTCAGTGCAACACGCGCTGCACGTACTTGAGCTTCATTTGCGGTAATAGAGGCCTGGGCAGACTGGTAATTGACCCAAGCTTCGATAACGATCTGCTCAATAAGACGACGTGCACTATCAAGTTGGATCTGAACTTGGCCTAAAACCTCTTGGGATTGGCGAAGCCTTGCAGCATTGGCGCCACCTGCATAAATCGGGATGCTCAATGTTGCGCCGATCCTAGCTTCGGAAACACCTTTATTAGTTTCAGATACCGAGCCTGACAAATTAACGCCAGGCAAAAGCGCGCTGCGAGTAACTTTAATATCGTATGCGGACGCATCAATAGCCAAACGCGCAGATACCAATGCTGGATGGCTTTGCAATCCAAGGCCCAAAGCTGCATTTAAATTGCGAGGCAAAACACCTTTTGGAATTTTCGGTACTTTCAAACCACGCGGCTTAACGCCAACAACTTGTTTATATATTGCAGAGCTTGCTTTTAAATTCGTATTAGCGGCCACCAAACGAGCTTCGGCTGCGGCCAAACTCGCCTGTGCTTGAGCCACATCAGTACGCGTGCCCTCTCCGGCATCCAAACGCGCACGGGCTGCAGACAACTGCTCAACAAGGAAATCTAAGTTTTGGTTTCGAATGCTGGAAATTTGCTGGTTCAGCAAAACATCAACATAGGACTGGACAACCGAAATCAAAATATCCATCTCGTTAGATAAGAGTGATTGCTGACCTGCCAGAATTCGTGAGTTTGCAGCCAAAACGCTGTTTTTGGTTTTAAAACCATCAAACAAAGATTGGGAAATACTCAATTGTACCTGTGAGCTATTTGAAGCGGTCCCATCAACATTTTTATAAGTCGCAGTTGCAGAACCAGATATATTCGGGCGGCCACCAGCTTTTGCAATGGCAATGCTTTCATCCAAGGCACGCTGACTGGCACGCGCTGCAATGAGATCGGGATTGTCATTATAGGCTTTAGTCATCGCACCATATAATGTTTCAGCCTGCACCAAATTTGGTGAGACAAAACAACATGCACACATCAACAGAACAGAAAGTTTTTTAAACACGGTACCTACTCTAATTTCACGCATACGCACATATATGCAGAACTTGTTATTACCCCGATCACATAAGTGGCCCTGTCCGACTTTCAAAGCAATGGCTAAAGCAAAGGTTAAAAAAGTGTTAACACAAAAACACGATATCAGTTGCGCATCAGCAACAGGTCATCAAGGGTGATCGATGAGATGCCATTCAATCACTCCCCAGCACTCCCAAGCAATCCCTGCTCAAGCGAATCGGACAATAGATCCAGTACTGTCGCCAATTTCTCATCGATAACATGCAGATACTCAGTCCAATCAGATAGTTTTTCCAATTCATCTTTACCGTCCGATATACCGCGCAAGGCAATGATAGGCACACCAAACTGATGGCAAACGCGCCAAATAGCAAAAGTTTCCATATCCACCATGTCCGCATCAATAGCGTCATATTGGGCACCCGACACAACATTGGCCCCTGTGGATAATCTTGCTTTTGGCACATTTGGGATTTCAAAGGGCAGAGGGATTGCAATGGGCATATCCAAAAAGGGTGTTGCGCCTTTTTCAAAACCCAACGCACTTGCATCCATATCTCGATAAGACACGCTTGTTGCTTGATAAACTTCAGCTTGTTCCAATTCACGGGATCCGGCAGACCCAAGCGAAACCAAAAGGTCCGGCAGTTGATCCCACTGTTTTAGCTCAGATAAAGCCAAGCTTGTGACAAGCGCCGCCTCAACAGGACCTACACCACACATTAGTGGCGTCATTCTCAATTTGAGATGATCACCATATTCGGCATCAACCGCCATGACGAACAACACGTTTTGACCGGCAATTGATTTGAATGGAACGGTCATGATTTTATGCTTTCGCGCGTGATATTTCCGGCGCGCGCGATATCTCCAGCCGTATTCGGCATGAGTTGCGGCACAAGAATATCAAGCAGCATCCGCGCTGCGACACCCACATCAATATCGTCATTCAAGCTCTCATAAGTCTTCTTCATTTGCGCATCATCCAGCAGCTCTTTACCGCGCACATCCAAAAGCGTTGAAATGAAATCACCGTCCATTTCTGGATGCGGCTGCAAGGACATACCTTTTGAACCATAAGAAAGCCCCGCATATTTGCAAAACTCTGAACTGAGTATTGTTTCAGCGCCTACGGGCAGTTCAATAACTTGATCTTGATGAAACGCATTGAGCTTTAATTCGCCCCCATCGGGTGTTTGATAGACAACCCTACCCGCGCTCCAACCATCTCTAAATTTCTCAACCCTGCCACCTAGCGCTTGCGCCATTAATTGATGACCAAAACAGATACCAACAACTGGCAGTGAGATTTCAAAGCAATCTCTAACGAGTTGTTCAAGCGGTGCAATCCAGTCGTGCCCTTCATAAACACCGCGAGGCGACCCCGTCACGACATATCCATCAACGTCCCGAATATCTTTCGGAAGGTCATTGAGATAGGCATTATAGGTCACAAACTCTAGCTGATTGCCTTCAAATAAGATTGAAAACAGGTTTGTGTAAGAAACATATTTCTCACCCAATGCATGGGTAAACTTACCACACTGCAAAATGCCAATCTTTATTGTCATATATCCGTCTCTTATTTAGCTAATTATTGAAATGCTGTTTCGGTAAAGCTGCGTAATTTGCGAGAATGCAAACGTTCAGGCGGCATTTGCGACAACATTTCCATTGCGCGAATACCAATCTTTAAATGTTGCTCGACTTGTGTTCGGTAAAACTCAGACGCCATGCCCGGCAGCTTAAGCTCACCATGCAATGGCTTGTCCGAAACACATAATAATGTGCCATAGGGAACTCTGAAACGATAACCATTGGCAGCGATTGTGGCAGATTCCATATCCAGCGCAACAGCCCGTGATTGAGACAGGCGCTGAACCGGCCCCTTTTGATCACGCAATTCCCAATTTCGGTTATCAATGGTCGCAACTGTGCCTGTTCGCATAATTCGTTTTAGATCATAACCATCATATCCTGTGACTTCAGCCACCGCATCTTGAAGCGCAACTTGCACTTCGGCCAATGCGGGGATTGGCACCCAAACCGGAAGGTCAGCATCCAAAACATGATCTTCACGCACATAAGCATGCGCTAAAACATAATCACCCAATTGCTGTGAATTCCGCAAACCAGCGCAATGACCCAGCATAATCCAAGTATGTGGACGCAAAACAGCAACATGATCGGTTATGGTTTTTGCATTTGAAGGCCCAACACCAATATTGACCATTGTAATACCCGCATGGCCTGGCTTTTTAAGGTGGTAGGCTGGCATTTGCGGCATTTTACGGTGTGCAGATGTATCGGCAGGCTGTTCACCGGCATAAGTGATGACATTGCCCGGCTCGACAAAGCTTTCATAGCCGCCGCCACCTTCTGCCATGAGTTTATGTGCATAGGCTGTAAATTCATCAATATAGAACTGATAATTAGTGAACAAAACAAAGTTTTGATAATGCTCTGGCATTGTCGCAGTATAATGAGCCAATCGCGCAAGCGAATAATCAACACGCTGCGCGGTAAACGGCGCAAGCGGACGCGGCTCGCCCGGCGCAAGATCCAATGTCCCATTGGCAATTGCATCATCGGTGATTGATAGGTCCGGCGTATCAAAGAAGTCACGCAGCGAGTGTTTAAAATTCTCACCCAGTAATGCATTGACCGGTGTCTGGCTGGTGATCGCAAAATGCAGCGGGATTGGCGTGTCTGATTCGCCAATAACAAAGACCGCTTCGTGGTTTTCTGAAATGATGTTCAATTGATCCGTAAGATACGCTTTAAAAAGCTCAGGACTGGTGATTGTCGCACTATAAACACCCGGTGATGAAAAGTGGCCAAATGAAAGCCGCGCATCCGTTTGCCCAAACGAATGGCAAGAAATGCAGATTTCGGGGTAATAAGCACGATAAAACTGCTTGATCGTTGGATCAAACGTTTCAAAGGATTGCCTCAGAAAATTGATGTTCCTATCATACAGCTCAATCAAAGCATCGATGGCTTCCAAGGGATCTTGGAATTCTCGCACTTCATATCGCTGTGGTGTTGAAAGATTATTGAAGTTGTTTGTTATAAAATGTCTATCCATGATCTATTATAGCTCATGATTTATGACAGTAAATTGATTTATTCTCTGTTCCGACCATTTTTCAAACATTTTTGTAACGGAACAAGTTGACCCATTATCTGCGCCTTAGCCAGCCCTTAGCCGCCCCCTAGCCTCGCTGAAGACTATTGATCAGAACAAGGCCAACTGCCGTTGGCTCATCGCCATAACCATTGGCTTTATGGTATGTCATTGCATAAACCGGACCGACAATCAGCATTGAGAACAAAGCAACTTTGATTGAGATTGAAATCGCATGATGAACAAGAATACTCATTTTGATACTTTCTGCATGTCGGAGATATTACAAATTTGCTCATTGCCGTTGACACACACAAACAATTTGCCAGATAGATAAGGGCGTCGGAGCACATTGTTCTTGTGGGCAGCACTTGCAAACATCATTGCGAAGATAACCATAACCAAACTGATGATCGTAAATCTGCGTGCTAATATTGCCATGTCTGCATCCTCTCAACTACCTATGCGAAAACTTTTTCGCTCTGTTGGATGTAATATAACCAATTCGATCTGAACCTATTGTGATACCCCCGTTCATATTCGGTTCAAATTCGTTAATTCAGGGCGCCTAGCTTCCAAAATATGGGATGCGTAATCCTGCAAAACGCCAAGTATTAGACTCAAATTTAATCAAACTCTACTGGCTCTTCCAATAACTTGGTTACTCAAAAGTTGATTTTTAAACCTGAATCAAAGGTAAATTTTGCCCTGAATCTTCGTGTTTTTAGGCCCTTGGATGGTTAACAAAACAACAAGTTTACGAAGTCTTTGCGATTTGTTTATCCCATATTAATCATGGAATTTAACAGCATTTTCAAACCATTGGTGCATTCTCATATCAACAAACAAGCGCAGCAAATAAGCGTAATAAGAGCGAAACGCTCACACATTGAGGCAAATAAAAAAAGGCTCCTTAAGAGCTAACAGGGACAACAATAATAAGTCCGAATGGACACATAAAAAAGCTCGAAAAGAGCAATTATAACAAGCCGATAAGGCAAATATGACAGGGACATAAAATGGCACGTTTTGAAATGACTGATATGAATAACTCAATGATGAGCGGCGAAGTTCGTGCCGATATCCTTTGTGATATGGGCCTTATGTATGCCACGGGCAGAGATTGCCCAATCGACATGGTTGCAGCCCATAAATGGCTCAATATCGCGGCGATAAAAGGTTCTGAACGTGCCGCGGCATTGCGCACAGAATTGACAGGCAACATGTCAAAATCAGAATTAGCAAAAGCACTTCGCCAAGCTCGTGAATGGATGACTATGCACTAATCTCAGTTTGATTGAGATCAAGAAGAATAAAAACACTGGGACTGCTGATAAAACCCGCGACCGATCAACATAAGTTCGGCGCGGGTTTTTCTATTAAAAATGCAAAATTCTGCTTTACGGCTAATCCGCCAGCGACTTGATCACACGCGGCAAAGCCTCAGCCAATAAGTCCAACTCATCATCAGGCGCAACACTCACCCGCACACATCGATCAAGCGGGGCAATACCTGGCATTCGGACAAATATTCCTTCAGCGGTTAGCCCAGCCAAAACTTTGCGTGCATAATCGCCATCGCGCCCACAATCAAATGTGACAAAGTTGGTTGCCGACTTGATGGGGGAAAACCCGTTCTCGATTGCGATCTGCGAAATTCTCTGTCTGGCATGTTCAATCTGTTGAACAACATCTTGTAACCAAGCCTGATCAGATATTGCAGCAACGGCCGCTTTTTGGCTCAGCCTATTCATCCCAAAGTGATTGCGCACACGATCAAACATCGCGATTGTTTCAGCAGACCCAATAGCATAGCCTATTCGAAGGCCTGCCATTCCATAGGCTTTTGAAAATGTGCGCATACGAACCACATTAGGCCGATCAAGAAGCATATCAGCGTCTAAAATAGACCCCTGCTCTGCCAACTCGCAATAAGCCTCATCGAGAATCAGTAACGTTGTTTCCGGCAATCTATTGATGAAGTCGATGATTTTATCTTTGGCCCACATCGTTCCCATTGGATTATCGGGGTTGGATAAGTACACCAACCTTGCATTCGTCTCATGAACCTTTGCCAATAGACCTTCAAGATCTTCAAAATCATTTTGAAACGGCACCGCATGGATTTGCCCACCAAAGCCAACAACATGAAAATTAAACGTCGGATAAGCACCCAAAGATGTGACAACATCTGTACCTTTTTCGACAATCATCCGAATGATAAGCCCGAAAAGACTATCAATCCCCGAACCAATCGCGATGTTTTCAAAGCCGATATTATGAACTTCGGCGATTTTAGTTTTTAAATCAAAACTTTCAGGATCACCATATCGCCAAGACAAGTGCGCTTCATCTTGTAACACCTTGGCAACTGAGGGTGCAAAACCAAAACCATTTTCATTCGCGCCAAGCCGCGCCTTAAAAATTGTGCCTGTGGCGCGTTCGGGTGTTTCAGGCCCAACAAAAGGCACTGTGGCGGGTAAGCTATTGGCGTGATGAGTAAAATTCACGAATTTTGGCATTTTAAATAGCTCCCCAGATTACATTATAGACCGTTGGTTCAAGAATTATCCATTTGCGCTTTCCTTGGCAAGGATTTACGCTAAGTCTCCCGCCCCATTTATGAAGAAACATCATGCCTCCGTATTTTGAAACGATATTCTATATATTTGCGTTGATCACAATCGGTTATATTGCCGTTGCCTCACGCTATCTTAAAGCTGAAACAGGAGATGGATTAGCCTCCTTTGTCTATAATGTCGGCGTGCCGCTTCTCCTATTTAAAATCATCCTCAATGCAGAGTTTGGCAAAAGTGAAGTCCTGCAAATTTGGGCCATTTATTTCGGCAGCGCAGCCATTACGTGGACATTATCGCACCTCGTTGTCCAAAAAGTCTTCGGGCGCGATACCCGCGCTGGCGTGGTTGCAGGTATCACCGGAGCATTTTCAAACTGTGTATTGGTCGGAATCCCCCTCATTACAGGCGTTTATGGTGATGAAGGCATTGCGATCTTGTCAAAAATATTGACCATTCACCTACCCATTATGTTGGCGGTCACGATCATTCAGTTTGAATGGGCAAGCCAGCGTGATGGCGCTAAAGGTGCAAAGATCGAGCCTTTAAAGCTGCTGTCACGCTTTGCAAAACAACTCTTTTCCAATCCTCTGGTGATCGGAATTTCCTGTGGCTTCATTGTTAAAACGATCGGGTTTCAGCCACCATCGCTTGCGATGCGCTTGATTGATAATTTGGGTGCAACCGTTGGCCCCATCGCATTGATTTCTGTTGGCATGGCTGTTCGGCGTTATGGTATTTCTGGTCAAATTCCACCAGCGCTGACAATGGTATCGTTCAAATTACTGTTAATGCCCGCTATCGTTTTAGGTGTCTCATTATTGTTAGGCGCACCAGAGTTCACAACACGGGTCATTGTGTCCATTGCAGGCCTACCCGTTGGTATAAATGCATGGGTGGTCGCCCAACAATTTGGAACGGGCCAAAGACTAGCTGCAAGTTCTATCACGATTGGAACAGGTTTAGCTGTTTTCACAACAGGGTTTTGGTTCTGGATTTGTGATTTGGTTTTTCTATAGAAAGTTTGGAGTGAACAAATGTATCAAAGTTTTAAACATGAAATTGTTGAAGTCGATAATCTTGGACTCTCTGTCTATCAATCTGGTGCCAGCGCCAATAAAAGTGCAGGAACACCGATTCTCTTGCTACACGGCTATCCACAAACCTCTTATATTTGGCGGTTTATCGCACCAGAACTTGCAAAAACCAATCGCTTGATCATCGTCGACCTACCCGGCTATGGCAAAAGCGAAGGCCCAGAGCCCGATTTAGAAAACTACAATTACTCCAAACGAAACATGGCCAATATACTGGTCAATCTGATGTCAAAACTTGGCTATCCAAAATTTGCAGTTCTGAGCCATGACAGAGGTGCGCGCATTGGGTTTAGAATGTGCTTGGACCACCCTGAGACCGTGATCAAATATGCAGCTCTTGATATTGTTCCGACATTATCTGTTTGGGATAAAATGAATTGGACCAGTGCTATGGGTACATTCCATTGGCCGTTTTTAGCCCAGCCTGCACCAATGCCAGAAAATCTCATCAAGGCAAACCCTGTAGAGTTTATCGAACGGCTGCTCAACGATTGGGCTGGAAAAAACACCAAACTTCCCAAAGATACAATTGATCTTTATACCGAGGTCTTTAGCGTACCAAGCGTCATTGCGGCATCCTGTGCCGATTATCGCGCAGGCGCAACAACAGATGTCGAGCACGACCGGATTGATCAAAACAATGGCACAAAAATCAACTGTCCTGTTTTGGTTATGTATGGAGATGGCTATTTAAAAGACCTTGCCGTTGAGGCCAAAAAAGAATGGCAACCATGGACAACGGATTTGACAGAAGTCGCGCTAAGCTGCGGTCATTTTATTGTTGAAGAAGTGCCAGAAAAATCCATTCCGCCTCTTCTTAAATTCTTTAAATAATTCAAAAAATTACATATTAGGATACATTGGGCCTTCGCCACCTTGTGGCACGGTCCAATTGATATTCTGATTAGGATCTTTGATATCGCAGGTTTTGCAGTGCACACAATTTTGCGAGTTGACGACAAAGTTCTGTTCACCAGCGTCTTCCACCCATTCATAAACCCCAGCAGGGCAATAACGGTTGGATGGACCTGCAAAAACATCCAATTCAGATGATTTTTGTAATTCAGCATCACCCAATTTCAGGTGAACAGGCTGATCTTCATCATGATTTGTGCTTGATAAAAACACCGATGACAATCGGTCAAAACTGATAACACCGTCTGGCTTAGGGTATGTGATCTCTTTATGCTTTGCAGCAGGCTCCAAACAGGCATGATCAGGCTTGCCATGTTTCATCGTGCCAAATGGTGACCATCCAATAAGCGTGTTGAGCCACATATCCAAGCCGCCCAAACCAACACCAAGTATCGTTCCAAACTTCGACCATAATGGTTTTACATTACGAACTTTTTTCAGATCAGCACCAATTTGTGTATCGCGCCATTCATCTTCATAAGCTGAAATTTCATCTTGCATCCTCCCATCAGCCAAGGCTTGAACAACTTTTTCAGCGGCCAACATGCCAGAGAGCATCGCATTGTGAGAGCCTTTAATCCGCGCCACATTCACAAAGCCCGCAGAACAGCCAATCAAGGCACCACCGGGGAAAGTAAGCTTGGGCACAGACTGATAGCCACCCTCAGTGATAGCACGCGCGCCATAAGACAAACGCTTACCACCTTCAAATACGTGGGAAATGGATGGATGGGTTTTAAAGCGTTGGAATTCTTCAAATGGTGAAATCCAAGGGTTTTTGTAATTAAGATGCAGCACAAACCCAACGGCAACCATGTTGTCCTCTAAGTGATACAAGAACGAGCCACCACCCGTTTTCAAATCAAGCGGCCAGCCAAAGGAATGCTGAACCAATCCAAGCTTGTGATGCTCAGGCTTAACTTGCCACAGCTCTTTGATACCAATGCCAAATTTTTGTGGCTCACGATCTTTGCTCAAATCAAATTTATTGATGATCTGTTTGGCCAGTGATCCGCGAACACCCTCACCGATCAAAACATATTTGCCCATCAAGGCCATGCCGCGTTCAAAGTTTGGCCCTTCCTGACCATCTTTGCCAACACCCATATCACCAGTGGCAACGCCAATTACGGCGCCATTATCATCATACAAAACTTCAGCAGCTGCAAAGCCCGGATAAATCTCAACGCCCAAAGCTTCGGCTTTCTCGCCAAGCCAACGACAGACATTACCCAATGAGACAATGTAATTGCCGTGATTGCCTATCAATGGCGGCATCGCAAAATTGGGAAGTCGAATAGACCCCGCAGGCCCAAGCACAAGAAAATGATCGTCTGTGACTTCCGTTTTAAAAGGGTGATCTGCGTCATCACGCCAATCAGGAATGAGCTGATCAATACCAACTGGATCGACAACGGCACCAGAGAGAATATGCGCGCCAACTTCAGCGCCTTTTTCCAACACAACAACAGATAGATCTTCGTTGAGTTGTTTTAACTTAATCGCAGCGGAAAGACCTGCAGGACCTGCCCCCACAATAACAACATCAAATTCCATACTTTCGCGTTCTGACATGTTCTCTTCTCCGCATTCTTTATAAATTTTAATTTGGCTCTCATATACACTGTCTGGGTATTGTTAGCACCAACTCCATAAGGATTCTTAGTACCGCAATATCGCTGACATTGTATATTTGAGCCATATTTGAAATAATGATACAGTGCAAAGAAAAATTTAACGCATTTGACTTTTCAATCCACACGAAATTCACCAATACTAACCATTATTACAATTAAACATTGGCTTTTTGCTGAGAGTTCACTATAGCTCCGTCAGATTTACTAATTAATGAGGTTCATACCAGTGCCAGAGACGTTTGAAAAAGTTGCCGATATCATAGCTGAGACTAGCGAAATTGATCGCGAGTCCATTACTCCTGCTAGTAATACTGTTGATGATCTTGGAATTGATAGCTTAGATTTTCTTGATATTGTTTTTGCCATCGACAAAGAATTTGGCATTAAAGTTCCACTTGAACAGTGGACACAAGAGATCAATGACGGCAAAGCAAGTGCAGAAGATTATTTTGTATTGCAACAGCTGTGCGATAAAATTGATGAGTTGAGACAAGCTAAAGCCTAATATTTTAAGTCTTTAGCACTCATTCAGGCGCAAAATCATGCTATTAGAATATTTCCAAATGTTGGATCACGTTGAGGCCATTGACCTTAACGCGAAGACTATTCATATCCGCTCAACTGTGCCTGCACAAAGTCCTGTTTTTGAAGGTCATTTTCCCGGGCTACCGTTGGTGCCCGGTGTATTATTGATTGAGACCATGGCGCAAGCTGCTGGTCTTTTATACATAGCCACAAATGACTTTACCCACATGTCATTTTTGATGTCAGTCGACAAAGCGCAAATGCGCCATTTTGTTGAACCCGAATCCGTATTAGATATTCATGCGCAAATCGAACATGAAGGTTCAGGATTTTTGGTTGCAAAAACATCAATTTTGGTCTCAGGTAAACGCGTTTGCAATGGTCAAATCAAGTTTAAGACCCAATCCTTTGACGAACTTCCTATTTTAGATGTTATAAAGGGAAGCGCCGAAAGAGTCGGACTGTTTGACGCGATCAAAGCGCAAGCCTAAATTATAATGTTTGAAGCTGAACCTTCGAGCGCAAATACTGCGAGCACAAAAGCTGTAGTCAAATCACATCGCTGAACGTGTTAAAAAGGATATGTTGATGAGTATTGAAAACGAAAACCAAGTCGTTATCACAGGCATTGGCATTGTCACGTCACAAGGCGTTGGCGTAGATGTCCACGAAAAACTATTATCATCTGCTGCACATCTGACACCTGTTATAAATGATGAAATTGTTGCGCCATACCCGGTTCACGCCCTGCCGGAGATTGACTGGAACGAGCAAATTTCCCGCCGTGGTGATCAGCGCCAAATGGGCAATTGGCAAAAACTAGGTGTTTTTGCTGCCGGTCTTGCGCTTGATGATGCTGGTTTTAAAGAAGATTTAGATGCTTGCGCGACCATGGATATGATTGTCTGCGCCGGTGGTGGTGAACGTGATATCGACGTTGACACAATGATCATCGATGAAGCACATAACCGAAATGACAAAGACGTATTGCTCAATGAAAAGCTTCGTTCTGAGCTACGCCCAACACTATTTTTATCACAATTATCAAACTTGATGGCAGGCAATATTTCTATTGTTCATAAGGTGACAGGATCATCTCGCACATTTATGGGTGAAGAAGGATCAGGTGTTTCATCCATTGATACAGCCTATGCCCGCATTCGCTCTGGTCAGTCATCACATTGTCTTGTTGGCGGTGCTTTTGTTGCCGAGCGCGAAGATGTTTTATACACCCATGAAGCTATCAACGAACTTGAATTATCGCCTGCACGCCCGTTCTGGCAACGTAATGGTGCTGACAATAATGGTCGCGGTGGTATGGTTTTGGGAACAGCTGGCGTTTTTCTTGTTTTAGAATCACGCAAACATGCTGATGATCGTGGCGCAAAAATATATGCATCACTTGATAATATTGCTGGCGATAGCGGTCCCCGTGATGAGGCGGCATTTAACGCCCGTCTAACACAGTTAAATGATGATGTTAAAGGTACTGATACCGACACAACCCTCGTTGTATCTGGCGCAAGCGGTGCAAAAAAAGCAAGCATTGTTGAGCGTTCGTTCTTGGAAAAGAATTTCTCGAAGAGTACAATCCGAACTTCAAGCGCTCTATTTGGCCATACCATTGAAGCGCAATTCCCACTGGGCATCGCGCTAGCAAGTATTGCATTGAAAAATGGCGCAAAACTTGGCACATTTACCCAAGACATAGACACACCAATGACGTCGGCAGCCGAAAAGGCGATCGTGACCATTATTGGCCATTCCCGTTCAGAGGGCTTTGCAAGCCTTTCGAAAGTTTAATCTGGCCAAAGCATAATAGAATAAGGACGCTGTAATGACATCATCTGCATTTAAAGATCACTTGGGCCGACCGATTGTTGTCGTCACAGGCATGGGCGTTGTGACGTCCCTTGGAGAAGGTGTTCAGGACAACTGGACTAAACTTATCGCGGGCGCTTCAGGTGTCCACCCGATCACACGTTTTCCAACCAATGAACTTTCTACATTGATTTGCGGCAGTATCGATTTTATCGATATTGAACCAGACAACATTGTAAATCGTACCCACAGATTAGCCGAAAATGCGACCATTGAAGCGCTTGCAGATGCAAGTTTAAATGGCGATTTCAACGGTCCATTATTTGTTGCAGGACCGCCCGCCGAACCCGATTGGAGCGAACGCTTTGAACTTGCAAATCAAGTACCGGTAGATGAACGTACAGGAACTGCCTATTCTCAATTCATGAGATTATTGCGCGACCGCCCAAATCCAATTTTGCATGATTCTTCACAATACGGCACAATTGCCGATCGCCTATCATCAAAATTCGGAACCCGCGGCCTGCCAATCACATTATCAACAGCTTGTGCATCAGGGGTAACGGCCATTCAGCTTGGCGCTGAAGCTATTCAGCAGGGCCGCACAGATCGCGCCTTGTCAGTGGCTGCAGACGGCTCAATCAATGCTGAGCAATTGGTAAGATTTTCGCTCCTATCGGCTTTATCAACACAGAATGATCCGCCGCAAAAAGCATCCAAGCCATTTTCTAAAGACCGTGATGGCTTTGTCATTGCAGAAGGTGCTGCAACACTTGTGTTAGAATCACTTGAAGCTGCGACAGCTCGCGGCGCCAAAATCTACGGCGTGATCAAAGGATGTGGCGAAAAAGCAGATCATTTCCACAGAACCCGCTCATCACCCGATGCAGCACCAGCTATTTCAGCTATTCATGCAGCGCTTAATGACGCAGGCGTGGACGGCAACAGCATTGATTATATCAATGCACATGGCACATCGACACCTGAGAATGATAAAATGGAATATCTTGCCATTTCGACAGTTTTTGGTGATCGCATTTCCGATATTCCCGTCTCGTCCAATAAGTCTATGGTCGGGCATACGCTGACTGCATCAGGTGCAGTAGAGGCAATTTTCTCGGTTATGACCATTCAAACTGGTACATTGCCACCGACGATCAACTACGACAATCCAGACCCTGCAATCCCGCTTGACACTGTACCCAATGTCAAACGTGATATGCCGGTTACATCTATCTTATCCAATTCATTTGGCTTTGGTGGACAAAATGCCTGTCTTGTTATTACGGCCAATCCCGATTAAAGATTAGTCTGTAACAATACCGTTGCCTAAACCATTATATACATGACCCAATTCAAGGAATGCTGATGCGCGCGCTGCAATTAGTTGAAGATCGTAAACTAGAAATTGTTGAGTTACCTGAACCAGGTGAGCCAGGAATTGGCGAAGTTCAACTCTCAATTAAAGCCGTTGCGCTGAACCACATCGATGTATGGGGCTGGCGCGGCATGGCATTTGCAAAGCGCAAAATGCCGCTTGTTATTGGTGCTGAAGCATCCGGTGTTGTTGAAAAAGTAGGCCCTGGCACAACAGGTCTTCTTCCAGGTCAGCTTGTCTCTATTTATGGTGCTCGCACCTGTGGAACCTGCAAAGACTGCCAAGAGGGACGTGACAATCTTTGTACAGAGGTTGGCGGCGTACACGGCTTTCACCTTGATGGTTTTGCCCAAGAACGCGTCAACTACCCTGCCCGCCTCCTTGTTGCAGCACCACCGAATGTCGATGCTGTGAGCGCAGCGCTTGCTCCGGTGACGTTTGGAACTGTTGAGCACATGTTTTTCGATAATGCTAAGCTACAACCAGGTGAATGGGTTCTTATCCATGCCGGTGGTTCTGGCATTGGAACAGCTGCTATTCAACTAGCCAAGAAAATGGGTTGCACGGTCATCACAACCGTCGGGTCTGACGAAAAAATCGAACCTGCCAAAGCACTTGGTGCAGATTACGTGATCAATTACAATAAAGACCGATTTGAAGGTCGTGTTCGCAAGATCACCAAGAAAAAAGGCGTTGATGTTGTTTTCGAACATGTTGGCGCTGATACTTGGGCCGGCTCTATGTTCAGTTTGAAAAAGGGTGGCCGTTTGGTCACTTGTGGCTCGACTTCTGGCGTTTCAACCCAAATCAACCTCATGATGTTGTTCCAGCAGCAACTTAAATTGATGGGTTCATTTGGTTGTCGCATGGAAAATATCAATAATGCACTGCTTAAAATGTCCCAAGGTTTGGTGCATCCCGTGATTGATACTGAAATCGACATGGAAAACATCAGTACCGCGTTGGAGCGGATGGAAGGCCGGAAAGTATTCGGCAAAATCATCCTTAAATTTTAAACCAACCCAATAGATCGATTTTTTCCACGTGACATCTCGCCAAATCATCGCAAAAAGCCTGCAGATCTTGTCCACCACCAAAGATTGGTTGATTGCTCAATGGATCTTGGCGATATTATTCATTGTTCGTTTATTGCCCGTAAACGCGGCACTCAAAACGATGGAATATCTGGCACGACAATTCGGACCTTATACAAAACGGCACAAACTTGCTTTGGCAAATTTGGCGATGGCGTTTCCTGAAAAATCAAAAGCAGAGCACAAAGATATTGCGATGGAAATGTGGGGCAATATGGCTCGCCTTGCCACCGAATATATCTATCTCAATTTAATATCCAAATTTGATCCAGACTCACCAGACAACAGCAATGTCGAGATTATTGGCCAAGACGTATTTGCCGATTTGATGGCAAATCCCCGCCCGTTCATTATTTTTACAATACACAGCGGCAATTTTGAACTCTTACCGATTGTGTCAAACAAATTTGGTTTGAGCGTCAGCGTTCTATTTCGCCCACCAAATAACCGTTTTATTGCCGCAAAAGTTTTCAAAGCACGCGGCGCGCATATGGATGACCTAGTCTCATCCAAAGTGGGCGCTGCATGGACACTGGCACGCAAATTAGACGATGGCGGCGGCGTTGGCATGCTTATTGATCAAAAGTTCACAAAGAGTGCTGAAACCGAGTTTTTCGGCCATAAAGTCAAAACCAGCCCTCTTCTTGCAAAACTTGCACGCCAATATGAATGTGATGTTTTTCCGGCAAGATCAATTAGACTGCCAAATGGTCGTTTCAGGCTGGAACTAGAACATTCTATGACGCTACCACGCAATGACAAAGGCGACATTGATATCAATGCCACGTCACAAGTGCTTAATGATAAAGTTGAAGAATGGGTGCGACAATATCCCGGTCAGTGGCAATGGTTCCACGATCGCTGGAATATAAAACACACAATTTAACGACGATGTACAACTACATATTGTTTGTAACCAATCCATTGAGGTAACTCATATGAAAACACAACAAAACAAGCAACGTGCTTTACGCCATTTTAGGTTTGGCAAAGTATTTGGGTGGATACGGCGTAATACTAGTCGGCGCAGAAGCTCGATCAAAAAAGTTAGACAACTTTACCAGAACTTGGGATTAGAGAAACGAGCTTGCGTTTTATGCAATTCAAACGATCTTCATTTACTATCAGAATGTGATCGGTATGGCTTTGATTTACAAAAGAAGTATTGCAACAACTGTGGACTTATTCAAACCAGCCCTTCGCTAAGCAAAGAGTTTCACAATCAATTCTATACCTCTCTTTATCGCCCACTTTATATGAATAACAAGGTGGTGGATTATACTAAGTTTAATGATGAGCAGACTGAAAAAGCGGACCGAATCAGAGAATACTTAGAAAAGAAAACTATCGAAGGATCTATATCAAATTTCAATATTATTGAGATCGGATGTAGTTCTGGAAGTATTCTAAATCAATTGAAACCGCATGCTAAATCGGTTCAAGGGTGTGATTTAGATGTTGCAGCGATTGAGTATGCAAAATCAAACTATGATTTTAAAGTTGAGGTTTCAGAACTACCGACTTCGATTCCAAAATCCCCAAATATATTTATATTATCACATGTACTAGAACACTTATATGATCCAAAAGAAGCACTTATCACGATCAAAAAGTTACTGTCTGACGGTGACTATCTCTATGTCGAAGTCCCAGGACTAAATATGCTCTATGAAGGTATCTATAAACACGACCTAAGACGATATTTTCACATAGCTCATGTAACTGACTATTCAGCAGGCACTATGAAAGCTATGGCGGCAGTTTCAGGATATGATGACATACATTGTGATGAGAATGTTAGCGCGTTGCTTTGTCCATCTAAAGAAACAAACATTAAATGGACAAAATCAGAACAAGATTCGATTGAAAATATTATCGCGATTGAGGTATCGCGATAAATAAAAATACTAACGTTTAATAATAACGCGTGTATTGCCCAATCCTGTTTTCTCAACAAGATTATAGAATTTAGAAGCATTCGCTGGGTGAAGCCTAATGCAACCATGCGATGCTGGCGCACCTAAGCGTTTAATTGCATTTGTTCCATGAACAGCATAACCGCCGTGGAAAAATACGGCATAGGGCATTGGCGCATTGTTATATTTGCGCGAACGGTGATTTTTTGACAACCATTTAGCTGACCAGCGGCCAGTAGGTGTCGTGTAGCCTTGGCGTCCACTCGAGATTTTCCAGCGATACTTCACTTTACCATATTGCTTAACGACCATTGTTTGAGACGAAAGGTCGATGCGCGCTTCAAGGCGGGCAGCTGCAGATGCTTGCGAAACAAACGCCATAAATAAAGTGATTGTAAATGCTGCAATTAGCTTTTTCATTGTGAGCTCCAAATTCATTCTAAATTCTAAAAATCGATTAAAAGTTGTAATTTGACCTACATCATAAACAAATATTACAATTTGACAAATCTGGTGAATTATAGAGCTAAAAGCAAACCAACAAACACCAATAGAATAACACATGATCGCCAAAAAATCTTCAAAGCGCTCGACAAATCTTGATAGCTCAGATGCAAGCGACCAGATGGGTTCATATAGCTATCATTGACAAAATAACCTTGATATTTGCGCGGTCCTGCAAGCACAATATTCAAACCACCCGCCATCGCAGCTTCAGGCCACCCAGCATTTGGCGATCTATGCATGCCTGCATCTGTCAGCGCGATACGTGCTGATTGAATGCCACTTTTCTTGGATCTCATAAAGTTCGCCAGCACGATTAAAACGGCTGAAAGCCTTGCAGGTGCCCAATTTGCCAGATCATCAAGCTTGGCACTTGCCCAGCCAAAATCTTGATACTTTACATTCATATGACCGATCATACTGTCAGCCGTATTCAACATTTTATAAGCTAAGATTCCCGGTAGACCAAAAACAGCATACCAAAATATCGGTGCAACAACACCATCGGAGAAGTTCTCGGAGAGGCTTTCAATCGATGCTCTACAAACACCCGATTGATCCAATTGTTTAGGATCACGACCGACAATCATCGAAACAGCATATCGCACGCCTTCAATGTCACCTTTCGACAAAGGTATAATCACGCGTTTGATATGGTCTGATAGGCTTTTTTGCGCAATGAATATAGAGACCAACACAGCTTCAATCATCAAGCCCCAAAAACCAAAACCCGACAGAAGCAAAAGCATGGTATTGCCAACGATGATAGAGATGAACAGCAACACAAGGATTGCCAAGGCACCATTTCGTTTACGAACATGTGCTGACCAATGATCTCGGTTTAGATAATTATCTGCAAAATTTATCCCATAGCCAAAATAGACAACAGGATGAGGAACCTTCCGCCAAATCCAATCAGGATCACCAATAAGAGCATCAATGATGATGGCGGCAAGTAAAATATATAAATGCCAATCCATCACTTACCCTCAAAGGATATAAGCGCATCACAAAGGCGTCTGTCTTCTTGCACATTTTGCGTAAGGCCCAACCGCAGCCATTGATGATTGTAATCAAATTTACGCGTCAAAATATGTTTCGTCTGTAAATGATGATGAAGATCTTCTGCATCAGGGTGCTGGAGAAGAAAGAACAGCGACGTTCCACCAATAATATTAACTCCAGAACCACCAAGCGCCTGATCCATCTCCAAATGACGATGATGAATTTTCTCAGACATAACCTTAATCATATGTGGCGTTCTCAAAACTGATTGCGCAACAGCAATGGCAGGTCCTGTGACACTCCACGGCCCGCGATGAATATCAAGCTTGGACAAAACCGCATCAGATGCAAAGACAAAACCAAGCCGCAATCCAGCTAACCCAAAAAACTTACCAAACGAACGGAGCACAATGATATTATCAATAGTCTTAATCTGGTCCAACACGCTCACATCTGGCTCAGCATCGGCAAAGGCTTCATCAATAACAAGATAACCACCATTTTTGCTCAACGCCTTTGCCAGCTTCAACAGCGCTTCTGTCGAATAGATACGCCCATCTGGGTTATTGGGATTTGCAAGTATCACAGACGTAACACCATCGATTGTCTCGATAGTATCAAGCGAGACATATTCAAGTTCATCTTTGGCAAATGCATTTGCATATTCACCATAGCAAGGTTCAACAATACCAACTTTACCAGATAATATCTTTGGTAAAAGATTAATCACAAATTGCGAACCTGCAACGGCTCGGCAGGAAAGTGATGCCCCATAAAAACCTTGCGCGAGTGCTTCAAGCTCAATAACCGACTGTGGTTCAGGTAAACGGCGCCACACATCAATATCAAATTCAGGCAATGGTGCTGAAAACGGACTGATGCCTGTCGAAATATCCAGCCAATCAGACGGCTGGCCTCCAAAACTATCAATAGCTTTTGCTAAATGACCACCATGTTCGATCATGCTCATATCAATTCACCTGATCAATCACATGCATGTATGAGCCAGCAGTCTTGCCCCGACGCATTCCAAATTGCCCCAAAGCATTATCTTGCGCATCAAACGCTTCAAACAATGGCTTAACATCACCTCGATGGCTCTCGGTTGAATAATGAAACTCATGCGCTTTTAATTCCTGCCCCCATACAAATGATCCAAGAGATTTCAGCTTTCGATATCCAAGATGACGTTGACGATCTGCAAAACTTGTCTCAAGCGGCAATGCACCCACCATCTGATGACGAACACCATCAGCATCAATCAGCCCCTCACCCAAAACCATATACCCACCACATTCGCCATAGACCACTTTGGATTGGCTCACCGCGTTTTGTAGCCCCGCAATAAAGCTAGCAGCATGCGCGATCTCTCCCGCATGTAATTCTGGATATCCGCCCGGCAAATAAACAGCATCGCAATCGTTACGTGGCGCTTCATTCGCTAGCGGTGAGAAAAAACTAATCTCAGCACCTTGGCTGCGCCAGCCGTCCAAAATATGCAGGTAGATAAATGAGAAAGCTACATCCTTTGCAATCGAAATTTGCTGGCCCAGTGGGGGCAGTTTTTTGACCGTACATGATGAAGGTGTTGCGCCACCACCGATGCCAAGCGCCAAAAGCTGATCCAGATTGACGTGTTCCGCCATAACATCGGCAGCGTTTTCAATAAAAGCATCCAGCTGAACATGTTCACCCGCCTGTACAAGACCCAAATGACGCTCTGGCAACGATAGTGTATCTTTTCGATGTACCGCTCCAAGGACAAGTGTACCTGTTGGTTCAAGAGCTGATCGCAACATCATTTCGTGCCGATCACTTCCAACCTTGTTCAAAATAACGCCAGCAATCTCAATATCTTGGCGATAGCTTTTAAACCCGTGAACCATTGCAGCGACCGAATGCGAAAGCTTGGAACAATCCACAACCAAAACAATCGGAAGGTTTAACAACGAGGCCAAATCAGCAGCAGACCCAGATCCATCGGCAGCACCGTCAAACAAGCCCATCATCGCTTCAATGATCAGTATCTTTTCAGTCGAGCTTTTTAATTCGCTAGAAACTAAATTATGAGCTTGATGACGTAAAAAATCATCGCGCATGCCCCAAGGATCAAAATTAAAACAGTTTGAACCAGATGCCTCACTGTGAAATTGGGGGTCAATAAAATCAGGTCCAGCTTTACCCGACACAACATCAACACCATTGCGACATAAGGCGCGTAAAAGGCCAAGAGTTATCGTGGTTTTACCAGATCCCGACGATGGTGCTGCGATGATAAAGCCACTCATGATGCGGCCTTGTTCACCTGTATCTCTTCAGTCACTGAACGCCCCAACTGCAATGGATCAGACACAAGAACACGCCCAGAAGCCGCTCCCAACCAATCCAAGCCTTCACGCAACTTAACCACCTGCCCAACGACAACAATCGCAGGCGGCGACATGCCAGCTTCGGCGATATCAGCCACAGCAGTACCCAATGTGGTCACAAGAACTTTTTGATCTTGGGTCGTCGCATCGCACACAAAAGCCATTGGCTCATCTGGTTGTCGGCCGGCAGACATCAGCTTATTGGTGATCGTATCGATATGCTTCATCGCCATATACATGACAATCACCGGCGACCCTTTAGCAACATTATCCCAATCAATCGCATCGGGAATAACACCACCAGAATCATGGCCAGTTAAAAATGTCACATTTTGGTTCACATCGCGGTGCGTGACCGGAATGCCAGCATAGGCAAGACCGCCAATACCCGCAGAAACACCCGGTACAATGCGAAATGGCACATGATGCTCGACTAGTGTCAGCGCTTCTTCACCGCCACGACCAAACACGAATGGATCACCGCCCTTAAGGCGCAACACCTTTTTGCCCTGTTTTGCCAGCTCAACAAGTCGAAGCGAAATATCGCGTTGCTTGGCAGATGGTTTGCCACCACGCTTTCCGGCATATTCCAACAATGCGCCTGTCCGCGCCAAACCCAAACAATCTTTATTGACCAAAGCATCGTGAACGATCACATCTGCTTGCGATAATGCATTCAGCGCATGAAGCGTCAGCAAGCCAGGATCACCCGGACCCGCACCAACCAACCAAACTTGGCCCGCTTCCATTTGCGGTAAACTTTTCTGCCAGCAGCTGTCTATATTGCTCACGCTATCATCACCTGATCTATTAAACCTAATCTCTGATAAACCCAAATCTCTAATAAACTTTGTATACCGTTTCCCATCTGGGGAAAAGAATGATAACGACATCTTATCGACTAAAATCGAAATAATGTGACCTATGAACGACACAACAGATCAAAATGAAAATGACAGTGCCCCGCTTTTACGCGGATGGACCACAGGCGCGTGTGCGACCGCTGCAACAAAAGCTGCTTTGATGGCTTTGATCACTGGTGAGTTCCCCGATCCTGTTGCAATCTTGTTGCCCAAAGGTGAGGTCCCACATTTTCCACTGGCTGTCGAAAGCTTAGGCGATGGCTATGCGATGGCAGGCATTATCAAAGATGCTGGCGATGATCCTGATGTCACTCATGGTGCAATGATCATCTCAGCTGTTCGCCCACTCAAGCCCGGTAGCGGTATTGTGTTTGTTGCAGGTGATGGCGTTGGAACTGTGACCAAAAACGGCCTACCTATCAAAAAAGGTGAAGCTGCAATCAATCCTGCTCCTCGCCAAATGATGACCGATATTGTCCAAACCATTTGTGGCGAGCATGGATTACCTGCTGATGTTGAAATGGTGAAAGAAGTTATAAAGGAGGCAAAACTAT
>CAXBCW010000041.1:0-25670 GCA_963974325.1 uncultured Rhizobiaceae bacterium
TCGCCAGCTACAGCATTCTCGGCAATCGTATTGGCAGATATATCTGTATCTGTGGTGGCTGTGATATCAAACTCGTCTTGATCATTCACATTGATGGTATAGCTCTGCGCTGACGTTGATCCATCATCTGATGTGGCTATCACTTCAATATCGTATGAAGCAGCTACCTCTGCATCAAGGCCAGAAGTGGTTGTCACTTCACCTGTGCTTGCATCGATCTGGAATAATCCACCAGCATCATTAGTCAGGCTATAGCTGACATTATCGGTGACATCACTGTCACTGGCACTTGCTGTGATACCAACGCTTGTACCTGCGGCTGCATTCTCGGAAACTGCGTTTGTGTCCGTATTTGTATCGCTGATGGAGCCAACACTTGCTTCATTGATATCGGACACTGCCAATGTAAACGTCTCATTCGATGATGAGCCATCTTCAGATGTGGAGGTCACAACAATATCAATCGACCCTTCGGTTTCTGCATCAAAACTTGCACCTGTGGCAACACTTACTGTGCCATCTGCTGCCACTTCAAAGCGAGCATCGTCAACGGTGTACGAGACATTGGAATTTGTTGCATCAGCATCTGATGCATTGGCAACAATACCAACTGTATCGCCAGCTACAGCATTCTCGGCAATCGTATTGGCAGATATATCTGTATCTGTGGCGACTGAAACGTCGAATTCGTCAAAATCTGTGACGTTAATTGTCACTGTTTCCGTAAACGTATTTCCGGCAGCATCGATGACTTGTACTGTAATATCGTGTGTTGTTGCGTTTTCAAAATCTAGGTTTGCACCAGCTGCGACAACGATTTGATCGCCAATGATCTCAAAATTTCCGGATGTATCGTTGATGATTTGATAGGTAAAGCTGTCTCCTTGATCATCATCAACCGCGGAAAGTTTTGCCACAACAGTGCCAACAGCCGCATTCTCGCTGACCGAAGACCCATCAAAATTTAAGCCTTCTGGAGCTTGATTAACGGGGCCAGATTCTGGCGCTGAACCGCCGTTATCTGTCGGTCCTACGGCTGAATTGCTTGCTGGTAAAACGCCGTTTTGGGACGAGAGAGAAGAAACATCTTGGAGCGTTTCCGCTTGGCTTTCTACGTTTTCAAAATCGGCTGCCAATGCAGAGCTTTGCACATTAGATCCGAATTCAGTATTTGCCGGAATAACGCTTTCAAATCCTTGATTAACTGATTGATTATCTTGCGTTTTTTCGGTAGGATTTGCGCCAGAAGCAATGGGGCCATTTGCTTCATTTGTAATCTGTATGTTTTCAGCATTTTGCGACGAGGATTGTGTCTGTGCGACATTGGCACCTTCTTCTAGATTGCTCACAAAATCTTGGTGCAAATCTGCATTTTTTAAATGCAAGTCTTCCGCAGCTGGTATAACCACGTCCATACGTTCGATAGGTGTATCACTACCAATATCGAGATTTTCCGTATCGATCGGTTTCTTTTTCGGTCCAGTTTGCTTTTCTGCTTCAAATATTGGCTTTGACAATTCATGGCTCCTAGAATTCTATTCGCAATCATAAATCTGAAAGTTTTCAAATTATTGATGAGGCGACTACCATTCCTTAGGATCTGCTTTGTTAGTTAATAAAATGACTCCACATATGTGGGACATATAAAGGGACCCTCATTAACTTGCTTTTGGTCCGTTTGGTCAGTTTGCGGCAACCTAGTTATGGTTAATAGGATGCTAACACTTAGAATATAAATTGGGTGTTTATGATTGAAATTGGGCTCGGGAATAAGAATAAAGTACTGAAATGGGACGTAAATTTTTCAAAAACCTGAAGACTAGATACCGAGTGTCCGAATCGAACACTGTAGACAGCAGTGCTGTGAAAACAGGTAAAAACCCTATTATCGATGTTGCTGAAACTCCGTTAACACCTCAGATATTAGTTATATCTTTGATTGCCAACATGCTTGGCTTGGCAATGCCACTTACTATTTTCCAAGTTTACGACCGGATTCTTCCCAATCAAGCCGGGACTACTCTTTTTTGGTTGATTAGTGGATTATTGGCAGCGGTTATTATTGATTCAATATTGCGCAGTTTGCGATCCTATATCTTGGGTTGGGCTGCACTTAAAAATGGACATCAGGCTCAGCAGCTTGCGATGACGCAAATGTTGAAAGGTGCTTTTATTGGCGATGATCATATCTCAAGAGCAAAATGGCTTGATGGGTTAGACGCGATTGGTGAGTTTAGTAGTTTTCAAGGAAGCCA
The DNA here is from genome assembly GCA_963974325.1 of uncultured Rhizobiaceae bacterium. Lineage (GTDB taxonomy): Bacteria > Pseudomonadota > Alphaproteobacteria > Rhizobiales > Rhizobiaceae > Lentilitoribacter. The sequence goes on from CAXBCW010000041.1 coordinate 2,256, forward strand.
AAACCGCACGATTTTGATCGATATTCCTATGGCTTTGATATTTTTGGGTGTTGTCGCCATGGTGGGCGGTATGTTGGTCATTGTTCCAATTATTCTCATCCTTGCATTCGGTTTGTTTAGCTATCTGCAAGGCCAAGAGATTCAAACATTTTTGGACAAACGATCACAGCAAGATAATCGGCAAAATGATTTTCTATTTGAAAGCCTATCCAATATTCAAACGGTCAAAAACCTTGCCGTGGAAAGTCAATTGCTCAGACGTTTTGAACTCCTGCAAAAAACATCAACCCATTCAAGTTACAACGCGATTATCAGTACCAACAAACTTCAGGCACAAGGCATTATATTCTCGAATATGATGATGGTCAGTGTCGTTTCAATCGGTGCCATATTTGTAATCGGCGGTGACATGAGCCTTGCAGCGCTTGCTTGTTGTTCGCTTCTAACAGGTCGCATGGTGCAGCCTTTTGCCCGCGCATTGACTTTGTTTCATGAATTGCAAAATGTTAGTCTTGCCAAGAAACGCTGCGGCGTCTTTGACGGATTATCTGATGAGGTCGTTGATTTCTCAGACGAGGCGTTAGATGGCGAAGAGAAGCTAAAATCGGGCTCCTTAAGCGTTCGCAATATTTTACTCCCTTCAAGCGGCGAAGATCATAGCGATGAGCGTTTCTCATTTTCTGCCAAACCTGGTGAGTTTATCGGCATTCACTGCCAAGAGAATGTTGAACGAACAGAATTGGTTAGGCTCTTATATGGTGAGAAAATACCAGAAAAAGGCAGTGTTTTTGCTGATGGGTTTTCTTCCAAACAATGGCGCGAACTCGGCATTCACAAAGAAATCAGTATTGTCACAGCAAAATCAGAGATTTTTGAAGGTACAATAATTGATAATATCACCATGTTTGGAACCAGCCATATGGTTGAAAGCGCTCGAGAGGCGGCTCGATTGATTGGTCTTGAACAAGATATTTTCAAACTGCCTGAAGGCTATGATACAATTTTGAATGTTGGCTCGACATCCGTTTTATCTCCGGGCTTTCTTCAGCGTATAAAAATTGCGCGTGCGCTTCGCTCAAAACCAAAATTACTTATTTTTGATGGCGCCAATAGCAATATGGATATGCGCAGCGATAAGTTACTGACCGAGGGCCTTGTCAAATTAAAGGGCCAGATGACGGCTGTATATTTCAGCTCACGCCCATCTTTCCTTAAAATATCTGATCAACGATTTAAACTTGATGAAGGTCAATTGCTTGTTGATACATTTGTATCTGGCCAGACAAATGCCATACCTGCAAAATCGGCAGTTGGATCGAAAGGTCAGATAAATGACTGATAAGCTTGATCATGCCCAGCAATCGCTGAATGCCCGCACATTGCTCGAGAGTGCAAATACCATTCAACATTCGTTGACAAAAGTTTATGGCGCTTATGATCGAAAGGGCAGCAACCTTGAAGACAGCAATTTAAGCCCTGCTGCAAACTGCATTGGCCCGCTTTTAAACCTGCTTGAATGGGTGGGATCTGCACGCCAGCTTAAAGAGGTTATGCCGCATTTTGATTCATTGCATAATGTTGATGATTTGCGAAGTTTGCTGGTGCGTATCAATTATAAAACACAGAAAAAAATATTACCTACCAATCAGATAAGCCAAGCCATGTTGCCCGCTATCATATTGGGTGAGGATGATACTGATGTTCAAGTGGCGATTGACATTGCTGATAATGGCAAATTGCTCATCTATAATGGTAAGGCGCAAAAATTTGAGTATTGCGCCTATGATGCACGGCAAGCCCTTATCTATACGGTTGAAAAATTTGATCCGACTGAAGCCGATGATAGCGACACCAAGCATGGCTGGTTCCAATCTATTTTATCGCGGTTCAAAGGCCTCTTCACACGTCTGTTCGTGCTGACATTTGCGATTAATTTGGTGGATTTTGCAGTCCCCTTTTACATTATGATGGTTTACGACAAGGTCATTGGCAATAAATCACTGTCGACCTTACTGACTTTCGTGGTTTGTCTCTTGGCTGCGATTGCTGCGAGTGTTATTTTGCGGCAAATTCGAGCCCAAACCATCGCCTATCTTGGCGCACGTGTTCAGGGCCTTGTCTCATTGGCCGCCTTTAAACAAGTCTTGAGTTTACCGCTTTTGATGAGCGAAAGTTCTCGCCCAAGCGAACAATTGTCTCGCTTTAAGCAGTTTGTGGGTATTCGTGATATTTTCATGGGCCATTTGGGAAGCGCAATTCTTGATACACCGTTTATCATCGTCTTTTTGGCGGCAATTTTCGTTATCGGTGGGAATTTGGGCTATTTATCCGTTGCGCTTTTAACGTTTTACATCATTTTTGCTTTTGCAATGATGCCAATCGGTACACGATTTATGAAAAAATCAGGTGATCACAAAAAGAACCACCGGAACTTTGTGATTGAGACCGTTGAAAAACAGTCCACTATCATCGAAAACAACGCTCAAAAAAGTTGGATTGATCACGAAAGTCAATTGTCAGCCAAATCACTTGTTTCACAATTCAATGCACAACAATTTCAAGCGTTCTTACAAAACTTCTCCCAGCTTTTGGTGATGATTACTGGTATTTTGACCATTGGTTTGGGTGCTGGCATGGTGATTGATGGAACGCTAACAGCGGGCGCACTCATTGCCTTGATCACGCTTATCTGGCGTTTACTATCCCCTATTCAAACTGTCTTTTTAGGCATGGGCCGGATCAATGCAACGATTGGTACATTTAAACAAATCAATAATTTGATGCGTTTGCGTTCGGAGCGCGTTGAGAGCAAACGTCCAAATATTTTGCGTGAATTCTCAGGTCAAATCACTTTGGATAAAGTTGGCTTTAAACATCAAGGCACGCAAGCGCCGAGTATTTTTAATTTCTCACTGAGTGTGAAACCAAAAGAGTTTATTGCCATTACGGGCGATTCAGGTGCGGGTAAAACAGTTTTGCTCAAATTAATGGCTGGCCTTTATACACCGCAAACTGGGGTGGTTGCTGTTGATGGTTTGAACTTACGACAAATCGATTCTTATCAGTATCGCAGAGCCATAGGTTATGTGGGGCAAGACGCGGACTTTTTCCATGGCACAATTGCGCAGAACCTGATGTTTGCAAACCCTGTTGCGACATTAAGCGAGCTTGAACATGCGCTTGATTTAGCAGGTGCGCGGGACACGGTTGAAGGTCTTGAAGATGGTATGGATACAAGATTAACAACGACACTTCAGCGTCAATTGACCAAAAGCTTTAGCAATCAATTGTCCTTGGCGCGGGCCTATTTATCGCGCAGCTCAATTTATATGTTTGATGATCCAGGTTCTAATCTTGATCCAATCGCGGATAAGCGCTTTATTACAACTTTAAGAACCCTTCAAAAGCAAGCAACGGTTATTTTGGCAACCCAGCGCCCAAGCCATATGTATCTTGCTGATCGTGTCGTTCTTTTGCAATCTGGCCAACTTTTAGCCGACGCATCACCTGATAAAATTGTTCCGCAAATATTAAAAGCTGTGCAAACCCCCAAAATTAGCTAATTATTAACGATAAATGCTATAATCTGTGTAATTGTAGCATGTTTCATTGAAAATACACGCTTTTTTCGACCAAATTTCAAATCGCTACAGTACAAATGACGCGGTATCAGGCCGCCTCTCTTTGAAGAACTGGAAGATACGTGCCCATCAAGAAAAATGAAATTTCAGGCAATTCATTTATCTTACCTGCTGAACTTGACGATGATCGTTCAATCATTGCCATGGGACGTCGGGCAAATATCCTATGCTTACTCGTTATTGGTGTTATCGTATGGTCAATATTTGCACCTATTGATGAGCTTGTACTGGCAAATGGTGAAATAGTCCCCACAGCAAATGTGACAGATGTTGAGCATCGCGAAGGCGGCATTGTGGATGCCGTGCTGGTCAAAGAAGGCCAAGAAGTTAAAGCTGGCGACACGCTTTTAATTTTAAACCCTGTTGCAACCAATGCTGACTTTGGTCAGATAAAAATTCAATCAGCGACACTAGAACTTAAATTGGCATCGTTAAAAGCCTTGATCCAAAATCGTGAATTAGAATTTGGTCAAATCGCGCTTGATTATCCTGATCTTCGTGACAAAGAAAAAACATCTCATCAAGCTCGTAGCTCTTTTATTGAAAAAGAACTCGCTAATCTTGAGACGACCCAAGCTCTTAAGCGTGTAGAAATCAATGCCTTTAAAAATGAAATCAGCAGCCTTGATCGCCAGCTAACAATCGAACAAGAGCGTCATGAAAGCATGCGCGTCTTGTTAAATGATGGCCATGTGTCTCGCAAAGATTATTTGGATGCAAAAGTGGCATTAGAGCGCGTGAGCCAAAGCATTCAAAGCGCCCAAAGCCGCCAAGAAGTTGCTGAGTTGCAGCTTCAAGAGGCCGGCCGAATTATTGAAAGCAAGAACGCGCAAGATCAAAAATTATTCGGTGAAGAGCAAGCAGCCTTATTATCTGAGCTCACTCAAGCCCGTGAAGTGTTGAATAAGCAACAAGATCGTGTTGATCGTCTGTTCGTGAAATCACCCATTGATGGCATTGTTCAAGAGCTTGCCCAAAAGGCAGTTGGTAAAGTTGTCCGTTCGGGTGAATTGGTTGCGCGTGTTGTTCCTATCGCGCGTCAAATTGTGGCTGAGGTTCGTGTCGATCCGTATGATATCGGACACATCAAAATGGGTGATGCGGCTGAGGTGAATATCTCAACCTATGATCCAAGTATCTTTGGTACCGCAACGGGTACAATTGCCGTCTTATCCCCGACAACATTTTTGACAGATCGTGGTGACCCTTACTATAAAGCTGTCATTGATTTGAGCGAGAACTTTGTGGGTGAAAACCAATCCAAACGCTTCTTGCAAGCGGGTATGATTGTTGACGCGAAAATTAAAACTAGATCAAAATCTTTGATGCGTTATATGCTCAAACCGGTTCTTAAATCTTTCGGTTCATCATTCTCCGAACGCTAGACTAACCCTCCCCTTAATCTGTTCAAAACTATCCATCTTTTGATTGGCAAGTTTCTTGCTTTAATTTATTTGGCAAAAGCTCGTTTTGTTTGGTACTCATATATCAAATCAGGCTTGTGAGCTTAGCTGGGGAATTGCACCCACTAAAATGCATAAGGTTTGATCAATATGCTCAAATTATGAGCAGATATAACTTTGTTTGAGGGAATGATTGAGATGAATTTATCTCCAAGAGAAAAAGATAAGCTACTAATTTCTATGGCAGCGATTGTTGCGAGAAAGCGTCTTGAGCGCGGTGTAAAGCTCAATCATCCTGAATCTATTGCTCTGATTACCGATTTTGTTGTTGAAGGCGCACGGGATGGCACCTCCGTTGCTGAACTTATGGAAACTGGTGCTCATGTGATTTCACGGGCGCAAGTGATGGATGGCATTGCAGAAATGATCCATGATATTCAAGTCGAAGCTACATTTCCTGACGGCACCAAACTTGTCACGGTTCATCAACCCATTCGCTAAAATAACGGACCGCTAAAACAAACCATCTGAGATAAAGGTTATCTATTATGATCCCCGGAGAAATCATCACTAAAGCTGGCGATATTGTGCTCAATGCTGGTGCAGATGTTACCACAATCAAAGTTGCAAATACCGGCGACCGGCCTGTGCAAGTTGGCTCGCATTATCATTTTTATGAAACAAATGCTGCGCTTGATTTTAATCGGGAAGACGCACGGGGAAAGCGTTTGGATATTGCGGCAGGAACCGCTGTTCGGTTTGAGCCCGGTCAAGAACGTGATGTTCATTTGATCCCTCTTGCGGGTGATCGTACCGTTTATGGTTTCAATCAAAAAATTATGGGAAAACTATAATGAAGCTTGTTCAAACCCTCATCATCGCTTTAACAGTATTAACATTACATGGCGTTGCAAATGCGCAAAATGTCGATTGCTCACAGCCTGACAACCTCTCCCAGCAGGGCATGAATATCTGTGCTTATGAGGCTTATTTAAGCGCTGATGAAGATTTAAATGCGTTTTATAAAATTGCCCGTGCGGACCTTAAATCAATAGATACCTACTTGCAAAAAGACCAAAGGGGCGGTGCAGATGCTTTGCGCGATGCACAACGGGCTTGGATTGTTTTTCGTGACAATGCCTGCAAAGCAGAAGGCTTTACTGTTCGTGGTGGCTCGCTTGAACCGCTTATTGTTTCAAGCTGCAAAGAACGCCTGACGCGCGTTCGGACCGAAGACTTACGATCTGCATTTGAAGCTAACTAAAATTTAGTCGCACAGCCATCTAACACCTAATGAGCCAGACGACCCAACACCTAATGAGATTGAGACCTTAACATGCCAGCAAAAATCACCCGCTCCGCCTATGCAGATATGTTCGGCCCAACAAAAGGTGACAAAGTCCGCCTTGCGGATACCGAACTTTTTGTTGAAGTTGAAAAAGATTTCACCACCTATGGCGATGAAGTTAAATTTGGCGGTGGCAAAGTTATTCGTGATGGCATGGGTCAAAGTCAGGTCGCTCGGCAAGATGGTGCTGTTGATACCGTTATCACCAATGCATTGGTGATTGATTCCACTGGAATTTTCAAAGCTGATATTGGTTTGAAAAGCGGACGTATTGTGGGGATCGGCAAAGCGGGCAACCCCGATACTCAAAGCAATGTTGATATTATTGTTGGCCCGGGTACAGAGGCCATTGCCGGCGAAGGTAAGATTTTGACAGCTGGCGGATTTGACAGCCATATCCACTTTATCTGCCCGCAACAAATCGAAGATGCTTTGATGTCTGGCTTGACCACAATGTTGGGCGGCGGAACGGGTCCTGCGCACGGAACTTTGGCGACAACATGTACGCCTGGCCCTTGGCATATTGGACGGATGATCCAGTCGGCTGATGCGTTTCCAATGAACTTAGCCTTTGCAGGAAAAGGCAATGCATCTGTTCCAAAAGCCTTGGAAGAAATGATCCTTGGTGGTGCTTGTGCGCTTAAATTGCACGAAGACTGGGGCACCACTCCGGGCGCCATTGATAATTGTCTCAATGTTGCCGATGACTATGATGTGCAAGTGATGATCCACACAGATACGCTTAACGAGTCTGGATTTGTGGAAACATCATTGGGCGCAATGAAAGGTAGAACCATTCACGCTTTCCATACAGAAGGCGCTGGCGGTGGACATGCACCCGACATTATTAAAGTCTGTGGTGAGAGCAATGTTCTGCCTGCATCGACCAACCCAACTCGGCCGTACACCGTCAATACGCTGGCAGAGCATTTGGATATGTTGATGGTGTGTCACCATCTTGATAGTTCCATTCCGGAAGATATTGCGTTTGCAGAAAGCCGCATTCGCAAAGAGACCATTGCGGCAGAAGATATTTTGCATGATATGGGCGCATTTTCGATTATTGCATCGGATAGCCAAGCCATGGGCCGTGTTGGTGAAGTGATTACCCGTACGTGGCAAACCGCAGATAAAATGAAAAAACAGCGCGGCGCTTTGCCTGAAGAAAATGGCGACAATGATAATTTCCGCGTCCGCCGTTATATTGCAAAATATACCATCAACCCTGCCATTGCCCATGGGATTTCCAAAGAAATCGGCTCTATTGAAATTGGCAAACGTGCGGATCTTGTTTTGTGGAACCCTGCGTTTTTTGGTGTTAAACCAGATATGATCATTATGGGTGGTTCGATTGTTGCAGCCCCGATGGGTGATCCCAATGCATCCATCCCAACGCCGCAGCCTGTGCATTATCGTCATATGTTTGGTGCTTTTGGAAAATCGGTGCATCATTCTGCGGTTACTTTTGTGTCACAAGCTGCCCTTCAAGCTGGCCTTCGTGAACAACTTGGTGTTGATAAACAATTGGTCGCAGTTGAAAATACACGATCTGGCATTTCAAAAGCCGATCTTGTGCTTAACAATGCAACACCAGATATTGAAGTTGATCCTGAAACCTATGAAGTTCGCGCCAATGGGGAATTGCTAACCTGTGAGCCTGCGGATGTATTGCCAATGGCCCAAAGATATTTCCTCTTTTAGGCGGAGTGCACAATGGATTTGATCTCTGCTCAACGTACAATTTTTGAATTTGACGCAGCCTCTGACACGATCACGCTGGATGAAACAGCACGCCATCGCCGCCGTGTGAAAATGACTTCTGATCATGGGATTTCATTTTTATTGGACCTTAAGGACGCCAAGCTTTTGCGTCATGGCGAGGGATTGGTTTTGGATGATGGCCGAATTATCCAAGTGTGTGCGGAACCTGAAGCGCTTTATGAGGTCAAAGCCAAAGACGAGCATCACCTCCTGACGCTTGCATGGCAATTGGGCAATAGGCACTTACAAGCACAAATATTTAAAACACATCTTTTGATCCGCAGCGACCATGTCATTAAACATATGCTGGAAGGATTGGGCGCAAAGGTTACTGAAATATCTGCGCCATTTGATCCTGAAACAGGGGCATATTCTGGCGATAAGCCACATACACACGATCATAGCCATGACCACAATCATGAATAGTGATCATAGATCCATTTTGCGTCTGATGGCGTGGTTATCTCCGGTTTTTCCAATTGGCGGTTTTGCCTATAGTTCAGGTCTTGAAGGTGCGGTGCATGACAATGTTATTTCCAGTGAGGATAATCTCAAACAATGGATCTCGGATTTGCTGATCTATGGTTCTAATTGGAATGATGCGGTGCTGTTTGCTGCGACTTGGCATCACGTTCAAAAGGGCGATAACATTGATGAGCTGATTGCCTTATCAGAGGCACTGGCGGGAACACGCGAGCGACACTTGGAAACCATGGCGCAAGGGTCCGCATTTTTAACCGCCGTTATTGCGTGGGATGAGGGCTTTACACCCCTGCCAAAACAATGCGCCCTGCCCGTCGCCGTTGCTGCCCGTTGCGCAGATGCAAAGATCGCACTTGTCCCAGCGCTTGCGACCTATCTTCAGGCTTTTGTCAGCAATCAATTACAAGCCGCTATCCGACTATCCATCATTGGGCAAATAGGTGCTGCCAAACTAATGGCGCAGTTAGAAAACTCTATATTAGATATGGCTGAAAAGGCTGCGGTTTCCTCATTGGATGACCTTGGCAGTTTTACACTGCACGCTGACATTATATCCATGCGTCATGAAACGCAGGAAAGTAGAATATTTAGATCCTAATCTGGTGCTCAAATTGCACTGATAAACGTAAGAAATGAGACTGTGATGACAAATGGACCCTTGCGCATTGGTATTGGTGGACCTGTTGGATCTGGCAAAACAACATTGACTGAAAAGCTGTGTAAGGCCATGCGGGATGATTATTCCATCGCAGTTGTTACCAATGACATTTATACAAAAGAAGATGCTGAAGCCCTGATGCGCATGCAGGCGCTTCCATCTGATCGTGTTGTTGGTGTTGAAACCGGCGGTTGCCCGCATACGGCCATCCGTGAAGATGCTTCTATAAACTTGCGAGCAATTGATGAACTCAACGCGCTTCACCCCGATCTTGATATTATTTTCATCGAATCTGGTGGCGATAATTTGGCGGCGACCTTCTCGCCAGATCTTGCCGACCTTACGCTCTATGTCATCTCAGTGTGCCAAGGCGAGGAAATACCGCGCAAAGGTGGCCCTGCTATCACCCGCTCTGATCTGCTCATTATTAATAAACAAGATTTAGCGCCTTATGTTGGTGTTGATCTTGCTGTGATGGAGCGAGATGCTTTACGTGTTCGTTCTGGTGCACAACATGTTTTTGCAAATATGCGTGACGGAGAAGGAACCGATCAAATTGTCTCCTTTTTAAAAGACCATGGCGGATTGTAGCCCACCCAAAACACGGCTTTAAAGAAAAAGATACTCGTTTTAGGTGATGCATTGCATCAAAAAACATTAATGTATACATAAAAAAATACTTATTTACATTCCTCACCTTGACAATTTGCGGCAATCCGGTTTGATTAAAGCCACTGATAAATATGTTTATCAAAGACCAATATAACTGGAGGGTTATGTTTGTTTTTAATTTCATCATCATGATTTCTGGGAGGAACACATGAAAAAAACACTTCTCGCCGCAGTTGCCGGCATCGCTCTACTTGCGGGCTCCGCGACAGCTCAAGAAAGCCTAGAGATGACATCATCTTTCGGTAAAAACCTACCGATTTTGGGCACTGCAGCTCTCGATTTTGTTGATAAAATCAACGGCATTTCAGACGATGTTGAATTTGAGCATTTTGATCCAGGCAAACTTGTACCAACACTTGAAGCACTTGATGCTATTTCCAACGGTTCTGTTGATTCAGGTTATGCGACATCAGGTTACTGGCAAGGCAAAATCACTGCAGCATCACTGTTTGCAGCTGTGCCATTTGGCCCAGAAGCCGGTGAATTTATGGGTTGGATCCTATACGGTAATGGTGGCAAGCTTTGGCAAGAAATGTACGACCAAGCCGGTTACAATGTTGTTGCAACACCTTGTGGTGTGATCGCTCCTGAAACATCTGGTTGGTTCAAAAAAGAGATTAACACGCTTGATGATCTTAAAGGTCTGAACATGCGTTTCTTCGGTCTTGGCGCGAAAGTTATGGATCGTCTTGGTGTATCAACATCACTTCTTGGCGCATCTGATATTTTCCCAGCTCTTGAGCGTGGCGCGATTGATGCAACTGAATTTTCAATGCCTCGTATTGATGCCCGTCTTGGGTTCCATAAAATTGCAAAATTCAACTACTTCCCTGGTTGGCATCAGCCATCAACAATGTTTGAGCTTTTGATCAACAAAGATGTTTATGAAACTTTGTCTGACAAAGCGAAAAAACAAATCGAAGTGGCTTGCCTTGCAAACATCACAACAAACTTGGCTGAAGGCGAAGCAACAAACTTTGCAGCTATGGTTGAGAACACTGAGAAAAACGGCGTGACACTGAAACAGTGGAGCCCTGAAATCTTGGCAGCATTTGAAGAAAACTGGAATGAAGTTGCTAAAGAGTTAGCTGATTCTGATCCATTCTTCAAAAAAGTATGGGATGATCTTTCTGAGTATCGCGAAGGATACAAAACTTGGTCAACAAGTATCTACCTTCCGCGTAAATAGGATAGATACAGCTTTTCAAAGGGCGGCTTTAATCAAAGTCGCCCTTTGTGTTTGTAATCTTATAAGTTTGAATAAGTTGGGAGGGCATCATGCCTGATCGTACGCTGGACGTCATCGAGGTGGCGGCTAAATCAATCGAAATTTCTGATCCAAGCGACCGTAATCGCGATCAACACCTTTGGGGTGATCGTTTGGTTTTAGGTCTCGGCAACATTGTTGCATGGGTGTTCCCGCTTTTAATGGTCGCAATTGTGACCCAAGTTATTATTCGAAAATTTGGCCATAACCAAGCATGGCTTGATGATGCGCAATGGTGGCTTTATGGCTTTGCAATGCTCACAGCATTTGCCTATGCGATTACAACCGAAAGCCATGTGCGTGTCGATATCCTGCATCAAGGCTATTCACCTTTACGCAAAGCTCGGATCGAAATTTTTAGCCTTGGTTGGCTGCTCTTACCCTTTATGGGTATTATGGTTGATGTCATGATGCATTACGGCTGGTCATCATGGGTGGCTGGCGAAGGATCAGATAGTGCCAATGGCCTTCATCGGCTTTATTTGCTCAAGCTATCTCTGCCTATTTTATTCTTTGTTGGTGTTATTGCAGGCTGGACCGCAATGGTTCGCCATCTATCAAAAATCACCGAGGTCAAGTTTTGGAAACTGCTAATTGGCGCCTTCCCATTTGCCTTCTTTGTGTGCGAACGCGTTTTTTATTACAGCTCGTGGTGGCTCGTTCACTTGACCCAACCAGAGATTAATGAACGCAGAATTTCGCGTGAGCCATTCCTACAGGATTCAACGCTGTATGGCGCGATCCTGTTGGCGATTGTCTTTATTATAAGCTACATGGTTGCGCGACGCAGTCCCACCACAGTTAAGTCCAGTACAAAAGGGAAAGCGTAATTATGGAATTCTTTTCTCTCATCGGCGAAATACTCAATCTAAACCAATGGATGGTTTTGTTGATGTTCGTAACGTTTATCTTAATGCTGTTCAAAGGCGTTCCTGTCGCGTTTGCGCTTGTTGGTGTTGGCTTATTATTTGCCATGATCGGCGAATTGGTTCTCGATCCAAACAGCAAAATATTATCTCAATTCATTGATTTCGACAGAACCCGCATCAGCTATATCAAGCTGTTTGCAATCTCTGGCCGCTTCTTTGGTGGTGTTGTTAAAAACCCAGTTCTTGTTGCACTGCCAATGTTTATCTTCATGGGCCTGATGCTTGATCAATCCGGTGTCGCACAACGTATGATGCGATCTATGCAAGCTTTGTTTGGCTCGCTGCGCGGTGGTTTGGCTTTGTCAGTTATGTTGATCGGCATTATTCTTGCTGCATCAACGGGCGTGATTGGTGCGTCTGTTGTACTACTTGGTGTGATGGGCATCCCAACAATGATGGACCAAAACTACAGCAAGGAAATCGCAACAGGTACGATTGCAGCTTCTGGCACATTGGGCATTTTGATTCCACCCTCGATCATGCTTGTGATCATGTCTGATCAGCTGGCGATTAGTCTGGGTGATTTATTTATGGGCGCTTTGTTCCCGGGTCTTATTTTGGGTGCGCTATATATCATCTTCATCATCATCTATGGCATCATCAATCCTAAAGCAATGCCGCTACCGAAGAACCTTGAACCAGTTTCAATGAAGGTTGTTGGCGAAGTGGCGCTGTCTGTTATTCCGCCAATGATGCTTATTCTGTTGGTGCTTGGCTCTATATTCTTTGGTCTTGCAACGCCTACTGAAGCATCAGGTTTGGGTGCTTTGGGTGCAACATTCCTTGCTTTGATTAGCAAAAACCTAAACCTGAAAGTCTTTAAAGACGTGATGCGCCAAACGCTCAACACATCGGGTTATATTGTTGGTATCTTTATTGCCGCTAGTTTCTTTGCCTTTATCTTGCGCCGTTATGGTGGTGATGAAATCATTGAGAACTTGATCTCAGGCTCATCGGACAATCCTTATGTTGTTATTGGCTTTATTCTCTTGTTGATATTCTTGCTGGGCTTCTTGCTGGATTGGATTGAGATCACGTTGATCATCATGCCGCTTATGTTACCTGTGGTATTGAATCTGAACATTCCAGTTGAGGGCTTTGGTGTTGTGGATAATCCATCGGTGGTTTGGTTTGCTATTCTTGTTGCCGTGACGCTGCAAACATCGTTCCTCACGCCCCCCGTAGGCTTTGCCCTGTTTTATCTCAAAGGCGTTTGCCCGCCAGAGATTACACTTGCACATATTTATCGTGGGGTTATCCCGTTTGTGTTGGTGCAGATTGTCGGCTTGGGGATTGTGTTCTACTTCCCAGAGCTCACCACATGGCTACCCGCCATCGCCTATGGCAATTAACGATGTAGTTTAAAGTAAACATGAAAACGAAAAAGCCCCACTTCATTGTAAGCGGGGTTTTTTTTAAATGATCTGGGTTACTAAAGCCCGAAGGCTGCTTGTTGATCTAAATGTTCAAGACCGATAATCGCACAGCCTTTTTCGATGTGATGGAGCGCATCATCTTCAGTGGTGAATTTGACATTTAGCTGCTTCTGAAATCTAAAGTTTTCTGCAATCGCACTGCGGATTTCGTCTTCCATCAGGTTTAACGCTTCTGCCTCTCGCCCAATAAACACAACAGGGAATGGATCGAATAGGCCAAACATTGTTGCCAAGCCGTGACCAATTGCACGACCTGCTTCTTGGATGGCATGTCGCGCAGGTCCATCTTCTTTTTGCGCTGTTGCTATAATCTGGGCGATACCTTCGCTGGTCATTTCATCATCGGGCAGAAAGTCACTGCCCTTTAGATGCGCGGTTCGCCAAATTCCATAATCACTGGCGTAAGCCTCTACACAGCCTCTTTTTCCACATCGACATAACGCACCTTCGCGCCGCCTATATGGAATATGTCCAAGCTCAGAGGCTGATGAGTGGGTGCCTTGGAATGGGTTTCCATTGATATAAAGCCCCATGCCGATACCATAGGATAGCAGAACTGCGCCAAAGGATGTGTTTTGCCGATCTTTGTCGGAGCTCAAACTACGTGCAATCATTGCGCAATCATTTTCAACAATCACGTCAGCACCGGTGAGCGCAGCAAGTTCACTAGCAAAGCCACGCCCGCTATCGTTCAAAATGGGCGACCATAAAATCTCATTGCCATCATTGGCCGTTAGCCCTTGAACACCGATAATGAATTTGGATGGCCAGGCGTTTTTTGGTAAATCAGACAACATATCAGCAATATTTTTTGCAATGGTAATCCCGTCACTATCATTGGTATTTACATCAGCTTGCGCTGTTAAAACCACGTTGCCTGAATAATCTAAAACATTGACCCGAATGTGATTAAAGGTCAAAGAGCCTGCGGCGACATAATTATATTCTGGGTTCAAACCAAGCTGCACGCGCGGTCTGCCATGGCGGTTGGCACTAGGTGATAAAACCGGTTTTCTGATATCTATAATATCATCATTGAGCAAAGTTGTTGTGACATTGGTCACAGTGCCGGGGCTAAGTTCGGTCAGCTTTCCGATCTCTGTGCGCGACTGATCGCCAAACTGCCGAAATTGGGAAAGTATGCGAAACCGATTTTGTTTCCGCACATCATCGGACAGGTAAAATGTCGTATCAGTTCCCAATTTCATTCCTTCAATTTTGATAGCGTACAAAATTCGATTATTCTTATGCGCAGACTATAATATCTTTTAGCTTAAAAAGCCTCTTGACTTCAATCGTAAATTCACATATTTTTTAAGGGTTAAATTAAATAGGAACGATATTATGTATATTGGGTTAGATCTGGGTACATCTGGTATTCGCGCAGTCCTGATGGATGATGCGCAAGCCATTATCGCATCAACCGAAGCCACATATGATGTGGATCGACCGCATTTGGGCTGGTCAGAACAAAATCCACTGGATTGGATTGAAGGCTGCAAGAAAGTTCTGCGCCAACTTAATTCCGATCATTCCGACCTTATGTCCAATGTTTTAGCCATCAGCATTTCGGGCCATATGCATGGTGCAACATTGCTGGATGCAAAAGATGATGTTTTGCGTCCTTGCATTTTGTGGAATGACACAAGGTCTCACGTTGAAGCCAAAGCGTTCGACGAGAACCCAATTTTCCGCAAACTCTCCGGCAATATCGTGTTCCCTGGATTTACAGCTCCCAAGCTTGCATGGGTCAAAAACAACGAACCAGAGATTTTCAGCAAAGTTGCAAAAGTCCTTCTTCCCAAGGATTTCCTGCGGCTTTGGCTGACGGGTGGACATGTTTCTGAAATGTCAGATGCCGCCGGCACGTCATGGCTGGATGTTGAAAAACGCGACTGGTCATCTGAGCTTTTATCGGCATCAGGTATGAACCTTGATCAAATGCCGAGCCTTGTGGAAGGCAGCGAAGAATCTGGCCAATTACGCCAAGCGCTTGCCACTGAATTTGGTATGAAATCTGGCGTTATCATTGCAGGTGGCGGCGGCGATAATGCAGCATCTGCTTGCGGTATTGGCGCAACAGGCGAAGGCGAAGCCTTTGTTTCGCTGGGAACATCTGGCGTTTTATTTGCAGCCAATGATGCATACCGTCCTGATCCAGATAGTGCTGTGCACACATTTTGCCACGCATTGCCGGGTATGTGGCACCAGATGGGTGTTATTTTATCTGCGACAGATAGCTTGAACTGGCTATCCGGCATTACAGGTAAAAAACCTGCGGAATTAACATCCTCACTTGGCAGCGACCTAAAATCACCAAATGATGTGAAGTTCCTTCCATATCTTTCGGGCGAACGCACCCCGCATAATGACAGCACTATTCGCGGATCATTTAGCAATATTGATATCTCTGCAACGTCCGAAGATTTGGCACAATCGGTTATCGAAGGTGTTAGCTTTGCTTTGCGCGATAATTTGGAAGCGCTTCGACAAGCAGGGACTGAGCTAAGTAAGATCATCGCTGTTGGCGGTGGATCGCGGTCTGAATATTGGTTGTCACTCTTGGCAACCGTGCTTGATAAACCCATTGCGCTTCCCGAAAAAGGTGATTTTGGCGCAGCGTTTGGTGCAGCACGTCTTGCCCAAGCTTCTGTTTCCAAAACACCTATCCAAGAGATTATGGCGATCCCAAAAATCGCACGCGAATTTGAACCACAAAATCACATGAAGCAGGAATTTGAGGATGCATACCAAACGTATCGTGCACTCTACCCTGCCCTTAAAGGAGTATAATTATGAATTCTGGATTTTTTAAAGACATCGGTAAAGTTAAATATGAAGGACCTGAGAGCACAAATCCGCTCGCCTTTCGTCATTACAACCCTGATGAAATGCTATTGGGTAAACGCATGGAAGAGCATTTGCGTTTTGCCGTTGCTTATTGGCATTCGTTTGCATGGGAAGGTGGCGACCCGTTTGGTGGCCGCACGTTTGAACGCCCTTGGTATCCACAAGATGAAATGGGTAATGCAAAGCTTAAAGCTGACATTGCTTTTGAAATGTTTGAAATCCTTGGCGCACCTTATTATTGCTTCCATGATGCAGATGTTCGTCCTGAAGGCAGTAACTTTGCTGAAAGCAAAAGAAACCTTGAAGAAATCGTTGATATCTTTGGTCAAAAACAAGCCGATACTGGTGTAAAATTGCTTTGGGGCACAGCAAATCTGTTCTCGCACAAGCGCTTTATGTCGGGTGCAAGTACAAATCCTGATCCAGATGTATTTGCCTATTCAGCAGCAACAATTAAGTCGTGCATGGATGCGACATTCAAATTGGGCGGTGAGAATTATGTTCTCTGGGGTGGTCGTGAGGGCTATGAAACACTGCTCAATACTAATCTTGGGCAAGAAGACGCCCAAATGGGCCGCATGCTCAACATGGTTGTGGAATATAAACACAAGATTGGCTTTAAAGGCGCAATCTTGGTGGAACCAAAACCGCAAGAGCCAAGCAAGCACCAATATGATTATGATGCAGCCACAGTTTACGGCTTCTTAAAACGTCACGGTCTTGAAAACGAAGTGAAGCTTAATCTTGAGCAAGGTCATGCTATTCTTGCTGGCCATAGTTTTGAGCATGAGATTGCTACAGCAACAAGCCTTGGCATTTTGGGTTCCATTGATATGAACCGCAATGATTATCAATCTGGCTGGGATACAGATCAGTTCCCGAATAATGTGCCAGAAGTCGCACTTGCCTATTACCATATCTTAAAAGATGGCGGATTGAAAACTGGCGGCACGAACTTTGATGCAAAACTCAGACGTCAATCAACTGATGCTGATGATCTTATCCACGGCCATATTGGTGGTATGGATATCTGTGCACGCGGCTTAAAAGCGGCGGCCGCAATCATCGAAGACGGTACGCTCGATCAATTTGTTGATGATCGTTATGAAGGCTGGAAGGGTGATGAAGCTCAAAAAATGCTTTCCGGCGGATATGATTTATCAGACATTGAAGCACAAGTTGAAAAAGCTGACATCAATCCAGAGCCAAAATCTGGTCGTCAAGAATACTTAGAAAATGTTGTTAATCGTTTCGTCTAAGCGTTTTAAGCAAACGAATTAACAACACCACAAATCTCCCGAAGAATACGGTATGCGTATTCGAATTAGCGCCAATTTTTGCAATCGTGAAAATTGGCGCTATTTTTGTCTCGTGCTCATCGAGATCCGCTGCTATTATCAAGATCATAGCAACAAAGATTAGATTCCATCACATGTCCCAATCTCACAGCACACCTAAATACCGTCCAGCTCAAGAGCATCTTAAACTTGGGGCTGCGTTTTTTGATCTAGTTGATGCCGCCAATTTCCCCTCGACCAAATTGAGATATCGCAATCAAGCAGCTGCGCAAAGCGTGGGTCTTGATGATTTATCGGATGATAAATGGATTGAGCATTTTGGCCACTTTTTGCCATTACCAGACAATCTGCCACAACCGATGGCGCTTCGATATCATGGCCATCAGTTTCGCAATTACAATCCAGAGATTGGTGACGGGCGCGGGTTTTTGTTTGCACAAATGCTTGATGATCAAGATAGGCTTTTAGATCTTGGCACAAAAGGTTCGGGCCAAACGCCGTGGTCACGATCCGGTGATGGACGCTTAACGCTGAAGGGTGGCTTTCGTGAGATTCTTGCCACCGAGCTTCTGACCGCCCATTGGGTCAACACATCTAAAAGCTTTTCACTGATTGAAACTGGCGAGCAATTGCAGCGCAATGATGAGCCATCGCCCACCCGTTCTGCTGTGTTGGTTCGGCTTAATCATAGCCATATTCGCATCGGTACATTTCAACGTTTATTGTATCTAAAAGATCATGAAGCCATTGAAAAATTGACACATTATTGTATCGACCACTACTGGCCAGAGGCTAAAAATGCAGCCGATCCGGTGCTGGCGTTTTTTCATTGTGTGGTCAAAGCTGTTGCGAAAATGGGCGCTGAATGGTTTACATCTGGTTTTGTTCACGGGGTGCTCAATACTGATAATATCACCATCACGGGTGAAAGTTTTGATTACGGTCCTTGGCGATTTATTCCTGATTTAGATCCTAACTTTACAGCAGCCTACTTTGATACATCTGGGCTTTATGCCTTTGGTCGTCAGCCAGATGCGCTGCAGTGGAATCTTGCTCGGTTAGCCGAATGCCTTATCCCGTTATGCGATGTTGAAAAACTAAAACCAGCTATTGAGACATATTCAGCGATTTTTGAAACAGAATTACAAAAACGCACTTTAGCAAGATTGGGCATCAAACAAGACACTGACGACAGCGATCCACTGATCCCATTATTTTATCAATCACTTCGCGATAGTGATGCAGGCTTTGAACAAGCATTTATGGATTTGACCTGTGGCGCAGTGGCAGCTCGATTAGAGGCCAGCCCCAATGCTGAATTTTATAAAACGGCTGATATGGAAAAACTGATTGCGATGATCCGCTCTCGTGAACTTGTTCCCCAAGCATCGGATATTTTAGATCACCCGATGATGGCTCAGGGCCAATCGGCAACGACATTATTGGTGGATGAAGTTGAAGCGATTTGGGCTTGGATTGCAGACAATGATGATTGGTCTGTTTTGGAAGAGAAAATCGCAGCGATCAAAACGTTTGGTGAGCTGAATTCCAAGCTCATGGGATCTATGGATTAACCTTTGTAACTCAAGGTAGAGCCGCGCGGCAAGATGCCAAGGTTCTCAAGATAAGCGCATGTATCTTTTGCGTTTTCTGCCTTACCGAACAAATATCCTTGTCCGTAAACACAACCCATTTCACGAAGCATCACTGCTTGTTCTTCGGTTTCGATGCCTTCAGCAACAGCATAATGATCAAGACCAGTACACATATCCAAAATGGCTTTGACAATGTGTTTTGTTGGGCGATCTGATGTGATTTTGCTGACAAATGATCGATCAATTTTGACTTTATCAAACGCAAAATCGCACAAGCGACCAAGGCTAGATTGACCTGTGCCAAAATCATCCAATGAGATACCGATACCTGCGCCGCGCAACTCGTTCATAATTTTATTGGCGGTATCTGGGTCGGTCATCATTGCTGTTTCAGTGATTTCCATTTCAACAGCCCGCGCATCAATGCCAGCTTTATGTAAGATATTGATTATGTTGGATGCCGTTGCTGGATCCACCAATTGGGCAGATGAAAGATTGAACGATAAGAACATTCCTTCTGGCCATGTTTTGGCCACGCGAACAGCTTTCTTTAGCAAGACTTCGGTCAAGCTATCAATAAAGCCACGCTCTTCAGCAAGTGGAATGAAAGATGCAGGCGACACAAAGCCCAATTCGCTATCAGTCCAACGTGCCAAGCCCTCAAATCCAACCGGCATATTGGTTGCAAGATCGATAATCGGTTGGAAATGCACTTCAACTTCATCAGAATTAATCGCGCGTCGCAAAGCTTGTTCAACTTGCGTTCCGCGTTTAATTTGATCTGCGATCTCTTCTGAATAAACAGTTATTTGATTTCGGCCACGTCGCTTTGAGCGATACAAAGCTGTGTCTGCACTCTCCAACAGGGCATCGTGATCTTCGCCAGCAAATGGATAGATGGAAAAGCCAAAGGATGTTGAAAGGCGCACATTTCTGTCACCCAAATCATAAGGTGCAGACAAGACTTCTGCGAGCACTTTGCCCAGTTTAGTTGCATTATCTTGATCGAAAACAAGTGGTAGCAAAAAGCCAAATTCATCGCCATCAAGGCGGGCGCATGTTGCGCCATCTGGCAAGCAATTTTTCAAACGATGTGCGATTTGGCATAAAATCTCATCGCCAGCGGCATGGTCAAACAGGTCATTGATTGGCTTGAAACCGTCAATATTCGCTATACCGATTGTAAAAGGTGCAGGATCTTGGGAGCGCTCATCAACCAAACGTGCGATCTTATCTACCAACCGCCAGCGATTGCCTAAACCGGTTAGCGAGTCTGTAAACCTTGAGGTTTCATCCCCATGTAGATTTGATCGTTTGGATATTGAATCCATTATATTACTGACCCCAAGTGAGTTACCTCACATTACTCCTAAAAATGTATCCCTTATTTTTACGGGAGAGTTATTAATTATATCCTATCACGAAGACCTAAGAATCAGGGTATAACAATCAGGGTACAATCAGGGTACAATCATTTTGGCTGGATAATTATCACACGTAAATCGTTGACATTTGTCATTGTTGGCCCGGTTTTGTAAAGGTCACCAATCGCCTCAAAAAGACTATATGAATCATGTTCTTGAAGCATTTTTATGGGTGATAAATCTAAGTTTTTTGCCCGTGATAAACTATCCGGGGTAATGAAAGCGCCTGCATTATCTTCGCTGCCGTCGATTCCATCTGTGTCGCAAGCAAGCGCATATATCTGGTTGCATTGCTTGAGGTGAATTGCCAGCGATAGTAGGTATTCACAGTTTCGTCCACCTCGACCTCCCGATTTAACTTGAGATTTATCAATAGTCACTGTGGTCTCACCGCCGGAAATAATAGCAACTGGCTGGTCGTTATTTTGCATTTTCGATTTGATATCGAGCGCGAGTTGCGCTTGTTGTTGGCCAATGTCTTTTGCTTCACCTTCGATATCTGCGCCTAGATTGACAACGCGATAGCCAAGTGCCGTTGCGGCATCCGCCACTTGATCCACCATATCGGCGGGACGCGCTGCCATAAAGACTTCGGTCTTATCAAAAATAGGATCGCCCGGTTTTGGCGTTTCACTTGCATCGCTTTGCAAATGATCCCGCACGGCTTTCGATATGTCGATGCCATAATGATCGATAATATCGATTGCTTGTGCACTGGTACTTATATCGGGAACCGTTGGGCCTGATGCAATTGTGGACATATCATCACCGGGAACATCGGAAATTGCGATTGTAATAACCTGCGCAGGATAGGCAGCTTTTGCCAATCGGCCACCTTTGATGCCAGAAAGATGTTTTCTGACAATATTCATTTCACCAATCGGTGCACCTGATGCCAATAATGCCTTGTTGATAGTTTTCTTCTCATCAAACGACAGGCCCTCTGCTGGCAAACCAAGCAGAGCTGATCCACCTCCTGAAATAAGACACAGCAACATATCATCCGCACCCAAACTTTTCGCTGCCTTTAACAACCGACGCGCAGCATTTTCACCTTTATCATCAGGAACAGGGTGGGACGCTTCGATGACTTCAATGGAGGCACAGGCTTTTCCATGTCCATAGCGGGTGACAGCTATTCCCTCTAAATCATCGCCCCATTGAGCTTCCACAGCATGAGCCATTGATGCGGCAGCTTTTCCTGCGGAGATCACCAATACCCGACCATCTGGTTTGGGCGGCAAGCAAGGCGGCACACATATGGCAGGGTCGGCAGCACTTACGCCTGTTTTAAACAAAACTTTGAGGTGTTCTTTAGGTGAATTATCTTGGTTCATCATTTCTGCCTGTATAATGGGTAAATTGTGATTACAAACTGTGTGCAAAATCTCATATATTGATGATTAAAATCATTTGCCCCTTTTCTCATTAAATAGAATCCGTGACAATAGCTCAATGACCATACGCCGCTTATCAGATACGCTCGTCAACCAAATTGCCGCTGGCGAAGTTGTGGAACGCCCATCAAGCGTGATCAAAGAACTTGTTGAAAACGCCATTGATGCTGGGGCCACTCGCATTGAGATCGCAACCGCATCGGGCGGCAAAGCACTATTGCGGGTTATTGATGATGGACACGGGATGAACCGTGACGAAATTCGGCTGGCAATTGAACGCCATTGCACATCCAAGGTGAAAGACCGTCTGGATGATATTAGCTCGCTGGGATTTCGCGGTGAGGCGTTGCCGTCAATTGGGTCAGTGGCAAAGCTCAACATTCGCTCGCGAACAAACGAGGCTGATATTGGGTATGAAATTGAAGTGATCGCGGGCAAAATCTCTGAGGTTCGACCAAAGGCTACCAATAAGGGCACACTTGTGGAAGTCCGAGACCTATTTTTTGCCACACCGGCCCGATTGAAGTTTTTAAAAAGTGATCGCGCTGAGAACACGGCCGTTACCGAAGTGATCCGCCGCATCGCCATTGCCTTTCCACAGATACATTTCTCGCTCTCTGGTCCTGATCGTGCAAGCATTGAATTTAAATCCACAAAGGACGATCAACTTGCGCGAATAGCGCAAGTTTTGGGACGTGAATTTGCAGATAATACGATTGAACTTGATGCTGTCCGCGAAAAGATTTCATTGGGTGGTTATATCGGCGTACCAACGTTCAATCGCGGCAATTCATTACATCAATATGCCTATGTCAACGGACGTCCTATCCAAGACAAACTGGTGATGTCGGCACTTCGTGGTGCCTATTCGGATCGCCTGCCTCGTGGGCGCTATCCGGTTGCTGTGTTGTTTTTATCGCTCGATCCTGCATTGGTGGATGTAAATGTTCATCCAGCAAAGGCAGATGTTCGTTTTCGCGATCCGCAATTGGTGCGCGGGCTTATTATTGGTGCGATCCGGCAAGCCCTTAGTTTTGAAGGCGATCGTTCTTCAAGTGCTGCAACATCGGGTCTTGCCCAAGCATTTGATGTCGAGGGCAGCTCGAACACACCAAAAGGTGGCACCTATCATCAACCAAGCTCAGCTTATAATCCATCATTCAGGTCAGCTTATCCTTCAGGGCAAAACTGGACGGCAGAAACATCGCCTTCCATGCCTTTGCAGGCAGGATTTTCTGACAATCCACAAGGGC
>CAXBCW010000042.1:0-25541 GCA_963974325.1 uncultured Rhizobiaceae bacterium
AAGTGACTCGGATAAACAACTGAAATTAGGTCAATTCAGGCGTGGGAGTATAATTACAATTTTATTCAAATAAACATCGGTGATTCATTGAGCTTTTCTAACACATCCATAGAATTGGATTGTTGAGACGGCACACATTCATCATCCCTATCAGGCATAGGTTTTCCATCCATTGGAAAGTCCATCATGGCATGGTGCAATTGCTCAAGCACCAAAACACAAAATGAAGTATCGGCTGGCACTGCCCGTTTTAAGATACTTTTTAACAGGGAAAACTCATTGGACGTTCGGACCAACCCGTTTTGGGTAATCAAACGCTTGAGCCAGTCTGTATTGGCTTCGTTAATGCCGCCATAAGGTTCAAGCCGACATAATACAAAGTCAGCAAGTGATGTGACGTAATAGTCCGTCCATTCCGGGCTGGACTTTGGGCATGCTATTTCTAAGGCAACGAGCGTTGCAGCTTGTTTTTGAGTTAAAATGCCATCTGGAAAAACTCTTAATCTAAAATTTTCCACATCTTTAGCGGTAATAGACCGTGAATTAATAGTCTCTGTCACATAGGAGGACAGATTTTGCGCAGAAACGCCCGCATCATTGGGTTCATGTATCGTCATTTTTATATCCATCTCGTCATGAAATGTGGTGAAAATACCGGGCGCTCTTCAGCGAGCACTGTAATGACGATTGAATAGCAACATGATTAACATCTGATAAACATTGTTATATGACCTTTAATAACGGGTTTATCTGATATTTTTTGTCAATTATTCTTGTCAGAATCTGTTTTGTTTGACAATTTGCAGCAAAGAAAATTGATTCCGGAGAAGTATTATGGATGTTCGCGCAGCTGTTGCCTTTCAAGCAGGCAAACCCTTAGAAGTTACAACAGTCTCACTAGACGGGCCACGAGCTGGCGAAGTGTTGGTTGAGATCAAAGCAACCGGGGTTTGTCATACAGATGAGTTCACAAAATCTGGTGCCGATCCTGAAGGTATTTTCCCCGCAATTTTGGGCCATGAAGGCGCAGGTATTGTGGTTGATGTGGGCCCAGGTGTCACAAGCTTAAAAAAAGGTGATCACGTCATCCCGCTTTACACACCAGAATGCCGTGAATGCGAATATTGCCTCAATCCAAAGACAAATCTTTGCCAATCTATCCGCTCTACACAAGGCGCAGGCTTGATGCCAGATGGCACGAGTAGATTTTCCATCAACGGCAAAAAAGTCTTCCATTACATGGGCACATCGACCTTTGCTAATTACACAGTATTACCTGAAATCGCCCTTGCAAAAATCAACCCAGACGCACCATTCGATAAAGTTTGCTATATCGGCTGTGGCGTAACAACCGGCATTGGCGCTGTAATCAACACGGCAAAAGCAGAGCCTGGCTGTAAAGCTATTGTGTTCGGTCTTGGCGGCATTGGTCTTAATGTTGTGCAAGGGCTTCGATTGATCGGCGCTGAAATGATTGTTGGCGTTGATTTAAACAATAACAAAAAAGAATGGGGCGAACGTTTTGGCATGACCCATTTTGTCAATCCAAGCGAAGTCGAAGGCGATCTTGTACCTTACCTCGTTGATCTGACAAAAGGTGGCGGTGATTATACGTTCGAATGTATTGGTAATTCCAAAGTCATGCGCCAAGCCCTTGAGTGCTCTCACAAAGGTTGGGGCGAATCGATTATCATTGGTGTGGCAGGTGCTGGCCAAGAGATCTCTACACGACCGTTCCAGCTGGTCACGGGTAGATCATGGCGCGGAACTGCCTTTGGCGGTGCTCGTGGACGTACAGACGTTCCAAAGATTGTTGATTGGTACATGGATGGCAAAATCGAAATCGATCCAATGATCACGCACAAAATGCCACTTGAAGATATCAACAAAGCATTTGATCTTATGCATTCTGGCGACAGTATTCGCAGCGTTATTGAATTTTAGTCAATAGAAGCCTTAAAGCAGACATTTAGAAAAAAGATTGGTTTTAATATGAAAGTCGTCTCCCAGAACTTCGCTTATGGCGGAGTTCAAGGTGTTTACACCACAGAATCGTCAGATTGCCATTGCGAGATGACATTTGCTGTTTATCTGCCGCCTGCGGCAAAAGACGGTCTTTGTCCTGTTCTATGGTATCTATCAGGCCTGACCTGCAATCATTCCAATGTAATGGATAAGGGTGAGTATCGCAAAATGGCTGCCGAGCTTGGCATGATCATTGTGTGTCCTGACACCAGCCCACGTGGTGAAAATGTGCCAGATGAGCTGACAGATTGGCAAATGGGCAAAGGCGCAGGGTTTTATCTCAACGCAACCCAAGAGCCTTGGGCCCACCATTTTCAAATGGAAAGCCATATCTTGCGCGAATTACCTTCTGTTTTAAAAGAGTACTTCCCTGTTGATATGGAAAGACAGGGTATCTTCGGTCATTCCATGGGTGGTCACGGCGCTCTCACCTTGGCGCTGAAAAATCCAGATCGTTTTAAATCTTGTTCCGCATTTGCACCCATCGCTCAGCCTATGACAGCTGACTGGTCTCGTCCTGCATTGGAAAAATATTTGGGACCTGATGAAAGCACATGGCGTCAATATGATGCGACTGCATTGATCGAAGATGGCGCGCGATTTAGAGAGTTCTTGGTCGATCAAGGAACGGCAGATAATTTCTTGGAAAATGGATTGCGTCCGCATCTACTCGAAGAAGCATGTCAAAAAGCTGATATTCCGCTGACTTTGCGTATGCAAACAAACTACGATCATTCCTACTACTTTATTTCAAGCTTCATGGATGATCACCTTAAATGGCATAAAGAGCGCCTAGGTTAGGCGCTCTTTATATTTTCAATATAACGTCTGATAAGACCAGTTAATTGCCTGGCACCGCTAGGCAATCATTATCGACGGTCACAATACAAAGCTCACCATCGTCGTCATCATTTGCTGTTTCAACTTTTGGTGACGGGATTGTCAGAGGTGCAGGCTCCGATGCGGCCTTTGTTGCTGGCTTTTTTTGTTCAATAATGCGCGGCTCAGCTTTTGGCAAAGGTTTTACCATAAGCTCTTTTTCGACAGCTTTTTTCATGGCATCGGCATCTTTATTCATCGCATCATTTGTCTTTTTGGTTTTAACCATCAGTTCTTTGACAGATGTTTGCGAATTAATATTGCCGTTTAACAGTGGATCAGATGCTTTGATCTTGGCTTCATAATTTACTGGGCCATTCAAATCATCATTGGTCAAAACAGTCACATTGTCAGGATATTCATTTGCAATGATTTGAGTTGGTTTTGAACGAACTACATTTTTAATTGGATAAGGTGCAATACCATTAAGACCAACCAATTGTCGAATTTGAGCGACCAAACGCTCTTCCATCACATAAGAAGCCGTTGTTGGATCATCGCTTGTCGATGATGCTCTAAACTGTGCTGATTCAAATGTTGCACCTGTGGTCGGATCAGAAATGCGAACATTGATCGTGGTTGTTGGTGCATCAATAGAGACAATACGGCGAACAGTACCAAGTGATGGTTTTCTAAACGAAGCAATCGGCAACACTCTAACGTAAAGCTTTGCAGCTTTTCCATAATAAGCACTCGGACGACCAGCGGACCGATTAAGGGCTGTTTCAAGTTGGTTTGCAAATCGTGAATTGGCTGGGTCTAAAGCTGTCACATCAACGGCGACAATCGTATAGGCATCACCTTGCGATTGGGTGGGCGTTACTTTTGGTTTACTCGCGCAACCTGCCAAAATAGCTAAGCTGATGAATGCTAAAATTCGAATTGGTGATTTTCCAAACCGGAAAATAACATCTCCAACGGAACGACATATATGTGTTAATGCGATAGCCACGCGCGAATCCCCTCGAGTTTAAGTGTTGAGGAAATATTTCATTTTATGCTTAACCGAGGGTTAACACTAAACGTAAAGGCTTTGTTATTATGTGTTTTTTGAAGAAATAAGCAGATTAGCAGCTTTCATATCAGCCCAACGAAATGCACGTCGCGCTTCGGCTTCATCATCAGTGCCCCAATGAGTTATGTTCCAATCTTCATCGACATGGGCAGCTTGCCATGCATCTTCTGCAGACAATCTGCCTTCTGCAACAGCTAATGCCAACAAAGCAGACCCCAACAACGTGGTGGCACTATGAAGACCCGTCAGTACAAAAGGCGACGCATATTGTTTAAGGCGCGCCGTATAGGCGTCAATTGCCTCAGACGACTGCATGACATGGATGATGCCTTCAGTTATGACAAACTTTGCACCCAACTCCGATGCTGCCCACTCAACGATTGGGTCCCAAGCGTTTGCTTGCAGTTCAACCAAACCCGAAGGTGAATCAGCACGGTAGAAAATCAAGTCCGTGCCACTGAATTGAATGATCTCGTCCATCACTTCTTCAGTCTTATCAACCACACCATCAATGGCAGAATTAGCCATCCGCGTGATTGGCATCTTAGCCGGATCGATCAATGTTTCTTGCGCTGCCCATTCTTCAACGGCAGCTTCTGCTAGTGATTTAATCGGAAGCGCAAAGACTTTCTTTGCGGGCGTTTTAACTGATTTTCCATCGAGCAAAACCAAGAAAGCACCATTGTCTTCGCCAACAGTAACTTGGCTATAAAAACGTTTTGGCAAGGCTGTTTGCTTTTGCACATCGCGCATTGGATTGCGCTCTTGCAAAGACTTATCATCCATATCAGTTAGAATTTCACGCATTTTTTATCCAATTATATCAATTATTTCTGACGGCTTCTTAACAATATGGTTTGCGCCACATTCAACCAAGGCTTCAACAGAAGAATAGCCCCAATTCACCCCAATAGAGGTGGCACCCGCATTGGTCGCCATGTCGATATCAAACGTCGCATCACCAATCACGAATGTGTCGCTTGGCTCAATGCCTGCTACATCACAACATTCCAACACCATGGCAGGATGCGGTTTTGACGGACAATCATCGGCTGTACGCAACACATAAAAATATTCTGCAAACCCATATCCATCCAAGATGGCTTTCAATCCACGACGAGATTTACCTGTGACAACACCCAAGATTAAATCATCCCGTGCGTGCAATGTCTTGAGTAAATCCTCAACACCATCATAGAGCGGCTCTAGAAGGTTTTCGCGTTGCCGAATTTCAAAAAAGCTATCCTTATAATCCTGCACCATCTGATCCAGATCATCATAAGATGACACCGGAAGGAGATGCAGCATCGCTTCATGCAACGACAGTCCAATGATAGACTTGGTGCCCTCTGGAGTAGGTGGTTTGAAATTGTGCTTATCAAAAGCTGCGCACATGCAAGTATGAATAACATGTGCACTATCAACCAGCGTCCCATCACAATCAAATAGGACTAGCTTCATGACGGCATCTCGCCTTCATCAGCTGTCCGCTCGTCAAAATCAAGCAAGTTCCATGTTTGAACCATATGCGGTGGCAATGGCGCTGTTACATCCAACATGCCGCCTGACGGATGCGGAATAGAAATACGGCGCGCATGCAGGTGCAAGCGGTTTTGAATACCATTTGGAAACGACCAATTATAATCGTCGGTCACATATTTTGGATCACCAATGATTGGACATTCGATATATTGAGCATGAACGCGCAATTGGTGCGTACGGCCAGTATAAGGCTCAAATTCAAGCCAAGTCAGATCACGGCCAGCAGTTTCCACAGTCCGGTAGTAAGAAATCGCATGATCTGCGCCCTTCTCACCATGTTCACACACACGCATCATATCACCATCAAGCAGTTGATCCTTGATAAGCCAAGTTGAAATCTTACCTTCAGCACGATATGGTGCGCCTTTAACCAAAGCCCAATAGCGCTTCTTGGCATCGCGTGTGCGGAAAGACGCTGTAAGCGATTGTGCAGCACCACGTGTCCGCGCAACAACCAACACACCAGATGTATCTCTATCAAGACGATGAACCAAACGTGGTTTTTCGCCTTTTTTATTGCGCCAAGATTCAAGCAGCATATCAACATGACGGGTCAAACCTGATCCGCCCTGCACTGCCAAACCAGATGGTTTGTTAAAGACAAAGACTTTTGAATCTTCATGGATCAACATCTGAGCCAACAAATCACCATCACCATGATTACGCATGGTTTTCTCAGTAATTGGTTTCATGCTTTTGTGATCAACATCAATGGGCGGTACGCGGACCACTTGTCCAGGCTCCACACGCATATCAGATTTTACACGACCACCATCCACACGCACTTGGCCGGAACGGATGAGTTTTTGTAATTTACCAAAGCCCAAACCCGGATAATGATCCTTAAACCAACGGTCAAGACGCATTCCAGCTTCATCTTCTTCAATTTTCTTTTGTTCAACGCCTGCCATAATGGCCTTTCCAATGCCCAAAATCCTTCGCGGATTGAGCTAAAATATATTTCGGGCCAATAATAAACCCAACATAAGTGCACCAATCGACCCAATAACATTGGCTGCGATATAACCACCCGCGCCCAATATAGCACCGCGCTCGATCATTAAAACGGCATCCAGCGAAAACGCTGAGAAGGTCGTATACCCGCCCAACAAGCCTGTCATTAAAAACAAACGCATCTCGCTACCAGCGCCCAATCGACGGATAATATATTCAGCAACCAAGCCCATCATGAATGAACCAATTACGTTGACCAACAACGTTCCATACGGAAAAGATGCACCCAAAGTACGAAGTGCAATAAGTCCCGTTAAATATCGCAAAGTCGCGCCAATTGCGCCGCCACTTGCCACAAGAATGAGATGTTTGGTCATATCTGATCTGATAGACGATCACAGCACAAAAACCAAGAGCGAATATTCACTCAGCTTTATCGTAAATTTGAACCATTCCCATTCTGTGATCGTGTTAAGTGGGTAATTTGATCAACGAACTTCGCGGCGGCGCTTATTCCAAAACTCAAGCCGCTTTTTTATATCGCGTTCAAAGCCGCGCTCTGGTGGGTCATAATACACCTTGCGACCCATTTCTGTGGGGAAAAATTCTTGCGCGGCAAAGGCATCGGGCGCATCATGATCATATTGATACCCATCCGAATACCCCTCGTCCTGCATCAGCTTTGTTGGTGCATTCAAAATATGTTTTGGCGGCATCAATGAACCATGCAGTTTTGCATCGCGCATTGCAGCTTTAAACGCCACATAAACACCATTAGATTTAGGTGCTGTTGCCAAATACACACATGCCTGAGCCAGCGATAGCTCACCTTCAGGCGAGCCCAAATAATCATAGGCATCTTTTGCGGCATTGGCGATCACAAGCGCTTGTGGATCAGCATTGCCGATATCCTCTGATGCCATGCGCACCAAACGACGACCCAAATAAAGCGGATCTTCACCCGCATCAAACATTCGAGCCAGATAATATAGCGCAGCATCTGGGTCTGACCCACGCACGGCCTTATGAAGCGCCGATATCAAGTTATAATGACCATCCTGGCCTTTATCATATATCGGCGCGCGCCGTTGCACGATGTCCGACAAACCTTGGCTATCAAACACTTCGCCTTCACGCGCTGCTCGCCACACTTCCTCTGACAGCGTTAAAGCTGCCCGCCCATCACCGTCAGCCATGCGGATCAAACTTTGACGGCCAGCCTCATCAAGCGGCAAAGGCTTGGCCTCCACCTCTTCTGCGCGAGACAACAAAGCCTCAATGCTTTCAGGGCTATGAGACTTAAAGCTGAGAACACGTGCACGCGATAACAAGGCGGCGTTGAGTTCAAAAGATGGATTTTCAGTCGTAGCGCCGACTAAGATCACTGTGCCATCTTCCATCACAGGCAAAAAGCTATCTTGTTGTGCACGATTAAACCGATGGATCTCATCCACAAACAACAACGTTTGTCGACCAGACAATCTGCGCGTTCGTGCCATCTCAAAGACTTTTTTAAGATCAGCAACACCAGAGAAAATCGCAGATATCTGCTCAAAAGCATATGCGCCGTGACCCGCAAGCAAACGGGCAATCGTTGTTTTGCCAGTCCCAGGAGGTCCCCAAAAGATCATCGACCCTAAAGACCCTGTCCCAAGCATTCGAGATAGCGCTCCATCTTCTCCCGTCAAATGCTCTTGGCCCGTCACTTGATCTAAAGTTTCAGGCCGCATTCTATCGGCAAGCGGGCGCGGCGCATTATCAATGGCAGCCTTTTCAGCATTGGGATCTCTAAATAGGTCTGACATGAAATATCTTTACCTTAACGCAAAATTTGTCGAATGCGGCGACCGTTACGAATGATCTCTAACCGCCAAAAACTAGCACCCGCTGATAAGATCTCTTCAAATTGCGCAATACTTTTTAGCTCGCGGCCCAAAACGCTAACAATCACATCAGATGGCAAAAAACCATATCGCGCAGCAGAGCTTCCACGTTTAATATCAATCACCACAATGCCTTTGCGATTTACTGGTAGCTTGAGCTGATCTGCAAGGAACGGCGTGAGCACGGTGACTTCAGCGCCGGCAAAAGGATTATTTCCAACAAGCGTCACCGTCTTTGCCAAATTGCCCTTAGGTGGCGCTTCTAGGCGCACCTTGACGCCTCGGTTTTTACCACGAGAATGCACACCAAGCTCAACCACAGCACCGATGTTTGATGTCGCCAATCGATAACCCAATGCATCAGGATGCTCAACTGCCTGACCATTGAACGCAAAAACCAGATCTCCCGCCCGCAATCCCGCACGATCCGCAGGACCATTAGGCATAATTGAGGAAATCAACGCACCACGAGCGCGATTTATACCCAAAGCATCGGCAATATCAGATGTGACCGGCTCAAACGTTGCACCCATAAACGGACGCACAAATTTATCACTACCACCGATAGCAGATGCTGCAATGGCGCGAACCATATTGGCAGGGATTGCAAAGCCAATACCGTTTGATCCGCCTGAGCGTGTGAATATGGCGGTGTTAATGCCAATTAAACGGCCATTCATATCAATCAGCGCCCCGCCTGAATTCCCAGGGTTAATTGCGGCATCGGTTTGAATAAACGACCCAAAATCTGAAACGCCAACTTGGTTGCGCGCAAGTGCTGACACAATACCGCTGGTCACAGTTTGCCCAACACCAAATGGATTTCCAATCGCTAGAACAAGATCGCCAACTTCCATACTATCAGAATCACCAAATTCGATGGCATCAAATGTCTGATCACTTTCAATTTGTAAGACGGCAAGATCAACACTTTCATCTTTGAGTAAAAGACGGCTTTTAAACTCGCGACCATCAGACAATGCAATACGAATATCATCGGCATCGGCAATCACATGATGGTTTGTGATGACAATTCCCGTTTCTTCAATAATCACACCAGAGCCTAATGCCGATTGTTTATTGGTCCGATTGGGACTTTGGCGGCCAAAAAATTGCTCAAAAAACGGATCACCCGCAAATGGCGATGTGGCTCGCACCATGCGCTCGGCGTACACATTGACAACGGCAGAAGATGTTTGCTTAACTAATGGGGCAAATGACATCGTGAGGCCTGACTGAGATCGCGGTGTCTGCTTAGAACTTTGCGCAAACGACGATACGACCATCATCAAAGATAAGATTGAGGCAAGAAGCACTCGCAAGGATCTTTGAGTAAAATTGAAATTGTAGTTCATGATAAAAAACCACCTCATGAGAAACGAGAATCTATATCGGACACCATAGTCCGATCAAAACCAAAATGAAATTGTCCGTTACGTTCCGAACAATGAATGTAGACAATAGATTAAATAAAATCTGCGAGGAAATTATGATCAAAGCAAGAAATATACTATTACCTGTCCTAATCATGTTATTATCAGCCTCCCCTAGCCTTGCAGGCTCGTGTGGTGCAGACCGCTGTTGGGGTGCTGTTGCCATTGGCAAAAACGGCCAATCATGGTCAGCCAATTACAGATCTCAACAAGGTGCCATCAATCGCGTTCGCAATAAATGTAATGGCCCATGCAGCACAATCAAAACATTTTACAACACATGCGGAGCAATCGCCAAGGCACCAAGCGGCGCTTGGGGTTGGGCATGGCACAATTCAATTGAAGTCGCAAAAAGCGAAGCAATGGCCTTTTGCATGGATAATGGCAGAAATTGTTCACCCCGAGCATGGGCATGCTCAAAGTAGATGAGCTATGCTTTGTTGCCCAGCAAGTCCATAAACTGCTCAGAGTTTGAAAATGCATACCCGTTTATTGGGTCATAAGAACATTCGATGAAATAATCAGATTGCCATTTTTGGGTTTTAATGGCCTGTTTGGCAATTGGTGTGACCCAATCGGGATAGACCCGAAACCCGAGTTTTCCTCCCAAACCATCTTGTGACATAATGTTGTGTTTGACCAAAACATCTTTGGGAAACACGAACTGGCCGCAGACTAGATCACCGTCTACGCTCATATCTTCACAATGTATGATGATAAAATCCAATTCATCGGAACGATCAAACGGCATGATATCGTCATCCGCTAAAGGACGTTTCCAGACGGTGACGAACTGGCCAATCTTAGTCGGTGTTATTTTAGCTTTGCGAAAGATGATTGATTTGCCATTTAAAACAAAACGGCAAGCCTCATATTCTTGGCTCTCAGGTTCAAATTGGATATCTGACCATTTAAATCGCCCAGGTTGGAAATAGGTATGTTCAAAGCGATCAATGAAACGAAGCGATCCAACAGTCATAATGACATCCCTCTCCCACAAATGAAAACAACGAAGCTCTCAAGAGTAAACATCAGCTAAAAACGAAAAAACCGGGCATCGCTGCCCGGTCATAATCTATTATCAGAAAGTAAGAAGCTTATGCTGCTTCTGTTTCTTCCGCTGCAAGTTCTGCTGCAACACGTGCTTTATCAGCAGCGCCTTTAGCAGTTACATCGCGTTCTACAAACTCAATGATTGCCATTGGTGCATTATCACCAAAACGGTAACCAGCACGCATAATGCGAAGATATCCGCCATTACGTGTTGCATAACGAGCTGCAATTGCGTCAAACAATTTTTTCACAGCTTCTTTATCTTGAATTTGTGACAAAGCCTGACGACGTGCGTGTAGATCACCACGTTTGCCCAAAGTTACCAATTTTTCCACGATAGGGCGGATTTCTTTGGCTTTTGGCACAGTTGTTGTGATTTGCTCGTGAATGATGAGCGAAGCCGCCATGTTGGCAAACATTGCCTTACGGTGACTTGATGTTCTATTGAGCTTGCGGCCTGCTTTTCCGTGGCGCATGAGCTTATCTCCTTAAATAGCGGAATTCTTATTCCGCAAGTTCATTAATATTGTTCTTCGTAACGTTTGGCCAGATCTTCGATATTCTCTGGTGGCCAAGCTTGGACTTCCATACCCAAATGCAGACCCATAGAGGCAAGCACTTCTTTGATCTCGTTCAATGACTTACGACCAAAGTTAGGTGTGCGAAGCATTTCGGCTTCTGTTTTCTGGATAAGATCACCAATATAGACGATATTATCGTTCTTAAGGCAGTTAGCTGAGCGAACAGATAGTTCCAACTCATCAACCTTCTTAAGAAGCGCAGGATTGAATGCCAATTCAGCAACAGTATCTTCTTCTTCAGCTTTCTGTGGCTCTTCGAAGTTCACGAAGACAGAAAGTTGATCTTGCAAGATACGCGCTGCAAATGCCAAAGCATCTTCAGCTGTTACAGAACCATCAGTTTCAATTGTCATAAGCAATTTATCATAATCAAGAACTTGACCCTCACGAGTGTTCTCAACTTTGTAAGATACTTTTTTAACCGGAGAATAAAGACTATCAACTGGAATAAGACCAATTGGAGCATCTTCAGCACGGTTAGCAGACGCAGGCACGTAGCCTTTGCCATTTTTGACAGTGAATTCCATGCGGATCTCAGCACCTTCATCCAATGTACAAATTGGATGGTCAGGGTTTAAGATCTCAATATCGCCAACAGTTTGGATATCGCCTGCAGTAACAACAGCCGGACCCTGCTTACGAACAACCATACGTTTAGGCTCATCGCCTTCCATACGGATCGCAATTTCTTTGGTATTCAAAACGATGTCAGTCACATCTTCACGAACGCCAGGGATCGATGAAAATTCGTGCAATACGCCATCAATTTGCAATGCAGTAACCGCAGCGCCTCGAAGAGACGACAACAATACACGACGCAAAGCATTACCTAACGTTAGACCAAAACCACGTTCAAGCGGTTCCGCTACCAATGTCGCTTTTAAATCACCTGAAACAGCGAACTCAACTTTGTTGGGTTTGATAAGCTCTTGCCAGTTTTTCTGGATCATATTTTAAACCTTCCTATTGCTGCACAATCCATTCGTGTCAGCTATGTGAGAAGAAGCTCGCAGCCCAAACCAAAAGTCCGGATCGCGAGCAGACAATGAATGATTAACCGCGACGCTGTTTGCGAGGGCGACAACCATTGTGCGGGATCGGTGTAACATCACGAATTGATGTGATTGTAAAACCAGCAGCTTGCAAAGCGCGAAGAGCTGACTCACGACCAGAACCTGGACCACAAACTTCAACTTCCAAAGACTTCATGCCATGATCTTGTGCTTTTTTTGCACAATCTTCAGCAGCGATCTGTGCAGCAAATGGTGTAGACTTACGTGAGCCTTTAAAACCGTTTGCACCAGCAGATGACCAAGCAATCGTGTTGCCTTGTTGATCAGTAATGGTGATCATTGTGTTATTGAATGTAGAATTCACATGAGCTACGCCCGTTGCGATATTCTTACGTTCCTTACGCTTTACGCGTGTGGCATCTTTTGCCATATTCTTTGTATCCTTCTTCGATATCAACACCGCCGTAGTACCAGCGGCTACACCCAACCTAGATTACCCTACCCGTATTGTAGGTCTAGAGTTTTCAAGATTGGTATTACTTCTTCTTACCAGCAATGGCCTTCGCAGGACCCTTACGTGTACGAGCGTTCGTGCTTGTGCGCTGACCGCGTACAGGCAAGCCACGACGATGACGTAGGCCTCGATAGCAACCAAGGTCCATAAGACGCTTGATGTTCATTGATACTTCACGACGAAGATCACCTTCTACTTGGTAATCAGCATCGATTGCTTCACGAATTTGCAGAACTTCTGCATCTGAAAGCTGATTGACACGACGTTCAGCAGGAATACCTACTTTAGCGACGATATCTTTAGCAAATTTTGGTCCAATTCCATGAATGTAAGTCAGTGCAATAACTACACGCTTATTCGTAGGAATGTTGACGCCAGCAATACGGGCCACGTCTTTCTCCTTGGTTGCCGATAAATGATCGGTTTACGTTAAAAATCACTCAAAATGAGCAATCTGTTTAATCCCACTATACAACAAGAAAAAACGACCAGTCTCGTAACTCTCAATTTAAGAGAAACACACCGATCGCTAAGTGTATGCGGGTTGCGCGGGTCATAGCGGATGAGTCGGCACTTCGTCAAGCTCTTCCACTTTAAAAGACGCTAAAATCACTTATCAGCGAATAAAGCGTCAATCTCTTTTGCCACATCATCAATATCGGCCATACCATCAACAGATCTTAGCAATCCTTTAGCATAGTAATATCCAACAAGTGGGGCTGTTTCTTTGTAATAGGTCTGCAAGCGATCAACCACTGTTTCAGCGCGATCATCTGGGCGGCGTTTAAACTCAGTTCCCTGACATTTATCACACACACCAGCCACTGCAGGCTTTAAATTCTCATCATGGTAACCGGCACCACAATTGCCGCAAGTATAGCGACCTGAAATACGCTCAACCAAAACACCGTCATCAACAGCAAGTTCAATCACCGCATCCAAAGACATTCCCTTACCACCAAGCAATGCTTCTGTCGCATCAGCCTGCTGTAGAGTGCGCGGATAACCATCTAGGATAAAACCATTATCGCAGTCTTTGTTTTCAATACGCTCGGAGATGATGGCGTTGACGATATCATCTGATACCAAGCCGCCAGCATCCATAATTTCTTTGGCACGTTTTCCCCATTCTGTGCCCTCAACGACCGCAGCGCGAAGCATGTCGCCCGTTGATAATTGTGGGATTTTGTATTTATCCACCATTCGCTGAGCTTGTGTGCCTTTACCTGCACCAGGTGGTCCTAAAAGGATTAATCTCATTTGCGCTTTTTCCCTCCCCGCAGCTTAGACTTTTTAATCAAGCCTTCATATTGTTGGGCAAACAAATGCCCCTGCACTTGTGCCACTGTATCTAGTGTTACACTCACAACAATCAGAAGTGAAGTTCCACCAAGATAGAAAGGTACACCTGTTCGCGCAATTAAGAGTTCTGGAAGTAAACAAACAAATACCAAGTAGATGGCACCAATGACAGTGATACGCGTTAGTACGTGATCAATATATTCAGCTGTCCGATCACCTGGACGAATACCAGGGATATAACCACCATGACGCTTTAGGTTGTCAGCAGTCTCTTTGGGGTTAAATACGATCGCTGTGTAGAAGAATGCAAAGAATGCAATCAAGACACCATAGAACACCATGTAAGCTGGCTGACCATGCCCTAGCGAAGCTAGGATGGCAGATGCCCAACCAGGAAGGTTCGACGTATCAGAAAAACCAGCCAATGTTTGTGGCAACAACAACAAGGATGAACCAAAGATCGCGGGGATAACACCGGCAGTGTTCAATTTAAGCGGCAAATGCGAGCTATCACCTTGGAACATCTTCGTGCCAACTTGGCGCTTAGGATATTGAATAAGCAATTTACGCTGAGCACGCTCAACAAACACGATCAAAGCGATAAGTGCGATAGCAAGTACCAAAACACCAATGATGATGAACGTTGACAAGGACCCTGTCCGGCCAAGCTCTAACGTACTTGCAATGGCGGATGGGAAGGCTGCAACGATACCAGCAAAGATAATCAACGAAATACCGTTACCAATGCCGCGCACTGTGATTTGCTCACCGAGCCACATCAAGAACATTGTACCACCAACAAGAGTGATAACCGTTGAGACTTTAAAGAACGTACCAGGGTCGGTGACAACACCAACACTTGATTCCAAACCAACAGCGATGCCCCATGCCTGCAGGGTTGCAAGTAACACAGTACCATAACGAGTATATTGGTTGATAACCTTACGGCCCTGCTCGCCATCCTTTTTCAGCTGCTCCAATGACGGCACAACAGACGTCATGAGCTGCATGATGATCGATGCGGAGATATAAGGCATAATTCCAAGAGCAAACAAAGCCATGCGTTCTGCAGCACCACCAACAAACATGTTGAAGATACCCAAGACACCCTGACTTTGACGCTCAAAAGCGGCAGCAAAAGCAGAAGGATCGATACCAGGAATTGGAATGTACGTTCCAAGACGGTAAACCAAAAGCGCCCCTAGCGTAAACCAGATGCGTTTTTTGAGATCTTCAGCCTTTGAAAAAGCGGAAAAGTTTAAATTCGATGCAAGCTGTTCGGCTGCAGATGCCATGACATTCTCCGCCAATTAATTATATTTAGGTCAAACCCAATATTTGGCGTTATGTGTCTGACCGAGAGAGTACCGATTTGCAGGAACCAGATCATAAAATCAAGCGCAAACGAACTCAAATGAAAACATTGTTCTCAATATGGGGAAGCCACGCGCAGATTTAAAGATCTTCGCGTGGCTTTAGTTATTTTATTCAGCAGCTGCTGAAGCTTTTTCTTTTGGTGGTGTTAGAACTGTGATTGAGCTACCAGCTTTTTCAAGCTTAGCAATCGCAGTCTTAGACGCACCAGAAACTTCGATCTTAAGTTTAGCTGTTAGATCACCGTCTGACATAAGACGAACGCCGTCTTTAATCTTAGTGATAACACCAGCCGCTTTAAGAGCAGCAGCATCAACAGTTGCTTTTGGATCTAGTTTTTTCGCATCAATCGCCTGTTGTAGACGACCAAGTGAAACAACATTGTAATCTGACGGGAACGGATTGTTAAAACCACGTTTCGGCAAACGGCGGTAGATAGGCATTTGACCGCCCTCAAAACCAGCAATGGCTACGCCACCACGGGATTTTTGACCTTTAACGCCGCGACCACCTGTTTTACCAGTGCCAGAACCAATACCACGTCCAACGCGCTTACGCGCTTTAGTGGCACCATCTATATTACTAATTTCATTCAGTTTCATGATTATTCTCCCGCCTAGTTCTCTTCGACGACACGTACCATGTGGCTAACGGCATTTATCATGCCCCGCACAGCAGGCGTATCTTCGAGTGTAGAACGACGATGCATCTTGTTCAGGCCCAAACCGATCAGGGTTTGACGCTGAACGTTAGGACGACGAATTGGGCTGCCGATTTGTTCAATCGTTACAGTTTTGCCCTTTTTGTTATCAGCCATGATTAAGGCTCCTATCGAACGGCGCTAAGGCCTATTGATCTTCTACACCCGCAGCAGTACGGCGAGCTTGAAGAGTTGAATATTTAATACCACGTTGAGCTGCGATATCCTTCGGGTGCATTTGGCGTTTAAGAGCATCAAATGTGGCACGAACCATGTTGTATGGGTTCGAAGAACCTGTTGATTTCGCAACAACATCTTGCATACCAAGTGTTTCGAAAACAGCACGCATTGGACCACCAGCAATGATACCAGTACCAGGCTTTGCAGCACGCAAAAGCACTTTACCCGCGCCATGACGACCATGCACATCGTGGTGCAAAGTACGACCAGAACGTAGTGGCACAAAAATCATTTCACGCTTAGCAGCATCTGTAGCTTTACGAATAGCCTCAGGCACTTCACGCGCTTTACCGTGACCAAAGCCTACGCGGCCTTTTTCATCACCAACAACAACCAAAGCGGCAAAACCAAAACGACGGCCACCTTTGACCACTTTTGCAACACGATTGATATGAACGAGTTTGTCAACAAATTCGCTCTGCTCTTCTTCTCTTTTGCCGCCTTTTCCGCGACGATCGTCTCTTGCCATTGTCCTTATCCTTATTTTTTTCCGGTTTCAATCGGCAGATTGATATTAGAATTTAAGACCGCCCTCACGAGCTGCGTCTGCGAGTGCTTTTACGCGACCGTGGTACAAGAATGAACCCCGATCAAAAACTACATCTTTAACGCCTGCTTTGTCAGCACGCTCAGCGATAAGTTTACCAACAGCCGAAGCTGCTGATGTATCAGCACCTGTCTTCAAAGATTTACGAAGATCAGCATCTAAAGTTGATGCTGCTGCAAGTGTAGTACCTGCAAGGTCATCAATGATCTGAACGTAAATATTCTTTGAAGAGCGATGTACTGACAAACGCGGACGACCATTGGCCACCGCTTTGACTTTACGACGAACGCGAGCGCTGCGGCGCATAATCTCTTTTTTAATGCTAGCCATTTCGCGACTTCCTTATTTCTTTTTGCCTTCTTTGCGGACAATCCGCTCTTCAGCATACTTCACACCCTTACCTTTATAAGGCTCAGGCTTACGGTATTGACGAATTTTGGCAGCCACTTGGCCAACCTTTTGCTTATCAATGCCAGTGATGACGATTTCTGTCGGCTTAGGACATGCAATCGAAATACCTTCTGGTGTTTCGTAAACAACGTCATGGCTAAAGCCAAGAGCGAGCTGCACGTTCTTACCTTGCATTGCTGCACGATAACCAACACCGTTGATTTCAAGCTTACGCTCAAAACCTTTGTCGACGCCTTCTAAAAGGTTCGAGATCATAGTACGGGACATGCCCCACTTTGAACGCGCATCTTTAGAATTGCCAACCGGAGTCACTGAGATTTCATTTTCCTCAAGAGCAACTGAAACTTCGTTATTTGCAACGAAGACCAATTCACCCTTAGGTCCCTTGGCGGTCACTGTTTGACCGTCAATAGTAGCCGTAACGCCAGCAGGAACCGGGATTGATTTTTTACCTATACGAGACATTAATTCAACCTATTCTCTATAAAGCCTTTGCACTGCCTAGAAGACAGAGCAAAGAACCTCACCGCCTACGTTATGTTCGCGCGCTTGGTGATCAGCCATCACACCCTGAGGTGTAGATAGGATCGTAATACCAAGACCGTTAGCGACCTGTGGAATGGATTTAACCGAAACATATACTCGGCGACCAGGTTTTGAAACGCGACCGATTTCGCGAATAACAGAACCTGCGTCTGAGTACTTCAGCTCAATGCTGAGTTCAGATTGACCATTTTTAAATTCCGACTGAGAATAGCCGCGGATGTAACCTTCAGCTTCCAAAACATCAAGAACGCGAACGCGTAGATTTGATGCAGGAGAGTTAACTGAAGACTTGCCACGAGCTGCGCCGTTGCGGATGCGAGTGAGCATATCGCCCAAAGGATCAGATAAAGACATTTTTGTAATCCCCTACCAGCTTGACTTAACAAGGCCAGGTACCAAACCGAATGAGCCAAGCTCACGCAGCGCAATACGCGACATTTTAAGTTTACGGTAATAACCACGTGGACGGCCAGTCATTTCACAACGATTGCGAATGCGTGTTTTTGAGCCATCACGAGGTAGTTCAGCCAATTTAAGAGTAGCCTTAAAGCGCTCTTCCATAGGCACTTCTTGGTCTCTGATTGTCGCTTTAAGTGCAGCACGTTTAGCAGCATTTTTGCTAACTAAACCGCGGCGGCGGTTATTCTTCTCAACTGAGCTTTTTTTAGCCATGTTGAATATCCTTCTCTACGTATGCCGTTACGACTGTTCACGGAATGGGAAGTTGAACTCTTTTAACAGAGCGCGAGCTTCATCATCCGTTGGTGCCGTCGTACAAACGATGACGTCCATGCCCCACATCTGATCAACTTTATCGTAGTTGATTTCTGGGAACACAATGTGTTCTTTAATGCCCATGGCAAAGTTACCACGTCCATCGAAGCTTTTCGGGTTCAAGCCGCGAAAATCACGTACGCGTGGAAGCGCAACAGTGATCAAACGGTCCATGAATTCGTACATGCGAGCACCACGGAGCGTAACTTTCGCACCAAGTGGCATTTCTTCACGAACCTTGAAACCAGCAATTGATTTGCGAGCTTTAGTGATTACTGGCTTCTGACCTGCAATATCTGCAAGATCTTTAGCAGCAATCGCCGGCTTTTTTGAATCAGCCGTTGCTTCGCCAACACCCATATTGATAACAATTTTATCAAGTTTAGGGATTTGCATTTCGTTTACATAACCAAATTGTTCCTGCATTGCTGCACGGACACGTGATTTGTATTCTGTTTTGA
The DNA here is from genome assembly GCA_963974325.1 of uncultured Rhizobiaceae bacterium. GTDB lineage: Bacteria > Pseudomonadota > Alphaproteobacteria > Rhizobiales > Rhizobiaceae > Lentilitoribacter. The sequence goes on from CAXBCW010000042.1 coordinate 19,248, forward strand.
GCCTTGGCTCATAAGCTACATTAGCCATCGATCACTTCTCCTGAACGCTTGGCAACGCGAACCTTCTTGTTGTCTTCAGTCTTGAAGCCAACGCGAGTAGGTTTACCATCTTTAGGATCGACGTTAGCCAGATTAGAAAGATGAATAGGCGCTTCTTTTGAAATAATACCGGCTTCTGTATTTTGTGATTGTTTCTGGTGACGTTTAACAACGTTGATACCAGACACCACAGCACGGTTTTCTTTTGGCATTACTTTAACAACGTCGCCGGTGCGACCTTTGTCTTTACCAGTAAGCACGACGACTTTGTCGCCTTTACGAATTTTTTGCATCGGTAATCCCCTTATAGTACTTCAGGAGCCAGTGAGATGATCTTCATGTGCTTTTTAGCACGAAGTTCACGAGGCACTGGACCAAAAATACGTGTTCCCATTGGTTCACCAGCATTGTTGACCAATACTGCTGCACTTGAATCGAAACGAATTACACTACCATCTGGACGACGTAGGTCTTTTGCTGTGCGAACAACAACAGCTTTAACCACATCACCCTTTTTCACACGGCCACGCGGAATAGCTTCCTTGACCGAACATACAATAATGTCGCCCACGGAAGCATATTTACGCTTGGAACCGCCTAGCACCTTGATGCACATGACACGACGGGCGCCGGAGTTATCCGCGACGTCGAGGTTTGTTTGCATCTGAATCATGTCAGACCGCCTTCTTTTTAATGCTAAACAGTCACTTTAAAGCCCTATTGCCCAAAGTCTTATCTAGCTGTCGAGTTGTATTAGAACAGATCGAGATTTTTACAACAAAAATCTGACCTAAAAATGCGATTTCATGAAAAAAGGGACAAATAAGTAAATTACCCTGCCCCAATCTTCATAAAATAAGAAATGTTAAACTGCTAAACCTAGCTAGTTACAACAGTCCAGCGTTTATCTTTCGAAATTGGTGCACATTCCTCAATAGAAACAGAATCACCAGCTTTGAATTGATTAGCTTCATCATGCGCCTTGTACTTCTTCGTACGGCGAATGATTTTTCTTAGTACTGGGTGAGCGAATCGACGTTCGACACGAACCACAACAGTTTTATCGTTTTTGTCACTGACAACAGTGCCCTGTAGAATGCGTTTAGGCATTTTGCGTTCCTTTAAGCCTTAGCTTCAGCCGCCTTCAGGCGGGCAATAGTCTTAATGCGGGCAATATCGCGACGCACTTGTTTAACACGTGATGTTTTTTCTAACTGACCAGTTGCAGCTTGAAAGCGCAGATTAAACTGCTCTTTCTTTAGCTTAGCCAGTTCATCACCAAGTTGATCTGCGCTCATGGCGTGGACATCATTAGCTTTCATGATAATCTCCTACTCGGCAATTCGTTGAATAAAGCGCGTTTTAACAGAAAGCTTAGCGCTCCCCAAACGTAATGCTTCACGTGCGATGTCTTCATTAACACCATCAATTTCGAACATGACGCGGCCAGGTTTGACCTTACATGCCCAATAATCAACAGAGCCCTTACCCTTACCCATACGAACTTCGGTAGGCTTTGCAGTTACCGGTACGTCTGGGAAGATACGGATCCATACACGACCGGCACGCTTCATGTGACGAGTGATGGCACGACGGGCAGCTTCAATCTCACGTGCGTTAACGCGATTTGGTTCCTGAGCTTTAAGGCCATATGACCCAAAGTTCAAATCAGAACCGCCTTTTGCGACGCCCTTGATTTTGCCCTTAAATTGTTTGCGAAATTTAGTTCGCTTTGGCTGTAACATATTATTTCTCCGAACTTACACGCGTACTACGCGTTTTCGCGACGACGGCTGTTATTGTTGCCACCTGAATTATCATTCTCGCTCGCTTTACGCTCAGAAGCCATTGGATCATGTTCAAGGATTTCGCCCTTAAAGATCCAAACTTTAATACCGCAAATACCATATGCAGTCAAAGCTTCTGCAACACCATAATCGATGTCAGCACGTAGAGTATGCAATGGCACACGGCCTTCACGATACCATTCAGAACGCGCGATTTCAGCACCACCTAAGCGGCCAGCACTTGTGATTTTGATACCCAAAGCACCCAAACGCATAGCTGATTGAACAGCACGTTTCATAGCACGACGGAAAGCCACACGGCGTTCAAGCTGTTGAGCGATTGATTGTGCAACAAGTGTCGCATCAATTTCAGGCTTACGAACTTCAACAATGTTGAGGTGTGTTTCAGATTTCGTCATTTCTGACAATTTCTTACGCAACTTCTCAATGTCTGCACCCTTCTTACCAATGATAAGACCAGGACGCGCTGTGTGGATTGTCACACGACATTTTTTGTGAGGACGTTCGATAACAACTTTAGCAACACCCGCTTGTTTGAGTGCTTTGACCAAGTAAGCGCGAATTTTCATGTCTTCATGAAGAAGCTCGCCATATTCGCCTTGATCAGCATACCAGCGGCTGTCCCACGTACGGTTGATTCCTAGACGGAAACCGATTGGATTAATCTTCTGACCCATTATACGGCCTCCTCTACAGTTTCCACAGCTTCACGCACTATGATAGTCAAGTGAGAGAACGGCTTCAAAATACGTGATGAGCGGCCACGACCACGAACGCGGAAGCGTTTCATAGTAATAGCTTTACCAACATAAGCTTCCGCAACGATGAGGCTATCCACGTCAAGATCGTGGTTATTCTCAGCATTCGCAATAGCTGACTTCAGTGTTTTACTCACTGTGTCAGAAATACGTTTGCGAGAGAATTCAAGCTCTGCCAATGCAGTTTCAACTTTCTTGCCGCGGATCATTTCCGCAACAAGATTTAGTTTTTGCGGGCTGACACGAATAGTGCGAGCAACTGCCTGCGCTTCGTTATCTGCGAGCCGACGTTCTGTCTTTGCCTTGCCCATGTCTACTTCCTCTTCGCTTTTTTATCCGCGCCGTGACCATAATAGGTACGACTAGGAGCGAACTCACCAAATTTATGACCAACCATGTCTTCGGAAATTAGCACTGGAATGTGCTTCTGACCATTATAGACACCAAATGTTAGACCTACGAATTGTGGTAGTACCGTAGAACGGCGAGACCACATTTTAATCACTTCGCTGCGACCGCCTTCGCGGACCTTCTCAGCCTTTTTGAGAAGATAGCCGTCAACAAAAGGACCTTTCCAAACTGAACGAGCCAATATAGACTTCCTCTCTTATTTCTTACGCTGATGGCGAGAACGCATAATGAACTTATCCGTCGCCTTATTTTTACGTGTCCGTTTACCCTTAGTAGGTTTACCCCAAGGGGAAACCGGGTGACGACCACCAGAAGTACGGCCTTCACCACCACCGTGAGGGTGATCGACCGGGTTCATAACTACGCCGCGAACGTGAGGACGCTTACCGCGCCAACGTGTACGACCTGCTTTACCATCGTTTGTATTCATATGATCTTGGTTTGAAACAGCACCTACTGTTGCAATACAAAGACCTGAAACCAAACGAGTTTCACCAGAGTTCAAGCGAAGGATCGCCATGCCTTGGTCACGACCAACAAGCTGAACATATGTCCCTGCAGAACGAGCAATTTGACCGCCCTTTTCAGGTTTCATTTCAACATTGTGACAGATCGTACCCACTGGCATCGATTGCAAAGGCATCGCATTGCCTGGCTTTACATCAACAGCTGTAAGTGAAGAAATTACTTTGTCGCCAGTAGCAATACGCTGCGGAGCCAAAATATATGCCTGTTCACCATCGTCATAATTGACGAGCGCGATAAATGCAGTTCTGTTCGGATCATACTCAAGATGCTGGACTGTACCTTGAACGTCGAATTTACGACGTTTAAAGTCAACCATACGATAAGTACGCTTGTGACCACCGCCAATATAGCGGGCAGTAACACGACCCATATTGTTACGACCACCTTTACCAGTCAAACCTTCAGTAAGCGATTTTACAGGCTTACCTTTATAAAGGCCAGAACGGTCCACGATAACCAGCTGTCGCTGGCTCGGGGTCGTCGGATTAAAGCTTTTTAATGCCATTTTCTTATTCCCTTTGGGGGCTTACCAACCGGCCCTAATTAGAGTCCAGTTGAAACATCAATTGACTGACCTTCGGCCAATGTAACGATTGCTTTTTTCACATCGCTCTGCTTGCCAACCATACCGCGGAAGCGTTTCACTTTACCCTTACGGATAAGAGTGTTTACAGCTTTAACCTTTACACCAAAGAGTGCTTCAACAGCCGCTTTGATTTCTGGTTTGGTCGCTGTACGAGCAACATTGAAAACAACCTGATCATGATCAGAAGCCAATGTCGATTTCTCCGTGATTGCCGGTGAGACAATCACGTCATAGTGACGAAGATCGGTCATGCTAAACGCTCCTCAAGAGCTGCAACTGCATCTTTAGACAAAATCAATTTGTCACGACGCAAGATGTCATAAACGTTGATACCTTGAACCGGCAACACATCAATATTCGGGATGTTTTGCGCAGCCAATTTGAAGTTTGCATCCAACTCAGCACCACCGATAAACAAAGCATTTTTGATGCCCATATTATCAAGAGAACCAGTCAAAGCTTTCGTTTTTACCTCTGCAGTCAGCATCTCATCAAGTATGATAAGATCGTGGCTAGCAGCTTTGGCAGACAAAGCATGCTTAAGAGCAAGAGCACGAACCTTCTTAGGCATTGAATGGGACATGTCGCGAGGCGTCGGTCCATGAGCCTTACCACCACCACGGAACTGTGGAGCAGATGCAGCATGGTGACGAGCACGGCCTGTACCTTTTTGTTTGTACATTTTAGCGCCAGTACGATTAACTTCAGAACGACCCAATGTCTTTTGAGTGCCCTGTTGTCTTTTCGCTAGCTGCCAACGTACAACACGTTGGATGAGATCTTGGCGAGGCTCAAGACCAAATACTGAATCAGACAATGAAAGCTTGCCGCTTTCCTTACCTGCAAGTGTGTTAACCACAATATCCATTATTCTGCTCCCTCAATCGCAACTTCTGGAGCCACACCAGCACGAATGCCAGCAGGTACAGGAGCATCTTTAGGTAACGCAGCTTTAATAGCATCGCGAACAGTTACCCAAGTTCCTTTAGAACCAGGTACAGCACCCTTGATCAACAACAATCCACGATCAACATCAGTTGAAACAATTTCAAGGTTTTGTGTCGTAACGCGTGTCGAACCCATGTGGCCCGCCATTCTCTTACCCTTGAAAACCTTACCAGGATCCTGACACTGTCCAGTAGAACCGTGTGCACGGTGAGATACAGACACACCGTGTGTTGCGCGCATGCCACCAAAGTTATGACGCTTCATAGCACCGGCAAAACCTTTACCGATTGAAGTACCCGTAACATCGACAAGCTGGCCATCAACAAAGTGGCTGGCAATAATTTCAGAACCGACTTCAATCAGATTGTCTGATGAAACGCGGAATTCTACGACTTTAGACTTAGGCTCAACGTTAGCTACAGCAAACTGACCGCGAACGGATTTGTTTGTGTTTTTAACTTTTGCTTTGCCAACACCAACCTGCACGGCTGTGTATCCGTTTTTCTCTTCTGTACGCTGAGCTACCACTTGGCAATTCTCAAGGCGCAGAACAGTAACTGGGATATGCTCACCGGCGTCATTATAGACCCGGGTCATCCCTACTTTCTGTGCAACAACACCTGAACGCATTGGTTCATTCCTTTTTAATTCAACAGAGGAGCAGTTTTGCCTATATCGACAAACTTGCGCTCATAAAGAATATTTCTTGTTTAAACTTCTTGCTCGAGATCCAGTATGGAGCCCCGAACAAGTACTATTTGAGATCTTATAGTTTGATCTCTACGTCAACACCAGCAGCAAGATCGAGCTTCATAAGAGCATCGACTGTTTGCGGAGTTGGATCGACGATATCTAGAAGTCTTTTATGTGTGCGCATTTCAAATTGCTCACGGGACTTCTTATTAACGTGTGGCGACCGGTTCACCGTAAATTTCTCAATACGTGTCGGCAATGGAACAGGACCACGAACTCGTGCGCCTGTACGTTTTGCTGTCGAAACGATTTCACGTGTCGATGCATCGAGGATCCGGTGATCAAACGCTTTTAAACGAATGCGAATATTTTGGCCGTTCATAGGGCAGATCCTTGTTTAAGAGATAAGCGCGCGATAGATACCGCGCGCTCTAATAAAATAACTATTCAGTAATGCTTGCAACGATGCCAGCACCAACAGTACGGCCGCCTTCGCGGATCGCAAAGCGAAGCTGATCTTCCA
>CAXBCW010000043.1:0-25530 GCA_963974325.1 uncultured Rhizobiaceae bacterium
AAGGTAAGCCAAACATCGTTGCGCCACCGTCTCTAGGGTGGGCGCGTGACATGGCGCGGGCTGATTTAATCGGTCCACGATTTAGAGATGCAATGGCAACCGATGCATTATCAATAATTCGATTGATGACCATCTCAGCTACATCGTCGTCTATTGCAACATGATCGGTTGCAACTTGTGCAATTTTCCATGCCAGTTGTTCCAACCGTGGTAGGTCTTCTTTTGACGGATGTGCGCGAACTTCATGCTTTAGCATAGCTAAATCCTTAAGCTTTTAAGAGATGTTGATACCTAAAAATATTAGGCTTTTAGTCTTCAACTGGCTTTGGTTTTGTTAAGATAGAACGCAATAACATTGGGGCTAAGAACCCTGCAATAGCAGCAATCCATAGGCCAATCGCAATCGGTGTTGAGAACAAGAACATTGGTTCGCCATCTGATAAAACCATAGCGCGGCGCAAAGCATCTTCCATGTTGCCACCCAGCAAAATTCCCAAAATAACGGGAACTGTTGGAATATCCAATTTGCGCAAGACATAACCCAGCATTCCAAAGCCAACCATAAGAAGGAGATCAAAATAGCTGCCTGAAAGCGAGTAGATACCAACAAACGATACCATTGTGACCCCCGGTAATAGTATCCATGGTGGCACTTGGAGAATGCGCACGAATATTTTGACCATGGGAACGTTCATCAGCAACAGCACGACATTGGCAATTAGTAGCGATGCAATAAGACCCCAAACAACATCAGGGCGATCGGTGAAGAGCGTTGGGCCGGGTGTAATGTTCAGCGTCATTAACAGTGCAAGCAACACAGCTGTTGTGCCAGATCCGGGAACACCAAGCGTTAACATGGGCACTAATGCACCGCCCGCTGCTGCGTTATTGCCAGCTTCAGGAGCTGCAATACCCTTTGCAACACCTGTGCCAAAGCCACCTTTTTCTCCAGCGATAGATTTTTCAGTCATATAGGCAAGGAATGACCCTAGCGATGCGCCAGCACCCGGGAGAATACCGGCAATAAAACCAACGCCGGACGCGCGTAACATCGTCCATTTTGTTGCTGCAATGTCTTTCCAAGGAATGGTTACTTTGCCAAGTTTAACGCCAATGGATGAACCTTTGCCGTGGCTTTCGATAAAGAAGAAGACTTCCGCAATAGCAAAAAGACCTACAATGGCAACGAGAAAATCGATCCCATCCATTAGGTGCAGGCTGCCACCTGTTAGGCGCGGCATTCCAGAATTATTATCAACACCGATCATCGCAATACCAAGACCGATACAGGATGCCAATGCTGCTTTTGCTTGGTTGTTGGAGGCCATGCCGCCCAATGTGCAAAAAGCTAATAGATATAGCGCAAAATATTCAGCTGGCCCAAACAGATAGGCAACTCTTGCAAGTAAAGGCGCAAGGAACATGAGGCCAATCGTTGCCAGTAATGCACCAACAAAAGAGGCGACACCCGATAGAACAAGCGCATCTCCCGCGCGTCCAGCTTTGGCCATTGGATAGCCATCAAGCGTTGTCATCAGAGCAGGTTCATCGCCCGGGATATTCAATAAAATAGAGCTAATTCGGCCGCCATACATCGCGCCATAATAAACAGATGTCATGAGAACCAATGCGGAGGTCGCGTCCAAACCCATGGTGAATGTAATCGGGATTAAGATGGCCACGCCGTTGGATGGTCCAAGGCCGGGCAATGCGCCGATAATGGTGCCCAAGAAGCAACCAACAATGGCCAACATCAATGTATAGGGCGACAGTGCGATTGAGAAACCAAGAGCCAAATTTGATAGAATGTCCATGAGAATTTTATCCGATTAAACCGCTAGGAAACGCGACTAAGCCAAGGCCCAATGCGTATTTGAAAAGAATGAACAGCCCAACAGACAGACCAGCACCAGCTATCATTGAAGGCATAGCACGTGGTGAAATTTGGTAGCTCAAAATGGCTGCTGCAATTGCTGTTGGAATGACAAACCCCAGTGGCTTTAATGCAAAGGCATAAGCGACGAGCACTATCACTGCGATGAATAGAGCGATCCAAGTGCGGCCTTTGGGCCAATTTGGGTCAGGGTCTGGGCGCAAGATCATAACAAGGGATGAAATAGCTGCAACAATGCCAATGATGATTGGAAAGGTTTTTGGGCCGACAGGATCGGCGAGAAAGCTTGCCTGGATCTGAGTGGCACTCGCAATAAATGCGAGTGCCACAAACAGTGTGACCAGACCGAAAATCCGGTCGCTGAACATTATTGGATAACCCCAATGTCTTTAGATAGCTGGTTAATTTCAGTTACCAAGCCATCAACATAGGATTGGAAAGCGCCACCAACTTTGGTGAACGGAGCAAGACCATTTGCAGCCATTGCTTCTTTCCATTCTGCGCTATCTGCAACTTGCTGAAGTTTACCAGCCCACTTGTCAAAGACCTCATCGCTAACGCCTTTTGGAATGTAAAGACCGCGCCAGTTAACAGCAACAACATCAAAGCCTTGTTCTTTGGCTGTTGGAATGTCGTCAAAACCAGGAACGCGTTCGTCAGTCAAAACAGCAAGAACACGAATTTCACCAGCTTTTAGGAAGCCAACAATTTCGGACATGTCGCCGGTCATCGCTTGAGTAAAGCCACCAACTGTTTGCGTGATCGCATCTGCACCACCATCAACACCGATATATTTAACTTTAGTGATGTCCGTAAAGCCTGCACGTTGTAGGATCATAAGTGGTTTAAGGTGATCAAAACCACCAACCGCTGAACCGCCAGCAAAGGCGACTGAACCTGGCTCTGCTTTAATAGCATCAACAAGCTGAGCTAGCGATGTAAATTCGCTGTCTTTACCAACAACGATCACGCCCGGATCGGCACCAATTGCGCCAACAAAGCGAACCTGGTCAGCCGTCATGCCTGCATAGGCATTTTGTGCAAGACGTGTAGAAGTTGCGCTTGAAGCTGCAATGATAAGATCTGCATCATCACCACGTTCGTTGACAACGTGATTATATGCAAGTCCGCCACCGGCACCCGCCATGTTTGTGACTTGAATTGGTTTATCTACAGCGCCAATGTCAAACATGATTTTACCGATTTGACGACATGTAAAGTCCCAACCGCCGCCTGGATTTGCAGGTGCGATACATTCTGCAGCTGATGCAGACACAACAGGTGTGGTGACAGCGAAAAGTGCGCCCACCATCAATGCTTTGATTAAATGTGTTTTCATTCGTATTCTCCCATTTTTCGATCGGATCTCCTCCCGATCTAATTCGTTATGGTTGTCGATGGGTTGTTGATTGTCAATATTAAATATCATTTCATCTGCACAGATGGGGTTTGGTGATGTTGATCGCTGCAAAACCTGTCAAAAACGAAGGAATTTTCACCAAAATCAATGATTTATATCAATTTCAGCGCCGAAATTGAATTCATAGAATTTATGTGGAAAATACAATTTTACCGAATAAAGCATATATCGTGGGCATCTTCTTTGTTAATGTTCACCGAACGAAGGGCATTGTGTTGAATTTGGATAAATTACCAACTTGCGAAGACTTAAAACCAATTGAGGCCTATCTCAATTCAGGTGAAGATGCTTGTTTGGCGATGATTGTTGGGGTGGATGGTCCATCTTATCGACCGCTCGGCGCAATGATGACATTGTTTGCCACTCAAAAGTGGGTTGGTAGTTTGTCGTCGGGGTGTATTGAAGCGGATTTAAACCTTCATGCGAAAACAACGTTTATTGATAAGTCTCCTAAACTTGTTCGGTATGGACAAGGCTCACCTTTCATCGATATTAAACTGCCCTGCGGCGGTGGAATTGATGTTCTTTTGCTGCCAAATCCTGATGAAGCGATTTTGAATTCTCTGCAAACCCACCTAAAAAATCGTGTTCCTTGCTCTCTCATTGTTGATATTCCATCTGGTGTTTTATCGCTTGAGCAAGATGGTGAAACGCAACGAGATGGCGATAGACTTTGTGTCAGATATAAGCCAGAGCCAATGTTTTTGATTTTTGGTAAAGGGCCAGAGGTAAGCACATTTTCTGCTCTGGTAACGGCTGCTGGATATCCGAGCTTATTGTTATCACCTGATGAGGAAACATTAGCGAGTGCCAAGATTTCAGGGCATCAAACCCAGCATATTTCACAGCCAATATTCCCATCTGATTTAAGTGTTGATCATAGAACAGCGATTGTTTTGTTTTTTCACGACCATGATTGGGAACCAGATATTTTGATCGGTGCCTTGCAAACCAATGCTTTTTATATTGGAGCACAAGGAAGTCGTGCTGCGAGTATGAGCCGATTGGAAGAAATGCGCGAAAAGGGTGTTTTGGATGGTCAATTGATGCGGCTTTCAGGGCCGATTGGGCTTATTCCGTCGACGCGGGATGCTAAGACATTGGCAGTCTCAGTTCTTGCAGAAATCCTGTTGAAAGCTACGTGATATTTTAAAGGGGAAGAACATGTTCTGCGCTTCCCCCATGCGGGTTTATATGTTTTTTTAAACTTGCCTATTAAACTTGGCCACGTGGTGGGCGATCTGTTGTTTTCGTAAAGATCATACCATCTAGAAGCTCGCCAAGTTCTGGTCGGGCAGATGGGCCATTTGAAATGCTGATCAGCAAAATGCTACCGTCTGGACGAATAACAAAAGTACCAGGTTCTGCAAAACGACGATCTGTTTCTGTTGGTGACAAAGGATCGGTTACATATAGACCCAACAAGCCCATTTGATCTTCCGTCAAGTCATACCCCAGATCAAAGCTCCAATTAAATTCAGCCTGATCGGCTTGAGCTTTTTCATGAGGGTCAGCAGATACAACAACGACATCAAAGCCAGCTTCTTGCCATTGATTGCGCATATCGCTCAAGATGTTGAGGTATTTCTTACATCTTGGGCAATGTTTTCCGCGATAGACGGTTAGCAAAGTCCAGTTTTCTTTTGTACCCCCGACAGTTGTTTGACCGCCAGATAGTGTTGGAAATGATAGGGGCGCAAGAATGCTCCCAGCAATCGGTTTTTGAGTTGGCATGTTAAGTGCTACTTGTTTTTAATTACCCAAAAGACGGGGTAGGGTAAGTGATACTGCTGGCACATATGTTACCAGAAGTAGGGCGACTAGAATAGCCAAATAGAATGGCCAAATTGTTTTAAGTGCTTCTTCAATAGGTACTTTGCCAACTGCGCAACCCACAAAGAGACAAGCGCCAACAGGGGGCGTGCACAGTCCAAGACCTAAGTTCATCATCAACATGATACCAAATTGCACAGGGTCCATGCCAAGGTCTCTTGTAATTGGCAAAAAGATAGGTGTGCAAATCAAAATAAGAGCTGCCATATCCATGATCATTCCGAGCATCAGCAGCATAATGTTGATCATTAATAAAATGACGAGTGGGTTATCTGAAATTGTTAGCAGAAAGGTTGATAGCAATTCAGGGACTTGATAGAGCGCCAGCAAATACCCGAATGCACCTGCACAACCGATCAAAATCATAACCATGGCCGTTGTTCGCACAGATGTGACAACGGCAATTTTAAAGGATTGCCACGACAATGAGCGATAGACAAAGGCCGTGAGAAAGAGTGCGTAAATCGCACCAAATGCACCGGATTCTGTCACGGTAAAGATACCTGATAAGACGCCGCCAACAATAATGACAGCTGTGACAAAGCCCGGCAATGCCGATACCGCAGATACAACGACTGCGCGCCAGCCTGGGAATTTGTCCGCAGGGTAATTATGTTTGATCGCTAAAACGTAAGCTGCGACAGCCAGACAAAAGCACATCAAAATTCCTGGGACCACACCAGCTAAAAACAATTTTGATATTGAAATGCCGCCACCGGCAGCAACCGCAAAAATGATCATGTTATGACTTGGCGGAATAACAACGCCAGCGATTGATGATGTCACTGTGACGTTAACTGCATACGCGCCGCTATATCCTTTTTCTTTCATCACGGGAATAAGCAGTGATCCAAGAGCTGAGATATCTGCAATTGCCGAACCAGAAATTCCACCAAACAACATGCTTGAGAAGATGTTCACTGACGCTAGACCGCCGCGCAGATGGCCGACTAAAGTGGATGCAAAACGCACCAGTCTTTTGGCGATCCCGCCATGGAGCATCAGCTCACCAGCAAAAATGAAGAAGGGTATTGCGAGCAGAGAGAAGATTGTTGTACCTGAAATAATCTGTTGGAATGTGATCAGAACGGGAAAACCTTCGTAGTAAAAAACAAGTGCGGCGGATACACCCATTGCAAATGCAACAGGGACACCAATGACAACACAAAAAGCGAAAACGCCTAGGAGGAGGGCAAGTCCCATGATTAAGCCCCTTTTTCTTGTGCTATTTCACGAAGGAAATAGGTACGGTATGTCTTTGAAATGGCATGTGCGCCGGCAAATATAAAGACGAGTGCGCCACAGATCGCGGCAGATAAAGTGCGCACGCCTTCAGGAATGTCGAGCATTGCAAGTTTGGTAGACCAGCCAAATTGGACCAATTGCATGCAGGACACAAACATGACCAACCCAAACAACGATAAAATGATATCGACCAGAATACGCAATGGTTTGCGGACGGCGTCTGGAAAAGCTTCGCGGATGAATTGAACGCCCAAATGGGTCTCTTCATGTATACCCGCAGCCGACCCTAAAAAAGTTATGTAACAGACGATTAAAAGCGCAACTTGTTCAACCCATGTTGGGGTAACATTGAGAACATAGCGCCCAAAGACCAGCCAGCCAAAAATCGTGAGTAAAAACACAAGTGCAATGCTGCAGATGAAAATACAAAGTTTGCTGATCTGCGGCAAAAAGCTATCTACTTGGCGAAAAAGAGCGATGATGTGTTTCAAGATATTATCCAAACTATCATGATAAGAAGGACCCGCACCTTATTAATCCAAAACGAATTTTAAGATGCGGGTCACACTCAGTTCTTTTGAAAATTAGTCCGCGTTACGGATCAAATTTACCAAATCAGTTAGGTCTGCATTGGATGCAAGGAACTTCTCATATACTGGCGCCATTGCAGCTTGGAATGGAGCTTTGTCAGCAATTTTGTTGACTGTTGTTCCGCCAGCTTGAACTTTCATCATGCTTTTTGCTTCACGCTCTTGCCATCGGCCACGCTGCAATTCTGCACTTGCTTTACCAGCAGCCATAACAATAGCTTGGTCTTCTTTGGACCAGCTATCCCATGTAACTTTACTAATGCAAAGGCACTCAGGAATGATCAAATGCTCTGATAGTGAATAATATTGCGCTACTTCAAAGTGGTTTGTTGATTCATATGAAGGTGGGTTATTTTCAGCACCATGAACAACGCCAGTTTTCAAAGATTGGAAAACTTCACCAAAAGCCATTGGTGTTGCGTTACCGCCCATTGAAGCAATCATGCCAACGAACAAGTCATTGTTCATGACGCGAACTTTGAGACCTTTAACATCGTCAGGTGTGTTGATTGGACCTTTGGAATTGTAGAATGAACGTGCACCGGCATCATACCAACCAACGGCAACGATACCTTTTTTGGCCATACCTTCAGCAATTTTTGCACCAGCTTCACCATCCATCAAACGATACATTTGCGGGATGCTTTTGAAGATGAACGGCAAAGATACAACGTTGGTTTCAGGAATAACCTGACCCATGGGTCCAAGGCTGAATTCACCAAAATCGATGGCTCCAAGACGGATTTGCTCGATAGCATCAGGTTGGGAGCCAAGAACGCCACCGTGGAAAATTTTACCTTTGATTCGGCCATCAGTTTTTGCAGTCACGTCCGCAAGGAAAGATTCCATTGCGATTGATACTGGATAATCTTCAACATGGATGTTCCATCCACGGATGTCTTTTGCAGCGGCAGTGTTGATTGCGGCCATACCTGCGGTGAAGCTCAAAGCAAGAGCACCACAAAGCGCAAGGTTTTGAATTTTAGATTTAATAGTCATATTTCCTCCCAGGTCGCTTGACGTTCCATCGTTTGTTGATCGAACATGATCAAACGCAAGACCTAGAAAAAACCACACACAAACAAGTGTGTCAACGCAAATGTAGACTAGTATGGTAATTAATGTTTTGAGGTGGAGCACCGTACATAATGTCAATAATGACAGTAGTTTAGAGTGATTGGGATAAGTGTAGTAATTTTGTCAATTGAAAAATAGTGAATTAATGAGACCAGCTAATAGGCTGAAAAACCACATTAAATCCTATCTATTGCTCGCATTTTATCTCAATTTATTTGATCTAAAATAAGTCTTTTTTTTGCGTGTTTAGAGAAAAAATAATGTTGCGATAATGATAAAAAATCTCCCAAACTTGATAAGGTATGGGAGATAATTAGTGTGTAAAAAACATCAAAAAGCAAAGTTATTTAGCCAAGGACAGAATTCGCAATTGCTGTGAATTCATCATCGCTTAAGATATCGCGTTTTTGAATGCCGGCTTGTTTTACACGATCAAGAATAGCTGCGTTTTGTTCATCGCTTGCTTCTTTCAAACCAAGTTCGTTTAGCTTGTAAATGACAGATGCTTTGCCGCTCTTTTTACCTAAAACAACTTCGCCAACACGTCCTGTGAGCGCCGGGTGTGTGCCAAACATCACTAATGGATCGTGCATGACGTATTGAATGCCAATGCCGGATTCACGCGTGAAATTACCTGCGCCAAGGAGTGGCTTGTTTCTTGCGATTGGCACATTGGATGTGCGGGAAATCAGTTCTCCAAGTTCAGGCATTAGGTCAAAACGATATCCAGTTTCATAACCATAAAGAAGATCAAGACCCAGCATCAGCTCTTCCAAGGCTGCATTACCCGTACGTTCGCCCAGACCGTTTGCACAGGAATGGACACATGACGCGCCAGCCGTTACCGCGGCAAGTTCTGTTGCAACACCCATGCCAAAATCGTTGTGGGTATGGATTTCAATCGGAAGGCCGGTCATGCCTTTAACCCAGCGCACAATGTATTTGATAGCTTCCGGTGTTGCGCACCCCATTGTATCGACAATACCAATTGAGTCTGGTGGAGATTCAGCCATGATGCCTTTGCAAATATTTTCTAAGTCATCTGCACGGGCGCGTGTTGTGTCGTAGGGGAAGAAGACCGCATGGAGGCCGTTTTCTTTGGCGTAACGGATAACAGGTGCGCTTTTGGCTAGCACATCTTTCCAAGTCCAACCAAATTGGGTTACCAGTTTAGGGTAGCCGATGGGCACTTCTATGATCACGCCATCGGCACCGCATTCAAGCGCCATATCAATGTCAGCTTTCATGGCGCGGGCAAATGTATAGATCTTTGAATTGAGGCCAAGCTTGGTGATCTGTTTGATAGCTTCTGCATCTTGTGGTGATACAGCTGGCATGCCCGCTTCAATGCGCTCAACACCAACTTCATTTAGTTTTTGAGCGATGGCTACTTTGTCGTCAATTGAGAACACAACACCGGGTGTTTGTTCACCATCTCGCAATGTTGCATCATGGATTTCAACTTTTTTAGGCAAGTCCAAATTGTCTCGAACTTCCGGCACGAAGTTATATGGGCTTACCCAATATTTTCCGTCTTCAAAATGATCTTTGCGCAAAGCAGTCTCCAATATATCGTCGATTTTGTCTCAATTTGTTTGAAAGCAATCTGTATCCATCAAGTTATTCGACATTTTATAGTTTTGAGTAAAAATATCAATATTATTTTGCTAATTTATACTGTTCTGTACGCAATAATCTTCGTTTATTCTTATCTATTCGTCTTATGGAAAATATTAAATATCTGATTTATAGTGATTTATTTGAGTGTTGGATTGAATATATGTGAAAACATGTCGATAATAATTCAGTATTGCGCCATATAAAAATATCGATATTATCGAGGCGTGGTTTCAACTCCGAATACAATCGCAGGATTTTGGTCATCTGTTGCGCTCAATGAAATCTATATTTGACAATCATGTTACTTTATCTCAAAGCAAGTTAAGCGATTTATCCACGGCACCTGATGGTGGCCAAAGAGTGGATCAAAACTAACCTAATCTGGGGCTATAGAATATAAATGCGAAAAACTGAAGACTATGCAGCCAAGTTAGAATTGAATCCAGAATTGGCCGATATGGCAAGCATGATTGATGATGCGACCAGCTCTCAATCGATGACAAGCAAGGCTTATTCCAGATTACGCGATGATATTATTTCAGGTGTCTTAAAGCCTGGACAGAAGCTAAAAGTTGAAAAACTTCGCCAGCAATATGAAGTTGGATCAAGTCCTGTTCGCGAAGCGTTAAGCCTTCTCACATCCGATCATTTTGTCGAGCGGATGGATCAACGGGGATTTCGTGTTGCATCTGTGAGCGTTGTGGAATTTGAAGAGCTTTTAAAAACGCGTTGCTGGTTAGAAGAGCGGGCGCTTAGAGAGTCCATCAAGAATGGGCAAAGTGGTTGGGAAGAGCAAGTCGTGTTGGCAGCTTACCGGTTGTCCCGTGTTCCGCGCGCTGATGATGGTCATCACTTTATTGCCAATGCTGAATGGGAAAAACGTCATAAACATTTTCACATGACATTGATATCTGCTTGTGGGTCTAGTTTTTTGCTGAAATTTTGTGATCAGCTTTATGATCAGAATATTCGTTATCGTCAGTTGTCGGGTAAAAATGCCTATCCTAAACGCGATGTCACGGCAGAACATGGTGCCATCTGCGATGCAGTTTTAGCGCGTGATGAAGATCTAGCTGCCAAATTACTGGTCAGCCATTATGATCACACAGGTAATTTTTTAAAAGAACATATGAGTGATGAATAGGGCGCTCTAAATGACCGCCTTATCGAGCTACTCGTTTTCGTTGGCCAGAACAAAATCAAAATCAACTGTGAAGAATGGCATGGTGACATTGTCGCCAACTTCTAGACCTGCCGGAATTTTGGATTTATCCGTCTGCTCGACATATTCCATGATCAATTTTTCACGCACACCAAACACCGCATCATTATCCAAATAAGGATCATCGTTCGGGAACACTTCTGTGACCAGTGAGCGGAAGCCTTGTGCTTTGATGATGAAATGTAGGTGCGATGGGCGCCAAGGGTGTCGGCCTGTTGCTTTTAATAGCTCACCCACAGATCCATCAATCGGCACAGTGTAGGGGGCAGGGCGCACTGTTGTGAACTTATACACACCATCATCACCCACAATCATATGGCCGCGCAGATTATATTCAGGTTGCTGATTGTCTTGGTTGGAATAAAGACCATTATCGGCTGTTTGCCAAATTTCAATCTCAGCGCCAGCAATCGGTTTATCATTGCGATCTGTGACCCGACCTTCAACAATGATTGTAGCGCCTTCATTGTCTTGTTTCATATCGCCGCCCACAGCAAGCGATGGCGCACCTAAAATATGGAACGGTCCAAGCACACTTGAAGGCGTCACACTTTTAGGAGAATGGATCATATCAACCAGTGAAGACAGGCCAAGCACATCGGACATGAGCACAAACTCATTGCGTTCTGGTGTTGTGATCTCGCCCGTTCTTTGCAAGATTTCCAAACCAAAGCGCCATTCTTCATGCGTTAGTTTTGTTTCTTTGGCAAAATCATGCAGATGATTGGCAAGGCTTTCCAAGATGAGCTTGAGACGTGGGCTGGTATCTTCGGTGCTATAGTCCAAAAATGCTTGGGTAATTGTGTCTTTAGTTACGGTGCGCATGTAAATGCCTCCAACTTGAAATTAGCCTAATATACCGACGGATAAAACCGGGTATTTGATGATGAGAATAAGAACGAGCAACATGATAACTGCGAATGGGAATGCCCCCATGAATACGTCCTTAAGAGAGATTTTTGGATCATTTAGTGTTGCTTTGATGACAAAACATGAAATGCCTAATGGCGGTGTTAAAAGCCCAATTTCAGCACCGATAACGGTGACAATGCCAAACCAAACAAGGCTAAGGCCCATGGATTCAATCAGTGTTAGGAATAATGGCACAACAATCAAAATGATCGATGCCGTATCCAATATTGTGCCCAAAAACAACATCAAAGCTACATAAATCACCATAACGGCAACAAAGCCTAAATTGTATTCTAGCAAGAAGGCATTCAGCTCATTTGGAAGACCAGCATAGCCCAGCATACGGCTATAAAATGATGCCATGAGAATGAGGAATAAGATCGAGGCTGTGATGTGACCCGTCTCAATTGCTGTTTCCCACAAACCACGCCAAGATATTTTTCTGCGCAATACGGCGATCAAGAGAGCAACCAATGCACCTGCGGCACCCGATTCAACAGGCGTGAGCCAGCCTGTATAAATGCCGCCAAGAACAACCGTGATCAAAAAGATGATTGGCAGTGTTTTATCCAGTACTTCAAACCACGATAGTTCATCAATTTTTGTGGCTTCTGCATGTGTGCCAATAAATGAAGGCCAGAATTTTCCCGCAAGCAGGATGCCCACAATATAGGCGACAGTTAGCACAAGGCCTGGAACAATACCTGCCAAGAACATCTCGCCAACAGATTGTTCTGCAACAAACGAATAGATGATCAACATCGCGCTGGGTGGAATAATCATGCCCAATACAGATGAGCCTGCAACAACGCCAACGGCAAAGCGTGGATTGTAATTAAGGCGCTGCATTTCGGGAACTGAGATTTTTGTAAACACAGAAGCTGACGCAATTGATGATCCGGTAACCGCTGCAAATACTGCATTTGCACCCACTGTTGCCATGCCTATGCCACCAGTTATTTTGCGAAAGCCGCGGCTCATCACGGTATAAATATCGGTGCCTAATCCCGCTCGAGAGACTAATAATCCCATGACGGTAAAGAGGGGAATGGTCGCGAACGCGTATTCTGCCACCCCATCGCCGACAGCGATTTTTAGGAAGTTAAATGCAAGTATCGATTTGCCAGAAATAAGCCAAACAGAAACAAAGGACACAAGACCCAATGCGATTGGGATATACATGCCGATATAGACCAAAAAGATGATGGCTAAGACGGAAAATGCGCCAATTTCTACAGGGGTCATAGGCCACTCTCCGAATGAATAGGACGCATTATTTTGCTGCCTTTTCTATAATTACTTTTTGATGACCACCAAAAATTTGTGTTTGGTCTTGGTCCAGAAGTGCTTTGCAGATGAAAATGATGGCGCAGAGACTTACGCTGAACGCGATGGCGAGTTTAACAGGCCATGTTGGGGCTGTGAAAATACCGGGTGTGCCAGCATATTCGCAACGTTCAAAAGCCGCTGACATGTCGCGCATGAATTCACCTGTAAAGGGAGGACCAAATTCAGGTGCCGTGAAGAAATGGCACGTTTCAAAAGCATCCATGAATTCAGGCCACACAGTCCATGCGATAAGACACATGAAGATGCCAGCAATAGCATCAATGACGCGCGACATTAACCGCGCTGTTTTGGGTTTAAAATCTTCGATTAAAAGAAGAAATCCATCAGACCGTGTCAAACGGTTGCTGCGGACAACATCGGGCAATTGCAAAAATACAATTAAAGCCAATGAGAAAATGACGAGTTCCACAACGCCATTAATCGGGTCATGTAAAACGCCGCGGGCAAAAACGTCGGCATTTAAAATACCAACAAGCGCGAAGATTAAGGTTGTTCCAATGGTATTGGAAACCACAGCAACGTTGATCGATCCCTTAAACAATCGGCGAAAGAAATTATGTAACATGATGGGTCCTTTCGCCGATCTTATGATCTCCTAAAGCTCTGCAGCCCAGTCGCGAAGTGGTGTAAAACCAGCAGCTTTTAGCTTAGCAATGTAGGCTTTGAGCATTTCTGATCCCGGTGCACCGGCAGTATCGAGCTTTTTAGCCCAATCAACCGCGATATTTGGCATGGAATCTGCCCATGCTTGACGGGCTTCTTGGCTCATTTCAACAACAGTACCACCGCCAGCTACATATGCATCAAGTGACGAGGATGCACGATCCATGGCTATGCCTGCGACGTGATCACGATATTCAAGTGCTACTTTTTGCAAGGTCGCTTTGACTTCATCTGGAAGCTTGTTCCACACATCTTTGTTGACTGTCACTGTTTTAGAATTGACTGCACCTAGATCAACTTTGAGCATGTAAGGCGCAACTTCTGCGATCTTAAATGTCTTCGCAGCTTCCGGCCAAAGCATTGCAGCTTCTGTGACGCCTGTTTGAATCATGTTGTAGAATGTTGGTAGGCCGCCACGTACGCCCGCTGCGCCTTCAATCCCTTCAAGATAACGCAAGTTATAACCTGCGCCTGCAACTTTTTTGCCTTTCAAATCATCAAGTGAATTGATCGGTGTTTTAGAAAAAAGCTGATAGGTATCAAGCACAACACCTGTTGCAAGGTAAACTTGGTTCTGGGCATCTAGCTCGGCTGCCATTTGTGGGAATTCACGCGCAATTTCATCAACTGCTTTTGCCACAACACGTGCATCGGCTGCGATGAATGGTGTAACCGCTGAAATGCCTTGGCTTGGTAGTTTAGAATTGTGGAAAATCGTTGTAACGATACCAATATCGCCTAGTCCAAGCTGAATGCCCTCCAGCACACCGCGAGGTTTTACGATTGTTCCGCCGTAACCTTCTTGCCATTTGATTTCATAATTGCCACCAGCTGCAAGCTCTTCATTGACGCGTGGAATAAAGAAGCCTGAAAACTCTTTGACCCACATTGAGCGATCTGGATAGCCATCAATTGCTATCATGTTGATTGTTTCTGCAGCTATTGCAGGACTTGTGAATGTGCCTGTATTAGCGCCCAGTGCAAGTGCTGCAAGAACAACGCTTGTCTTACTGATGCTTTTGATAATATTTAACATTTTTTTCCTCCCTTGGTGCATTTTCAAAGTGTTTTCTGATCACAAATCAAATGCGTTCTATTAAGAGATACTCCCAATTTATCTCCGTGAAATTCTTAGGCTTTTTTACTCCAACTCTCTTCGATCACTGTTCCTGCTTGTTTGAACAGTTTTGATAGTGGACAATATTTTGATACCTCTTCTGCCAATCGCAAAAGCTCTGCATCTGTTGCAGATCCATCGGCGATAACATTCAGTTTGATTTTAACAAACGGAACATCGACTTCCTCTTGCAATGTCACGCCTCTGCGATCGAAATCACAGGCTGCTGAGATTTCTAAATGACCGATATCTATAAGTAGGGATTCTGCGCATTTGTGGGCGATAACATTGGTACAGCCGATCAATGCGGCAATGGCAGTATCTGTTGGGGTTGGCCCTAAATTTGTGCCGCCGCGTGCTTCTGGTTCATCGATTGAGAAGTTCAAATCGCGGATTGAAATATTGGCAAGTGAATGAGACGGCGCTTGCGCTTTTGCTCTTAATTTAACCGTAAAATTGGGTTGCGGGTCGACCATTATAGAACCTCGCAAACATCATCAAAATCAAAGCGTGGTAGGCGCTGGAACAATGCTGTTTCATCGGCGTAACCAATGTTGCAAAGGAAATTTGATTTAACCGTTGTGCCTGCGTAAAATTCTTCATCTATGATCTTGTTTGAAAACCCAGACATCGCGCCAATGTCCAAACCAAGTGCGCGTGCTGCTATCATTAAATAGCCACCTTGAAGGGTTGAATTCCGAAAGGCTGTTTCTTCTGAATATTCAGCTTTATCCTTGAACAGAAACCTACGATCTTCATGGGGAAACAGGCGCGGCAATTGCTGCCAAAATTCTGGAACATAGGCTATAATGACCGTTAGTGGTGCGCCCTTCATTTTTTCAATATTTGCAGGCTTTAGTGATTTTGCTACTCTGGCTTTGCCTTCGTCTGATTTGACAAACGTAAATCGAGCCGGACACCCATTCATGCTGGTTGAACCCATTTTCACAATATCATAAAGTTTGTGGATAATATCATCGGCAATCGGCTTATCAGTCCATGCATAATGAGACCGCGCACCGGACAAAATAAGTTTAATCGAAGCTTCATCAAGTTTTGTAATTTCAGATTTTAAATTACGAGCATCTTGTTGAGCTTCGTTTCGAAGTTTTGTTAACTCATCTCCGGTCGGTGCATTCGGTAGCGTATTTATATTCATTAATATTGTCCTGCATATTGACGGGATTGGAATGGAACACAAAATTTGCCATCCTCCGTATTCCCAAAAATACCCACATTTATAGCCATTGGTCAATAAATATCGATATTTTTTATTTGACCTATTTTAAATAAGGGGTATCTTTTTGGAGAGAATATGAAGGAAAACAGATTATGCCTAAATGGAAAGATTATCGACAGGCCTCCAAAGACAGAGGTTCGCTTGCGTTTGAATTATATTTGGTCGAGTCCACACCGGCCGTTCCACCTGAGCAAATGATGGAGATTTTGCCCGATCATTTAGCCTATCAAGGTGAGATGGAAGCGCAAGGTAAGCTGTTTTTGGCAGGCCCATTGTCAGATGCAAGTGGTGAGGAAATGAGGGGAAGTGGCATGATTGTTTATAATGCATCATCGCTTGAGGAGGCCACACAGATCACGCAAAGTGATCCCATGCATGCAGGCGGCGGCAGAACATTTACCATCCGCCGGTGGTTGGTCAATGAAGGGTCTATGACGTTAAGCGTTAAGTTCTCCGCACAAAAAGCTGAATTGCTTTAAGTTATAGGGAAATTCAATGTTTTTTAGGCTGATTGTTTGCAGGATGTTCCCTTAGCTCCATTGAACTGATACCTTGGTCGATGATTAAGTCAGGTGGAGAATATTCTATGACCGATGTATTGCGACAGGATATTCATAATTCTGAAGTGCCTATTTTGTGCAGAGCCTGCGAAGCCCGCCACAATGGTATTTGCGGTGCATTACTGCCCGACCAGTTGATTAAACTCAGCAAACATACCAAAAAACATAAAGAGCCAAGTGATGCTGTTTTGGTTGATGGGGGCGAGGAAACTAATACCTATTCCAACATCATGTCTGGCGTTGTTAAGCTGGTGCGCCTGATGGCTGATGGTCGCCAACAAATCGTTGGCCTGCAATTTGCGCCGGATTTTTTAGGTCGCCCGTTCAAACGATCATCGAATATATCGGCAGAAGCTGCCACTGATGTGCGCTTGTGTTCGTTCTCTGCAAATGTATTGGACGAGCTTGTTTTGGAATCGCCAGAGCTTGAACACCGATTGCATGAACAATCCTTAAAAGAGCTGGATGAAGCCCGCGAGTGGATGCTGACATTGGGGCGCAAAACCGCGAGTGAAAAGGTTGCTAGTTTTTTATATCTTATCGCTACCAATATTGATCCTGAAGCAAATGTTCATGATGCAGATATCGTGTTTGAAATCCCTTTAAAGCGCGCAGATATGGCAGATTTTTTGGGATTAACAATTGAAACAGTTTCCAGACAAATGACAAAGCTTCGCAATGCTGGGGTGTTTGATCTTGAAAATAAACGTACGGTGATTGTGCGTGATCTGGCAATCTTGGAAAGAGCTTGCGAGACAGAAAAAGACTAAATGGCTTTTGAGAATTTGAACTGCTGCTTGGTTAAATGTGCATCAAACCAAGATGCAACTGTTCTTGTAAACGGTAAGCGCTCAGGGTTGATATAAAACATATCTGCATTTGCACCGGATAGCTTGTCTTGATCGAGAGCAGCTATGTGTTTGGCGATATCGATATAGGGTGCAGCATCAGCGCCAAATCTATTGGTCATTGCGTCAAAAGAGATTTGGAAATCACACATCAAACGTTCAATCATAAAGGCACGTATTTGATCTTCTGATGTATACCGATAACCTTTTGCCGCAGGAATTTCACCGTTTAGAACGCATTCTTTATAGACGCCAGTTGGCACAATGTTTTGTATGTAGCCTTGCTTTGATCTGCTGATTGAAGATGCACCGATACCTAACAGAACGTCGCAATTATCTGTGGTATAGCCTTGGAAATTCCGCCGTAATGTTCCCACCTTTGAGGCTTTTGCCAATGGGCAATTTTGGTTTTTCAAAGTGATCAATTCCGATTTTTTGATAACCAGCATGGATCAATAAATCATCTGCTGCTTGTGACTGGGTAAACCGATCAAGTGTTCCGGGGAGGTCGCTATCGGCAATCATTTGTTGATGCTTTTTAACCCATGGCACATGGGCATAACCAAACATGGCAACCCTGTCTGGATTGAGCGAAATAACCTGCTCGATTGTGGTGGATAAACGCTTTAGTGTCTGTCTTGGCAGACCATAGAGCGCATCAACATTGATGGATGCAATCCCCATATTTTTAAGGGCTAAAACAAGGTCTTTTGTTTGCTCAAATGTTTGGGGGCGATTGATCGCATTTTGTACATCAGGGTCAAAATCTTGAACACCAATACTTGCGCGTGTGACGTTGATTTTTTGAAGACCAAGCAACATATCGTCACTCATGTCATTTGGATCTATTTCAATGCTGATCTCGGTTTTATCATCAATGATAAATGTTTGACGTAGGGCTGATGCAATTTTCTCAAAATCTTCGCTGTGCATCATGCTTGGTGAGCCACCGCCAAGATGAATATGGGCAAGTTTGGGTGCTCTTATTAATCGTTTACGATGAAGTGCAATCTCATCAATAAGTGTTTTTACATATTGTGCCACGGGTGCGTAATGTCGGGTTTGTTTGGTGTGGCAAGCACAAAACCAGCAGAGATGATCACAATAGGGAATGTGCAGATAAAGAGAAATGCGGTCATCCATATCAATGGATTGATGCAACTCTGTCATTAATTCTGTGCCAATGTCTGGGATGAAATTTGGCGCGGTGGGATAGGATGTGTAACGGGGGACATTTTTGCCATACCGCTCCACCAGATCAATATTTTTCATGACTGGTAAACTTTGTTGGGCTGATGGGGAGGCAGATGCGTTGAAAAATATTGACGTTCAAAAGCAATGTGACGTCTTAAGCTTTTGAAAAACCCCCGTAACATATAGCCCAAAGCTTCTGGATTGGCTGATTTTGGTTTGGTGATGTAGCCCAGCAATGCATCTTGTAGTTCAAAAGCATAACTTTCATCTTCCCAATGATCGGAATGAAGTTGTTGCAATGTTTCGGACACATTGTCTGAGGGGCTGTTATTTGTAATGAGCGGAAATAATTGTTCCTCTTCAAATTGATGCGCATGTTTGATTGTCGCGTAAATTTGCGTGGTTAAGCGTAACGCGGTTTGTGTGTCGACATTGTTGGGCAGGGAGTCAGCGACTTTCTCCAAAGCATCACATAATGCCAGTTGGGTCGAAAGGTGATTACTCAATTGCTCAACGATTTTTGGATCGTCGATATATGTTGTGTGCGGCGTCATGTGCTCATCCTTTTGAGAGGAGTTCTAACGCTATCAAGCTGCAGGGGCTTTGCATTGATCTATGTCAAAGCGGAGAAATCTAGCTCATTTAGCATAACCCTCGATCACGCGATTCCTTGCTGAACTAGGGTGCTGCGTGGCTCTATGTAAAAGCTAAGAGGGCCCTGAACATGAAGAATTTACCCGAAGCAATAGCGGTTTCTATTGCTACATTTCTGTGCGTATTGGCAGTCGGATTTTCCGAAGATGCATTGTTCCGATCCCATGTTTCGGTGATCGCATCTGTGCTGTTTGTCTCATCAATCATCTTGTTCCGCCGTGTTGAATTTGTGGATGCGGGTGCGACACGTGTTGAGGAGGATACATCTGGCTATATGGATGGGGTCGTCAAATATGGCGTTATCGCAACGATCTTTTGGGGCATTGTGGGTTTCCTTGTCGGTGTTATCGCCGCTTCGCAATTAGCTTGGCCTGAGCTTAATTTAGAGCCTTGGCTCAATTTTGGCCGGGTGCGTCCGTTACATACGTCAGCTGTGATTTTTGCTTTTGGTGGCAATGCGCTAATTGCGACTTCGTTTTATGTGGTGCAACGCACATCAAGAGCGCGACTTTGGGGCGGCAATTTAGCTTGGTTTGTTTTCTGGGGCTATCAGCTGTTTATTCTTATGGCTGCATCTGGATATTTGCTCGGTGTTACCCAATCGCGCGAATATGCCGAGCCTGAATGGTATGTCGATATCTGGCTTACGGTCGTTTGGGTCTCTTATCTATTGGTCTTTTTGGGGACAATTATCAGGCGTAAAGAACCGCATATCTATGTGGCGAACTGGTTCTTTTTATCCTTCATTGTGACCGTTGCTATGTTGCACGTTGTCAACAACTTAGCGGTGCCAGTTTCATTTTTAAGTGTCAAAAGTTATTCACTGTTCTCAGGTGTTCAAGATGCTTTGACCCAGTGGTGGTATGGTCATAATGCGGTTGGATTTTTCTTAACTGCGGGCTTTTTGGGCATGATGTATTACTTCATTCCAAAACAAGCTGACCGTCCTGTTTATTCTTACAGGCTTTCCATTGTTCACTTTTGGGGTTTGATTTTCCTCTACATTTGGGCAGGTCCTCACCATCTTCATTACACAGCCCTGCCTGATTGGGCACAAACGCTCGGAATGGTGTTTTCCATCATGTTATGGATGCCGTCATGGGGTGGCATGATCAATGGCCTTATGACACTGTCTGGCGCTTGGGATAAGCTTAGAACTGATCCGATTTTGCGGATGATGGTGATCGCTGTTGCATTCTATGGCATGGCGACATTTGAAGGTCCTATGATGTCCATTAAGGTCGTCAATTCCTTGTCTCACTATACGGATTGGACAATTGGTCATGTGCATTCTGGTGCGCTTGGTTGGAATGGGTTGATCACGTTTGGTGCGATTTACTTCTTGGTGCCAAAGCTATGGAAACGTGAGCGTTTATATTCAATGCGCCTTGTTAACTGGCACTTCTGGTTGGCCACACTTGGTATCGTTGTTTATGCCGCTGTCATGTGGGTTGCTGGTATTCAACAAGGTCTGATGTGGCGTGAATATGATAGCCAAGGTTACCTTGTTTATTCCTTCGCAGAATCCATTGCGGCCATGCATCCCTATTACATCGTTCGTATGCTTGGTGGTTTGCTCTATCTCGCTGGAGCCTTGGTCATGGCTTACAATATTTACAGAACAATCCGCGGTGACGTTCGTGATGAGGTTCCTATGGGAAGCTCACGTTCAAGGAACTCACCCAACCTAGTGCCGGCTGAATAGGAGTTCAAAAGATGTCTCTTTTAGATAAACACAAAATACTCGAAAAGAATGCAACGCTTTTGTTGGTCTTCTCGTTCATCGCAGTCACCATCGGCGGCATTGTTGAAATTGTTCCACTTTTCTATTTGGAAAATACGATTGAGGAGGTGGATGGGGTGCGCCCTTATTCACCGCTGGAACTGGAGGGACGCGATATTTACATCCGCGAAGGGTGTTATGTTTGTCATAGTCAGATGATCAGACCCTTTAGAGATGAAGTTGAGCGTTATGGTCATTACAGTTTGGCAGCTGAATCTAAATATGATCATCCGTTCCAATGGGGGTCCAAACGAACTGGTCCTGACTTGGCGCGGGTTGGCGCACGTTATTCAAACGAATGGCACGTACAGCATTTGAGCAATCCGCAATCTGTGGTGCCGGAATCCATCATGCCTAGTTATGAATTTCTCAAAACGACAGAGGTGAATGTCAACAGTCTTGATAAGCACTTAAGTGCCAACAGAACTGTTGGTGTTCCTTATACCGATGAGATGATCAAGAACGCAAAAGCAGATGCAATGGCGCAAGCGGATCCGGAAGCAGATACGTCAGGCATTGAAGCGCGTTATCCAAAAGCTGTTCTTGGTGATTTTGATGGTGATCCTAAGAAACTCACCGAGATGGATGCGCTGGTTTCATACTTGCAAATGCTTGGCACCTTGGTTGATTTCTCAACTTTTGAACCTGAAAAAAACTACCGGTAGGAGATGATTATGGATTTTGAATATCAAGCTATGAGAACGTTTGCCGATAGTTGGGGCCTTTTATATATGTTCTTGATTTTTGTTTTTGTGGCCATTTGGACCTTTCGTCCAGGGTCTAAAAAGATCAGCCATGATGCCGCCAATATTCCATTCTTGGAGGATGAAGAATGAGTGACGATAAAGATAAAGACACAACGAAAATTGAAATTGATGAATTCACAGGTGTGGAAACCACAGGGCATGAATGGGATGGCATTAAAGAGCTGAACAACCCAATGCCGCGCTGGTGGTTATATTCCTTCTATCTCACCATTGTGTTTGCGATTGGATATGCAATCGCTTACCCATCGATCCCATTGATCAAAACATCGACCAAAGGATTGTTAGAATGGTCCAGTCGCAAAGATGTTGCAACAGAACTTGCATCTGCAAAGGCTGCGCAATCAGAACTTTGGGCTCAGTTAAATGAGATTGAAGTCAGCGATATTGTGGCCAATGATGAATTGCTGCGGTTTTCGATTGCGGGCGGAAATGCATCCTACAAAATCAACTGTGTGCAGTGTCATGGCTCTGGTGCGCAAGGCTCGGCAGGCTATCCGAATTTAAATGATGATGATTGGATTTGGGGTGGTTCGGTTGACGATATTTTGCTCACCATCAATCATGGCATTCGCTATGACGAGGATGATGATACCCGCCTATCTGATATGCCAGCCTATGGAGCAGATGGAATTTTAGAACATGCGCAAATATCTGATGTCGCATGGTTTATTCGTCAAATGTCTAATCAAGAGTTTGATCATGAAGCAGCCCTTCGAGGCGCAGAGATTTATGGTGAGAATTGTGCCGTTTGTCATGGTGACGCGGGCAAAGGTAATCGCGAGCTAGGCGCACCAAATCTATCTGATGCTTTGTGGCTCTATGGTGGTGAATATGCGCAGATCGTCAACCAAATAACAAAACCACAACAAGGTGTTATGCCTGCATGGGGTGCGCGGCTTGGTCCTGCAACATCCAAACAACTTGCCGTTTATATCCATAATTTAGGTGGTGGTGAGTAATCATAATTCAGGTGGTGAGGTGGATTCCTCACCACTTGAAAATCCATTGTTGATTTGGATCAATGTCAGGTTTTTTGTAACTGGCTAGTGTGGTGTGTGTGGTGAAATGATTTTAGGAACGGGACATATCGTGACGAATAGGGAAATTGAAAAGCTTGATGTCGATGCGATCAATAAAGGTGCAAAAGCCACATCAGAACCGCTATTTGTTGCCCGCAAGAAAATCCATCCAAAGCGCACTAAAGGTGATTTCCGTCGTCTAAAATGGATCATTATGGCGCTCACTTTAGGCATATATTACATCACGCCGTTCATACGCTGGGACCGTGGTATATATGCGCCGGATCAAGCCGTGCTGATCGATATGGCTCACAGACGATTTTATTTCTTTTTCATTGAAATTTGGCCTCAAGAATTCATTTTTGTTGCTGGGCTTTTGGTCATGGCCGGTATAGGCTTGTTTTTGGTCACCTCCGTTGTGGGGCGTGCATGGTGTGGCTATGCGTGTCCGCAAACGGTTTGGACAGATTTGTTTTTGGTCGTTGAGCGTTTTTTCGAAGGTGATCGAAATGCGCGTATTCGTTTGGATAGTGCCAAATGGTCAGTGAGCAAAGTCAGCAAAAGATTGGCAAAACACTTTACTTGGATTTTAATCTCTATTCTAACAGGTGGCGCGTGGATCTTTTATTTTGCCGATGCGCCCAGATTGTTGGTTGATTTTGTAAAGGGTGATGCAGCCTTTATTGCCTACTCGACTGTTGCTGTTTTGACCGTAACGACCTATTTTTTAGGTGGCATTTTGCGTGAGCAAGTGTGCATATATATGTGTCCATGGCCGCGCATTCAGGCCGCTATGTTGGATGAAGATTCGCTTGTTGTGACCTATAATGATTGGCGCGGTGAACCGAAAACCAAAGGCGTTAAAAAAGCGGCGGCCTTGCAGCAACCATCTGGCGATTGTATTGATTGCAACGCATGTGTTGCCGTGTGTCCAACGGGAATTGATATCCGAGACGGGCAGCAATTGGAATGTATCACTTGCGCTTTATGCATAGATGCATGCGATGATATTATGGGTAAGCTTGGCCGCGAAAAAGGTCTGATATCCTATGCAACTTTGCGTGACTATGACAGTAATATGGACATTGCAATTGATCCGGAAACTGATTTAATTTCGCCAGAACGCGTGCGGGATGAAGACGGCAAGTTTCGGACTGCTCTTCGTCATTTTGATTGGAAAATTATCTTCCGCTTGCGCACGTTGATTTATTTTGGAGCATGGTTGGCAATTGGGTTTGTTCTGTTGTTTATGCTGCTGTCTCGTGATCGTTTGGAGATCAACGTCTTACATGATCGTAATCCCATTTTTACAAAGCTGAGCGATGGGTCCATTCGCAATGGTTATACAGTCAAGATTTTAAACATGATCGCTGAACCAAGGACAATCGAGCTTTCAATAACAGGCCTTGATGGCGCGAAAATGAGCATCAATGGCGTTGAACCAACGGGTGATAATTTTTACCTCATTGATGTCGAGCCAGATAAATTAAGAGCCTTGCGCGTTTTTATCAGTGTCACCGAAGATCAGCTTGATGATGGGCAGGGTGAATTTCATCTGATTGCTCAAGATAAACAATCTTTCGAAAACGATCGTTATAAGGCGCTATTTGAAGGGCCAAAGGATTAAATCATGATCAAACACATTATCAATCCAGACAAGTTTACAGGCTATCATATGATCGCCGTTATCACTTTGTTTTTCGGAACTATTATTGCCGTTAATCTTACCCTTGCCTTTTATGCATCCAGCAGTTGGACGGGATTGGTCGTCAAAAATACGTATATTGCCAGCCAGATATTTGAAGACAAAAAGCTAGAACGCGAAAAGCAAATTAGCCTTGGGTGGCAGTCTGATGTCTTATACCAAGATGGCATGCTCCGCTTAGTTCTATCGAATGTGGATGGCGAGGTAATTAAAGCTACAAAAGTGATGGCAAAAATTGGTCGCGTTACGCACGAAAATGACGATCAGCTTTTAACCTTGCTGCCAAATTCTGAAGGTGATTATGTAGTAAAAACAGAGCTTTATAACGGGTTTTGGAATGTGGATATAACTGTGTTGCGCGATGGTGAGGCAGATTGGGTTCAGCCATTTCGCATATTGGTGGAATGATTAGATGAGCTGTTGTAGTGGAGATATGGCCGCAAGCGCTGTGATGTCGCAGATGTCTGATGAAGCCAAAGAATATGCGTTTTCTGGCTTCGGTAAAACCATGCCCAATGGCGCAAAAATCTTTGTTGTGTCATCTCCATCGATCCATTGTGGTGGCTGTATTTCTATCCTTGAAAAAGAGCTGTCAGCCCTAGCTGGCGTTGTCAGTGTTCGCGTAAACTTGACCCTAAAACGGGTTAAAATTGAACTTGTTGATCAAAATATTGCTTTGTATCCCATTGTTGAGAAAATGAAGTCTCTGGGTTTTGATGCTGTTCCCATTGATCTTGTCGATGATCATGACACGCTTGGGCAAAGCCAAAATTCAAAACTGTTGAGGGCTTTAGCCGTTGCTGGATTTGGCGCTATG
>CAXBCW010000044.1:0-25403 GCA_963974325.1 uncultured Rhizobiaceae bacterium
GTCGTTCCTTTCAAATTATGAAATAGCAAAACGACACAGAATTTTGAACACTACCCTGACACCAATGACAATTGGACCAAACTCACTATTCCAAACAGTGACTATGGCTTCTACATGTTCAACTCAGGTTATGGTGATGGTGTCTATCCTGCCTATTGGGGTTTGAACAATCATGACGAGGTTGTTTCTTTTGTGATTGATTTTGACCCACATAGATGATGCCTAGAGATTAAATAGGATCGATCTATCACAAAGCGGATATTATTAAGCACTCGTTCAATGGCGGGTGCGTGCCATTTTCGGAATTGTTATAATCTATAGTTCATGCAGCGTAGGCGTAAAGCTGCCATATCTGTTAGAAAATACTCCCATTGTCTCAATCCCGAGAAACCTGTTACCAAATGTTCCAGTCCATTTGTTCATTAACCAACCGCGGGATACCTTCAATATCAGACAGAATCGGTCTGCTATCCGCTGTGATTAATCGGAAATCAACTTCTACTTTAGCCAATTCAATCTTTATCCGCTTGATCTCCGAGCTTGAAAGAGTTGAGTCCTTCATGGCTTGTGGTACGGCATAACCGATGACATCTGGGCGTAATAACCGTCCCGTCTTGATGAGAGTGTCAGTCTGCTTTTTATTTATACCGGCAAAACTCTTTTTAACTTCATAGATATGAACTCGTCCATCGATTGACAATGAAGGCTGATGCGGGTTATCAATTTCATGAAGCACATATTGAAAAGCATTTATGCGGAAGTCTCCTCTCCTAATTTTCGAAATAGCTTTCTTCCATACGTCTATCCTGCTTACATAAAACCAAAACACCAAACTAACGATACGGATGAAGCAAGCAAAGTGGCTGGATCTAACGGCGGAAATAATCAGAGCCCCGCAGATGCCCCGTAAACTGATTCAGAATTAGACATGCACAATGAAACAACAAAGCCGCCCATTCACATGTGGCGGCTTCTATAGGGTGTTATGATAACACAAGCATATGTATTGATGTTGGCTGGGCTGTACTTAAAGCACGTAGATAAACCAGCTTCCCATTCCGACGAATACAACGCCAAGGATGGCATATTCATTACCATGCATGATGACGATCCATGTGAAGCGAATAATGGCAATAATCCAATTGAATGTGAGCGTGAAGAACACCACGCCCACAACAAAGATGATGACCAAACCCACTAGTTGGATTTCACTGGCTTAGAGTTATCCGTATTTGCTGCTGGTTGCTTCTTGCTGTTTTTACCAAATGGTTTTCGCTCGGCGATGATCTTTTCAAGCTGCTTATCCAGTTCACCTGCAATCACTGCGGCTCGTATTGTTTCAAGTGTGCCAACTAGACTTTCAATACCACCCACTTCAATGGACGTGTGTTTATCATCGAGTGGAATGATTTTGTTGCCATCTTTAAGCGTGATCATCAGCGCGCCATGTTGATTGGCCCACCACCATTTTTTAACTGCGCGGTTTACTGTGATCTGTTCACGCTTGCCAGTCTCAGTATTGTCGGTCCAACGTTTGACCTCTTCTTTATGTTCGTGCCCTTCACGTTCTGCTTCAGCGGCAAGCACTTGCTGGTCCAACTTGCGGATAAGCTTAATACGCTTACGAGCCAATGCGGTTATTGGCTGGTTTGGTGTCGTCGTTGTGAGTGTAAGTTTGGATAGATTGGACATGGAATGAACCTCGTTTGTTTCTGTAGAGGTCACGACCATCTAAAACCGTTCTGATAAAAGAGCGACCTTTCTTTGGTGAAAGATCAAAGGTGAGTATCAAAAACAAAAACACGTGCAGCCATTTTATGGACTACACATGCTCTTCACATGCATGGAACGTCGTAGGAACCAACACATGAATTAGACCGGAAGAAATACTTATTGATTGGATTTACGAGCTAGCTGATACTCATCGTGATTTAGGTAATGATCAGCAAGTTTAGTTTGAACAGAAGAACATTCACCATGCAGGGGTATACCGCTGGTTTTTGCATCTGCATCACATACATTCAGTTCCTCATGTAATCGTACAACAGCTTCATCGGTTAATTTCATATCATTATCTGCCCTTGATAAGGCCACGGCAAACAACACACCCAACACCACAATCGCTAATAGTTTCATTTCAATCTCCATTTGATCTCAAAACAAGCATCATCATTCGTTGAATATCTAATTCAACACTGATAATCGGCTTATAATTACTAATATTCTTAGCAATACTGTCTTTCAATTACATGGTCAACCACTTTACACGGCTTTATAACTCGTTATATGAGTGATCTATTGAAACAAAACATCGGGTATCGTGTGAAAACACTCCGTCATCAACACGGCTTAACGCAAGCACAGCTAGCAGAGGCAATTGATAAGGCTTTTGAGACTATCTCCAATTTGGAGCGTGGCAAAACAGCACCTAATTTCTCAACACTCGCTGATATCGCAGCAGTGTTTAAAGTTCCTATGCGTGAATTCTTTGAAGGCATGGACGAGGAATTATCCGGAGAACGTCAGCAGCTGCTCACGCGACTTAATCTACTCGCTGGTCAGATGGATGATCAAACGCTGGAATTATTTTTGAAGTTGGGTGAGGTTTTGGTTGCTGATAAAACAGACTAGGCAAAGTTTATAGTCACGACGTTATATCGTTAGAATCTACCGATCAATTTGAAACTGACCTTCGCCCCTGATGCAGAGGCATGAATGCCAGTTGTATCACGAAGAGGAACACAAACGGCTCCAAAAGGCTTATTTCTAGCGCCATGTTAAAACCGCTATTATCTGATAAAAGTGATTTTAGATATCCTCAAACGCTGAAAATACCACCAGTCGAGTACAAAATACTTGTTGGTTGTCTCGGGAAATTTCATATTTAACATCAAAATTATGTGCAAGGGATTCTGTATGCTCGCCAATCAGATCAACACCACCACCTTAGATGTATTGGAAATTCCCATCGGTTGATGTCATAGATATTCCATTACAAACAGCCAAATGGATATTAAAAGCTGCAGTAAATGTTTACTTTCACCAAAGTCAGTTCGGGGGGTATAGAATTCTATCATGCTTGAATGAGCAAGCTCAGTAGGCGTATCAGTGTTTGATTATTGATTATCGCTAGTTACAAATACCTAGTTATACAGTCTCCCAATGCACTACCTTTTTGCTGATGTATACAAAAAATGCATCCAACAGCGCACCTAAAACGCCAAGCTGTATCAAGCCAACAAACATTCTATCGACTTGAAAATATTGCCGCGCTTCTTCTAATCGGTAACCAATACCAGCAGAAGAACCAGTAAGTTCTGCTGCGACTAGACTTAGAAAAGCCAACGCAGCACCAAAACGTAAGCCAGCGAAAATATGTGGTGCAGCAGCGGGTACGACAACCTCTAGAAATTCACGCCACCATGGGGCGCCAAGAGAGCGTGAGGCTTTGATATATGTTTCAGGTACATGTTCCATTCCATGATGGGTCGCAAGCCAAACAGCCAAGAATACGGTGTAGGCAATAACAAAGTATTTTGATTCCTCACCGATGCCGAACCAAACAATAGCAATTGGCACCAATGCAATGGCAGGTATTGGACGCAAAACATTGAAGAATGGATAAACAGCTAGTTGGATGATTGGTACGCGTGCTGTCAAAATACCAGATAGGATCCCAAGGCTTGCCCCAACACTAAAACCCACAGCAGCACGGGAGACAGATGCTTTTAAGTCTTTCATCATCACGCCATCATTAAAAAGCTTTATTGATGCTCGCGCGACATCCCAAGGACCAGGAAAGAGGTTTTTATTGGTCAAACCGAAGCTGTGCGCAAATTGCCAAACAGCGATGACAAAAATGAGGGAAACAAAAGGACGAAAGGGACCAAGTTTGATATGGGGCATAATTTTTCGATCTATAAATAGGGCCTTGATTTCAATAGCTAATATCATTCATCTTTACATATATGTCAGCATAAGTCAGCAGCGCGCAAGACAAGTACCTGGACACAAAAAATCGAAATTTTGAGATATTTCAAATAAATTTAATTCTTAAAATGCATATAAAATCATATGGATAGCATGAAATTTACTACAAATAGCACCCTGCCGTCCAGTTTTACGCAGCGCTCACTAGTAAAAATAGCAGCAGAACGAAACTCATTCCTATGTAAATGTACATTCACGTGAGAAACACGGGAATGGATTTAAAGTTTAATGGCCATAGAAACTACTCAGCGCGCACCTACAGGAACTGAAGAGAAGGATGAAAAGCTTTCTCGCGGTCGTGTGGTATTGACGTCAGTATCTGTTGTCTTTGGGCAGGGCAAAGACAAGACCGTTGCTTTGGAACCAACTGATTTACGATTAGAGCCAGGTACTTTCACAGCACTCATTGGTCCATCAGGATGTGGTAAATCGACATTATTAAATGCCGTAGCTGGCTTTACGGATTTAACAACAGGCTCCTTGATGGTTGATGCCCGCCATGTAGATCGTCCAGATCCAAGTGTAGGTGTGATTTTTCAAAACTTTGCACTTTTCCCGTGGATGACTGCCAAAGGAAATGTTGAGTTTGCTCTCAAACGCACAATTAAGTCGAAGTCTGACAGACAAGCACCAGCAATAAACGCTTTGCGGGAAGTTGGATTGGCCGAACATACGCTGAAATACCCCGGCCAATTATCCGGAGGCATGAAACAGCGTGTTGCGATTGCCCGCACGCTGTCTGCCGATCCTGATGTACTGTTGATGGATGAGCCCTTTGGCGCCCTCGACGCCCAAACACGCCTTCGGATGCACGAATTACTGACAGATATTTGGATGCGACGACGTAAAACCGTCCTGTTCGTTACCCACGATGTCGATGAAGCGCTGCGTCTAGCTGACGTTGTTTACGTAATGGCAGCAAATCCGGGGCGCATTATCAAAAAAGTAAATGTTGATATCGAGCGTCCTCGCCCGATCGATCGTATGGGAAACAAATTTCTCGAGTTACGCAGCGAGCTCCTGAGCCTGTTGCGGGATGATGAGCATTAATAACCAAAACCACCATGATTTGGATCGTAAAAATTGAATAAAAACAAAACGTAACTGCATTTTTACCCCACATCCCAAAAATATAAACAGGAGAATAAGTATGAACATCAAGACATTATTTATTGCGACTTGCCTATCAGGATTAGCCGTTTCTTCGGCAATCGCTGACAAAATCACCATTGGAACAGCCCCTAACTTACAGACATTGCCAATTGTAGTTGCTCAATCAGAAGGCTACTTTGTTGAAGAAGGTATCGATCTTGAAACAGTTAAGTTCACCTCAGGTCGTCGTGCTCTTGAGGCGCTAATTGGCGGCCAACTCGATATTGCTTTTATGGCCGAATACCCAGTTTCGATTGCTTCATTACGTAAGCAGCCGTTTGGCACTTTCACAACATTGTCTCGTTACACTGCCAACCGCATGATTTCAAAAGCATCGATTGGTTTTGAAGATCCTTCGAGCCTTGAAGGCAAAAAAATAGGAACAACCAAAGGCTCTAATACAGAATTCTTTACGGAAGCTGTTTTGGAACAATTTGGCGTAACAGCTGAAGTTATTAATGTCTCGCCACCAGATATTGTTCCGGCACTTGCACGTGGTGATATCGATGCAGGTATTATGTTCCCTGATTTCTATCCAGCAGCGGAGAAAGCACTAGGTGATGATTATCGCGAATTTCGAAGCGATGCCTATATAGCTTGGTTTGTTCTATCTGCGACGCCAGATATGCTAGAAAATCGCGCTGACGAACTTGCAGCTTTTGTTCGCGCATTGATCAAAGCTGAGGACTTCATCAAGACAAACCCAGAAGCTGCACAGGCAGCGCTAGCAGAAGCTACAGAAGGGTTGCTGTCACTCGAACTGGTTAAAGCTAAATTTAATGAAGCTGAATATGAAATTGGTCTAGCCAATGGTCTTCTCGACATCCTTGAAACACAAGCCAAATGGGTTGTGAGCAAAGGCATGGTTGAAGCTGAACCTTCACGTGAGCTGATCAAAAGCTATCTTGCAACGGGTCCGCTCGAAGCAGTTGATGCTTCTCGTATCTCTTTGAAATAGCTAAAAAAGTCGGCGGTCTTTGTATCGCCGGCCAAATTTTCTTTATGCGGTCAGCGCACCGCCGCTTAATTCCTTTTTATGGTGAGACCTATGGCCGATCTAAAGACTATTCTTAATAAGACCAAATTTTCAATTGCTCCCCACATTTTGTTGACACCAGAAGGTGTTAAATTTAATTGGGCGATAACCGTTGTTAATGGTCGCATTACAGAAATCGGGCCGGCCAGCACGATAGCAGATGCAATTTCTCTACCCGGTCATGCCATTATCCCTGGCTTTGTAGATTCTCATACCCATGTTGGTCAAATTTTTGGCAAGTCGCTTATTGGCGGTGAACCTGCGCAGATTTGGCGCCGAATTTGGCATCCCATGGAACGGGATATGACCGAAGAACAGTGCTATATCTCAGCTAAATGGGCATTCTGGGAAGCTCTGAGAAGTGGTTATACAAAAGTTGTGAATTATGGTTTGAACACGCCTGAAAAGAATAAAGGTGTCCATCGCGCTGCGATAGAGACAGGCATTCGATTGGTATCGGCATGCGGATTAGACGAATTCTCTGGTGAGATTGGCACAGGAAAAGGTAACCACCCTCAATCAAAAATTATGGATGTCATTGACAGACACATTGATGATTGCTCTGGCAACGAAATGATCTCGCCCTCTGTATGTTGCAGTTCATTCATGGGCAACACACCCAAAACGTTAAACGCACTTTCTCAAAAGTGTTCTGAAAACGGCATGTTATTGCAGATCCATTCCAATGAACATTTCCCCGAAGTTCATGAAGCCATTCTGCGGTTTGGAAAACGTCCAACGGAATTGTTGTATGAAAATGAAGTCTTAGGGCCCCATGTTCTTTTGCACCACACAACGATCGTGTCTGAGCCTGAAATAGAGATGATCAGAGAAACAGATGCAGCAACTAGCTACAACCCTTTAGCAAGCACATGGAAGGGCAATGCAGTTGCCCCAGCTCTTCGTTTTGCACAAATTGGCATAAGATTTGGTATTGGTTCTGATACAACATCGGCAGATGCATTCCGTAATCTTTTAGCGGCAGAGGCTTGCCAGCGAATTGAACATGGGTTGCCTGTTGCCGACTTCTCCTGCGGCGCCGCTTGGACTTGGGTTGACGCAGCAACAAGCCAAGGAGCTCTCGCGACAGGCGGTGGCGAGGATCATGGTGCACTTAAAGTTGGAATGTCTGCAGACTTTATTGTTTTAGATATGATGCATCCTGAATGTTTGCCAGCTCACGATTTTGAATGGGATTTAGTACGATATTACAATCGCACCCAAGTTGATGCTGTTGTGATCGCTGGGCGCACGGTTATGCTAGAAGGTAAGCCTGTTGATTGGGATGCGAGTGAATTGCTAAAGGAAGGTCTTGCTGTTGCTAAATCCATAACCGATAACCCAGAAATAGTTCGCTGCCATGGAACTTCAGATAAGTACCGTAACAGCACAAATACGATTTAGCCGATATTTGTAAATGACCGACATCCTAATTTACATCTCGCTAAGTTATATCGCGACCGAAAATCTGGAATTTAAACTGGCAAGAATTTGATCCGCAAAGCGGGCAGAAGCTACAGGTAATGTACGCTCTCTTTTTTGACCAAAATAAAGTGTCCCGGGAAAAACATCCCTTGTGTCGATGGGACGACTAACCAGCTCTGATGTTCTCTCGTCTTCTGGTAAACCAATGGGTATTTGGAAGGTCACAGCATTTTCTTCGAGCACATAGTTCTTCAGAAATTCAAATGAATTAGTTTCCAGGGCAGCTTCCATTTTCATTGAGCTTGCTGATACCGATTTTTGTAACAGCAGCCTTCCACCAAAGTTTTGCGTTGGAAGTGCCAAGGGAAATTTCATACAATCACGCAACCGTAAGACTTTTTTCGACGCAAGCGGATGGGTCGCTGCCATAAGAGCAAGTAGATCCTGCTTAAGCGCCAATGTCACTTCAAAATCCGCCATTTTTACAGCATCAAAAATAAAGGCAATGTCTGCTGTATAATCAGTGAGCGCATTTTGAGCAGCAATATGATCAAGAACATGAATTTCAAAAGATACAGCCGGATATTTTTCACGGTATTTCGCAATTTCTCGCGGCAAAAAATGAAAGGATAGTGCCTGACTGCAAGCAATACTTACATGCCCTCTGCGTACCCCTGAAAGGTCAGCAAGTTTTGACATAACTCGGTCAGTTTCCGCCAATTGATTACGCATATGGTGGATAATAATTTCGCCCGCCGCATTAAGCCTAACACCATGGGGAAGCCGTTCGAATATTTGTTCGCCTAGCTCATTTTCAAATGCTTGTACGCGTCGATGCAGTGCAGATGGTGTTAAAGCCACAATTTCTGCGGCCTTTCTTATAGACCCTGTGCGGGCAACCGCATCGATTAGCTTAAACGTTGTAAGGTGTCTCATAGCTCGAAACTTTATATCATTTATTGCATATTCTAAATGGCATAATTTCAAATATTTTTAAGCCGTGGAAAACTCAAAATCCTGACTCTTTACTGCCTATTGGACTGATTTTATAATCTGGTTAAAGAGGCTATTTAAACGCGCCCAGCCATCTAACCACCATATCCAACTTGTAGCGTGGCAAGACAGGATCCAATTTCTCAATACTCGCTGATATAGCAGGGGTATTTGAGGTTCCCATGTTGGAATTTTTTGAGGGTATGGATAAGGAATTGTCCAGCGAGCGTCAGCAGCTACTCACACAGCTTAATCTGCTTGCTGGACAAATGGATAATCAAACGTTGGAATTGTTTCTGAAACTGGGTGAAGTTTTAGTGGAAGATCGTCAAAGCTCAGATTGAGGCTTTGTGGCGTAAGATGCATTATGGAACCGACAGAATGCTGAAGTTTTCCTAATAGCTTTTAATAAATAGATTTCATCAAACGGGTTAGCTTACATAC
Source organism: uncultured Rhizobiaceae bacterium (assembly GCA_963974325.1). Taxonomy (GTDB): domain Bacteria; phylum Pseudomonadota; class Alphaproteobacteria; order Rhizobiales; family Rhizobiaceae; genus Lentilitoribacter. Next base: position 9,041 of record CAXBCW010000044.1, read on the forward strand.
CCAGACATACGGTAGCTTGAGATGTCATAAGGGCGAACGGAAACGCGAAGTGCTGATCTAGTGCTATTTTACAGCCATTTTGGTACAGAAATTCTTTCAAAGCTCTTCAAGCCGTCAATCAGGGCTTCGCAATCGCTTTCCACAACGATTGAGTGTCTGTGGGCAGCCGGTAAAAACCGTTGCTCAATTATATGGTCGATGAAGGTCATCAAGGGGTCATAAAACCCATTGACGCTGAACAGCCCTCCTGGTTTGTCAACCTCGCCCAACTGGTTAAGTGTCCATACTTCCATAAATTCTTCGAGCGTTCCAATGCCACCAGGCAATGCAATTACTGCATCTGCCAGATCAATCATGCGAGCTTTTCGCTCCTTCATTGAGGGCCGTATTTCCAACGTAGTCAAGTTCTCATGAAAATGCCCCTTATCAGCCAAGCGCTGGCTGATAACACCGTGAACAAGCCCCCCAGCAGCAAGGGCTGCATCGGCCACCGCACCCATAAGTCCTTTGTGGGTGCCCCCATAAACTAGAGTAATGCCACGTTGGGCCAGACTTTTACCAAGAGCAGATGCCGCATTAAAATAATCGTCACCAAGGCCTGAATTGGAGCCGCAATAAACTGCCATCGCTTTGATGGTTTTAGGTGTTTGCTCAATACTCATGTCACATCCTCGCCCGTAAATTGAAAAGAAATATCGTGGGCACCTTTCCATAGGATGGCATTACCTAAAGTCATAAGATTTTCCAATCCAGATGTGAGTGTAATGAAGTGGTTGCCCGCAAGTTGTCCCATTTTACTAGAAAAATCTACGCCGCCATAGGCAAGCAAAATTTCAGTTTCGCTGATCCCGCCCGGATAGAGAATAATTTGTCCCGGTGCTGGGTGGCTGGTATGATTTTCATACCCAACACCAAAGTCCGTGTCACCGAGAGGAATCCATATACCTTCGCCGCTCCATCTTACATGGACCAATTGACCTTGGTAGGGCATGGCCTTTTTAAATGCCGCACAAGTTTGGGGCGCCGCTTCTTCTTCAAGCTTTGCGTCGAATGTGAAGGGACCTGCTTTCACGATGAGTTTTGTCATTATTTCATTCCTTTTCATAAATTAATGCACAAGGGCCACCGCCGTCGGGACCTTGATGTTCTGCGCCACCGGATACAAATAGAGAGGTATCGCCAAAAAAGCCTGCCAACAAACCACCAACAAACCCGCGAGCATGACGAGTTGATGATAGGTCGCTGTCATTAAGCATGGTGTGTCGTTGTCCTCGCACGAGCCCAGTCTTGGATGCCTCAGCCTTGGCGAGCACAGCTTTTATCCGCATAGATTGAGCTTGGCTGATTGACCCTTGGCACGAACCAAGGGTGCGTTCACTCAGCTGAAACACGTTTGCGAGGTCGATGGCATCGTCCATGACCGTATGGTCTATAGCTAGCGGCCCAGACCAAGCATCACTCATGCCGAGAACTACAATCTCGCAAGCCATCAACTCAATACCAGCAGAACACGAAGCTTTTGAGCTAAACAGAGAGGTGTCAACACCAATCTGCGCATTGGATACCGAGCCAAAGGAGATTTCGTTCAAACTCATAGCTACGCCCAAGGCACTAGCCCCGCGCGAGTGCCCCATTGATTTCAATGTGTCTGGCGTTACAACATGTTCAGGCCCACCGGATTCCTGCACGCGTTCACTGTTGATAAGCGGGCATTTAATTTGCACGAAATGCACATCATTGGCGTCGGTAATATAGGCTTTTTCCATCGCCTTACGAACGCCATCAGCCACCACATCCAATTGGGTATTTGTGCCGATCTCGCTCGGAGTGAGGTCACGGGTGATTATATGACCAACTGCTAGGGATTTTCCCACCTGATTAATGGATATGTCTTCTGCTTTATTTATTGTTTCAATCACGATCCAATGAGGGCTGAGGGCCCCTTCTGTTCCACCAGACATAATGAGGCAAATATTGGAAATCGCCTCGCTAGAGAGAGATTGCGATAAGGCTAACTTTAATGATTGAACGGCATAGCCCCGTGTGAAATCGTTGACGCAGCCATTGCCCTCAGTCTTGCCTAAAATGGCAACAATTCCAGCTGGGTTGATCGAACCTACTGCAATTTCTTCGATGATGGCGGATGTATCATCTGGTCCCCCCATAGGTAATCGGTGGACCCTAGTTTCTTTGGCAAAACGTTCCATCAGCAGCACCCTAAATAACTTTGATAGTGGGTTTTCAAAAGAGGTTCCAATCGTGACCAAGTATCAAGAAACGATTTTGACTGATGTATTTGTTCCCGATAGGCATTGCGCAGGTCAGTATGAATAGCATCCAGATCCAGTGTCGAAAGCGCGCCATTTTCAACGATGGTTTTACCGCCCGAAATAACCTCGATAATGGAATTGGTATTGGCACGTGTGAAAAGATAATGCACAGGATCAACAGCCATTAAAGCATCCCGATCAAGGGCATCTAGATCAAGCATAAGAAGATCCGCGGGCATGCCAACCTCGATGGTTCCGCCGTATTTATAACCCAAGCTGTCACGAGCTGTCTTGCAAACTGCTTTGAGTATCTGGGCAGGTTGAAGGCCTTCGGTAAAAGCCCAACCTTGGTTCAACATCCTGAGAAGCCGCATTTCGCGCAATGCATCATCGTCTTCATCGAAGGCACATCCATCCAAGCCCATGGCTATATTTACACCACAGCGTGCCATTAAGGCAGCATTGGCGATGCCTGAGGCCAAGTGCAAATTGGAAGAAGGATTCACAGAAATAGTTGTGCCTCGACGACCCAAAAGCATCAATTCCTCTTCTCTCGCCCATACGCAATGAGCAAGTGTCAAACGGTCAGACAATAGGCCTATATTATCCAGATGGGGTAACACACCATCTGGAAATGTCTCGTCGGACCAAACCCGTTGTGGTTTGGTTTCCAGCAAATGCATATGGATGCGCCGACCTGTACGAGTAGACGCCTCAGCAACCCCAGACAGAAGTTCAGTTGAGCACCACTGAACACCTGCAGGACCGTATTGCACGTCAACATGGCTTTGGCCTTCAAGCGCTTTGGCAATGCTATCTATGCTGTCCAGCTGTTTGGCGACACTGGGAAGTGGTCGCAACCAAGTCCGTGTGATGAAATCACGATCCTGAGGGCTGACACCTTTCAGGATATCCTGGTGGTTGCGATAGGTTAATGGGTTCTGGTCACGCATAGAAAGCGCAAAGCCAATGTTAATACCCACATCTTTTGCTGCCCGCGCAATGTCTTTTGCTTCTGAGACGATGCCATTACTCCCCATCGGTCGGGTTAGATGCACCATCACAGATGTACACCCACCCATGACTGATCTGCCAAAGGAGGCTAGTGCGGCGAGATAAGGATCAACAGCAGGCATGACGGCAAGGCTTGGCAACCAAGTTTCCAATGGCTTGAACCCAGCACCAAACGATGTCGTTGACAATGGGCGGGCATGATTATGGGCGTCTGCTAATGCAGGCATTATCATGCGCCTTGGACCAGATGGTATTTCTGATAAGGCAGAAATATCCGAAATGTGCCCATCGTCGATAGAAATAGCCAGTGGCCCGGAGCTTTTATACTCCGAGCCGATGAGAGCAGTTTCAACGTTCAAAACGCGTATGGTCATGACAATAACATTCTAAAACATACGTTCATCGGCAGATGGCAAGAACACATCAGAGAAGACCGCCGATGCATCAGGCGCAATGGGAAGGTCATAAAGCTCTTTGATGATAGCGATGGACTTGGTCAGACGCTCCATGTCGACCGATCCCAGGCCATTTGTTTTGCTTTCATCTGAAACAATTAGATTTTTCACCGCAAAAGCCAATCGCTTTTCTTCTAAGTCAGCTTGAATCAAAGGCTCGATAGTTTTGACTACTGCAACAGCTGCAGTCGGATCTGCTAAAACTTCCATGACAGCTTTGTTGATCGCGCGGACCAATCCTTTCACCGCCTCAGGATTTTCTTTCGCCAATTTAGGTGAGACCATGACACCATTGGAGTAGATATCTAGACCAGCATCGCCATAGGGAAACCATTTAAAATCTTTATCTGGGTCCATGTTCTGACCTAAAATGTTAAGATAACTGGTCACGTTGAACACAAGGCTGGCGCTGACCTGATCTTGAATGAGCATTTGCTCCTGCAAACTTGATTTCACATTGAGAATTTCGACTTTATCAACATCAAATCCGGCAGCTTTTGCCAACGCTGGGAAAAGTTTGGTGGATGCCGATCCAGCGGGTGCTCCAACCGTCAGGCCTTCCAAACTTTTTAAATTTTTGACTGGACCATCCACTTTGGCCAAGACGGCAAAAGGAGGCTGATTGTAAATCTGGAATACCATGATTGGCGCTTCGTCAGGCCGTGTTGCCGCGTTTTGGATAATGGCATTCATGTCGCCAAATCCTGCATCATAGGCACCGGACATTATGCGGGACACTGTTGCCGCCGATCCCTCACCTTGGTCGATCGTTACATCAAGGCCTTCCTCAGCAAAATAACCTTTCTCTTTTGCGAGATAAAACCATGCGTGAACACCTTGAATTTTCCAGTCCAAAGTGAATTTGATTGGCACGTTTTCAGCAAAGGCTGACGTCGTTGTCATGAATGCTAAAGCAAGCATGGTGGATAATTTGGGGAAATTCATTTGAGTACTCCTGTTATGATTTGAGCCATTAATGCTCTGTTTTACGCATAGCCCAACCGGCTATCCGCTGTTCGAGAAGAGAAAAAATAACGTAAAGACTGACGCCCAAAAATGATAAAACGAGCAATCCAGCAAATACCAGTGGAACATTGAAAGATGATGAGGCGATCATCATTAAATTACCAACACCCTTGTTGGACGCCACAGTTTCCGCAATGACCGAACCGACAAACGACAATGTCACCGCCACTTTCAGCGAGGCAAAAAAATAGGGCATAGATCGAGGTAAACCGACATTCCATAGGATGTCGAATTTCGTCGCCTTCATTGAGCGCATCACATCTTCCAGCTCGGGCTCCACCGTCGCAATGCCTGTCGCGACATTCACCACGATTGGAAAGACGCAGATGATCATCGCGGTTAATATAGCGGGCACGGTTCCAGCACCAAACCAAAGGACAAAGATCGGGACCAATGCCACTTTTGGTATCGATGAAATACCAACAAGAAGAGGGTAGGCCGTATCAAAGGCAAGTTTAGATGATCCGATCAAGACACCAAGGGACAGGCCGATTAAAACACCAAAGAAAAACCCAATCATGGTGGTGTAAAGGGTCTGATAGGCGTGAGGCGCGATCCCGGGCCAAAACTCAATCAGGGTGGAAACAATCTGGGTCGGTCGCGGTAGTACCAAATCAGAAATACCTAGCATCTGACAGATTAATTCCCATATTAGAAAAAAGCTGATGATCAATGCGGCGGACGCTATTTTGCGTTGAACAACGGTCACGATGTCACCTCCTTCTTACCCGTGGAGTGAACGATCAGGCCACGCAGATGCTGCACCAGAGATACAAATTCGGGTTCAAAGGTGAGGTCAAGGTTTCGAGGGCGGGCAAAATTAACCTGCTTATCTTCCAAGATACGTCCAGGACGTGCGCTCATGACACAGATGCGATTGGCAAGGAAACCAGCTTCACGCAGATCATGGGTCACAAGCAGCACAGTGCTTTTCTTTTCGGTCCAAAGCTCCTGCATCGTTGCCCACAATTCTTCACGAGTGAATTGGTCCAAAGCTCCGAATGGTTCGTCCAAAAGCAATAGATCTGGATCATGGACAAGAGCTCGGCATAGATTTGCCCGCTGCATCATGCCACCTGAGAGCTGCCACGGGGCTTTGTCAGCAAAATCAATAAGCCCAACTTGTTCGAGCAAGGCGTCAACCCGATCGCGATATTCACCTTTTTTCTTTGCGCGGTAGTGCTGGCGGAATGGTTTTACAATTTTTAATGGCAACATCACATTGTCGCGAATAGTCATCCATGGCAACAAGGTTGAACTTTGGAACGCCATCCCCACACTCATAGGTTTGGCGCCCAATTCACGCCCACCAAAAAAAATATTACCTGCGGTCGGTTTTAGTAATTCACACACGAGTTTCAAAATTGTCGATTTTCCACACCCCGATGGACCAACCAGAGCAACGAAATCCCCTTTAGATATAGATAGGTTGGTAGGATCCAATGCCCGTGTCACATTACCTTTTTGCCCATAATCCATGGAGACATTTTCAAATTTGACGAAAGGTGCATCATTGGCAGTATTTTGTCGTACCGCTTCAAGAACTGCATGTTCCATTATTGACCACCCTTTGCCAGAATGGACGATAGAAATTGATCCTCATGTTTGAGAACTGGATCAGGCATGTTTTGAATTTGGGTTACTTGCGCACCATGACCCTTCATATTTGTAACAAGTTTTCGGTCTTTTTGAACGAATGCGCCACGCACTAAAGTGTGAATTGCGGCACCTTTTGTTCGTGTACCTTCAAAGGGCGTTATTTTGCCCCGTGAATGTAAATCTGCTGCCCGAATGGTCTCTTCGCGATCCATATCCACAACAGCAATATCAGCGTGAGCACCAACGCCAATGCGTCCCTTCATTGGCCACATGCCAAAGCTTTTAGCCGGATTGACGGAAGAAATTTTCACATAATGCTCAAGGGACATGCGCCCATTATTGACCTCGTTCAACATCAGGCGCATTTGCGTTTCAACACCGGGGAACCCACAATCGGCATTCCATATATTCTCGTTGTGTTTTTCTTCTGGCAGATGGGGAGCGTGATCGGTTGCAATCATATCAACAACCCCACTTTGTAAAGCTTCCCAAATTTGTTCGCTGTCCTTGGCATCGCGAACCGGAGGGTTGACACGGATAACACTGCCAAGGCGCTCGTAATCGTTGCTATTCAAGAGCAGGTAGCAAGGACAAGTCTCGCCTGTTATATCTACACCTCGCTCTTTTGCAGCGGCAAGTGGGGCCAGCTCTGCGCCAGAGGATATGTGTAAAATATGGACTCGCGCACCAGTCCACTCTGCAAGAACTGCCGCACGACTAACAGCCTCCACAGCCACAACATCTGGGCGTGCTGCAATATGATAAAGCGGCTCATATAATCCTGCAGCTTCAAGTTTTTCCTGTCGCCAGGCCATTATGGACGCTGTTTCCGCATGAAGTGAAATGCGCAAGCCGGACTTAGAGATAACCTCAAACCCTTCCAACATTGCGCCAGTGGACGGTGAAGGTAGATTGCCAAAAGTATTGCCCATGAAGCATTTAAATGCATTGGCTCCAACATCGATCAAACCTTGCAACTCATCAATATTGTCTTCAGCCAAAAGAGCATAAATACCAAAATCAACATAGGCTTTATCAGCTGCCTTCTGTTTGTCCTGAAAATCTTTTACCGAGCGGGTGGGCGGGTTTGTATTTGGCATTTCAAATACCGTGGTCACACCGCCCATCGCTGCTGCTGCAGTTCCTGTTTCCCAATCTTCTTTGTGTGTATAACCAGGCTCGCGAAAATGCACGTGCATATCAATAGCGCCTGGCAGCAAGTGCATGCCAGTTACATCAACTACCTCTAGTGTCTCCGGCATTGCGGATGGCAAGCCGATGGCGATAATAATGCCATCTTTGATCGCCACATCACCTTTTACCGTGACAGTATCGTTGACAATTGCTCCACCGCTGAGAATGAGATCTGCTTTCACTTTACTTCCTATAATGAAGCCCATCCGCCATCTACTGGCAGATCAACTCCCGTAATTTGTTTCGAAATATCGGAGGCTAGAAACAAGGTTGCCGCCGCCACGTCTTCATCTGTGCTAATGCGCTTTAAGGCATAATCTGCAGCATGCTGGCTTGCAGCTTCAACCTCTGTGATGCCCAGTCGTGCCGCCATTTCGGGGACTACTTTGTCACGAAAACGGGGTCCATCAACCATGCCAGGTGCAACACAATTTACATTGATATTGTCCGGGCCCAGTTCAAGTGCAAAACTTTTTGTAATGCCTCGTAGTCCCCATTTTGAACTCGAATAGGCAAGTCGCCCAGCGCGGCCTTTCATACCAAAAGTACCGCCCACATTGACCACCTTGCCACTTTTTTGAGTTTGCATATAAGGCGCAACTGCTTTGATAAGATTGAAGGGACCTCGCATGTTTAGATGCACAATCTCATCAAATTCTGCAGCTGTTGTCGTGGCTCCTGTTTTGCCAATAGGGCCAGTACCTCCGGCGACATTAACCAGAATATCTATTTGCCCCTTATGGATGTTGGCAATCTGGGTAACAGCCGCGTCAACCGCATTCTCATCTGTAACATCACATTTGACTACACTCACTGTGACACCGAGCTTACGACAACTTTCAGCGATGGGCTCAATGGCTGCAACATCTCGACCAAACAGGCCAAGATGCGCACCTTCGGTCGCAAAGGCATGGGTGATTGCTGCTCCCATACCTTTAGCTGGTCCCGTGATTATGACCACTTTATTTTTTAAACCAAGATCCATTATCTTAGCACCTAAAGAAGTTTGAAGATTTTTTGATCGGCGGACGGCAGAAACTCTGACGTAAATATTTCTGACATGTCAGGTGTTCTCTCCAACCCATTTGCTTTCACAACTATATCAATGGCTTTATTGAACCGCGTCTCATCAACACCGCCCAACCCAATTTTTGTTAACTCAGAATGGCCCATCTCATCTTGCAGCGTTGCAATCAGGCGCTCTTTTTCAATGACCCTGTTGATCAATGGTTCGCGCTTGGCTACAGAATCGATCGCGGCATCCATGTCTGCCAATGTGTCGGCCACGCCCCTATTGATCGCAGCAACCATACCTCTGACGGCTTCAGGGTTTTCAGCAACCAGTTTTTTCGAAGCGATCATGCCGTTCGAATATAGATCCATGCCATAATCACCATAACTGATGAAACGGATATCTTTATCTGGGTCCATGCCTGACAATTTTGCCGAGAAGCGGATCGTGTTCACATAACCAAACACGCCTTCCACTTGTTCAGTTTTAAGCATTTGCTCACGCAGGTTTCCCTTAAAATTCAAAATTTCGATGCCTGATGGGTCAATACCTGCCACACTGGTGAACGCAGGAAAGAGTTTAAGGGCTCCGTCACTGGCAGCTCCACCAAGCTTGCGACCTTCTAGGTCTTTTGCTGTTTTAATGTCGCTTGAGCTCAGTACGGCCACAGTAAAAGGCGGTTTGTTGTACATTTGGTAGACGCCAATTGGTGCTTCATCCGGCTTTTGAGCTGCTAGACGGATCAATGCATTGATATCACCAAAGCCAACATCATAGGCACCACCTGCCACTTGGCCGACCGCAGCACCTGAGCCACTGCCTTGATCCATAACGATCTCGATACCTGCATCGGCGAAATAACCTCTGTCTTCTGCTAGAAAAAACCAAGCCTGAGGACCTTGATAACGCCAGTTGAGGATCATTTTAATCGGTGTTTTAGCACGTACTATTGATGGCATGGCAAGTGTAGCAGCAACGGCTGCGGCTGTTCCTAAAAAAGTACGGCGGTTGAACGTTGAAGTCATGAAGTGTCTCCTTGGGATGTTTGCGGTGTTGGAATTTGGCCAGAAATGGCCTCAAGTATCGGCGTTGCCTTAGCCGTGAACCCGTACAGCAGGCGAACGAGATATAAGATTGCGTCGGACACGTATTCCGGCGATGGAGTTTTGCAGGCGTCTTCCACCAAAATTGCGTCATAACCTTGGAAAGTTCCGTCCATCAAAGTGGCAAATACACAACGGTCTATGTTAACGCCTGTGAAAAACAGGGTGGTAACACCCAGGCGTCGCAATAATTGATCAAGCTCATTATCGCAAAAACCAGATAGGCGATGTTTACTCACATGAATATCGGTCTCGGCGACAACAATAGCATCGATGGATTTGCTACCCCAATCGCCATCAACAAGTATGCGCCCCATCTGTGCGGCATCGCCATAGGCGGTATTCGCTCCGCAGCCACTCGCCTTATCTACCACATTTGCAGGAAGGTTTGCTGTGTCAGCTCGTACACCCCAATTTAAATGAATGACAGGCGTTTTGGTCTCACGAAAAGCCGACGCAAGCGAATTGATAGGCACAACAACACTTTTGAGCGGCTCCACATCCTGGCCGCGATCATCGGCGAACCAACCTTTGGAATCTAGAAAATCATTTTGCATATCAATGATGAGTAAGGCGCTGGTAGCCAAATCAACTTCGATAGTATCCGGGTTCGCATCGAACGAAATAGGTATAGTGCTCCGAGCTGGACGCACTAAGCTGGTACGAATCTCATCGGCATGCCAACGGTCCCAGGGCGCTGATCGTTCCATCTGCGTTTCCGTATTTTGCTGTTTAAAATTGGTTATCTTTTTTTCCATCTCACTCAATTGTGAGGGGCAAACACGTACTTGTCTTCTGCTATTTTTCGACTCGTCCGTTGCAAAAAAAGCAATACCCGTTATGTTTTGGAAATTATGAGGCATTTAACAACATTCAAATTAATTGACACGGTGGCGCGTTCCCGGTCTATTCGACAGGCTGCGGAAGAAGTAAGCATTACCCCGTCAGCGCTGCACAGGCGCATTCAAGCCTTTGAAGAAGAGATTGGCGAAGTAATATTTGAGCGCTTACCCAGCGGTGTACGTCTGAATGCCGCCGGAGAACTTGTGATTCACCACATCCGCCAACAATTGGCGGAAACCGATCGTCTCAAGTCTCGTCTTGGCGATTTGAGCGGAGTACGACGTGGTCACATCAGCATCGCCTGCAGCCAAGCGCTAACCCACTATTTCCTGCCCGATGAAATTGCTAAATACCGCAAAAGCTTCCCCATGGTAACGTTTGAAGTTGTTGTGCTTGATCATGTGGCCGCAGAAAATGCCTTGGTTGATTACCAGGTAGACCTCGCTCTGGTTTTTGATTCCCACCAACGACCAGAATTTGAAGTAACGCTTGTCGTTCAACAAGATCTACGCGCGGTTATGTCTGCAAACCATCCACTCACAAAGCTTGACACAGTTCGCTTGCAAGACTGTCTTCAATATCCACTGGTTTTACCTACAAAATTCTTTGGTGGCCGGCTTCTGTTAGAAGAGGCTTTGGCAAGAACGTCGCTTACTTTGGAACCAACAATAGAATCTAACTCCTTTGATTTTCTCAAAAAATATATCCTGAATGAACAGGCAATCACATTTCAAATTCCCATCGGATTACCGCGCAACGGTCTCGAAGATAATTTAGTGAACAGACCAATTCGATCATCAGATATCAACGATGGATTTCTTTATTTGGGACAAAGGCGTGGCCGCACATTACCTGTCGCCTCTGCCCGGTTTGCTGACCAAATCACGCAAACGCTCGCCAAAAACTTTAGTGCTGTCTAATTCAATCAGACTAAGTTGATGCTTTGTCGGAAGTTCAATCATTGGTCAAATGAATAAGGCACCTGCTGCATTTTTTGCAGCGCTCCGGACCAAAAATAGCACTGGACAGTCCCACTTAATATGGGCCTAATCAAAGACAATTGTTCTCGGACTGGGAACGAAAACCAATATTATTACTTATACAAAATTGACACGCGCACCAGTTGAGGCTGAGCGTGATAGGTGGACAATTGACTGTCAAAACTAAGCATAATGCAGTAACAAGCTCAAATTTATCTAGGGCATCTGAATCTGCACGATCAGCAACTTCGAGCAATAATCAGAGCAGTAGTAAATTCGTACAGGCCCCCTCATGGTTGGTCCATTTTACAGGTCCAGTCATTTTGATCGGCATTTGGTGGATTGCATATTTTTTTACACTGGTTGACAAAAACTTACTCCCCTCACCATTCGCAACGCTTTATGACACAGGCATCAATATTGCAACGGGCGATGTCCTTACTGACTTCTGGTTCACAATGGTGCGCGTGTTTTACTCCTTCATTATCGCCGCTATTGTTGGAGTCCCATTGGGAATTATCTTAGGTGCCAACAAAAAGATTTATCAGTCGGTTGAATTCATAATCGATTTTTTTCGCTCCACACCAGCGACTGCAATGTTCCCACTATTTCTACTGCTTTTTGGCCTGGGAGACTTTTCCAAAATTGCCGTCGCCTCGTTTGCCGCACTCCTCGTGATTGTTTTTAATACCGCCTATGGCGTCATGAATGCACGCCAAACACGTATTTTGGCAGCTCGCTCCATGGGCGCTTCACGTATGCGTATATTTTTCGACGTGATATTTTTTGAAACGCTGCCTCAAACATTTATCGGACTGCGTACAGCAGTCTCTATGGCACTCGTCGTAATTATCGTTGCTGAGATGTTTATTGGGGCGAATGATGGCCTAGGCCACCGCATAATCGATGCGCAGATATCCTATAATCTAACAGATATGTACGGGTCCATTCTAGTCACCGGCGCTATGGGTTACGGCCTCAATGTCTTCTTTCTAGTCATCGAAAAACACCTCGTCCATTGGTCGGGAAAATAGATGAATCAATTACACCCCTCCCACTGACTACTCAATAATAAGGATATAAATAATGAAAAAACACTTCGCCGCTGCGGGCTTAGCCTGCCTTTTATCAACAGGAACGGCTTACGCTGCTTGTGACAGCTATGAAGAAGTCACATCTGCTTGGCTTCCAATCATGCAGACAACGGCCTACTATGTTGCCCATGAAGAAGGCTTATTTGAAAAAGCCTGCATCAAAGTCAACTCCAACAAAATGCAGTCACCTAATCATATCATTGATGCACTTGTCGGCGGACGAGCAGATTTCGGCCCTCCTGGTGCAGCAGCTGGTATTGCCATGATCGCTGAATCAAAATTTCCCGGCACATTTAAAGTATTTGGCTTACAAGGCGGTAGTATTGAACTTGGGCTGATCAATGACGGCTTGATCGTCAAAGACGGAAGCGACATCAAATCATTTGCTGATCTAAAGGGCAAAACCATCGGCCACGTGCCGGGTATCCAGTGGCGCACAATTACCAAACATTTAGTACGCGCAGCGGGTCTTGATCCTGACAAAGACGTGCAACTAATTGATCTAGCGGTTCCACAACAGGTGCCAGCTGTATTGGGCGGCAGTGTTGATGCTACTTTGTCACTTGAACCAGTTGGCTCCATAGCGGCATCCACCGATGGAGTGACCCGTGCAGTGATCAATCCTGTCGCAGCCGTAATTGCTGACCCATTCTATTCCGGTGCTGCAGTGCTTACAACAAAGTTCATCAAAGAGCGCCCAGAAACAGCAAAAAAGATCGTCGACATTATCGATGAAGCTACAGCCCTAGCAATGGCAGATTTTGACAAATACAAGGCAATCATCCCCAAATATACAGCGATCCGCGAAGATCAAATTGATCTGTTGGCCAAACCATATTTGCGCAGCTTTGCTACTTTAAACGAAACAGATTTAAACTCCTACCAAGCATTTGTAGATGTTTTTGTTTCCGAGGGGGTTATGAGTGAACCGATGGATGTGCGCACGAAAATGTTGCAAGAATCCGATTTTGACGGAAGTTAAACTTCAGGATGATGAACCAATCAGCCACTATTAATTCAGAAACCAACAAGGTCGCACAAAGCGACCTTGTATCCACGTCGTCCGGTCGGAAGCGATATCTGACTATCCGTGGTTTACAAAAATCATTCGACGAAAGTTTAGTTTATGATGACTTTGACCTAAAATTACCATTAGGTTCTTTCACCAGTATATTTGGCCCAAATGGCTGCGGAAAAAGCACGTTAATTAATATGATCTCTGGGCTCATGCCAATGGATGCTGGAGAAGTGCTTTATGACGGTCAAACGATCCGAGATACTCGGATCTCATACGTTTTCCAAAATTATCGCGAGGCCCTTTTCCCTTGGCTAAAGGCGATAGATAATATCCACTACCCTTTGAAGATACATGGCATTCCAAAACCAGAACGCGACCGTCGTGTCGATGAGTTGATAGAAAATTTTGGAATAAATATAGATCTAAATGCATACCCATATGCTCTTTCTGGTGGCCAACAACAAGCCGTATCAATTCTACGAGCTCTTGTTCGCGATCCGGAAGTTTTATTCCTAGATGAACCTTTCTCTGCTCTAGACTACGAAATGACATTATTAATGCGTGAAAAGCTACAAACTATTTTCCAGAAGACCAAGACGACAATGATCTTGGTCTCCCACGACCTAGAAGAGGCCGTGCAAATGGCAGATCAGGTTCTGCTACTAACCCGACGACCAACGCAGGTTGCAGCATTAGTAGATAACCCTCTACCTCGGCCAAGAGACGCAGCTTCATTACTCAGTACTGACTTTGTATCACTGCGCAGTCAATGTTTAGAAATTTTCCAACGGGAAGCCAATGCAACATCATAACATAGCATATAAGAGACAAGGAAATTAATATGAAAGGGTATCACGACATTGGGGGCGATAAGGCTGGACCTGTTCCAAAGGAGGAATTGCCTTGGCTGCATTGGGAAAAGCAAGTCGAAGCTGTGCGTAATCTACTAGGAGATGGAACGCGGCGCATCATTGCGCTGGATGAAATGCGGCGGGGCTTTGAGAGTTTTGGTGAAGATAAATACAAGGCCTTATCCTTCTATCGCAGGCGGCTCGAAGCAATGACCGATATTCTAATTGAAAAAGATATTATCACTAAGGCAGAACTTAATGCCGCCATAGAGGTTAAAAAAGGCATATGGGGTCCCGAGATGGAAGAGGGTAAAGACACTTGAATCGGCGTTTTGACATTGGCAAAGAAGTGGAAGTTCTCTCCTTAGAAAAGAGCGGGCACGTTCGAATTCCATTTTATATTCGCGGCAAAAAAGGAACGATCGCACAGTTTTGCGGTCGCTATCTAAATCCCGAAGATCTAGCGGTCGGAAATACCTCAGGCCCTGGCATCGACCTGTATCGCGTGGAGTTCAAACAGACAGAACTATGGGATACACCAAAGCAGCTGCCGCAGGATCGTCTTGTAATTGAAATTTACGATCACTGGTTAAAATCAGCAACACATTAAACAACATTATTCAGGCAATTACCCCATGAGGAACGACTATGAGCGATACACATAAGGATCATCATCACGACGAACACGAAGCATTAGTCGTTGAAGACGAAGGCGGAAACCTAGAAGCGCAAATTATCATTGATGCGTTGCAAGATGTACTAATCGCAAAAGGCTTATTAACCGCTCCGGAGGTCACCAAGGAAATAGAAAAACTTGAGTCACCTGGTATTCACTTAGGTGCAAAAATTGTTGCAAAAGCATGGACAGATCCCGATTATAAGGCTCGCCTATTGGAAAATGGGAAAAGTTGCATTCAAGAAATTGGCGTACCAGTCGGTGAAGCCCAAATCGTGGTCGTCGAAAACACCGAGACGGTACACAACCTCATTACATGTACTTTGTGTTCCTGTTATCCACGCTCAATCCTAGGTCAGCCACCATCGTGGTACATTTCCAAAGCTTATCGTGCTAGGGCCGTGCGTGAGCCTCGTAGTGTTTTGCGCGAATTCGGGTTAGATTTACCAGAAAACATTCAATTGATTGTCCATGATAGCAATGCAGACATGCGCTATTTAGTGCTACCCCAAACCCCAGCTGATATTGGAACGATGAATGCCAAAGATTTAGAGGCAATCGTAACACGTGACCATCTTGTTGGTGTAAAACGATAATAAGTATTTTCTAGCACACTGCTAGTACAGCAAAAATAAGCCAATGATTTAACTGATATAAATACTGGTTTACCATATTTGCCAAGGTTAGGGTCGAGCGTTCGAATCGCTTCACCCGCTCCAATTTTTCCAAACAATATCAGTAGGTTATATAAAAGAGCATTTTTGCTCTACACACTGATTTTGCTAGCACATAACTAGCACAGTCCAATTTTGCACATTTTGACGTCAGTGTTTTCAATAGCTTAGGAACTTACGTTTTTGAATTTAGCACAGTTCTAGCACAGTCACCTACCCTTACGCTTTTTTGGAGCGCGGTATTTTGGTGTGTTTTCGTATCATCTTGTGCTTGCTCAAATGACTGGTTGATTTTGTTTTTAGCTGGCAACAATCTAGCACACAGCTAGCACAGTGGTGTTTTGAACGCTTTCAAATGTGCTGAGCAATGCTCGTAAAAACTATTTGTATTTGTTCTGTAACTCTCATGCTAGCCAAATCAATATGTGGCTCAGCATGATCACTCTTTCATTTGACTAAGTTGGTTTTGCTGCAGATGGAGGAATGATTTTTTGAATATTGAGAGCAATGGTTTTGATGAAGAAGAACTACCCTATGTGATTACCAAACGTAGT
>CAXBCW010000045.1:0-25344 GCA_963974325.1 uncultured Rhizobiaceae bacterium
CTCAACGCTACAAATGCGCCGATTCATTGGTGGATTATTGCTCCGGCGATCTCATGTGAAGCAGAAATGGGGCCGAAAATGCGATGTGTTGCGGTAAAAAGTAAGCACAAACTAAGGGTTCGTTTTCAGATTTTGGTTTTGTAATAGATCTATAGCTCAGCGTCTATTCAAATTGAGATTTTCATAATCGACTTTATTGGTTACAAATATCCAAAAGGTGTCATCCTGTATGCAGGTTTCCTCTATGTTCGTTACCCTGTCTTCTCAGTGCTTTGCAGCGAGAGCAAAACCCAAAAATTCCAACATTTTATCACTCAGCCAATTGCGCAAGCAACGTCATAATCCGTTGTTTGTTAGCGCCTAAATCGCTTTGGCCTAGTTTGGCGCGGGCGAAAATTGCGATTGTTGATGTGTTGTTTGTTAGTTCGAAATATTGCACGTTGATTGTGTCTGGAAATCTCAGAAACGGTGCTCGGGCAAGATAACGTTCTGATCGGTCGCTTGTAAGGTCTGCAACGAGTTTGATATTGTCATCGCTGATTAGCAGTGCTCGTACTTTATTCTGTAGCACATCAACAGGCATATTAAAGATTGGCGCGATGATGTCTCGGCTTTCAGCACACAGGTTTTCTGGGCAAGCCAAATATTGATTTGGCGTTTGTGTTCGTTGCACATTGGCAAAATCAACAGCGCCCATATCGGGATCACCACCCACTTTGTCCCAAAAGCGTTCGAGCCCAACTATAAAATAGATAATGAGGAACCCAAAAAGGCATGTACCAAGGCGAAGACCAGTAATATATAGGAGTTTTTGCATATCAAATTCACTTGGTGAGGGGCCGGCGTTAGGGGAGTGACCGTTAGACCCAGACTTAATGCGGATTTGCGCAAATACAAGTGAGTTTTGGTATCAAAACAGGTGCTTGGATGCAAGAGTATGCTTTTAAAAGGTTTTGCCTGTTAATTGGCAAATCTTTAAAGCAAGCGTTCCAAGAATGCTATTGGCTCTTAAAATTCGAAACAGCTTAATTGGTTTGGTACCAAACTTTGGCTTGTAGGGCTCATCACCAATATCAAAGTCGATAACATTGCCACCTTCTTTTTGCCAGTTGGCCATTAACATATCGATCATGTTGAAAGCAGGTGCAAACTCACCGTATTTCTCATAGTCACACGCCATCAACATACCGTGGTGGCGACCATTATAAGTCAGGCCAAACATTGCGCCTACAAAC
Organism: uncultured Rhizobiaceae bacterium; assembly: GCA_963974325.1. Classification (GTDB taxonomy): domain Bacteria; phylum Pseudomonadota; class Alphaproteobacteria; order Rhizobiales; family Rhizobiaceae; genus Lentilitoribacter. Next base: position 1,236 of record CAXBCW010000045.1, read on the forward strand.
TTGCCATCTGCCATCAATTGATGGGTTTTGGAAAATTGACCGGTTTGGCCTTTAATGGCAACGGCTCGGTAGAATTTACGCGTGCAGGTATGCTGGATCGGGTCGCCAACAAACCGGCCAACACGAAGTTGTTGAATCTTGTCAATTACAGCGCCAACCTGATCATCTGGCACCGTTTCAAATGTGATTTCAGTATGTTTTTTATGAAAACGACGCATTCTGTAATTCAGGTTTGTGCGATGTTTTTTATCAAAATTCTCAGTACGCCATTCGTCAAAAGGCTTGTCTAAAATAACCTCGTGAGAGCTAAAATCTAATTGAAGAGCTTGGCCTTTGAAAAACAATCCCCATAAATCTTGGCTCCCATTCCGGATAGCTTTTAATCGCAAAATATCAAAGCGGCCAATGGCTTTAGCAATATCTGAGTGAAGATCTGATTTTGTATCAAGGAGGTCACGTGATGATGGCTCGATCACAGGGCAGGAATAATCACATACGCCAAGATCGGCAGATTCAAGCAAACAAATGCCCTTCATCCGGCGCTGGATCAGCGGCAATACAAAATGCAATTTCCCTGATGCTAGATCTCGCCCTGTGATGATAATTTTTTCAGCATTACAACTAGGGGCAAGTGTTTCATAAAACTCGTGTAACCAATCAGGGCCCTGAAATGCTGTTGCGGTCGAGGCTTCAAACAAGGTTCGATATTCATCTGATCTGAAATCAAATGCGGGTTCGGCAGCAACTTTTATTGCTGACAAAGTGTCAATATCTGGAGGTGTTTGTGATGAAGCCTGCGCTGATATCGCAATGCTCTCATCAAGACCTGTCTTGATCGCTTCATTTTTCTTCATACTATTATGTTGCCATTCCCAAATATAACATACCGATTTAGAATGGAGGAATAGGTTTAAGAAAAGTGCAATTTAGATGCTTAAATAACCATTAAACAGACTGTTTTGATCAAGATTTATCGGTTTACTGCGTTTCTAGCTGATTTGAGCTTTGATATCATCAATAATACTGGCTGCGTCGGGCGATATATCCACCGAAATAGCTAATTCATCTGCGGTTGGTACTTCCAAAGTCGCAAATTGGCTATCAAGAAGCGCCGTTGGCATGAAGTGACCAACACGCGCTGCCATCCGACCCAAGATCAGCTGTTTTGACCCTGCCAAATGAATAAACAAAACAGGCTCTCCAGCTTGTTCGGTTATATAATCTCGATAGCTACGTTTAAGTGCTGAACAGCCCATAAAGACCTGACCATCAAGTTGAGCCATGTCCTGCGCAACAATTTTAAGCCATGGCCATCGATCTTCATCAGTTAGGCCAATGCCATCGCTCATTTTATTAATGTTACTTTGAGGGTGAAAATCATCACCATCTTTATAGATCGCACTCAGCTGATCTGCCAAGCCATCACCAATGGTGGATTTGCCACAACCAGCAACGCCCATGATAATGAAAAGGCGTGGTTTTTGTGAAGCTTGAAGTGGTTCTATGGGCGACATTTTGTTCCTTGCAGAAATTGCGAGCTGTTTAGAATATAGATGTATAATATGGCTTATCGTTAGCATTTACGCAGAAAAATGCGAGTATTTTCTGTGTTTTGGTTAAGGTTTAGAGCGTCCATCCACTATTGAAGTTCCTCAAGAATAGGTTTAGAGCACTAAGACGCAAAGAGCCGAGGTATTTTCGTTGAATTCGCCATCTAAACCACGTCCGTCTTTTCTGTCGTTTTTAAAAAAGAACACGCTGCCCGTGGGTGTGTTGTTGGTATCCGTTATTGCCCTGTTGTTTTTCTCGTCTGGCTTCATTGCCAATTTGATTTATTTTGCCGATCCCAAACACCAAAACCAACCGCTTGAAGCATGGATGACGCCAAAATACGTTGTGATGTCCTATGACTTACCGCCACAAATTGTTGATGACGTTATGGGATTGCGCCCAAAAATTGATAAACAAAAACCGCTCACAAAGGTACTAGAAGACCTTGATATGACAATGGATGAATTGCAGATCAAGGTGGATGCTGCACAAGCTGAACATCAAGCTTCATTGGAAATGAAAAAACCAAAAGAGCGCAAAGACCCACCTCAGAAAAAGGCTGCAGACGCAAAATCGGAACCAAAATCATGACCGATTATGTATTGGCGCTTATTCCCCAATATGGGCTGTTGGTGGTCTTTTTGGTCATCACGGTGGCTTGTTTAGGAATTCCTTTGCCCTCATCAATGATCGCGATTGCGTCAGGTGGGTTTGCTGCAACGGGAGATCTAACGCTTTGGCATGTGGTGGTGGTGACATTGCTGAGTTTCATATTTGGTGATCAGCTCGCGTTTGCAATTGCTCGTTATGGAGGGCCCAAGCTCATCACCAAAGCAAAGGGCCATAAATGGTTGGCATCTCTGATCGGCAAGGGCGAAAACTTGCTTGAAAAACGCGGTTATTCAGCAATCATTTTAAGCCGAACAGTTGCAAGTCCGGCAGGGCCTTGGGTGAGCTATAATTGTGGTGCGACAGGATTTAAGTGGCAAGGTTTTGCCATGTCTGCAACCATTGGCGCTATCGGTTGGACAATGGGTTGCGTCTTTTTGGGGTATTTCTTCGCTGGACAATTATCCAGCATAGCAGATATCGCAACCAATAATATTGGCATTCTAATTGCTGTTGTGGGCGTTGCCTTAAGCTTTATGTGGCTGCGAAAAGCATGGAAAAACAGATAATTTAAATAGCCGTAAATTGGGCAAATTTCACTTGTGCTTTTCATCAAGAGCATTAACATGAGAAACTATGGGAGCTGTTGATGACAAGCATAGATTTGAACGCTGATTTGGGCGAAAGTTTTGGACCTTGGACTATGGGTGCGGACAATCAAATGATGGATATCATCACAAGTGCAAATATTGCCTGTGGTGGTCATGCTGGCGATCATAAAACGATGGTTGATACACTTGGCATCGCGCGTAATAAAAATGTAGTCGCTGGCGCGCATCCCGGTTTTGAAGACAAGCAAGGCTTTGGCCGTAGGGTGCTGCCCTTAACAGCAACGGAAGTTGAATATCTGATTGCAGCACAAGTAGGCACGATCAAAGGTCTGGCTGGAATTGCGAACACAAAAATTGAATATGTCAAAGCCCATGGCGCCTTATCAAATTGGGCGTCAGTTGACATTGATGTGGCGCGTGCCATTGTCAAAGGCATTAAAACAGCCCATTCAGATTGCGCAATTTTGGCAGTCTCTGGCACCCAGCTTGAAGTTGCAGCTAAAGAAGCCGATCTTGAATATTATTGTGAAATCTTTGCCGATCGCGGCTATGGTGATGATGGTAATTTGGTACCGCGGTCAAAAGAGGGCGCAATGATCACAGACCCTAAAGAGGCGTGTGATCGACTGATTAAGTTTTTTGAGACAGGGAAAATGCCAACACTTACTGGTGGATCTGTAAGTCTTGACGCACATTCAATCTGCATCCATGGCGACAACCCTCATGCGGTTGAAATGGGGTATATTATCAAATCAGCATTGATCGCCCATGGTCTGACGGTTGAACCGTTTATGAGGCGAGGCGCATAGTGGTAGATTATCAAATCAGGCCCATTGCAGATACCGGCATTCTGGTTGAATTTGGAGATGTGATCGACGATGACATTCATCAAAGCGTTTTAAACTTTGATGATAATGTATTGCAAAGCCAGATGAAGGGCTTTGTGGAAGCAATCCCTGCTTATGCATCGGTTTATATCGGTTATGACCCTCTGGTTACAGATTACGTAAGTGTTTGCGAACATATAAAGCCGTTAATTGGCAAACAAGGCTTGGCAAAAGACAAAGCCCAACATTGGCAGATACCAAGCTGTTATGAGGGGCAATTTGCACCTGATCTGTCAGAAGTGGCGCAAACGCTCAATATGTCAGAAGATGATGTGATCAAGCATCATACCTCTGGTCAATACAAAGTCTATATGTACGGGTTTGCGCCCGGATATGCGTATTTAGGTGGTGTGCCTGAAGCGCTTCAAATACCGCGTAAACAAGCGCCACAAATGAACATACCCAAAGGGGCTGTGATGATCGCAGGTCCCCAAAGCCTCATCACAACGGTAGTTATGCCAACGGGCTGGTGGGTGATTGGCCGCACGGCAAAAACACCATTGCAAACGGGGTCTGAAAAGCCATTTTTATTTAATATTGGCGATAGCGTCGAATTTTTTCAACTCAGCGAAGCTGATTTTCTTCGTCAAAGCAGGTTGTGAGGTCAAATTGAACGCAGTCTTCAAAATCGATCAAGTTGGACCCTTTGTCAGCGTTCAAGATAAGGGGCGTATTGGCTATATGCGATATGGCGTGACTGAGGCCGGACCAATGGACAGGTTGAGCCACGCAATGGCCAATTTTGTAATTGGTAACCCTGAAACTGGACCCGCAATTGAAATTTCACTCGGTGGATTAACACTCACATGCGTGGAAGGGGAAGTCACAGCTTGCGTTGCTGGCGGTTGCTTTGAAATTAATCTTGACGGTCAAGAACTGGCACCATGGTCGATGTTTACAATAAGTGTTGGTTCAAAACTGAGAATACGAACAGGTGTTTGGGGAAGCTGGGCCTATTTAGCTTTCGCAGGTCAATTAAACGCGCAAAGCTGGCTTGGTAGTCAATCCACACATATGGGCTCGGGCCTATGTGGAGCATCCTTTACCCAAGGCGATATTATAAAAATTGAAGACCCTAAGGTATTAGAAAATGCAAGTGGTCCATTTTATGATCCAGAATGTTTAAAACCAAGCCGTGATATGCATATTGTTATGGGGCCGCAAGATCGTTATTTTACTGATAAATCAAAGACTTCATTGCTATTAACTGAATATGAGTTAACTAGTGAATATAACCGAATGGGTGTTCGTTTAAAAGGTGCCAAATTAGAGATAAACCAAGCGCTCGATATGCCATCAGAACCTATCGCTCGTGGGTCGTTGCAGGTGCCGGGGCATGGAGATCCCATTTGTTTATTGGCCGATCATCAAACAACGGGTGGCTATCCAAAAATAGCAACAGTGATTTCACGAGATCAAGATCGTTTGGTGCAATTGCGCACAGGCAACAAATTGCGGTTTGTTGAGGTCACGCCGATGCGAGCCGTTGAAATGGCGCGACAAAGAAAAGTCGAGATTGATGTGATGAAAGCTGAGATTGAAGCAAATCGTGTGGGATTTTTACAAAAGCTATGGTCAAGCAATCTCATCAGTGGTGTTGTGGGTCCTAATCAACCGGACTAGACACCGGATTTATTTAAAGGCTCTAAGAGGAGAATAATATGTCAAGAAACAACGTGGTTGTCATCACAGGTGGCGCGCAGGGTATTGGTTTTGCAACAGCAGAACGTTTGGCCAAACAAGGATTTTCAATCGCCATTTGGGATATGGACGACGCTGCGATGGCGATCGCCGCGCAAAACCTAGCCGACATCAAACATATTATGTGTAAGGTTGATGTCATTGATGAGGTTATGGTGGCTGACGCTTTGAAACAAATAGAAGACGCGCTCGGACCCGTCACGGCATTAGTGCATAGCGCGGGTATCACAGGGCCAAATGATAAAGTCATCGATTATGATGTCGATGCATGGCGTCAGGTTATTGATGTCGATCTCAATGGAACGTTCATTGTCAATAAAGCAGTGCTGCAAAGCATGAGTGCCAACGGCTATGGCCGGGTCTTAAACATTGCATCTGTCGCAGGTAAAGAGGGCAACCCCAATGCGTCCGCCTATTCGGCGGCCAAAGCGGGCGTCATCGCATTGACCAAATCCTTGGGTAAAGAGCATGCTGATCAAGATATTGCTGTGAATTGCGTGACCCCAGCGGCAGCCAAAACACGTATCTTCGATCAGATGAGCCAAGAGCATATCGATTATATGTTGTCCAAAATTCCGCGTGGCCGCTTCTTGCAGGTCGAAGAAGCAGCAAATATGATTGCGTGGTTAGTATCGGATGAGAATAGCTTCACAACCGCTGGCGTATTTGACCTATCGGGCGGGCGGGCGACCTACTAGTATCATATCAAAATGATTTGGTATCGTGAAAGAGAGCTAAGCCTTGGATAATATTCAGATCAGCAATAAGCAGGCACGGGCTTTATGGCTTTCGACCAATGGCCTTGGCACAGCGCCAACGGGCGAGCTGGATGTGATGGCGATTATCCGCGCGCTTGGCTTTGTTCAGCTCGACACGATCCAAGTCGTATCTCGCGCCCATCACCATATTCTTTGGAGCCGAAACCAAAACTACAGAGAACCAATGCTTGATAAGTTATTGGCAAAAGATCGCGCGATATTTGAACATTTCACCCATGATGCCTCTGTGTTGCCAATGGAATTCATCCCCATGTGGCGCAGACAGTTTAGACGCCGCAAAGAACTGATTGATCGATCAGGCTGGTTTAAAAGCATGACGGATGAGGCTGGCCGAAACGACATCAAATTGCGCATTGAGCGCGAAGGGGCCTTATCGACCCATGCCTTTGATACAAAAGTGAAAGGCACCAAACAAATGTGGGCGCGACCACCACATAAACTTGCGCTAGATTATATGTGGTATGCAGGCGAACTTGCGACTTGCCACCGTGTCAATTTTACCAAATTCTATAATCTCGCAAGCAATGTTTTCCCAGCACACTTATGGGCAGAAGAGGTAACTGATTCCAAACAAATTGATTGGCTTTGCCGAGCAGCTTTAGAACGCATTGGATTTGGGACACCCAAGGAAATTCAAAAGTTTTGGGAAGCTGTTGATCTGAAAGAGGTTAAGGATTGGCTGGATAAAAATGTTGATCAGCTTGTCAAAGTGGATGTCGAGAGCTTTGATGGATCAATCGTTGAGGCATATGCATTAAAAAATATAGTGAATCGTCTTGATGCGCTTCAGGCACCAACGTCGCGCTTGCGGGTACTAAACCCATTTGATCCGGCAATTCGAGATCGTATTCGGCTTGAAAAGCTATTTGGTTTTGAATATCGCGTTGAAATGTTCGTGCCAGCTGCAAAACGAAAATGGGGCTATTATGTCTTCCCCATTTTGGAAAATGATCGTTTTGTTGGTCGGATTGAGGTTAAAGCCGACCGCAATAAAAACCAGTTGAATATTCTCAATCTCTGGGCTGAAAGTGGCATGAAATGGACCGATGCACGATCAAAAAAACTATCCGCTGAACTAGATCGAATGGCAAGTTTTGCTGGCGTTGAGACGATTATTTGGCATTGTGATACAGCGCCAATAATCGCCTGATGACAGTGTTGTTTTACACTACATAATCGCCCATTTAATGGCATAAGCAACGACCGCCAATGTTGCGACCCCTGCACACCAAATCAAAACAAACCACATACCGCGCTTTAACGTGCTTGGCTCTTTTGATGTCTCGGACATATCAATGATACCCTTCTTCAGGATCGACTTTTCCGTGGAAAACCCAATAGGCATAGCCTGTGTAGAACAAAATAATCGGTAGCAAAATTGCCGTTCCAACAAGTGCGAAAGATAGGCTTTCATCCGGAGCTGCCGCCTGCCAAATTGTCAGAGATGGCGGAACGATATTTGGATAAAAACTAATACCAATGCCGATGAAGCTTATGACAAACAGACCCAGTGACGCCAAAAATGGAATAAGATCATTGTCTTTTTTCAGGCTGGAGAATAATTGCCATGATGCAAAAGCCAATAAAGCTGGAACAATTGCTGTGAACAACAGGCCAGGCATATCAAACCAACGTTGGAAATAAACCGGGTCTTGCAGCGGCGTAAAGATGCTGACAACGCCAATAAAAAACAGGGTGGCAATACCAAATTTTATTGAGAAACTGCGCATTTGTGCTTGCAACTCACCTGTTGTTTTCAACACCAACCATGTTGCGCCCAATAGGCAATAGCCTATGACAACAGCAACTCCGGTGAGAATTGAGAATGGAGTAAGCCAATCCCACCAACCGCCCGAATAAGCGCGCTCGGCAATCTCAATGCCCTGAACCAGAGCACCAAGCGCAATACCTTGGGTAAATGCTGCCAACAGGGAGCCAAAGAAAAAGGCTCGGTCCCAAACATATTTCCATTTTGCCGTCCGCCATCTGTATTCAAACGCAACACCGCGAAAGATAAGTGCCAAAAGCATTAGTGTTATCGGCATGTAAAGCGCAGGCATAATAACTGCATAAGCGAGCGGGAAAACAGCGAACAAACCGCCACCACCCATAACAAGCCATGTTTCATTGCCATCCCACACAGGTGCAACAGAGTTCATCATCATATCTCGATCAAGATCGGTTTTGGCAAACGGAAATAAAATGCCAAGCCCCAGATCAAAGCCATCTAAAATGACATAGGTTAGAACAGCAAATGCAATAATTCCAGCCCAGATAAATGCAAGATCAAATTCCATAATTGTGTCCTAACGTTTCGATGATGTGGAGCTGGCCACAACTTGTTGTGCTGGCGTAATACCGCTGGCGCGGATTGGTCCTGCATCAAGGTTTGCTTGTGGCGCGGAAACGGGTTTTGACATCATGCGTAAGATGTAAAATGTACCGGCACCAAAGACAAAGAAATAGACCACAATAAAAGCAATTAACGATGCAGCAACCGCGGGCGCTTCAACGGGCGCAAGTGATTGCGAGGTGCGCAACAAACCATAGACCGTAAATGGTTGACGGCCAACTTCAGTTGTCACCCAACCTGCAAGGACTGCAACAAAGCCCATTGGCCCCATGAATATTGCTGCGCGATGCATCCAGTTTTGGCTGTATAAAGTACCACGATATCGCAGGATTAAACTAAAGAGACCAAGACCCAGCATAGCAAATCCAAGACCAACCATGACACGGAAGCTCCAAAAAACAATACCAATCGGAGGCTCATCTTCATCCGCAATTGTGTCTAAACCATCCAAAGGTGCGTACAGATCATGTTTGAGGATAAGACTTGATAGATTTGGTATTTCAATTTTGTAATCGATACGTTTTTCCGCACTGTTTGGAATACCAAACAAGATCAGCGGCGCACCATTCGGATAACTATCATAATGACCTTCCATCGCCATGACTTTAACGGGCTGATGTTCAAGCGTGTTCAAACCATGAAGATCGCCAACAAGAATTTGAACAGGCGCGACAAGGGCAACCATCCACATTGCCATTGAGAACATGCGGCGTCCGTGTTTGTCTTTTGTATCTTTTAAAAGATGTAAACCACCGGCAGCGCCAACAACCAGAGCTGTGGTCAAAAAGGCTGCAATCACCATATGTGTGAGACGATACGGGAAGGACGGATTGAACACGATTGCCAACCAGTCTTCTGGCACAAACTGCCCAACATCATTGATGCCATAACCAACCGGTGTTTGCATCCATGAGTTCACCGATAAAATCCATGTAGCTGACATTAGCGTGCCAAATGCCACCATGAACGTGGCAAACATATGCAAGCGTTCACCAACGCGGCTACGGCCAAACAACATAATGCCCAAAAATCCAGCTTCTAAGAAAAACGCAGAGAGAACCTCATAGGCCATAAGCGGGCCTAAGATTGGTCCTGTTTTATCTGCAAAGACCGACCAATTGGTTCCAAATTGATAGGCCATAACAATGCCAGACACGACACCCATGCCGAAGGCGACGGCAAATATCTTTTTCCAATAATTAAAGAGCGCTAGATATGTTTCATCTTTCGTCTTGAGCCATAAAGCGTTCAATACGGTGAGATAACTTGCCAATCCAATGGAAAAGGCAGGAAAGATGATGTGGAACGAAACAGTAAAAGCAAATTGCCAACGGGCAAGTAATTCAGCTGAGAAGGCGTCAAACAAAACAGATACCCCTATAAGAGATCTAAAATAATCTTATCCAATGCTGAGCCTAATTTAACCTAAATACAACTTACCCTTTGGTCGCAGGGTGTGAGTAGATTGTCGCACCCTGCTTTGTTATTTATGACGATTATTCAAATGTAATGCTTGGCGCTTGGCTTTCAAAACCAGAACCTTCAAGTTTTTCCAATACGTTTTTCGCAATTTGAGTGTATATTTTTGCGTGTGGTCCATCTGGCTCAGAGGTCACAATTGGTGTGCCACTGTCAGAGTTTTCGCGGATAGCCATGTGCAATGGAACTTCGCCCAAGAAAGGAACGCCAACGCGTTCTGCCTCATCACGGGCCCCACCATGGCCAAAGATCTCTGATCTCTCACCACATTTAGGGCAGATAAACGTGCTCATATTCTCAATAATACCCAAGATAGGTACATCAACTTTGCGGAACATATTCAGGCCCTTACGAGCATCAATAAGCGCAATATCTTGCGGCGTTGAAACAATCACGGCACCAGCTAGTGGTACATTTTGCGACATCGTCAATTGTGCGTCACCTGTGCCAGGAGGCATATCAACAACCAAGATATCAAGATTGCCCCAAGCCACTTCGCGCAACATTTGATTAAGCGCAGAAATAACCATTGGCCCACGCCAGATCATTGGTGTTTCTTCATCAACCAAAAAGCCCATAGACATAACTTTAATGCCATGGCCTTCAAGCGGCGATAGGATTTTGCCGTTAACTGTTGGCTGGTCTTTGATACCCATAAGGCGCGGCATGGATGGTCCATAAATATCGGCATCTAAAATACCAACTTTTTGGCCAAGCTTTGCAAGCGAAATGGCAAGGTTGACTGATGTCGTTGATTTACCAACGCCGCCTTTACCTGATGCTACTGCAATGATGGATTTGATGCCTGGAACCGGCGCACTGTTTTTAGCCTGACGTGCTTCTGCGCTTCTGGCAGGTGCTGCAGATTTAGGAGGCGTGGCGGATGCTGTTGGGCGCTGGCCAGATGATGAACCGCCTGCATGTTCTGCTGTGAAAATCACCATTGCAGATGTAACGCCATCTAATTCGCTGACAGCCTTTTGTGCAGCTAGTCGCATTGGCTCCAATTGTTCAGTTTTATCAGAAGGAACTGTGATTGAAAAAATCACTTTACCCTTATCAATCATGATCGGGCTGACGAGACCGAGCGAGACAAGGTCTCCCTCAAGGTCGGGACCTTTGATTGTTTTAAGGCAGTCTAATACGGCTTGGCTTGTTATGTCGGGCATGCTTTGTCCTGTCATCTTGACTTGCGCTAGTGTTCGTCGCGAGATAGATTTTTACTATTGAGATCATTGATATATTTAGACCATTTTTCATCTCTATTCATGATGAGTTCACGAAGGTAAGGCCAATTAAAAATGCCCGTATCGTGACTATCAGAAAAAACGATACGAATGGCATAACGGCCCACAGGTTCGATATTTGTAATCAGAACATTGCGTTTGCCGATTTGTGGAACTTCTTGTCCGCGGCCATGGCCCATGACTTCAGCGGAAGGCGATGAAATCCGCAGATATTCTGCTGATAATTCACCTTCAGTCCCATCATGATAAACAAGGGTCATGATCCCACGTTCTCTAGAAACGCGGATATCTTTGGGTGTATCATTTGATTGAGAACTGGTTGACGAAGGTGTGGTCATAAAACTAAATTCATTTCTGCTTTTAGGGCTTTATCCTATTCAATTTACAGGTAGGTATTCTGCTATGCTATGTCTAGTGTTTTAATGATATAATATGATTTAGTGGGTGTTCTGTCGCATCAATTGATGCTTATAATTTAACATAAAACGCGTTATGGCAGTTCAATTAATTTTTTGTACGTGAAAGAGCTCAATTGCAATTCTCTAAATCCTCACTCATTGGCGTTGTGATCGCCGGCGGTCAGTCCCACCGAATGGGCGAGCAAGACAAGCTTTGGCTAGAGCTTGGTGGCCAATCTTTGCTGTTGCGTGCAGCTCATCGTTTAAAAGACCAAACAGTTCAGATCATCTTGAACATCAACGGTGATGTTGATCTCCCTAATGGCCTTGCAGATGCCGTTGTTCCGGATGAAATGGATCAAGGCGAGGGGCCATTATCTGGACTGCTATCTGTTATGAAATGGATTGCGCAAAACAAACCAGACATCACCCATATAATAACCGCGCCAACTGATGCACCTTTTTTCCCAACTGATATTGTTGAGAGATTGCTCAGTACAGCTCAATATGACGAGATTACTGTGCCGTTTTACGATGGTTATCCGCAGCCCTTGTTTGGTCTTTGGCCAGTCAAGTGCGTGACAAGCTTAGATATATTTTTGTCGGATCCTGATAACCGGAAAGTCATGACCTTTGTAAGATCGCAAAAATGGGGGCGGTTCAATATTGAAAATCAAAACCCTGAACCATTTATGCCTGATCCATTTATGCCTGATCCATTTATGAATGTGAATACGCAAGATGATTGGAAAGAGGTTCAGCAGCTCTTTGATAAAGGTGATTATGTCTAAATCTCAAAAGTTATTTGGAATATCGGGTTGGAAAAACTCAGGGAAAACCACCTTAACTGCGGCGCTTATTGCAAATTTGACTGCAAAAGGTTTGAATGTATCCAGCATAAAACATGCGCATCATAATTTTGATGTGGATCAGCCAGGAACAGATAGCTTTAAGCACCGAAGTTCGGGCGCACAAGAAGTTATGTTGTCGTCCTCTGCGCGATTTGTGTTGATGCACGAGGTCGATAAGGGCGCAACAGAGCCTGATCTGACGGATCTCTTGAGTAAAATGAAGCCCGTTGATATTATCTTGGTTGAAGGGTTTAAATCTGAAGATTTTCCAAAGATCCAAACCCATCGTGCACAAAGCCTCAGCAATAAAGGAACACAGAAAATTTCAGGTTTGGTAGCCCATGCAAGTGATGTGCCTATCGATGCTGCATTGCCGTGTTTTGACATCAATGATGTTGAGGCCATAGCAGGTTTTATTTTGGACTATTTGGATATAAAAGTAAGTTAGTACTTACACAAAATATCATCATTCACATCAGACATTTCAGTTAGGCCAAGTTGGGCTAACGTTACGCTGATATCGCTGGCAAGTAATGATGCATATTGATCAAGTCCAGCTTTGCCATTTGCGGCAATTGCATAGGAAAATGGTCGCCCAAGAAAAGCATAATCTGCACCATAGGCATAGGCTTTGATGATATCTTCGCCGGAACGCAATCCACTATCGAAAAACAATGTGAAGTCATCACCGACACTTTTACGAATTTCGCGAAGTGCGTTAATTGGCGCAGGTGAGCTATCTAATTGTCGCCCACCATGGCTTGAAACTTGGATGGCATCAGCGCCAGCATTTTTCAACTTAACAGCATCAATTGGGCTTAAAACACCTTTGATAACAAGATTACCCTGCCATCTGTCGCGGATTTCTTTGAGCAAAGCCCAGTCTGCCCCAGCACGGCTGCTTGTGCGGTCAAATTCACCAAATTTTCCGCCAAAATTAGCAAGCTCTGGTTTGCCTTTGAAAAGCGTTGAAAGCGACCATTCAGGATGGAGTGCAAAATCTATAAATTGCGGAATACCAATTTTAAAAGGCATTTTAAATCCACGTCTTAGCTCACGAGGCCTGCGGCCAACTTCGGGCACATCAACTGTTAAAACCAGCGTTTTATATCCAGATGCTTTAGCCCGATCAATCAGCTTGAATGATGCTTCTTTATTGCCGCTGAAATAAAGCTGAAACCATGCGTGGCCATCAGCATAGGTGATCATGTCTTCAAGTGATGTGGAGGCAGCTGTTGAGACGCCAACGGGGACGTGATGTTCGGCTGCAAATTGCGCCAATAACCTATCAGCATCATGCCGCGCTAAATTGCACATGCCCATTGGACTAATGCCAAAAGGCAAACCAGCTTTGCCGCCAAAAAGATCGACTTTTATGCTGCGTTTTTCAACATTGTTGAGAATTCGAGGCTGAAGACGTATGTCTCTGATGGCGTTGCGGTTGAGGTGTTCGCCATGTTCGGTACCAGCTGCACCATCGATATAATCGAAAATCATGCGAGGGAGGCGCTTTTTAGCCAAGCGCCTCGCATCTTCATAGGAATGGATGTCTGAATTGGTGAGCATTATATATCTTTCTTTATGTAAGTAATTAATTACATAAGGATAAAAATCCTCACCAAGTTAAATCAGGCGTTTTATGATGCAACTTCTTTCATGAAGCGATCACGAATAACAACAGGATCCATAGTAATCACTGGAACTTTGATGTTGCCAGATTCGCACTTGCTCACAATGATTGTCATTTTGTCGCCTTCAAGAGCGGCTTTCACAACAGCAGGTGTTTCCTCAGCAGAACATTCAATCACATTCTCACAACCACAGGCTTTTGCAACAGCAGTCAACGATGTTTTCTTACCAGCATAAGTTGGCTGATCACCGGTTGAACCATAGCTACCATTATCAATGATAAGCAGGATATAGTTATCTGCAACATTGTTGGCAATTGTTGGCAAAGTACCAAAGTTTGTCAAAACAGAACCGTCACCATCAATCGCGATAACTTTTTTGTCTTGTGCAAGCGCGAGGCCCAAGCCAATCGACGATGCAAGACCCATTGTGCCAAGCATGTAGAAGTTGCTGGCTTGGTCATCTAACAAATGCAATTCTTGGCTCGGTAGGCCAATGTTACAAACGATCAATTGATCAGAAATAACTGGGATAAGTTCTTTAATAATGTCAGAGCGGATCATATTAATATCCCTTCCAGAATGAAGCATCAGTCAAAATGGCAACAGGTTTGTTGCACATGAATGTGTATTTGAGGATCTTATCAAGCTCTTCAACATCGTCTTCTTTGTGGAAGTGGAATGTTGGAATGTGAAGCTGATCAAGAAGTGCTTTTGTGTGAACAGCCATTTCAACTTGGCAAGCAACTGGCTCGCCCAATTCGCCGCGATAACTAATCAGCATCGGCAAAGGCATGCGGTAATATTGTGTCAATGTCACCAATGTGTTGACCGTGACACCAATCGCAGTGTTTTGCATGATGATCGCAGGACGTTTGCCGCCCATGTAAGCACCAGCACAAAGGCCCATGCCTTCATCTTCTTTGTTAGAAGGGATATGATAGATATCCTTACTAGCCTCAATTTTGTCGATAACGCCAGCCAATTGCTTGCATGGCACTGTCGTTACAAATTCGATATCGTTGTTCACGAAATCGGCAACTATTTTATCATCTACAGACATATTTTTCACAACCGGCACGAATGCTCGGCCCCTATAAGATTTGGATAAATGTTTATCATCTAAAATGATATTTAATTCAACTAAAAGAATTTTAAGATTAAGTAAAATTTTTCTTTACTTAATTCGACGCGTTTTTCTCGTCATCAACGATCTGTTCAAGCGTATCCAACAGTCGATCCACCAAGGTAAATTTAGGGCAATTATCGCGCATCAAAATGCCCAGGACCCTTCCAGTTTGAGCGCTATGGCCACCCATGTTCAACGGGATTTTGGTCAGTTCGTTAAAAATCCTATCCGGAACACACATATTAGGCGCAATCGAAACACCCAGATTATGCGAGATCATGCTGGTTAATGTTTCAAGCGATTCCATTTCCATCGATGGCTGCACAGTAATATTGTTTTTGACCAACCATTCCTCCGCAAGAAGTGCAATCGAGGCCCGGCGCGTGTGGCTGATATAGGGCATTGTTTTGATCAGTTTAACGGGATCTGTTTCTTCAATCTGAGGAGCGGCAAGCAAAACCAATTCTTCTTCAACAAAAGTACGCCAATTCAAATGAGTGCCAATGCGCGCAGGCAAAGCCAAAACCGCAGCATCCAGCGCACCACGTTCGACCTGTTCGTGCAAATCTTCTGATAGGCCAGGAACAACGCGAATATGCAGTTGTGGATAGGTTTCGATAAGCTTTTTAATCGCGCGTGGAATAAGCTCTCTTATCGTTGATGGAACCGCACCTAATATCAGCTCACCATGCAGCTGCGCTGTCCCCACAAGATCATCCAACATATGATCATATGCCAGCACAACTTCTTGAGCTTTGGGAACCAGCGCTTTGCCCAATGCATTGAGTTGTGGCGTACGGTTGCTGCGATCAAACAGTTTGACTTGCAATTGATCTTCAAGCCGCTTCATCTGTTGCCCAACGGCAGCATGGGAGACAAAAACTTTATCAGCAGCTGCGCTAAAACTACCTTGCTCAGATATCGCAATCAAAGTTTTTAAAAGTGAAATAGACAGGGTCTGTCTCCGTGATGTGGTTAAACAAGATCGCCTTAGATGGTGAGTTTAGCTAAGTTTGCGATATCACTCAATTTATCTTGGTTTTCATCACCAATCACAAGGAAATTCGCAGATCGATCATTCCATGAGATAATGCCAAACTCATTAATGACGCTTTTGTTGAGATCAGAGGTGGCCATCATAGACCCTGTTTTTCCTTGCTGGAAACAAATCGCAACCACAGCACCATCAACATTTGTATACATCAATTGCGCCACAGGCATGCCTTTAACAACAAGCAATCGAGCCCCTTGAAACTCAAACCCAGTTTCAGAAATATCAGGAATTGAAAACCCAACACCTGTTGTACTACCAAGCCATTTCACAATATGATCGGCCTCATCAGCACCAACTTCGACCAAATGACGTTTTTGGCCGGCATAGACCCCATGATAATCGGCAACCAGTTGCAGCCAGCTTGGGCCGTTTTGCGCGACAAGAACGCGATCGCTCTTATCGCTATCAGCGTTGTTTCCACTAACCTCATTAATCACGTAACCTGCAAAACCACCAGCGACCAATAGACATATTCCGGCAGCAGCTGAGCGCCAATCTGGCAGCCAGCTATTGTTTGAATTTGCAGCTTGCGGCACGTTTATCGAATGATCATCAAGATCGGCATCTTCAATCATATCAATGAGAAAACTTGGCACAGGATCATCCAAAACCTCATCAAACTCAGCGATGGCCGCATCATTGGCTGCAATGAGTTGATCAAGTTCTGCTGCAAGCGAAGGATCTGTTGCAAGCAATGCTTCAATCGCGCGGGTGTCTTCATCAGATAATTCATGATCGATATAGGCGCTAAGTTTTAGGGATAAATCACTCATATCGCTTCTCCTTTGGCTTGGAGAGCATCGTTTAATAGACTCCGCGCGCGGTGTACGCGGCTCATAACAGTGCCAATCGGAATGTTTAAGGACGCCGCGACTTCTTTATAGCTAAAACCTTCTTTAGCAACGAGCCGCAGTGTTTCAGACAAATCGCTCGGTAAATCCATCACCATTTTGCCCACTTGATTTGCATAAAGCGTGTCATCAGCATTTTTATCATCAGATAGATTGTGCATCTCGTCTATGGGCATCTGGCCGGCTCCAAGTCTAATCTTGCGCTTGCGCTGTTCGCTAAACCAATAATTCCGCATAATTGTAAATATCCAACGGTCGAGTGGTTGCGTGGCATCATATTTTTTCCAGTTTGAGAGCGCTTGTGTGCAGTATCTTGCAATAGATCATCGGCATCTGGCGAAGATCTAGTCAATGTAAGCGCATAGCGCTTTAACCGAGGCAAAAGCGCGATCATGTCTGACTTGAATTGCTTTGGTGTCACCCTATAAAACTCGCTTTTGGTATGTCAGTTTTGCAAACATTAAAACCTACCCGATTTAACATATTCTGCAGTCTATAGCCTTATACGCATCGCAGAAGATTTTTATTCGAAATTTAAAATAAAATAAAAAAATGAAATTATTTTTGAATAAATTTCGTTATCCATACGTATACCTATTGTAACTCAATGAAACTGAAAAGGTTGCAGTTTTCAATTTATCAGTTACCGTCTTGGTAAATTGTAAGAATGTGCCCCCTCAAACGTTCTTAATATTGAAAACTGCTTCACAAACGAAAGATCATATTATGAAAGCTCTTATTTTCGCCTTAGCCCTTGCGCTTCCAACAACAGCAGCTTTTGCTGCCGGCTCTTCCAGTGACGAAGCACCGAAGAAAACAAAAACCTCGACTGAATGTAAAGACGGAAAAGTTTGGGATAAAGAAACAAAAGAGTGCCTTGACGCAAAAAGTGATCTTCTGACTGATGATGCCCGTTATCAGGCGGCACGCGAGCTAGCTTATTCTGGTCGTTATGCGCAAGCCCAAACCGTTCTTGCTTCTATGAGCGATCAAACAGATTCTCGTGTGTTGACATATTATGGTTTCACCCACCGTCGTGCTGGCGATGTTGAGCTTGGCATGAAGTATTACAATCAAGCACTTGCCGCTGATCCAGATAACTTGCTTGCGCGTTCATATATGGGTCAAGGCTATGTTGAGCAAGGTCAGATGGACCAAGCACGCATACAGCTTGTTGAGATCAATGCACGCGGCGGTAAAGGCACATGGTCACAAGTCTCACTCGCAAATGCGCTTGAATCAGGTGTTGGTTATAGCTACTAATTGCATCCCATTTAGATAAATAAACATTAAAATGCGGTCGTTTTTGCGGCCGCATTTTTGTTTGAATGCTTGATAAAAATCTATAGCCGATGATACGTATCAACTTGCTTATCTTGTACCATCGGCGCAACAGATTTATCAAAGCTTTTAAAATACGCTGTTGCAAGATGAGTGGCAAAGGCTGCTTCATCATCATAAAGCTCATATAAAAAGATGTTGCATCGATCATTTTTATCCACGCAGACGTCAAATAATTGACAGCCATCTTCGTTGTCCAATGATGCCTTTGCATTGTCAGTAATAAGCGGCAAAAAAGCTTCACAAAAGTCATGTCGGATTTTAAATTTTACGCATACAGCAAACATATTACACCTCAGGTTTCAGATGGATTTTTGTACCAGATGCGGCAGATTTATAAGCTGCATCACCTGCTTTTATGACGGATAAATAATCATGGGCTTGGTTTTCAAACGGCCGTTCGCCGTTTGATGCTGCAATCACATGGGCATTCAGTGCTTTCACACAGCCACCACCAAATGTGTCCATATCAACCTCGCCCTCGATAGGCAGGGGTTAAATATCCATCGAACCAAACGCTCTAAAGGTAATTTCGGCTCGACCATTGATATCAAGCGTGCCCGCTTCGCCCTCAATTTGCATCACGCCCATCGTGCGCCGCAAATTATCTGTTGGGTGATCTGCAAGGCGATTACCATTTAAGATAGATTGCGCCCCAGAGCGATGGTGCATAATCAATATGCCACTATCTTCGCCTTTGATCGCCGGGTTAAGCTTTCGAATATCGGCATACGCAGAGGTAATATCACCCAGCATCCACTGGAAAAGATCAATAAAATGAACACCTGTTTCATGGATCATCAAACGCGGCATGGTTTGAAAGGCTGGCTGCCTGCTTAAATAAGCATCCGGCCCACGGCCATCACCGAGGCGCAAATAATACCGAGCCTCATAAACCTGGCCCATTTTGCCTTCATCAAGAAACCTCTTGATTGTGCGATACCAAGGTTGGAACCGAAAGTTTTCATGAATCAGCAGTTTGCAGTTTTTTGAACGAGCATAGGCAATGGCATCTTCAGCCTCTTTGACACTTGTGCAAAAAGGCTTTTGACATATAAGAATTCCACCTTCACGCGCTAAAGCTTTGATCATAATCAAATGAGAAGGAGGAGGGGTGACAATATCGATAATATCTGGATTTAAGACTGCAATATCATCAATATTATCGGTTGGCGTAAGCTGATACCGAGCCTCAGCCCATTCACGGCGGTCAAGATTAATATCAACAAACCCAACAAGCTTAGCGCCGTCTAGCTCGCGCCAGGCATCTAGATGAAATTGGCTAAAATAACCCAAACCAACAACCGCAACTGATAGATCTTTTCCCATATAATCTGCGCCTTATTCCTTATCTATTAAGATCAAAAACTATATGGATTGGATTTGAGCAATAACTTCTGCTGTGATTGCTTTGGTCCCCATATCGCCGTCAAACTCCATAGGACGCAATCGGTTGGCAGCAAATCCATTATCAACAGCCCTGTCGATCAATTCGCCAGCTTTGGCAAAAGCGTCATAACCAGATTTATCGGCAAGATAATCAAGCATCAATCCGCCACTTAAAATAGCGGCCAGTGGATTGGCTTTGTCTTGCCCCATAATATCTGGCGCGCTGCCATGGGCTGGTTGGAATAATCCAATCTCATCGCCAATTTCAGCGCAAGACGCCATGCCCATGCCGCCAACTAAACCGCCAGCAAGATCAGACAGGATATCACCAAAAATGTTTTCCATAACCATGACATCAAATTCCCATGGTTTACGCACTAAATCCAAAGCTTGCGCATCGACATAATTATAGGATGTTTCTATGTCGGGATGATTGACTTTCACCTCATCAAATATTTGCCTAAAAAATGCCATTGATTTAAACACATTGGCTTTATCAACACATGTTAAACGGCCAAGTTTACTGCGATCCTTGCGGCGTTGAGCAAGTTTAAACGCAAACTCATGTAGCTTTTCTGTTGTTTTGCGGGAGACGAGAAGTGTGTCGTAAACTGCTTCATTCTCGATGATTTTGCTGCGGTTATGCACGGCTGCAGAATAAAACAGGCCCTCAGTGCTTTCGCGCAAAATCACCATATCAATCTTGGCAGCGCGCGGGTCCGCCAGTCTTTGCGGTGCATTGGGGATGCTTTGATCGGCCGTACACCCGCATAAAGCCCATAGCGATCTCGCAAGCGCAAATGTGGTGAGATTTCAGTGCCATCTGCATGACGAATAGACGGAAGACCTATCGCACACAAGAAAATAGCATCTGATTGCCCTGCTTTTTCTTCGCCACCAGCTTCAATATCGATGCCATACTCTTCGAAATAGCCAGCACCCGCCAGAATTTCGTTATAGTTCAGACCGCAGCTGCCAACTTTACTCATGGCGACTTCCATGATCTCAATTGTCGCGTCTGTGACATCAACACCAATACCATCGCCGCGAATAATTGCGACGTCTTGCTTAACCGTCATTCTATATCTTTCTATAGCTGTTGCAGCTTATATTTATCTAATATCGCCATCAATTCTGCGCCTGCTCGTTCGCGGTGTTGGCGATACACAATTCTCGCTTTTTCAACATCACCGTCACGGATATATTGAACCACTTCTTTATGTTCTTGCGTCGAGCGATAGGGTTTTTCACGCATGCGCAATGTGATCACACGGGCACGGTGTGCCTGATCAAAAAGGGAATTTGCAAACGAAAGAAGGCGCTGATTTCCATGCAGCGTCAACAGCGCGCGGTGGAACATATCATCGGCATTTGCCCATGCTTCTAAATCATCATTTTCAAGAGCTTTCTCCATATTGGAGGTCGCATCTGATAGCGGTTGAAGTTCATCATCAGACAATTGGCGAGCGGCCAAGCTGGCCGCAGCTTCTGGCTCAATCGCTGTCAAAAGTTCATAAATTTCCTGCATGTCCTGTGGCAAGATTGGTAAAATATATATGCCGCGCCGTGGTTTCATTTCAACAAGACCATCAGTTTCTAAAAGAACCAATGCTTCACGCAAAGGCGTACGGCTCATACCGAGCCGTTCAGCCATTTCAGGTTCTGTGCCATGAAAGCCAGGGGGGAGGCGGTTGGAGCGAATTTCTTGCTTCAAACGCAAGTAAGCGTCTTGGACAAGATTTGATCTAGATTTTAAATTCATTGGTTTCACTCCTGAAATAGAATTCGCACGAATTCATACCAACGTCAAATACTTTAATGTATACATTAATAAGTTTTGCTATATTATTGGTTTTTACTGTGCATAATATATTGATGAAATAGCCTGTTTGAAAAGGATGATCGGTATGTCTGATCTGTGGGAAGTCTATGCGATAAAATACGCTGATCGCAATGCCAGAACACGCGTTGAAAGCTTTATAGATGACGATCATCCAGCAGAACCGCACGGAATGGACTATTTTGTTTGGGTTCTTGATAATGGCACGCGAAAAATTGTAGTTGATACGGGCTATGACGTGACCGAAGCCAACCGTCGTTCGAGGCCGATTTTGCGCGATCCAGCAAAAGCAATCGAGGCGCTGGGTCTAAATGCTGAGACTGTCGATACGGTTATCATAACCCATCTTCATTATGACCATGCGGGCGGGCTTGATAGATATCCCAATGCCATTTTCCATTTGCAGGCCGATGAAATGGCATTTGCAACGGGGCCATGCATGTGTGACCCAACATTTAAAGCACCCTTTACCGCAGATCATGTCTGCGAAATGGTGCGTCATGTCGATTCAGGGCGAGTCGTATTTCATGATGGTTCAGCAGAAGTGGAATCTGGCGTGCGCGTCCACAATGTAGGCGGTCATTCAAATGGTTTGCAAGTTGTTGAAGTGCAAACAAAAACTGGGCCACTTTGTTTAGCGTCCGACGCCTCTCATTATTATGAAAACTTCATCGACAAAAAGCCATTTCCAATTGTTTATAATTTAGATGCCATGATGTCTGGATTTGAACGTATTGTGGAGATTGGCGGACATAAAAATCGAGTGATCCCAGGGCATGATCCACTCGTCACCCAATATTATCCAAGCGTCGGAACGTCCGGTTTTGTCTGGCGTTTGGACGTTGATAGATTGGGTTAGTGTACCGAGTTTATGTCGACCATACTCTTGGCAATGGGCCTTTGTCATAAAGGATTTCCAGAACAGGGATCATAGTTTTACGAAGGTTATAACTCGTAGCTGCCATCACTCTTACGACGAGTTTTTGCGTGGCGCTATCTTCAAGTTTCCAAAGGCTTGCACCGGAATTATTATCCAAAATCTTGCGAACCAGATCGAGTTTTTGCTCCGCAGTTTGCCCAATATACACCATTGAGCACATCGCGATATGACCTGATGTAACCGCCTTTTTTTGTATGATGCCACTGATATTTCCAGAAATGGTCTGGTTTTCCGCATGGATAAGTTTTTCATCATAAAAGATCCGCCATTGATCTTTAAAATGAGCAGTTTTGACTTCTTCCCCCATTGCAGCACGCCCAAAAACGACAGGTTCCACCATTAATAGCTCGGCGCCGGTATCGAGTTGAATATCGATTTTTCGTTCAAAATACGATTGGTCAAAAAGTATGGTCTCTTGTGGCAGCCAAGCTAAATATCCATCTTCGCCTATATGAATATTTGCATGAACGCGCGCAGGATTAGGCTGTGTTGCTTTGTAAATCCGTTCACAAGCTTGGCTCGTAACAGTCGCAGACGCACCATTGCCAATATCAAATTTCCAACCCAATGCATCGCCATCAGTCAAGCCGCCAGACGTATTAATCATCACGGCCTCAACAGGTTGACCAGGCCTATTCTTCGGCATTCGAAGCCGCGCAGAACCTTCCTGAAAAAGCCGTTCCAGGCGGTTTTGCCCATCTTCAAACTTTATCCCAAGTTCACCTAAACCATAAGCTCGCTGCATTTTTTGTGGGGCGTGATCGTTGTCAGGCAATGTTTGACCATTCATAAGCAATAAAGCGTCCTCAATTCAAATAAGTTTTAGCGCTAAGCTGCTACAAAAAGCAATTTGAATTCCGAAAAACCAAATTAAAAGCGCCAAAATCAAAATACCTGCTAGTCCAAAACCCACAATAAAAACACCAACAATGTTCAATTTTAAACGAGACTGATTAAATAATCACAATAAACCCAAAATCCCATTGAAGCATGAATCACGATCAGCTATGAAGACATAGTTCGCAAAAATCGCGACCAAAATTGTTAGCACCCGTAGTTCAGCTGGATAGAGCGCTGCCCTCCGAAGGCAAGGGTTTAATAAGGAAGAAACGAATAAATACAATCAACTAGAGGAAATTAAAGGAGCTTTAGTCTCCGATTAGTCTCTTAAATGGTCCCGTAGCTCAGCTGGATAGAGTGTTCGCCTCCGAAGCGAAAGGTCACGCGTTCGAATCGCGTCGGGACCACCAATTATTCCAATGCCTCATTGTTTGATGACTGCTTTCACCTGCAAGGCCATTAATTCATATCGAGTATGAAAGTCATCTTGGCCGCCTTTACTACCAAAAGTCATATTTTGGAAAGAGGTTGCTTCGTCCGCAAAGAAGACCTTCGTGCACCATGCAGCAAATGGCTGCAGTGATGCAGGTTTCTCGGACGCCATGGGGTGTGTTTGAGTATGGCACCGCGT
>CAXBCW010000046.1:0-24730 GCA_963974325.1 uncultured Rhizobiaceae bacterium
GACACGTCTGGTCCACCAGCTTGCGCCATATCAGGGCGACCGCCGCCACCCTTGCCGCCCAAGGCTTCCGATGCAGCGCGCACTAAGTCCACAGCGCTATACTTATCGGTTAGATCTGCAGTTACGCCAACAACAACGCCAGCTTTGCCGCTATCAATACCCACAAACACCACAATGCCTGTACCAAGCGATGATTTACCATCATCAGCAAGGGCTTTGAGCTCACGACCTGAAATGCCCTCAATGACTTTGCCCATGAACTTAACGCCATTGATTTCTTCCGGCCCATCACCCTTGGCACTGCCGCCCATAGCCAATTGACGTTTGGTATCAGACAGTTCTTTTTCAAGCTGCTTGCGTTCTTCAACCAATTGCGCCACACGAGAGGTAACATCTGAAGGCGACACTTTGAGCACGGATGCCGCAGCTTTTAGATTGCTTTCTTGCAAACGGAAATAATCACGGGCAGCATCACCGGTGAGCGCTTCGATACGGCGAACGCCAGCTGAGACGGAGCTTTCGCCAACCACTGTGACAAGACCAATCTCGCCAGTATTGGTAACATGGGTACCACCACAAAGCTCAACAGAGAATTGACCTTCAATGTCAGATCCTTCGATTTGTTCACCCATGGCAACAACGCGAACCTCATCACCATATTTCTCGCCAAATAACGCACGGGCACCCGCTTCAACAGCATCATCAACACCCATAACGCGGGTGGTGACAGGATTGCTTTGCAACACAACTTCGTTGGTAATGCTTTCAATCGTTGCCAACTCATCGGCACTAATTGATTTTTGGTGCGAGAAATCAAAGCGCAAACGATCCGCTGAAACCAACGATCCTTTTTGTGCAACTTGCTCACCCAGAACTTGACGTAAACCTTCATGCAGCAAATGCGTTGCAGAGTGATTTCGGCTTATGCTTGAACGTCTGGTACTATTAACGTCCAAACGAGCAGTATCACCAAGCGCAAAAGAGCCATTAGATACTGTGCCATGGTGCACAAACAAACCACCAACCTTTTTAGAGACGGACCCAATTTTAACAATGGCGCCATTTTCAAATACAACTTGACCACTATCGCCAACTTGGCCACCCATCTCTGCATAAAACGGTGATTGGTTAAAGACCAGATCAACCTTTGTACCCTCATTCGCAGACTTAACTTCAGCACCGTCTTGAACAATGGATTGAACCACGCCTTCTGCGGTCAGGTTTTCGTAACCAATAAATTCAGTTGGTCCAGCTCTATCAAAGACCGAGAACCAAACAGCTTCAGAAGCTGCATCACCTGAACCCGACCAATTGGCACGCGCTTCAGCTTTTTGCTTTTCCATTGAGCTATTAAAACCATCGACATCGACATCAATAGCACGAGCGCGCAAAGCGTCTTGCGTCAAATCGAGCGGGAAACCAAATGTATCATAGAGTTTAAACGCAACATCGCCTTGAAGCTGATCACCCTGGCCCATGCCATCTGTGGCTTCATTGAGCAATTGCAGACCACGACCGAGCGTGCGCTGGAAACGAACTTCTTCAATCTCAAATGTTTCTTTGATCAAATCTTCTGCATGGCGAAGCTCTGGGAATGCATCACCCATTTCAAGAACCAAACTTGGCACAAGTTTATGCATCAACGGATCACGCGCACCAAGTAGGTTTGCATGACGCATCGCACGGCGCATAATCCGGCGCAAAACATAGCCACGACCTTCATTAGATGGAAGAACACCATCTGCAAGGAGGAAACTACAGGCGCGCAAATGGTCGACAATCACGCGATGGCTCGGCAATTGATCGCCCTCAGCCTTTACGCCCGTTGCCTCAACGGAGGCTTGGATGAGCTTGTCAAAAAGATCGATTTCATAATTATTGTGTTTGCCCTGCATAACAGCTGCCATACGTTCAAGGCCCATACCCGTATCAATCGATGGCTTGGGTAGGTTCTCACGTTGGTCTTTTGAAATTTGTTCGTATTGCATGAAAACGAGATTCCAGATTTCAATAAACCTGTCTCCGTCTTCTGTTGGTGAACCGGGAGGGCCACCCCAGATATCTTCTCCGTGATCGAAGAATATTTCTGAACATGGGCCACAGGGACCTGTATCGCCCATAGACCAGAAGTTATCACTTGTCGGAATACGGATGATGCGATCATCTGTCAGTCCAGCAATTTTCTTCCACAATGTTGCGGCTTCTTCATCTTCAGAATACACCGTGACCAAAAGCTTATCGTCAGGCAAACCATATTCTTTGGTAATTAAATTCCAAGCGTGAACAATAGCTTCTTCTTTAAAGTAATCACCGAATGAAAAGTTACCAAGCATTTCAAAAAAAGTGTGGTGACGAGCTGTATAACCCACATTATCCAAATCATTGTGTTTACCACCGGCACGCACGCATTTTTGCGATGTGGACGCGGTTGAATAAGGTCGTTGTTCCAGACCCGTAAACACATTTTTAAATTGTACCATGCCCGCATTGGTGAACATCAAAGTCGGATCATTTTGCGGCACAAGTGAACTTGAAGACACAACCTCATGACCATTTGACTTAAAGTAATCAAGAAAAACAGATCGAATATCATTTACGCTATTCATGTGACTTCAAACTCCGGCTCAACATGGAAAAACATTTCATAGGACTGATATTGGATGATATCAACCAAATAATAGCTCTACATAGCTGAACAGGATCAAAATTTAAGTGTTTTAGTAAAAGCGCAAACGCAAACGAGAAATAATACCGGTAAAAAACAAAGGCCGCCTCATACGGAGACGGCCTTGTTATAGTGATATAAATGAGATCAAATGAAACGATCTATTTGCTTTTATCTAAAGCTGGATCTTCATCTCTAGGGATAGTCGGATCATCCAATAATTGTTCAGCAATAAGGCCGGCATTTTGGCGCAATGAGAGTTCAATCTCATCAGCAATTTCAACATGATCTGCTAAGAACTGTTTCGAATTATCCCGTCCTTGTCCCAAACGTTGGCTCTTATAAGAATACCAAGAACCCGATTTTTCAACAAGACCAGCCTTGACCCCAAGATCGACTAACTCACCCGTCTTGGATGTCCCCGATCCATACATAATATCAAACTCAACTTGTTTGAATGGAGGGGCCATTTTGTTTTTAACAACCTTAACTCGGGTTTGGTTGCCAACAATTTCATCACGATCTTTAACCGCGCCAATACGGCGGATATCAAGACGAACAGATGCATAAAACTTAAGCGCATTACCGCCTGTTGTGGTTTCTGGAGACCCAAACATCACACCAATTTTCATACGAATTTGGTTGATGAAGATAACCATCGTTTTAGATTTTGAGATAGATGCCGTCAACTTACGCAAAGCTTGGCTCATCAAACGAGCTTGAAGACCCGGCAGGCTATCGCCCATCTCGCCTTCAATCTCAGCACGCGGTGTAAGCGCGGCAACCGAATCGATAACCAAAACATCAAGAGCACCAGAACGCACAAGCGTATCTGTAATCTCAAGCGCTTGCTCACCTGTATCTGGTTGTGAAATCAAAAGATCTTCAAGATCAACACCAAGCTTACGTGCGTAAACTGGATCAAGCGCATGCTCGGCATCAATAAAGCCGCAAATGCCACCATCTTTTTGAGCTTCAGCAATTGTTTGCAAAGCTAGAGTTGTTTTACCAGAACTTTCAGGACCATAAATTTCAACAATACGACCTCTTGGCAAGCCACCTATGCCAAGCGCGATATCGAGACCCAATGACCCTGTTGATACTTTTCCAATCTCAGCGATTTGATCTTTGCCGCCGAGCTTCATAATTGAGCCCTTGCCATAAGAGCGTTCAATTTGAGAAAGAGCCGCATCCAGCGCTTTACTTTTATCCACCGATTTTTCCTCTACAAGTCGTAAAGAGTTCTGTCCCATGATCAAATACCTTCAAGTTATGGAGCCGCCGCACTTTATCAGCGCTTTCGTAACTTAAATGTACACTATTTGTTCTCATTTGACAACACCCTGTTAAGTATATGAATTAATACAATAATTACATGAATGTTCTTTTTTTGTACTCGTCCAATTCTCAAACTGTTCTTATGTCCAAGCTTGAACTAGAATAACAAAACTTATGATAAACGATTCGTTGATAGGATGCTGAATTGAATTCGATACTCGTCATTGGCGGTGCACATATTGACCGTAAGGGAAAAATGCAGGCCCCCTATTTTAAAGGCTCAAGCATCCCCGGGACTATGACAGATGCAATAGGCGGCGGCGCTTTCAATGTCGCGATCAATTTGGCGCGATTGGATGAGCCTGTTCTATTTGCCTCCCCTCGCACCAATGATGCAAGCGCGATAGACATCAAGACCGCGATTGAAAATATCCATAACATCACCGACCTTCCAATCAATACCCAAGGAAGAACGCCGAGCTACACAGCCATGATCGATCAAGATGGTGAGTTGATTGCAGCCCTTGCGGATATGGACCTATATGACGATCTGGAAACATCGCAGTTTCTGACCAACGAACTGCGAGATACATTGCAAAGCTGTAAGATACTTGTGACCGATGCGAACTTGCCTGAAGCAGTTCTTACAAAGATCTCTGAACTCATTTCCAAAGATACAATATGGTATGCGATCGCCACCTCACCCGCAAAAGTCATTAAATACAAAGATGTTTTGGATAAAATAACATTGCTCGCAATGAACAAAAATGAAGCCATGGCTTTAACCAACATGGATGTGCACACTCAGAATACTAGCGATTTCATTCCACAGCTAAAAATAATGGGATTAGGTGGCGCTATCATCACCGATGGCGAAGCACCTCTTGCCTGCTACATGACAGATGAAGCGCCACTTGAAATTCTGCCTCCTGTGCTAACCAAAATTGTTGATGTGACGGGCGCAGGCGACGCGACAATAGCAGCGTTTATATCGAGCATCCTCAATAAGGCACCATTGAAGCACGCACTTGAAAATGCCATAGCAGCAGCTCAAATCACAATTGGCTTTGATGGCGCTCAGAACCCTCAACTCAGCCAGACTAAAATTAAACAGCAATTGGCATAAGCCAATCTGAAAATCGGCCTCCATAAATCCCAAGAACCCAAATTAGCCCTTTAAAGAAATGAACGATATGAACACACTAGACATTAATTACAGCCAAGAAGTCGCTGATGCGCTCAACCATGGCAAAGCCATCGTGGCATTGGAATCAACAATTATCACCCACGGCATGCCTTGGCCTGGTAATTATGAAATGGCAACCGGCGTTGAAGACCTAATCCGCGAACATGGCGCAACACCTGCCACCATTGCTGTTCTTGATGGCAAGCTACATGTGGGCCTTGAACAAGATGCGATTAAAAAACTGGCGCAAACACCAGATGCAATGAAATTATCACGCGCAGATTTAGCATTTGCAATGTCACAAGGAAAAACTGGCGCCACAACGGTTGCTGCAACGATGATCGCTGCGCACCTTGCGGGCATATCTGTCTTTGCCACAGGCGGCATTGGCGGTGTACATCGCGGCGCAAGTGAAAGCTTTGATATCTCGGCAGATTTACAAGAGCTCGGGCGCACCCCTGTCATTGTTGTTGCAGCTGGTGCCAAAGCGATCTTAGACATACCCAAAACCCTTGAAGTTTTAGAAACATTGGGCGTGCCAGTGGCAACCATCGGCCAAGACGCATTTCCTGCCTTCTGGTCATGCGCCTCTAATTATGCCTCGCCATTACGCGTGGAAAGCCCAAAAGACATTGCAGAGTTTGAAAAGGTCAGAACAACATTTGGAAAGCACGGCGGATTGCTTGTCGGCAATCCGGTACCAAAGGACATGGAAATCCCAGCCATTGAGATGAACGTGTTTGTTGAAAAAGCACTCCAAGAAGCTGTTGCGCAAGGGATATCAGGCAAAAACGTGACCCCTTTCCTTCTTGGCAAAATATTTGAACTCACCGATGGCAAAAGCTTGGAAACCAATATTGCACTTGTTCGCAACAATGCAAAAATTGCAGCGCAAATTGCTGTTGAACTTGTAACTTAAAACAAAAAAGCCCCGAAACGAATACACGTTTCGGGGCTAAATATTAAGTACGAAATTGAAGCTTAGCTAATCGGTGAAAGTTGAATTTCAACGCGGCGGTTAGCGGCTCTACCAAAGTCAGTGTTATTATCTGCAATCGGACGTGTTTCACCAAATCCAAGAATACGGAACCTACGACCATCAATGCCAGACTGAGTGATATATCCAGCAACGGCTTGCGCACGCTGTGTCGACAAGTTTAGATTAAACTGATCATCGCCTGTAGAATCTGTGTGGCCATAAACATCAATAAGCGTTTTGTTGAATTTGTTAACAACAATAGCAACACCACGAAGTGTTTCGCCAAAGGCTGGCTTAATTGCTGATTGTCCAACATCAAACGTAATATTTGATGGCATATTCAAAGTAATTTGGTTGCCATTACGTGTAACGGTCACGCCAGTCCCTGCAAGTTGTGCACGAAGTTCAGCTTCTTGCTGATCCATGTAACCGCCAACAGCACCACCAGCAAGTAGGCCGATACCTGCACCAATCAGTGCGTTTTTGCGATCATCGCCACCTGCAAGCAAACCAAGGCCTGCGCCTGCTGCTGCACCTAAGGCTGCGCCTTTGGTTGTGTTATTTGTTTTTTGCTGTCCAGTAAACGGATCGGTCGTTGTACAAGAGGCCAAAAATGTGCACGCTACGAGAGCAGCTGTAATTTGGGTTTTCATGATTATCCCCTTCATGGATTTATCTTCACTCATCTATCAAGCCTAAATAAGGCATTAAGATGAACTAATCCTTTAGAAGAATAGCGCAAAATACAAATTTATCAATTATCAAGCATCTCACGAACAGATGTCGCCAATTGTTTAAGCGAGAATGGTTTTGGCAAAAAGCCGAATTTTGAACCTTCAGGCAGGTTTTTAGCAAATGCATCTTCTGCATAGCCAGACACAAAGATAAACTTGATATCTGGATAATCTTTACGCAATTCGCGCAATAATGTCGGCCCATCCATTTCGGGCATCACAACATCTGACACTACAATATCGACTTTACCTTTAAGCTCTTCGAGGATTTCAAGCGCTTCCACACCATTGCCTGCTTCGTGAACATCATACCCACGCGTTTGCAACATACGCTTACCACCACGGCGCACAGCTTCTTCATCTTCAACAAGAAGCACAACAGCAGAATCGCCCGTTAAATCTGAACTTTCTTTGTTCTTCTTTTCTTTTTGCGCAGCACTTAGTTTTGCGGCGTCCGCAACTTGTTCTTCTGTTAGCTCAATAATTTCTTCAATATGGCGCGGTAGGAAAATACGGAACGTTGTCCCCTTACCAACTTCGGACACAGGATAAATAAAGCCACCAGACTGTTTTATGATGCCATAAACCATCGACAGACCAAGGCCGGTGCCTTTGCCCACATCCTTGGTGGTGAAGAAAGGCTCAAAAATCTGTTCAAGCACATCCGGCGCAATGCCCGTGCCTTCATCTTCCACTTCCACTAGCACATATTCACCAGAGGCCATGCCGCGATAATTAAGCTGCTCAACTTCATCAGCTTCGACATTACGCGTGCGGATTTTGACTTTACCACCATCTGGCATCGCATCCCGCGCATTCACCGCAAGATTAACCAGCACTTGTTCAAATTGACCAAGATCAGTTTTAACAGGCCAAACATCCTTGCCAAACTCAACTTCAAGCCCAACATTGGTCCCCGTAAGGCGATCAACCAACATGCGCAAATCACCGACTACATCTGTCATAGACAGAACGGATGGTCGCATTGTTTGCTTGCGAGAGAATGCCAATAATTGACGAACCAAAACGGCTGCACGGTTGGCGTTGCGTTTAATCTCCATCAAGTCTGCAAAATCGCTATCTGCCGGACGTGAAGACAGTAATAGATGATCCGATGAGAGCAAAATCGCAGTCAAAACGTTATTGAAATCATGCGCAATGCCGCCAGCCAATGTCCCAACAGCATTCATTTTCTGAGTTTGAGCCATTTGCGCTTCAAAGGCTTTTTGCTCTGTTGTTTCCACAACATAAATGATCGCTAGTTCACGGGATTCTTGATTGCCTTGCTCGATGATCGCATTGACATAAAAGCGGAAATAACGGTCATCATCACTAGGATGACGAACATCAATGGGCGCAATATTACCTTGCTTATCCGAGGCAAGAGCCAAGCTCTCTTTGTACTGAACAACATCATCTTCTCTAAATAATGTCTCCAATCGTGCACCATTTTCAATATCGTGTCGGCTGATAATGCCATCAAACATTTTCAAGAACGGTGCATTGGTTCGCAAGATTTTACCATCTGCATCAACCGAGGCAATCGACATCGGTGTATTGTCAAAAAATCTGGTAAATCGCATTTCAGCTGCAGCGGATGATGCATTGGTACTGTGATCAGCCTCACGCGCCACAACAATGGTGCGGCTTTCGCCAGGCGCACCGTCTCGCGTTGTGGACACTTTATGGACCAAGCGTACAGGAAAGCTCTGACCGTTTGTTTTAAGCAGATCCAAATCAAGCTGCGCGGTGGTGTTTAAACCAGGTTCCGCTTGCACAGAATTAATAAGCGCAATGCCCTCACCCGCAACAATTTGTTGGATGGTCAAAGTCCCCGATTGGAAACTAGTTAAATCTATCGACAGCCAATCCGTCAGCGTCGCATTTAAATATAAGATTTTGCCATCATGATCGGCGGAGAAAAAGCCAACAGGCGCATGATCAAGATAATCAATCGCATATTGCAGCTCTTTAAATACCCGTTCTTGATCAGCACGATCATTCGTGATGTCTGACAATTCCCATGCGATCATGTCATTATTATTGCCGGAGACAGAAAATGGTCTGGCACCTAACCGATACCAATGCGCACCATTTGTAGTATCAGCATTAGAACTGTTGGACCCAAGTGGGCTGTCTAAACGAAATTCTTCTTGCGCTGATTTTTTACCGCGCATTGCGCTGGTCAATCGATAAACAGCTTCTGTCGCGCCAGCATCTGGGGCTAACAAAGCGCCGATTGATTTAAGGTCTTGCTCTTGGTCCAATCCAACGAGATTGCGATAGGAGCTATTACCATAAATCACGCGGTCTTTTTTATCCGAGATAACGATACCTTGGGGCTGGTTATCTAAAATAGCCAAAGCCAAAGGATCAATCTTTGCTTTGGGCGCAAAGCCAATGAGACCTGTGACAAGCGAGATCAGAAAAAAAATCCCAAGTATCCCCAAAATGCCAAGACCTATGAGCAAAAACTGACTATCAAACTTATCTCGATACAAGAAAAATGCGACTGAAAACGCAATCATCACAATAGCGACAATTATGAGCCTTATGGCCGGCATAGATTTAGATCGCTGATCCATAATTTTTATCCAAAACAACGCATTTTCAACAAACTCATTTCCACTATTTTTAGCTCACATTATGGCATTAAGTAGAAAGAACCCCAGCCACACTATGTCATGTTAAATTCGAACTCTGGAAGGGTAATAAAAAGATATCCCCACGCATTCGCGCTAAATCCAGAAGAATCAGCTATAAATGATACAAACAGATTCGAAAATTCTGATTAAGTGGTTCTAAATCCACACAGACAATCCATCAAGGTGGCGCAGCATGCTTGAAACAACATCAACAAATCAACTCACATCTTTGGTGCTAGCACTGGTCATTGTTGCCCTTGCGATAGCGCTTTTTGCGGCTTTGGCAATTTATGTAAAGCGCAGATTCAACATAAATTCGCTTGGATTAAAGCTTAATCCAGAGGCACGGTTATCGGTGATAGAGACGGTCCATATCGATCAGAAGCGAAAGCTTATTCTAATCCAAAAAGATGGTGTTGAGCATCTCATCATGGTGGGTGGCCCATCAGATTTGGTGATCAATACACAGCCAGCTCCAGCAGCAAACAATCATACCATACAACAACCCGCC
This sequence comes from uncultured Rhizobiaceae bacterium, assembly GCA_963974325.1. Lineage (GTDB taxonomy): Bacteria > Pseudomonadota > Alphaproteobacteria > Rhizobiales > Rhizobiaceae > Lentilitoribacter. Next base: position 9,999 of record CAXBCW010000046.1, read on the forward strand.
ACACAGGCTCAGCCAGACCCTCCAGCTACGCCTCAGGCACCACCTGCCCAAACCGAACAATCTTCTCAGCCTGTCTTGCAAACAGAAGAAGAGGCGATAGACTTTTTTGACAAAGCGCGTGACCGGATTTTTTCACAACAAAAGTCTGAAGCAAAGGCGCCCCGCAGACCAAAGCAGCGCGATGATACCGACGATTTTCAATCCATTTTGCAATCACAGCAAGGTGCAGACCAAAGAAAACCCACCCAAAATCAAACGCCTACCCGAGCGCCAGACCGAGCGCCTACCCGAACATCGACACCACGCAGAAACTTAGAACCTATTCCAGATACAGCGGATGAACGGGTCAACAAGCTCAAAGCGCTATTGGATGAAGCGCAAAGATCCCGTGATAGAGGTCAATAATTTTTAGGGTTTTAAAAACGGGCCGTTTGCCTATTCGTCACGATAGACTTTTTCGCGACGCTCATGACGTTCTTGTGCCTCAATCGATAATGTTGCAATCGGTCGCGCATCTAAACGGCGCAAACCAATAGGTTCGCCCGTATCTTCACAAAAACCATAATCGCCATCTTCAAGACGACGCAAAGCAGCATCAATTTTGGAAATCAATTTACGCTGACGATCACGAGCCCTAAGCTCAATCGCACGATCTGATTCAGATGAGGCTCTATCGCCTACATCTGCATGATTGGTATTTTCTTCAGCAAGCGTATCCATCGTATCACGAGCGCCCTGCAAAATATCTTCTTTCCAAGTCAAAAGCTTTGCCTTGAAATAAGCAGTTTGGCGCGGGCTCAAAAAGTCCTCATCCTCAGATGGAACATATGTATCTAAATTGGAACTATCACTCATGACCTAAATCCCCAGAAGCAACTTGTTTGGTGCGACTAATTAACAACGCAACATAATTCTTGGCGCTGTATACCCAGTGTAGCGGCAGCTTACAAGCGCTAAAATTTGAACCAATTTGCAACATCCGCTGCGTTTTTAATCTTAGTCCCTTGATGATCCATTGCAAAACCAGCAAAACATTGAAAGAAATCAATACAAACTGTTTTTAGATCAATTCCGAATAAACCTTAAAACCACGATAAAAAACACTATATGGTCAACAAGGCTGCCGTTCCAATGGCACAAGCAGGCCAAAGTAATCATCGAGGATAGGAGGACAACGTGTCAGGCATTTCACTCTCAAAAGTTGCGGATGAGGCACTTGGTGCGATCGATACCGCAGCCTCTCGTGGTTTGAATTTATTTCAACCAACTTTGCGCCTTGGTGTCACTGGACTGTCCCGTGCTGGCAAAACCGTGTTTATAACCTCCCTTATCCATAATCTGATAAATGCCGGACGATTGCCGCTATTTAAAGCCCACCATGAAGGCCGTATTTCCAATTCATACCTTCGGCCACAGCCAGATGATGATGTGCCAAGATTTGCCTATGAGGAGCATCTTAAAAATCTCATCAATGATCGCATTTGGCCAGAGAGCACACGATCTATTTCGCAATTGAGACTAACCATTGAATATGAAACAGCCAGCGGTTGGGGCAAACTATTTAATCCCGGTCGTTTAAACCTAGATATCGTGGATTACCCCGGTGAATGGCTGCTTGATCTGCCATTACTGTCTCAAAATTTTGAGACATTTTCTAAAGATGCAATCGATCTTGCCAAATCAGATATCCGCTCAGACCTCAGTGCCAAATGGATAGAACAACTCTCCAAAATCGATCCACAAGCGCCGTTTGATGATGTCATGAACAATCAGATTTCAGCTGAATTTGCCCAATATTTAAAAAACTGCAAAACCGATCAACGCGCCTTATCAACCCTGCCCCCTGGCCGTTTTTTATTACCTGGTGATTTAGAAGGGTCTCCGGCTGTGACCTTCACACCTCTTTTGACTATTGAGGGAAAAACACCGACGCCAGATTCCTATCATGCGATCATGACACGCAGATTTGAAAGCTATAAATCAAAAGTCATTCGTCCATTTTATCAAAACCATTTTGCAAGAATTGATCGCCAAATAATTCTCATTGATGCGCTTCAAGCTTTAAATGCTGGGCCTGAATCTTTGCTTGATTTGGAACGCGCGCTGGATGATATTTTGCAAAGCTTTAACATCGGACGCAACAGCTTTCCTTCTAACTTGTTCTCCCGTCGGATTGATAAAATTTTGATCGCCGCAACAAAGGCAGATCACTTACATCATGAAAGTCATGACCGCCTTGAACGTATTGTTCAAAAGCTTGTTGCACGCTCGCAAGAGCGCATTAATTTGAAAGGCACAGATATCGATGTCATTGCCATGGCAGCGGTTCGTGCGACCGTTGAAGGTAGCCAAAAACAAAATGGAAATTTGCTTCCACTGATTATAGGTACGCCAAAATCTGGTGAGAGGATTGGCGATGAAGTCTTTGATGGGAAATCAAAAAAAGCAATATTTCCCGGTGACTTACCAGAAGATCCAGATTCTATTTTTCAAGCACTTGAATCAAATTCAAAACAAGGATTTGAAGCTATGAGTGATCTCAACTTTGTGCGTTTCAGGCCTCCAGAGATTACCAAAGACGGTCAACACTTAACAGTCAGCCTGCCCCATATTCGCTTAGACCGAGCCATGGAGTTTTTGATCGGAGATAAGTTAGTATGAGTGATAAAAAAACACGCAAACCAATGGCGTTTTCATTGCCAATAGAAGACAACAAAGTGTCTAAAAAACCGACATCAAAACCAGATGATCAAAAACCTAACCCGCGCCGAAAAGCCAAGTCGGTTAATCCTGAAGAAGCGACAATCAAGATCACGCCACCTGAAGATGATGTTTTTTTAAACGAGCAAATCAAAGACCTGCAGGCGCGACCAACCATCCAAGCTGCACCAAAACCAAAAGGCTTTCCGTTTGCAAAAATTGCTCTGGCCGCATTTGGCCTTTTGATCAGCTTAAGTATTGGTTTGTGGATAGATGGTTTGATCACCGAGCTCTTTTCAGCAACCACATGGCTGGGTTGGATCGGCTCTGGGATTGTGGCTGTTCTATCTGTCACGCTGCTGGTTCTTACACTCAAAGAACTCATATCAATTCGCAAGCTTCGGTCTATTTCCAAGCTTCGATCCGAAATTGCAAACGCTCCAGAGAATATCTCTGCTGTAAATGCAAAGAAGCTGATTGGTAAAATAACAAACATTATTTCCCACAAGCCAGAGACTGCCAAAGGCCGTCAGGTCTTATCGGAACTTGAAAATGATATCATCGATGGCCCTGCTCTTTTGGTGCTGACTGAAAGTGAGCTTTTTGCAAATCTTGATAATCGAGCCACGCAAATAATCACGGCATCAGCTAAACGAGTATCTGTGGTCACAGCCATCAGCCCACGCGCGATCATTGATACAGGTTACGTGTTGTATGAAATGGTGCGGTTAACCCGTCAGATCGCAGATCTATACGGAACGCGGCCCAGCTTTTTCGGTACGCTGAAACTATTAAAAAGCGTCGCAGCTCATTTGGCGGTCACAGGCGCGCTGTCTGTGGGTGATGGCATTGTCCAACAACTAATAGGTCACGGTTTGGCGGCAAAAATCTCTGCCCGCTTTGGTGAAGGTTTGGTCAATGGATTGATGACAACCCGCTTTGGCATCGCAGCTATGGATGTTGCACGTCCCATGCCGTTTAAAGCGTTGTCGCAGCCAAAACTGGGTGATTTCATATCAGAGCTGAATCCCATAAAAGACGATAAAACCGACAAAGCCACCAAAAAATAACAGATTGATACGTTTCGTGATCAAATTTGCGAGCTTTTTTGGTCTTTACTTACCAAGCATTAACCATTCCAAGGCAAATTCGACCTAGTTTTAATTGTATTTGGTAATAAAATGTCAAAATTCACCGCTCGTTTACTTATCGCCTTTGGTCTCATCGCAACTTTAGCAACTTCTATAGGAAGTGCGAATGCGGCAAATGATCGAACATTTTTTGGCAATGTCGAAGGTGATTGGCAAGGCCCTGGTAAAATTGTAGCTGGAAAGTTTAAAGGTACAAAATTTACCTGTAAATTCGCAGGCACACCTGCTGATGGCAGAAAACTTGGCGTTGCGATGGATGGCACATGCCGCGTTGGTGTTTTCAACCAACCAATGAATGCTGTGATCAACAAATCTGGAAACGGCTATAAAGGCCAATTCTTAGATGGTGCCAAAGGCAAAGGCCTTGATATCGTCTCCGGTAAAATTAAGAAAAACCGCGCAATTATCGGCATCAACCGCAACAAGCTTGATGGTGCAATGGTTGCAGATTTCCTTGACCCAAACACAATGAACGTAACAATTTCAGTTAAAGTCGGCGGATCAATGGTTCCGGTCATCGGTTTGACTTTATCTCGCAAGCTAACGCGTAAGTCTTCATTCTCAAAATAAGTAGCTCTTGCGCTTTTGTTATAAATACCAATTGCCATCATTGCTAAGCGGCTCAATACCATCAGCATCAAGATCTTCCACCCAAACCTCAACGGATTTACCATTGAGCGTCTTTAATGGGTCGATGTCTGATAATGGCACCATGACAAAAGCACGCTCTGTCATGCGAGGGTGCGGGATTTGCAATCCCTCCTCATCAATCACCTGATCTGAATAATATAATACATCGACATCAATCAATCGAGGTCCCCAGCGTTCTGTCCGAACACGGCCAAGCTTGTCCTCAATTGCAAGACAAGCCGTCAACAATGCCCGCGCTGATAGTTGTGTTTTGACCAACAAACATGCATTTAAAAATGGCGGCTGATCGAGCTTACCCCATGGTGGTGTTTGATAGAGCTTGGAGACAGCTAAAAGCGATATATCATCAGTTACCTCAATAAAATTGATCGTATCAATCAGGTTTTGCTTTGCATCACCTAAATTACCACCAATGCCTAATCCGGCAATGATACCAATTCCATCAGATGTCATACTATCCATTATGGGTCTCAACAGTCACCGCAACATGATCAAACACACCAACAATTGGCGCACTTGGCTTACGAACTGTGACGATAGCCGATTTGACTTTTGGAAAATCAGAACAGATATTCTTACCGATAAAATGAGCTAATGTTTCGATAAGATCATAATTTTGTTTTGTCACTGTTGTTTCAACAACGTCAAACACTTCTCCATAGTGAACCGTACTATCTATATGATCGCTCTCAATGTTTTCTGGTTTTTCAACAACAAGCTCCACATCAACATAAAACCGCTGCCCCATTTCTTTCTCAGCTTCAAGAACACCATGATAGCCGTAAAATGAGCAATTTGTCAGAACAATACGTATGGTTTGATCACTCATAACCTTAAATTCCTTTTGATATTTGATGCGAGATTAACCCATCAACAATTGAGAGCGCATCTTTATTGATACCTAAATCATGAACGCGGAATAAAGCAGCCCCCATTTGGCGCAAAATAACCGATGTTGCTGCAGTGCCTGCATCTCGTTCATGCGCCTCTTGTCGACCCGTCAATGCGCCAATAAATCTCTTTCGCGATGTACCAGCAAGGATCGGATACCCCAAGGCATGAAGTTCATTAAACCTCAGCATAAGAGATAGGTTCTCTTCCAATGTCTCTTTTGCAAATCCAAAGCCCGGATCAAGAACGATGGCATCTTTTTTCACCCCAGCCTTATCAGCAATTCCAAGCGATGTGCCAAACCAAGCCAGTTGATCTGTGATCACATCTGGATGCTTTTTGCGATCTCGACCTGTGTGCATAATACAAACACCGGCAGATGTCTTGGCCGCCACATCTGCAATGGCAGGCTCTTTTTGAAGACCCCAAACATCATTGATAATATGCGCGCCAGACAAAATGGCCTGTTCAGCTGTGCTCGCACGATAAGTATCAATCGACAACAACACATCAAATCTGGCAGATAGCGCTTCAATAACAGGCAACACACGATCTTGCTCTTGTTGTACTGTCACAGGATCTGCCCCTGGCCGTGTGGATTCGCCGCCAATGTCCAAGATATCTGCACCTTGTGCAGTCATTGTCTCTGCAGCATTTAAAACACTTTGAATATCAGACAATTGACCGCCATCTGAAAAGGAATCCGGTGTGATATTTAAGATTCCCATCAGAACAGATTTTGGTCCCAAAGTAAGACACCGACCATGGGCTAAGCTCCATGTTCGTTCCTTAAAATTGGTATGATCAAAGTTTGAAGAACTCAATTCCGTCATGTCCCGCTGATTCTAAGTCTCAATTGGAATTATCATCCCATGCCATTGAAATATAGCATTTTGGTGAAATCGACTAAATTTGGGGAAAACCGATCAAGATTCGCAGAATATGGATTACATCTATCGGTATAATGCAAATAAAACAGCAACCTGACTAGGTCATCAACACATTTCCAAAAAAATGCTCAAATTTTTGTCAAATACAACCTGTCATTTTTGGCAATAGAACCAAAAATATAGGTCAGTTATCACTAACATAGACAAATTAGACGATTCGCCCTGTTAACTGAACGCCCTGAACTCCCGGCGCAATGTGCATAGAGAACGATCCTCCCGTGTTTCTTATGTAGTGCCCAATTCACCTCACCACCCATGTGGTGAGGTATTTTTTTGCCAAAACCAAAATTAAGTTTAGCTCTGACAACAAGCTCACATTAGAAATATCGAGAGTATTTAAGCTTGGCGCTCAGGAATTTTAACAACAAGCCCATCAAGCTCGTCTGACACAGTAACCTGACAAGACAATCTAGATTGTGGCTTCATTTCAAAAGCAAAATCAAGCATGTCTTCTTCCATGGCTTGTGGTGCACCAACTTTTTCAGTCCAAGCATCATCGATGTAAACGTGACATGTGGCACACGCACACGCGCCACCACATTCAGCTTCAATACCTGGCACTGAATTTTTAACGGCATTTTCCATCACTGTAGAGCCATTGGCCGCTTCAATAACGTATTCTTTGCCGTCAAAAGAGATGTAAGTAATCTTCGCCATATTCAAACAATTCCTATTCCATTTGTTGGCGCACAAAAACCACACTGTTGATCTGAGTGCAAGTCAATAATTGCTCATATAGTGAGTGATGTTCGAATAAGCTTATGGATTAACCGCGGTTGATAGACGCTACAAATGAACTGGCTTTAACAACAACATTTGTGAACCCGGCTAGCGCAACTACATCTGATGGATCATCTTCGACACGAGCAGCTTTTTAAGCAACATCGAAAGCCCCAATGCTATTTGCAGATGTTGCAATCTCGCCGGCCATTTTACCGCGTTCATTTTCTGAACATCCAGCCATAAGCCCAAGAGATTCTCTTGCTTGCTTTGCAAACATATCAAGCAAATTGCGCTCTAAATTGCGATCGCCTGCTGTTTGTTTAGATAAATGTGAAAGATCAACTGGTCTGTCGTCACTTTTGCGACCGTTGCCGAATTCTGGGGCTTCCAGAATAATATGTTGTAAAGCCATTTTGCGTCCCCGTTTATTTATTATTATTTCGACGATCAAAACACGAATAAGGGTGTTTATTGTTAATTTGAACGCTTTTAGTCTCATTTTTGACAAACATAGTTAACAGTTCATTAACCTATATATTGCAGGCACTTAATGTTGGGTGACACGATGACGATTGGTAAAACAGAGCTCTAGGCTGTGCACGAACCACTTCATCTAATTGTTAATCCTATATAATTGTGGCAAAACAGAAAGATTATAGGCGTTTTGTATTGTGTGCAGACATTCGAGGGACACTCTTTTAGTTGCTAATGTAATCAAGCCAACGACAAGAAATTCGATCATGTGCAGCAAGACCAACACACAGAATGAGGAAATAGCGGAATGGCTAAAAAACCCGCTGGGCAGAATTCAGGTGCAGTAGACAAAAATAGCACACAAAATTCGCAAGACATCGACTTTTCACTGGATGAGAAATCCTTTGAAGACTTGGAACAGCAAGTTTCCAGTGCAGCCCGTGAATTAGCGGCCTCAGGAGACATCCATTCTGACGACACTTCAAAATCAGCAAGCGATGCAGATGCAAGTGACGCCAAAACGGGTGACACAAAAGCCAGCGGCGCAGCGACGCCCGCATCTACCTTTGTTTCAGCCGAACTTGATGCCGCAAATGATGCAGGCCTGACCGCCTCTCCTATTTTAGCTACACTTGATCAACGCGTGTCAGGCTCTGCCTATATCATGGCGGGCCTACTTTCGCTGATCTGGGTTGGTGGCATTGCCGCTCTCTCTTACTTCTTCTTCAAAGACAGATTTGCCGACGTAACGGATGCAGCGACAATTGTGGCCGATCCCATTGTTATAGGCTCAGTGCTATTTGCCATGGTGCCTGTCTTTATCTTCTTTGCATTCGCCGTGATGATTACAAGAGCACGTGAATTCCGTCTTGCTGCAAAAGCAATGACACAAGTTGCCATCCGCCTAGCGGAGCCTGAAGCACGAGGCACAGGCAAAATCTCAACAATGGGTCAAGCGATCCGCCGCGAAGTCACAGCCATGAACGAAGGCATAGAGCGCACCATTGCCCGTGCCTCTGAGCTAGAAACGCTGGTACATTCAGAAGTCAACGCACTTGAACGCAGCTACACAGACAACGAAGTGCGTGTGCGTAGCCTTGTGTCTGATCTGAGTAATGAGCGCGATCAAATCGTCTCTTACGCTGAGCGTTTGCGCACATCTATTGTTGGTGCCCGCGAAGACCTTAAAGACGAACTTGGTCAAGCTGGTGACGAGATTGCGCTGCGTATTGCACTATCTGGCGAAACCGTTGCTCAATTGATGGATACCCATTCAGCAACATTGCAAGAGCGCACAACAGAAATCTCCCATTCAATCGAAGACCTGTTTAATCAAAACTCTGAGAACTTGCTGAATAATCTACGGTCTTCTGGTAATGATATTACCGGTGAAATTGATAGCCGTTTAAGCATGATCAACTCGCAATTTGTGTTGCAAAGCAAAGAGTTAATCTCTGACTTTGAAACCCGCGTTGATACACTTGATTCAACAGCTGAACGTCTAAATGATACAATCAGCGAACGCACACGCCAGCTAAACGAAGCATTATCTGCGCGTACTGTCGAGATCAACGATTCTCTGAGTATTGGCCAGCAAGCCATCCAACAAGGTCTATCAGAAGTCATCAACTCAATGAACGCGACACTTGATGAGAAAGGTGCATCCTTCCGTCAAACACTTAAAACCAATGCAGATGATGCCATTATGGATCTAGATCTGCGTTCTGGCTTGATCGGCGACCAGCTATTGGCAGCGGGAACTGAAGTCAATTCTAGTTTCATGGAAAACATCGAAAAACTAGCAGCGACCATTGACCAGCGTTCAGCCGCATTTAGCAGCTCGGTTAAAGACGGTATTGTCGAAGTCAACGAGACCCTCACCTCTGCGAACTTTAATCTCACCAATATTATTGAATCTGGTGTCGATAAAATGGGTGACCATTCAACAGCACTTAAGACAACCGCCGACATCGCAGTTGAAAAAATTCAAGACAGCTTTGCAGAAAACAATATGTCTGTTGGCTTGGCCATGTCGACTGGTCTGGATAATTTAAGCAGAACGCTTGAAGAAGGCGCAGCGCAAATTGACGGTCAAACACAAACAGTAACAGCTGACCTGACGAGAAATCTTGTTGAATTGAGCGATACCCTTTCATCATCCAACACATCTCTCAATGGTACATTAAGAACTGGTATTGATGAGTTAAAAACATCGCTTGCAGAACGCACCGACATTTTGCAAAACATTGCAACGGCAAGTATTTCTGAAATTTCAGAAACAATGTCCGCAACCAATTCCACGCTCAACAACACAATGAAAAACGGCATTGATGAACTTAACGGTTCTCTTCAAGCACGCTCTGACAGCCTGCAAAACATTGCAACTGAAAGCATTGCAGAACTTGGCGCGACTTTCAAAGACAGAAGCGACAAGCTTCAAGATCTTACCAACCTCACGGTTCAATCGCTTGATAGTACAATGAAGCATTCAACCGATGCGCTTGAGAGAATTACCACTGAAGGCGTTCAAACATTGGATATGACAATCCAGTTGCGCGCAGAAACTTTGGAAAACATTACCACGGACAATATGAACAAGCTGGATGCGGCGCTTCAAGCGCGTGCTGATACTCTTGATTCGATTGCGAAGACAAACGTTGATCGCCTTGAACAATCTCTGACGGATAGAACAACAGCGATTGAAAATGTATCTAGCCAAGGTGCAAATCTTATCACCCGCGCTATGGACACAATGACCGAGACATTGGCCGGTGCACTGGATGTTGAATCAAGCAAGATTTCTATCGCATTGATGAGCAATGAAGAAAAACTGGGTGCTCTCTTGTCTGACAAGGCACAATCATTGGAAGACAAAGCCGGTGAACTTGCCAGAATTGCAACAGGTTCAATCGACACAATTTCGATCGCTGTTGATACATCCCTCAACAAAATCCAAGAGCATGCTGCATCTGTGACCGAGCAAACCAGACATGCAATTGATTCCATTGATAATGCTGTTGTTGAGAAAACAGATCATGTTGAAAAACGCTTTGGCATTTTAAATTCAACACTGACAGATGGCCTAAATCGTGTATCCCAGTCTTTGGGTGAGCAAGCTATCTCCTTGGCATCTAACCTTAAATCAAGCGTCTCATCTGCGACAGGCGATATGACGGCACAAGCTGCATTGGCAGAAGCTACACTGCGTGATGCAGGTGGAGCGATCTCAGAAAACATCAGCAAAGCAAGCCATGAATTTAGCCAAAACATTAGCCTCACAACGGCAGAAATCAACGAAACAATTGGTAGTTCAACTAACCAGCTGAACCAAACGATTACTAATTCTACAAATCAACTGAACCAGTCCGTTACCAATTCAGTATCTGAATTTGGCGCAATCATCGGCAACACAGGCGATCAGTTCAAAGAAAATCTTGATAGAGTTGGCGCTGAGCTAAACGAAAATATCGGCAGACGCGGCGAAGAGCTAACTCAATCGCTGACGAACCAGCTTGGAACCCATGCCAACAGCATGGCTCAAAACGTCAATGCGTTAACAGCCGAAGCTGCTCGTTTGGAAGCAATTTCTGAAACAACCAATCAACTCAACAGCAAACTCACAAGCAATACACAAGAGTTGGCAAGCTTTATGGGTGAAAAACTCACACCATTGGTTGAAGAGATTACTCAAACAACAAGAGATGCAACAGCAGAACTTCGCCACACGGCACAATCAAGCGCTGAACAGCTTAAAACTGAGAACCAAGCACTTATTGATGCCATTGCAAATCGCAGTACTGAAACTCTGACTGCAGTCAAAGATGCAACGGCCGGTCTTGCTGAAAGTGCCGCGATCATCCTTAGTCAAATGGACACAAGTACAGCCAACATTAATGAAACTGTTCATCAGGCATCAGCCAACATTGCGCTGATCAATACACGCCTGAACGATACGGTAAAAACACTATCGACATCGACAGATCAAGCAAGCGGCCTTGTGTCTCAATCTGCTGATATTCTATCAGAAAATATTCGTAGCTTGGGTGGTATCTCCAATTCAACATTGGCTCAAATTGGAAATATTTCTGAGCACTTCCAACAGCACTCTCAAGTTCTATCGTCTGCAACGGACCTTCTTGGCGAAGCGCAAAACCGCTTATCATCAACGATGGATGAACGTCGTGAAGCACTTGATAGCCTCTCAATTGGTTTGGTGTCTCGTTCTGAACAAGTGGAACAGAACATGCGTTCGTTGATCGATATTGTTGATGGTGCTTTTGCACAAGCAACAAGCCTATCGGAAAATGCCGCATCGACAATTGGCAAAGAGCTTCGTTCATCTGTTGGTGAAGTTGATAACCTTATCAAGGACACAGAGCAGCGTTCAATCAATGCCGCACAATCATTGCGCAATACACTTCGCGATGCGGTTGATGAAGCGGTTAGCCGTTTCTCTGGTGCTACAGAAGAGATCAAAACCTCTGCTGGTAATATCAGACATGAATTGGACATGACACGCGACGAGTTGAAAAAAGGTGCGTTTGACCTTCCTGAAGAAACCCGCACAAGTGCAGCGGCTATGCGCCGTGCTGTGGCTCAACAAATTGAAGCACTGCAAGAGCTGTCAGTTCTGGTCTCGCAATCAACAAAGAATTTTGATGCAAGCCCAGCAATCCTGGCCCAAGCCTTTGCGCCAACACCGGATCTGGCACGGGCACCAACTCCAGCACGGGCACCTGCCCCAATAGCTGAAGCCCCACGCGCGCAGCCAGCACCAACAATACCGATGGATCCTCCGGCAGCACCGGCCAGAACTGCAGTACCATCTCGTGCAGCAGAGGCAGATTTATCATTCAAAGATACAGGTGATAAAGGTTGGGTGAGCAATCTTATCCGTGGTGCAGACACGCGCGAAACGCAAGCATCAGCACCAAAAGCTGCATCTCGCCAACCGCGTAAGCCACAACATGTCGTGGAATCGCTGAATTCGCTTTCAGTCGACATTGCACGCGCAATTGATCATGATGCATCGGTTGAGCTATGGCAGCGTTACCAGCGCGGCGAAAGAGACATCTTCACGCGCCGCCTCTACACAATCAAAGGACAAAAAACCTTTGACGACATTCAGGTTAAATACGCACGCGAGCCAGAGTTTAAAAAGGCTGTTGATCGCTACATGACTGACTTTGAAAAACTACTCTCTGATGTATCCCGCAATGATCCAAGCAATGTGGCCAGAGCTACCTCACATCAGATACAGGCAAAGTCTACACAATGCTTGCCCATGCAAGTGGCCGTTTGAAGTAGATCAACCTACAATCAAGATATAGAAAAAGCCGCGCCGACATTATCTGTCTCGCGGCTTTTTTATGTCTTTAGAAAACTATTGGGATCTGAGTTAGAACCAAACTTAACTTAACTTAACTTAACTTAACTTAACTTAACTTAACTTAACTTAACTAATATAACGCTTAGACCAAGTCACGATATCACGTGTCACGGCAGTTGAAGCTAAATCCAATGCTGAAATATAAGCCGCATTTGTTTTACCATTTGCCACAACTGATGATGTGAAGATTTTCTGCGCTCTGACAACACCATTTCTATCGTTTAGAATTTTGACAGATACGGTCACAATAGCAGATTGTGGTGTACTGACATTAATCTCAAATGCACGAATAGACGTAACGATCTGATAGTCAATCGCAAGGCCCTCACCGGGCAAACCAACACCACCAACAATACCTGAATTTTCATAGGCACGCGCTAGCTTTGTTTGGAAGACTTTGGGTAATCTATCATTCCACTGTGCACCAGAAAGGTACTGCACAGCAGAGGGAGATGTTCTGACGACAACTTGCTCACTATCAATTGTTTTCAGCGCCACAGGCTCGGTTATCAAAACCTGCCGACGGCTGCTTGATCCCGCATTATCAATGTCTGTTTGTTCAGACAATGTGAATGTATCTGGGATAGAGCTATTGCCGCCGCCCACACAGCCACCCAACGCTAAACAAGTAGATAATACTAATAAACGACGCAACACGTTAGTCTCCGATATATTCTTAACTCTACTAAATTTAACTTTATTCTTAAACGATCACAAGCGGTTGATAAACCCATCATCGACGATTGCGGCCATCGAACTGTTTAACTGTATCGCCACCAAACAAAAGTCGTTGTGGGTCACGTTCAATAGAACTGATACTACGTTCCATTCGTCCAACAGAACGGCGCGTTTCATCAATGAGAGCTTGGATATCATTTAATCCAGACCCAGTGAATTTATCTAAATTATTGGCAATCGGCCCGATACGCTTGTTCAAGTTCGAAGCAACATCTTTAAAGGCTTTCAATGTTTCCTGCGCATCAGCCATAATGGATGAGGAATCTCCGTCCCCCAAGAAACCATCTAGCTTTGCCAAAACACCGTCAACGCGCCCAGAAGCATCATTTAACCGTTTTGCAATTTGGCTGACATCCGTGATCATTTGATCAATATCTTCTGTGCGCCCACCAACACTTGCCACAACCTGTTTTGCATCAGACATAGCCTCTCGCGCATCAGATCCCGCAGCTGAGATATCTGCAATCGTCTGTTTCACCAATGCGGGGCTAACCTCAGCCAACAAAACATCAATTTTCTGCGTCGCGCTGTTCAATCTTTTTGCCGTATCACCAACGCTTGTGATCATCAGATCAATATCGCTGGATCGACCGCCAACACTTTCAACAACTTTCTTAGCTTCGCCCAAAGTAAATCGCGCATCGGCGCTCGCTTGGCTAATATCATCGAGTGTTTTGCCAATTTGACCAGGTTTCACCTCTGCCAAAAGCGCATCAACTTGGCCGCTGGCAGCATTTAATTTCTTGGCGGTTTCGCTCACATCAGCAATCATCTTAGAGATATCTTCTGAACTATTACTAATGCTGGAAATAGCTAACTTTGCTTGATTAAGCGCTTCTTTTGCATCTTGGCTGGCTTGGGTAATATTTTGGACCGTTGCGCCAATTTGCTCTGGCTCGACTTGCGCCAACAACATATCAATCTTTGCCAATGACTTGCCCGCATCAGCGCTCAACGTTTCAAAGTTCTTCAAGGTATTATCGATTTTTACAGGATCGATAGATGTCAGCAATCTATCAGCAGAGGCTAATGTGCCATCAATGCGAACTGATAATGTTTGTATCG
>CAXBCW010000047.1:0-24270 GCA_963974325.1 uncultured Rhizobiaceae bacterium
CAAAGATACCAAATATCTTTGCCAGTGAGAATCCTCTAGTTATGCTGAGGTCTCTACTTATCTTTCTTCGCAGCATCGCGGCCGAAGCGTGGGGTTGATTTGCTTGATGTGCGTTCGGCAGTTGTTGGCACTTTTTTTGTGGATAGTTTTGGTGGTTCTGGGCTTATTGTGGATGGCGCTGCCTGTTGGCTGTCTGAGTTTTTGGTTGATTGCAGACTTGGCTCGCTAGGTTCGTATTTTTGTTGCGTTGTGCCATCATTCTCAGTGTTGTGATCATCTTCATTTTTGACTGCCCGCGCTGTTGATCGTTTAGATTTTTTCGATTTTCCAAGTGGATTTGCACCAAATCTATTTTTCTTTTTATCGCCTTTTAGAACGAAGAAGAATATGACGATGAAAATGCCGATGAGAGGTATGAGGCATAGTAACTGATACCATCCTGAGCGCCCTGTGTCGTGCAATCGGCGAGTGCCTGCGGCAATGCTCGGGATAAAAATGGCTAAGGTGTATAAATTGACGGCATCTTGATCACCGGAAAAGACGGAGATTGCGATGCTCACCATGAAATTGAAAAGCACAAAATACCAATATTCCGATCGCGCTGCGCGACCGGTAAATTTGGCGTATTTTGTAAAACATATCTTTGCAGCGCTACCAATATTCATAAACGTCCCTCACCCAATGGAAATTGACTACTAACTGAATGAGTGCGTCATGTCTATTTATCTAGGTCACGCCTTTTTGATGCTGCTCGACCAAATTGCGCTGATTTTTTTGGCGTCACTGGCTTGTTCACTACTTCGCTTTTAGGAGGCGTATCTGGCTCTGCTTTTATAGGCTTTTCATCTGGTGTCGTCTTGCGATTTCGGTTGGCCCATGGGCCTTTGTTTGCCTCTAGGTCAAGATCTGTTGGTTTGGCGCGATCCTCTGATCTTGCAAAATCTGGGCGATGTCGCGTTTGCTCAAAACGTTCCTCATCATCATATTCATCAGCTCTTTGGGTATCATATTGGTCATCATAATCGTCATAGCCGAGTGGATCAGGACCATATTGATTATTGCCTCTGGTGCCGGTTTTCGTCAGCCAAATCAGTGCAAAAATCAGACCCAATAGTGGAATAATGGATGCTATCATCCACAGGCCCGAGCGACCAACATCATGATAACGGCGCCATCCGACTGCAAAAAATGGAATAATTAGTAGTGTAGACACAATAAAGGACGCTAAACCTTCGCCAAGCGCCATGGATATGAAAATGTTTGCACCAATGACAAACAGCAAGAACCACCAAAATTCTGAACGTGTTGCACGGCCAGAAAAGTTTAAATAATTGCGGAAACCTCTGCCAATTGCTTCTCCAAATTTCATGATCAATCCTTATCGCTTACAATCTGAGTTGTTAAAGTAATATCACTTGTGGTTCAAAACAAGGTCAAGCTGCTGAAATCATACTTAATTTTATCCCTAGCGACTGGACTTTTAGCTGTGATCTACCTTATATCTTGGCTATAAACTATTTGTTTGCGGCACCCCTTTTTTAATATTGAGATATGCATGTATTTCTTGTGCAGCTGAAAGAACCTATGTCTGATCGTAAAGCCTATCTCGAAGCCGAGGCCAAGCGCCTTCAAAAAGCGATTGATGATGGCGAAGAGCAGCGCCGACAAAAAGCTGAGCGACAACGCGACAAGGGTTTAAAAACGCGCACAACATCAAAAGACAGCAGTAAAAAACATGGCTGCAGATCCAAAGGCTTTTTGATTATTGCAGCTGTGATTTTTATTGTAGGTGTTGCACTGATAGCAATGGTAGCCACTGATGAAAATGTGCCAGCGTCCCCTCCTGAACCTTCCATTGAAATAACGCCAACAAATGTTCCAACGACAACAGATCGTGACATTGATAACGCCTCATCTGCCGACGAGCGAATTGATCTCAAAATCGAGAAAGCGCGGCAGACGTTATCAACACGTGGCTCAGTTGATCATAAATCTGCGCTTAATTATCTTTATATTCTTGGCGAAGATTTGGACAAGCTTGACCTGTCTTGCCGAACACTTGGCCTTTGGAATTCAAACACGCAAACTTGCGCCTTGCGGCCAAATTTCCTCAATACATCACTGGTGGGTACACAGGCCGATCCGCGTGATTTGAGCGACGGAAACTTTGCCCATGTTGATTTCGGTTATTCTAATTTTATGCATTCCAACCTATCTAACAGTGATTTTGATAGTGCAATTTTACAATATGCGAATTTGAGCCAAACCACACTTGAGGATACTAATTTCATGAGGTCTGATCTTACCAATGCGAAGTTTGATGGTGCTGATCTTGAGAATGCCAATTTCCAACATGCCAATATTTCTGGCGCTCGTTTTTTTGGCGTATCAAACCTCACTACATCAATGTTGAGTGACGCATGGACGTGGTCTGATAATCCACCAATAGGCATACCTAATCGCATAACAGGGCCAATGGTTTGCGATGCTTCTCGGCGTGAGACGTACAAGGCGGGCCGAAATATTGGCTTGCCTGCAGATTGTTAGTGGTAAGCATTGCGAATATGACAGGCATTTAGCTTGATCTATGATAATGCTTTCAAAACCACTCTTTTATATCCCCTTTTTTGAGGAAATGACTTTGCCGAAAACGCCTAAACAACCCAATGATCAAAAGCCGATTAAGAAGATAAAATTTATCCGCAAGGAATGGGCACGGTTTCAAAAAATGCTCGATGAATTGCCGCAAAGCTGGTTTTTATATGCAGGCTATGCAGCGATTGTGCTTGGGTTTGGCGCTGCTATTTATCAATTTTTCTGGATTCAAATGCTTGGCGGTTAGATTTGCCATCAGGCCATTAAATTAACAGCCTCTTCATGTCGACCCATTAGAATTATCCACATCTGATGATTTGATTCTTAATAGGTGCGCCATTGCCCCCAAAAGCTAAAACCAAAAAACCTCTAACTAAAACAGCCGCTAAATCTAAAGCGGGTGCAAAGCCAATAGAAACCGAACTATATGCGCCGGTTAAATCGCTGTTGGAAACGCAAGGTTATGAAGTTAAGGGCGAGATCGGCAAAGCAGATATTGTGGCTGTCCGGCGCGATGCGAATGGCGGTGAAGAAGAGCCTATTGTGGTGGAGCTTAAAACGGCATTTTCGCTATCGCTCTTTCATCAGGCGGTTGATCGTCAAGGCTTAACTGATTTGGTTTACATCGCAGTTCCGCGCAGTACTGGCCGCACTTTTGGTAAGTCTTTGAGCAATAACAAAGCCCTCTGCCGTCGATTAGGTCTGGGATTAATGACTGTGCGGTTAAAAGATGGTTTGACTGAAATCCATCTTGATCCTGCACCTTATATACCGCGCAAATCTAAGCTTAAAAAAACACGGCTTTTGCGTGAGTTTTCCCGACGGGTGGGCGATCCAAACCTAGGTGGTGCGTCACGCCGTTCACATCTTATGACCGCATATCGCCAAGATGCTTTGCGCCTTTTGCAATATTTATGCGAACACGGCCCCACAAAAGCATCCGTTATGGCTAAAGCTTTGGGCGTGGACAGAGCGCGCAATATCATGGCGCACGATCATTATGGCTGGTTTGAACGCGCAGAAACAGATGCAAAAGGCGTCTACCAAACCACACCCAAAGGCGATGCGGCGCGGCTGGAGTTTAAAGCGGCGTTAGACGACATTGCAGCCAATATGCCTGCTGCTGACAATAGTACATCTTCCTGATATTAATGAATTTAACCAAGTAGAATAGATTATTCTATATTCCCCTCATGGTTTATTGCAGATTGAGAATGTTCGCCTTATGTTCATATAGGAAATTAAACCTATTTTCTATAAAGGCGACATTCTTGCATCATCAACACCAAATACCCCTCACCGCCAATGATCTGGATATGCGCGGAGATTGGGCCGAAGGCACGCCAATTGATATGGATGAATATCGTAGGATGCTGGTTCTTTGGATTGAAGATACCCTCAACGATCTCATTTTACATGGTCATATTTCACCAGGCGATATTCATATTGAGCCCATTGAAATCGGTGGTTATCGCGTGCCATTAATCCGAGTATTTGGCCAACCAAAAGCAATGTTTTGGCCTTACTTGGAAAAAGAAATGAACTGATGGCACCCCAGATAAAAACACATAATTGGAGAGATAAAAATGACACGAGGACGTCGAACACAAAGGCGCAAAGATGGCGAATTCTTTGCCAATCGAAATGCTGTTTTGGACAAAATAAAAGTGGGACGTGATGGCGCGATTTTGATCTGTATGCAATCTGTTGTAACCGGAAAAGACTACCAAGCCGCACTCGAATTGGTCGAAGCAACCGATAAGCTGGCCGGGCGATTAACTGGTGATGACACTCATTTTCACATTGGCAGCTCAACATAAATTGGATATCAAACCGGGGGATATATTGGTGCGATCAATTGCTTGTGCTTTTGTGATAATTGCGCCAAAATATGTCTTTGTTTTAGCCTCGCCCCCAAATTGGTATTCATGTAATGCGTCATACTCATATTTTATTGGCACTTATGGCCGTCCCCGCATTCATGCTGTCTGGCATACTGGCCGGCTGCCAAACGCTTGAACCTTCAGATAAAGTTGCCCCGTTAAAAGTCTTGGATATTGCGCTAACCAATGAGGTTATTGTGGCCCAATATTACAGTGATGAGCAAAATATCGACAGTTTATTATTTGCGCATTCAACACCCGATAGTGCCGGGCGATTTGGTGTTCGCATCAAAAACATTGCTGATTTGGCGCAAAGCAATAGTGATGACACCAAACAGAGTTTACGCGCTTACCAAACAGAAAGTGTTTGCAAAACCTACAGCAAAAGTGGTGTTGCTTACGGATCTGGAGTTATGCTGTGGGATCAAAAAGCACCATCAAAATACGCCAAAAGCTATAACCAAACCACCAAGACAATGTATGTCTCAGCATTCTGCATTTCGGTGGATTTTCAAATTATCGCAAAGAAACAGACAATATGATTGACCTTTACACATGGACGACACCCAACGGGCGCAAAATCTCTATTGCGCTTGAGGAAATGGGGCTTGAATACCAAACCCATCTGATCGATATCAGAAAAGGTGATCAACATGCGCCTGACTTTTTGAAAATAAGTCCAAACAACAAGTTACCAGCATTAGTGGATGGTGATATTTCGGTGTTTGAATCGGGTGCGATCTTGATTTATCTGGCGGAAAAAACAGATCTTTTTGCACCCGCAAAAGACAGCCAGCAATATTGGGATATGATGTCTTGGCTCATGTGGCAAAAATCTGGTTTTGGGCCGATGCTCGGTCAAACGCACCACTTTTTGACCTATCATGAAGGTCAATCAGAGTTTGCTGCGGCGCATTTCACCAAAGAAACAGCGCGATTATATTCAGTGCTCGACAGGCAATTGGCAGACCATGAATTCATTATCGATCAATTGACCATAGCTGATTTTGCGATCTTTCCATGGGTCGCGCGCTTTGATCGCCAACATGTTGATGTGAGCCAATACACAAATGTGCATCGTTGGTACAATATGCTGGCAAAACGTCCCGCCTTTATAAAAGGGTATGCCCAGCCAATCAAAGTCGAAGAAATACCGGTAATTGGATAAAGGAACGTTTTATGAACTTATATGCTTTAAGTTAAAAGTGAGGACTTTGGATATACGATATTTATGATCCAAAATAGATATAATACACTAATATTAGTGCCAAAACCGCACAAAACCTTGATGAGGTGGGTAAAGCTATGGCAGTATGTTGGTGAGTAATCGTTGAGTGGGGTTTCTTTGACACATATGTATAAAATGACGGGGATACACTCGACCCTGACGACAGTTCGGTATGTCAAAGACCAATTGGCAAGTTCGATGCGTATTTATCAAAAATACGGTCCGCTGGTTTCTATCAATCCCAAAATTATCCATTGTGTCGGCCCGGAACTCGCCAAAGAAGTGATGCTGAACTATAAAATGTTCTTGGGCGGCGTTATTATGATCAAAGGGCCGGAAGATAGTGCCTATGGTCACTTGCGCAAAGTTTATTTCGCAGCAAACCACGACGAATATGATCATTATCAAAAGCAGTTTCGACCTTATTTTAAAAAGCCCGTTGTTAATTCAACCCTCAATGATATTGCGCGTGTTTGCGCTGAAGAGATTGCGAAATGGCCCAAGGGTCAAAAGATTGATTTCTTCCCTTTAGTTACAGATTTAGCAACACGTGTTGCTTTTGTTAGCTTCGTTAAAGAAGAACATAACCCTATTGCACAACATGCTGCAAATGAGGTCCAAAAGCTGGTAAAGCTTGGTGGATTATCGTGGCGAAATGCAAGCCCAAAACCATATCCGGGTTCGCACTATAAAAAAATGCTAGCCCAAGGTGAAAAAACAGAACAAGCACTTCTTGCGTGGGCAGATACGCGTAAAAGCGTATGTCCAGAACACGATATTATGGCGTCGATCATTCATCGTGATGATGAACATGGGTGTCCGGCATCCAATGGTCGGATTGCCGCTTATACGCTTAACTTGTTTGGCGCATCGTATGAAACCACGGTTAGCGCTGTGTCGTGGGCATGTGTGCTACTGGCACAATACCCGAAAATGGCGCAGCGCATTCGTGATGACATCGAGAAAATAGGTTGGAGCGAGGGTGACGATCCACAGCGACTGATTGATCTGCCATTGCTAGATTGGTTTAGCCATGAAGCCTTGCGACTATTTCCACCTGGCCCCATGCAACGACGAAAAGCGTGGAAAGACACAGAATTAGCGGGCAACCCCATTCGTGGTGGCGCGACCGTATTAGTCAGCGCATGGCAAACAAACAGGCTTGAAGAGCTTTATCCTGAACCATCAAAGTTTGATCCTGGTCGCTGGGATGGCAACAGCCACACGCCCTATGAATGGCTGAGCTTTAGCGCGGGCCCTCGCCGTTGCACAGGCATTTAGTTTGGCAAAGCCTATATGAAATTGATTGTGGCTTATATGGTCATGCAAGGTGATTTTGTGGCGGACAAAGGCACCAAAATAGATTTGGCCGTGCGCATCACACTCAAGCCAAAAAATGGTTTACCACTGACAATGGTTGCCCCTGGAAAAGCAGATCCTAACCCACCCAAAATTGGTGGATCATTTGGCTCATATGTGAAGTAATATGTTTGTCTAAAGCGTTCTATATAAAATCAGTAAAATGGCAAAACCTGCAACCCAAGCAATTGGCTTTGGTTTATCCTTGATAAAGATCGCAGTGATAATTCCAACCAAACCCCATATGGCCGATGAGACAAACACCAATGACGCTGAGAGCGCACCGATTTGCGAAACAAGTGCGCCTGCGATCAAGATCAAAATACTAGCACCCAAAATCGTACGCGGATCAAGCACGGACTTTGCTTTGACCAAGGTTGACGATAGGTTTGCAAATACTGCTAAACATAACCAACCTGCCAAGAACAATAGCGGGACCGCGACCAGCCAATACTCATAACTCGAAAGCTCTGGTAATTCTTGCGAGATCAAAGACACGCACCAAATGCCCAAACATGCAGATGTGGCTAGGATAAATGTGCTTGGCCAGCCCAACCCATATTTAGGCACATAGGCTTCCCACAGAGTATTTGCCAAGAAAATCCCAGCAGCTAGAAAGCCGATGTCGCGCAAGAATGGATCTGATAGGTTGGACGGCAAAATCTGCCAGGTAGCATAGGCCATGCACAACGCAAAGATTGGCAACCAGATTGCAAAAAATGGCCCAAACGGGATAAGAGGCGTATCTAAATTTGCAGATCTTATGGCAATTGAGTGATCAGATTTTTTGATCTGTGGCCAAGAGCCAACAACAATTTGCGCAATGGCAAATATCATCACAAGTGTGGCGCGCAAACCGTCAATGGATAGATATGGTGCAACTAACTGATCGGGCATGGCTCTCTCGCTTTTATAAATTTTAATGGGAATTAAAAACATCAACCAACAAAGGTAGATGATCAATAACATAATCTGGATTGAGTTGTTTGAGCGTATCAAAATCATGATAGAGCGCATTTTCAGGTGGCGTAAACAGACATGTGTGACAGCCGGCAGCTTTGCCGCCCAAAATATCAGCCTGACTGTCACCAATGATCAAAGTTTCATTTGCAAGTGCGCCAGTGCGTTTCAATATCTCGGCAAATGGTCCGGGCTCTGGCTTGTGACCAAAACCATCATCACCGCAGATGATATGATCAAAATGATGCTCCACTTGATGGCCAGACATGCCTCGCATTAACATATGACGTGGCGAGGATGTGACCAAGCTAACGCTCAACAATTGCGTTTTTAAAGCCATCAACACATCATCTGAACCCTCATAAAGCGCAACAGAGCCAAGACCTGCTTGGACTTGGGTTTTTACCTGTTTAATCATAACTGGGAAGTCTAAAAGAGGATGACGATCTGAGATTGTATCATGATCATAAAAAAATTCATCAACGATTTGGCGCGGCGTGAAGCTTAGTCCCCGCACCTCAAGTTGGCTGCGATAGCCAGTTAGCCAATGCTTCATGGATCTGGCCAAAGTGCCATCCCAATCGAAAATGATATTTTGAAGTGTCAAAGGTATGCTCTCAAATGGAATCGATGTGTAATTAGTCTAGCCGTATCTATTGTGATTGAGAAGATAAATCTAGTTGGAGATACTGCACGTATGAAGTTGCAATAGAGCACTGATAATAAATTTTGTCACACGAATGAAAGAACAATAACATGATGAAAAAATTCGGCATTTCCACATTATTCACAGGCCTCCTCATTGGATTTACAAGCATGACACTCAGCACACCTTCGCACGCAATTGAAGGACCAAAATATGAAGTCATCAAATCTGAAGATGGTGTTGAGTTGCGCAAATATGCAGCTTTCATTGTGGCGGAAGTGACCGTTGAAGCCAAGTCTATGGATCAAGCATCATCAAAGGGATTTCGCCCATTGGCAGGATATATTTTTGGCGGCAACACGGCATCTGATAAAATCGCAATGACGTCACCTGTTACCACTAAAAAGGCAGGTAGCCAAAAGATTGAAATGACGGCACCAGTGACGACAAAGGCGACCGAAAGCGGCTCGTATATCGTGCGTTTTTCAATGCCAAGCAAATGGACTTTGGATACGCTACCAATTCCAAAAAACGACAAAGTTAAACTGTTTGAAGTTCCAAGCGAGATGCATATTGCCCATCGTTTTAAAGGACGTAAGAACACAAGAAGCATTCAAGCCTCTGAAAAAGCTGTGCTGAACTTTGCGACCAATAACCAACTCAAGATTATCTCAAGCCCAATTGTTGCCGGCTATGATGGACCGTTTACATTGCCTGGCAATCGCCGTTGGGAAGTTATGATGCAGGTGGAAGGTTAAGCCTTCCATATATTTGCTTGAGTACACACCTACTAAACCAGGCTGTATTTTATCTTTTACAGCCTGAAACAAGATGATTTTGCAATATCACATCACCATGGGTTCAAAAATACGAAATCTAAATTTGTTCTGACAAAGCCTGTAATTTCAGTATGGTTTTGTAATTTCGTGCAGTTACATCTTGGGACAAAAGCTTTGGCAATTTCGCAAAAAGCTTAGAGCGCCCCACCCCATCTGGCGCGTATAAATAAGCTACATCATTGACGATCTCAAATTTTTCACTATCGATCCTCACCGCATCAACCGCCGTCATGTCGATGGTTAAATTATGATCTAGCGAAACCATTAAATGTAGCTTATTGCCCGCATCAAGCGGCACATCAAATGGATTGGCATTAATCATGTCATCGAGTTGTTTATCACTGATAATGCGCGTATGTTGCGCGAACCCTTTTGCCGCCATAATCGCATTGATTAGCGCTGTTTGCATATATGCGGTATCTGAATTTTTTGAGGTAAACACCAGATTTCCGCTTTGAATATATGTCTGTACGTTATCCCAATTCAAACTTTCCGCGATCATCCTCAATTCGGTCATCGGCAACAGATTATTGCCGCCAACATTGACGCCTTTCAGCAAGGCAATATAGCTCATCTGCGCCATCGAAATAGTCCTAATTTATAAAGCTTCGACAAGATCCGCCAGTTGAGCAATTGTTGTTGCCCAACCCTCATCAAAGCCCATTTCTTTATGGCGATGCTTGTCTTCTTCGCTTTGGTGCATCACGCGCACTGCATATTCACATCCCTCAGGATGAGGATTAAAATCAATAATCACAGTCATAAAAGCAGTTTTCGTTGGGCGAAACCCACCGCTTAGCGCATCGGTAAAGATGATTTGTTGATTGGGAATAACTTGCAAAAAACAACCAACTGAAGGATGCGCGTCGCCATTTGGCATCACAATATCAGTTCCAAACACACCACCTGCTTCAAGCCGCATTTGGCTGACTTTGGTGACAATAGGTTTGGGTGTCCACCATTTTTCAAACAACTCTACCTCGGCCCATGCGCGCCAAACAACCTCTGGCGGCGCTTTGATCACGCGACTTATATAAAGATCGCGCAGATCATCATGGGCGGCATTAATAGTATTTGGCGTCATATCTTGCATCCAAGTTTCGGGCTTATCGTGTGCTATGCTTACCTGTCTGCGCATTCATTTTCAAGAATTGA
This sequence comes from uncultured Rhizobiaceae bacterium, assembly GCA_963974325.1. Taxonomy (GTDB): domain Bacteria; phylum Pseudomonadota; class Alphaproteobacteria; order Rhizobiales; family Rhizobiaceae; genus Lentilitoribacter. Next base: position 10,666 of record CAXBCW010000047.1, read on the forward strand.
TGTTGCTCAGTACAGATCGTCAATGCCCATTGATCAAGCGCGTTGTTTGAACATCGGCATATTGAACTTGTTCCGGTAAAACATTACATATTCATTATATCAAGCTTAATAATTCAAGGATTTCCCCAATGTCTTTACTCAATACGCCACTTTGTGATTTTGGTTGGAAAGCACCAGATTTTACGTTGCCTGATCCAGATGGTACGCGTTTTACAATGAGCGAACAGATTGGCGAGAATGGTCTTTTGATCGCATTTATTTGCAATCATTGCCCGTATATAAAAGCCATTGGTGATCGGTTGGCGGGCGATGCAGACCTTTTGATCGAAAATGGCATCAATGTGTTAGCCGTTATGTCCAATGATTTTCACGATTATGATGCAGATAGTCCGGAAAATATGAAGCTGTTTTCAAAACATTATGAATTTAAATTCCCCTATTTAGTGGATGAAACGCAAGAGGTTGGCAAAGCGTATAATGCTGTATGCACGCCTGATTTTTTTGGTTTGAACAAAGATGGTCAATTGCAATATCGTGGACGGCTTGATGATGTCGGCATGTCCGGTAGCGATGCATCATCCCGAGTACCAGAGCTAGTGCTATGTTGCAGATTGCAAAGACGGGCAAAGGACCGCGCAACCAGCAGGCAAGCATGGGGTGCAGCATCAAATGGCGCTAATTCAAAAAACGTGATTGATTTAATCAATTAAACGATTTGGGTTTGTGGCGAATCCAGTATAATATATTTTACAAATCGCAACGAGGAACGCGCATTTATGATTGACCCTGTTCAGAGTGAGCAAGATATAAAGACGGTGGTAAAGCTTGCCAATACGATTTGGCACGAACATTACAGCCCGATGATCGGCTCCGATCAGGTGAGTTATATGCTTGAGAATTTTCATTCTGAAGCTGCCGTCAAAGATGAACTAACCGAACAGAATTATCTTTATTTTCTGATCAATCATGATGGCCGTTCTGTTGGCTATATGGGCGTTCAACCCAAAGATGGTGTGCTGTTTTTATCCAAACTCTATTTGCTTTCATCTGAACGATCCCAAGGTTTGGGCCGCATGTCGATTGCTTATCTAGTAGATTTGGCTGAAACACTGGACCTTTCCAAAATTCAGCTGACCGTTCACAAAAACAACAATCCTTCGATCAAAGCCTATGAGAAAATGGGCTTTAAAAACATCAACACTGTGATGACTGATATTGGCGGCGGTTATGTGATGGATGATGTTGTGATGGAACTTACGCTTTAGGGTGAACTCTAGCTGGCATTATCTCGATAATCTGTAGCTTTTAATGCGCTTTTGCCATCATCAGATTTTGTTGCGACCAATGTTTCCATACCGGGAATAATATCTGTGTTTTGGGCTGCGACAACCTGCCAAATATCTTGACTGATATTTTGCACAACGAACATCATCACCGTGCGGCGTGGCTCAAGTGTTTGGCCATCTTTATCCAACTGACCTTCGAGCGTCCATCGCACATGCACTGTTGCAATGGCATTGGTTAGATAACGAACTTTAACGCGGCCAATTTTAATGGTGGATTGCTTGAAAAAAGTGGTCAGTCCGTAATGATGTGCTTTTTGTATATCTGTTTTGTTGTGCCACCAAAGCCCAACAACATTGACAAAATCTGCATCATCAGCGAACAAATCTGCCAATTTTTTCGCATCTCGCGCGTTCCAATATTTTGCAAAGAGCTTGGCTATTTCCTCAGGGCCTTTTGGATCATCTAACTTGTTTGATACATCAAATCCTGTGAGCTGCTTGGGCTTGTGCGTTTTATCATTCATAGAGCATGAGGTTCACTAAAAGGTTTGATGTCGGGCATTAAGAACATTCCGCGCGCCATGAAAGAATTCAGACGTTCTTTGGTATAATATTGCATCAGAAAATCTTCATCCAACAAGTCTGTATTAGCCTCAATAAAATCTTCAACTTCTTCACCCGGTAACATGCGTTCAGAAATAAAACTCATCATGGCAAAAGTAATTGTCAGGTTGAATTTATCGTGCTCACCTGCCTGTGAGGCAATCGCGTTGAGACTTTCGGAAAAAACTTGAACCGCCATTAAAAACTCAAATTTCTTGAGCATTTCAAAACCAACGCCAATATGATCGAGATGGCTCAAAGCTTCAAGATCGATATTGATATCAAGAAACTCATCGATGAAAACTCTGTAATCACGGGTTAGCTCTATGCTTGTTTCTTTCGTCAATTCTACCGTCCAATTTCTATTTTATCTTTTCTGGAGAATAATCTCCAAGCTCGGCTACCAGATGCACATTGTTTGTGGTGAAAACAAGATCACACACCATCTTTAGTTGTATAGCCGTAAAGCAAGTTTTAAAACTAAAGGCAGATCTTCCTTCAAATAGATGCACTGCCATCCCCTTCAAATAATTTATCCAGCAATGTCTTTAACTGCCCTACCAAACTTTTCAGTACTGTTACCAATCGTTTCTCAATTCGCAGAACTGTCTGAATATGTTCAATTTTTACCATTACTTCCCTACCCCCAGATTAATGCCATAGCACATAAATAACCTACTAAATTCCATAATGATGCTTTTATAGCACTCAGCATAATTGCTGATTTTGGCCCAAAACATTTACTTACTTGGTTAGTTTGGTCGGGCATTTCACAGGCGTTTTTAATCAAAGACTTATCGGCCTGAGACATTTAGCTATTAAGAGAGCATATCTGTAATTGATCATCCCACATCCACATTGGTTGGTCCGATTTAATAAGAACGCCGCCTAAATACGTGTCGCGATCGATTGCAGTGCCTGCGTTCATCTCACCAGATAAAACTTGGCGTCCTTCGTCAGTTAGTTGCAATCTTTGTTCTGCAAACTCATTTAAACCGCCGGTGATATCGCGCGGATGAATAAACGCGTTTGATGATTTGGTCTTTAACAAGGGCGTTTTTCCAGAACATAAAGTGGCAACTTGAGAAAAAACTGTCCAATCACCCATGAAGTATACAGCTTCAAGCATCATGCTTTGTTGAAACAATTTTTTTGGTTCGCACACACCACTTCCCACAAGTTCTAAAAGCTGGCGTTCCATACGCGTTAGCCCATCAATCACCCAAGGAAATTCCTGCATGTGCCGAACAAGTGCCACTTTTAAAAACGGCAACACATCAAGTGGTCCGTTCAAAAAAGACATTAAATCATGAGGGTCTGGTGATCGAAATGCCTTACAGCCTTCTCTTGCGAGCGTTAAATGTTGGGCCGTAACTGGCAAAGCTGTCGGCAGCAAGGTCGAAATTTGCTGCGGATCTAGCTCTCCCAAGCCTCGGAAATGATCAATCCCTTCGAACCTATCCACACAGATGATCGATAGTTTTTCGAGATCAAAATCTGTAGAATGGAACCAATCAAGGATTTGCAGTAATTGCAACTGATCAAGCAGATCGTGCTCAAACCACAGAATGATTTTATCATATTGCGGCGCTGTTCGAAGCTTTGCGTTCCGTGATGAGAAATCACGCATGACATCATCGAACGGCATATCAGAACCGGAAAAATACTGCGCCCTTATTTTGCTGACCTGATCAAGATCCAACCCATGCGGAAACGGACCCTGATGCATAGTATCACGCCACGGCAAAATATCTCCAGATACCGAACTTGCTTTTAACAAGTCGGCTGTCGCATCACCATTGGTTATATGGAGGCAGGTTGAGCTCATGAGCGAGCCTTTCTGAGGTTTTCCAGCGACATCTAACTTATGCCAACAACATTAAATTCTTCATTATCACATAGTAGGACAAAATATATTGAGATGCATCAAATTGAAAAACAACAATTAATACAATCTTATAGGAGCCGAATTATAAATCATCAAAGATTAATCTCATACAACTTAGTTGGCGAGAGATTGGACACGTATATAGCAAAAACAGGATACCACTTATGGACAAGGGTTTTTTCTCAAGTATTTTTAAAGGCATTTTACGTGATCTAATGTGGTTGTTTTCAGCATTTATGATAGGAACCACGGCTGTTGGAATTGCTTGTTTATATTATGGAATACCATTGGTATTTTCTCTCATTGGCGGCTTGATCGTTCTTGGGATTGCGCTTGCATTAAAAACCAATTCAATATTTGACTTATAAGACACCTCGCATTTTCAGGTTTCAATAAATCAGGTAAAAACCTCTTCAATTTTACGATTTGATTTAAAAAGAGTATGCTCGACAGAATCAAATAGCAGTTAAGACGGAAGATTGTTAAATATGCACAGAATTGGAATTGTACCCTTTGATATTCGCGGCGATGCCGTGGCATTATTGTTTGTCACATCGCAAACGCGCGGGCGCTGGATTTTGCCTAAAGGTAATCCAAAGAAAAACGAAACTCAGGAAGATGTTTGCCACCGTGAAGGCTTTGAAGAAGCTGGTGTGCGCGGAGTTGTGTTGAGTGATTTTCCTATGACGAGCGTAATTGGTCGCCAGACGGATAAGGGCATTGAGAAAATCCCAGTGACCTATTATCCAATGCTGGTCCAAGAACAAGTTGACACTTGGCCTGAAGTTGAAAAACGTGAGCGTCATTGGACGTTGATGAAAGACGCGAAAAAAGTCGTCTATCGCGACGACCTTCGTGCAGTTCTTGATAATTTTGAAGACCTGTTGCCGTGGATTAAAACAGCTTCAGAACACTATATATCCCAGCAGCCAGAAGCGCAGAAGCTGGCACCGTAATCACCCATGCAGCAGCAATAGAATAAGCAAATTGGCGTCGCACTAAGCGGCGCTTTTTGCGTACTGCGTTAGATCTAAAAGCTTCATCGGCTGTTTTATTTAACTTACTTGTTGGACGCTTTTTACGGCGATTTGGGTTTTCTGCAAATTCGCGCAAGAAACCAACACCAAACACCGCACCCACCGCAATGTGAGTTGAACTCACTGGCAATGCCAATGTTGTGGCAATCAGCACTGTGACCGCAGATGATAGCGCCACACAATAAGCGCGTGGGGAATTCAGGCGGGTGATTTTCTCGCCCACAATAGCAATCAATTTTGGTCCAAATAGACCCAGACCAAGCGCCAAACCAAACGCACCAACCACCATGACCCAAACAGGGATTGAAACGGCTTTGGCAACCTCAGATGCATCACCAAATGTGGACACAATAGCTGCAAGCGGACCAACAGCATTGGCAACATCATTGGCGCCATGGGCAAATGACAATAAAGCCACACCAAAGATCAAAGGCAGGTTAAATAGCTTATTGATGTCTTTTTTGTTGTTCGTCAGGCTCTCAACACGTTTTGCAATATAAGGTTTGGCGGCAAAATAAGCAGCGGCGGCGGACGCTAATGCAAATAGTACGATTTCGAATGTTGATGGCTTCCAGATTTTCTTCAAACCTTTGAGCGACATGTAAGCTGCAAATGCAGCACCCATCAGCGCCACCAAAAGCGGGACCCACTTTTTTGCAGCGGTGAGCTTGTCTTCCACATTGAGAACTTTGACCTTGATGAAATATAGCAGAGATGCAGCAATGATTGCGCCAAATACTGGCGAGATAACCCAACTCGCAGCAATCGCTGTCATGGTTGGCCAATTGACCACAGATACGCCAGCGGCTGCAATGCCTGCGCCTAGTACCCCACCAACAATCGAATGTGTTGTGGAAACGGGTGCGCCCATAATGGTCGCCAAATTAATCCACAATGCCGCCGACATAAGGGCGCTTAACATCAAAAGGCGAAAATGGTGAACATCAATGGAGTCGCCTGGGGTGATGATACCCTTGGAAACCGTTTTGACAACGTCGCCACCGGCTAATAATGCGCCTGCCGTTTCGCAAACCGCTGCAATAGCAATCGCACCAAACACCGTCAGCACTTTGCCGCCAACAGCAGGACCCATATTATTGGCAACATCGTTTGCGCCAATATTAATGGCCATATAACCACCAATAACGGCTGCGATAATAATCATCATTGGGGCTTCATCGATACCATTTAAACCAGAACCGGCATAGATGGCAACAAAAGCTAGAAAGATGAGGGATAGACCAATAGGGACAATGGTACTGCGAGATTTAAGCGCAACACTTTGGCTAAAATCCATACGCCTTAGATCGTTTACATACCGATTTTCAGCATTTTTTTTGTCGTCACTCATATTCATCCCCTAATTCTGCGGCAACCTTTTGCGTTTTCTTGGCCTCACGTATTGGCAAGATTACACAATGAGAGCACTCGGTAGCGCAGGTCTTATATTGCGCGGGACACTAACAGATGTCAGCCAGATGTCTTTAAAAATCTTACCCGATAGCTGCAATCTACAAATTCTCTGTGGATATTTGATTGAAAATGAGTTTTTAAGTCTGTTGAGATTTCGTCGCTTAAGTTCGTTTTAGCTCTTCAGCCAAAAAATCGAAGACAACACGAACACGAGCGCTGGTTTTAAGTTCGCGATGGGTCGTCAGCCATAAGGGGTAAACCAGATCTGTTTGGTCCGGCAAGACACGTTGGACTTTAGGTTCAATATCGCCCACATCTTCAGGCATGAAACCAATGCCAACACCCTCTTTGACCATTTCCCAATGTGCATGATGCGTTCCCGCCGAAATAGGAAAATTGTCATCCGTTACTTCAATCCCAATCGAGGTTAGATAACTCACCATTTGAGCTGGATCATCAAATCCAATAAACTCTGCATCTTTGAGTTCAGCTAGTTTTTTAGGATTGCCAATACGGCGCACATAATCTGGTGTTGCATAAAAATGGCCGCGTTTGTCATTAATTTTCTTAGCGATGAGATCAGGATCAGTCGGCCGATAATTTCGAATAGCTATATCTGCTTCGCGGCGTTTTAAATCCATCGTCGAATTTGATGATTTAATTTGAACTTTAACACGCGGATGAATGCGGCGCAGTTTTGCGATGATCGGTGGCAATATTGAAACTGACGTAATTTCTGTTGCTGTGATACAAATTGAGCCTTCTAATAGTTCGGATTGCCCCATTGCACTTAATGACAATTGCGCTGCCGCCTCGCCCATTTTGCGAACATGCTCGAGCAATTGGTGACCGCTTGGGGTTAGCATTAAGCCGCGCCCCACCCGCTCGAGCAAGATGACGCCCAATTCTTCTTCAAGCGCATCAACCTGCCGACCTAATGTCGGTTGGCTCATATCAAGCGCACGTGCTGCTGCTGACAAGGACCCCTCTTCGGCGGTTACCAAAAATGCTCTTGCTCTGTTCCAGTCAAATTTTACTGATCGCCAATCCATACATATATGCATATCAAACCTACAGAATTAGTCAATTTACTGTTGAATTTTGCATTGGTATGATGTGTTCAAGTTTACATTTCTTTACAAACAGGAAACATTGATGACACACTCAATCGCTAATACACCCAATATGGACCCTCATGGAGGGCATCAATTGGGAGATGATGACGTGGCATACCATGCAAAAGCAAAATTTTGGGACAAGTTGGCGCGAAAATATGCCGCCCGTCCTGTGGGTGATCTAAAAGCCTATGAGTATACGCTTGAGCGCACCAAGACCTATCTAAAGCCAGATGACCATATGCTTGAGATCGGTTGCGGCACGGGGACAACATCGTTGCTATTATCTGGCGATGTGAAACACATAACAGCGCAAGATGTGTCCAGTTCTATGCTCGATATCGCCATGGAAAAGCAGATTGAACAGGGCATTACCAATGTCAGCTTTCAACAATGCAGTGTCGAAGACCTTCCCCACCACAATACCTATGACATTGTGTTTGCCTCATCCCTGCTACATTTGATTGATGATTTGGATGATGGACTAGAACGCATCCACGCATCTGTGGAACCTGGCGGTTTATTCATATCCAAAACGGTATGCCTTAAAGGTCAAGGTTGGTATTTTGCACCCTTATTGGCTATCATGCCATTTGTGGGTTACGCGCCCTATGTTAACATGATTTCTGGTGACGAATTATCAGCTCGCATACGTGGTGCAGGTTTTGAGATCATTGAAAATGAAGACCACAACCGCAAGCCAAGCTGCCACTTTATCGTTGCTCAACGGCCAAGCTAGTTTGGGCAGTTTTATTTTGCTGCCTTTTTAATTGTCCAAGTTTTATACTCTGGCCTGATGTTGACACAATGGGCCAGCTCTAAACTTCGCGACATAAACGGTCCCGCCGTTTGGCTTTCGCTTCCAGCTACCAGACAAAAATTATCAGCGCCAGTGAGATGGATTTGATTGGAAAATTGATTGTAGGTAAAGCGCTGCATCATTTTATTGCGACATCGAACAAGCTTAAATTCCGATCCCGTTATTTCAACTTTATTTTCGATTTTAAGCGTTTGTGCGTCATCTTCAATCGCTCTTTTTGTACGAAGCTCAACACAAAGATTGTCGAATGTTGCCGATTTAATTCGCTGTTTTTTATTATCATAGGTAAATTCAACATCACCGCCGCGAGGTTTGCATGAATGTAAATGGATACGATCGGACAAGCCGCGGCCGACTGTGTCGATGCAATAACCGAGATTATCCTTCTCGTCCAAATTGTCTGTTAGATAGATGATTGGCCCAAGAGTTTTTATATCTGGCGGGACAGCAAAAGATTGCAGATGTGCAACAGACAAGAGCAAGACTACCGCTCCAAACGGCGCCCTAGACATTGTACCTAAACGCAAAAATAGTGTCGTCAAAAACGGCATCAATTCTCCAATCGAGAATATCGCCCCCCCGCAAAGCGTTAATTTATACTCTTTAAAGACGTTACCATAGTTTTGATTTTTTAGCAATTTTTATATAAAATCAATAATTTAACGACACTTTTAAGATAAATAACGATCAGAATACGCAAGATAAAAAGGTCGGGTTTCTAGCGCTCAAACCCTTGAGCGCATCATCAATCCACGCTACATATACCCAACACTACACTCTGTCTTGAAAGACATTTCATGTCACCTTTGCTTAGCCGTATCAATAAAAATGCTGTGCCTCAACATCCAGGAATAATTCTGCATAAAGCAATATTGGATTCAGATCTGCATGTTTTGCAGTTTGCCAAAATCATTGGTGTTTCAAAATTTTATCTCAATGATTTGATTGATGGAAAAGACAATATCAATCGCGCAAGCGCGGGTAAATTTGGTCGTTATTTTCGCAATGGATCTGGTGCATGGCTCAAGATGCAAGAACTATACGATAAGCATATCGAGGCTAATCCTGACGCCATTATTGAAATGTCAGCACCAAAATCCACACCAGCAAAGCCATCAAGAGCACGCGGTTCTAAGTCACATTATTGATCAGATCAAGTTGATGTGAATTTGATTCAATTTATCAATCTAACACTCTAAATATTAAGTGATATTTCCTTTTATTACCATCCATTCGCACAACTTATTTCTTAAGTAATTTGAGTAAGTTAATATAATTATTGATGGCCCTCAACTTTCATACCCCCAGTGCTGTGCCAATACAGTTAGGTCTTTGCGTAAAAACCCCAACTGTTTGGACACTGATTTGGAGCTCGTCAGGCCTCTGACTTGAAGGCAATATTGGGTGACTGTGTGGCATTCGCCTGTTATTTTTTGAACTCTAAGTACGGCTTCATTCGTGCTTTTTTCATTGCAGCCTTTTCGGCATAATTCACGATTTGCAAATTTTATAATGTCGCTGGCATGCATTTGTTTTTCGGTTAATGTCAGGGGTGCTGTTGAACAATCTACGCGTTGGCGTGAGTAATCTATGCCTTGACCTGTTTGTCCTGTGCAAATCAAATGTGCGCCCATATATTTATGCCCTGCTAAAAATTGCGATTGGGTCAGCAGGCCTTTGGTCAATAACAGCAATAGCGGATTATCTGATACACGCCGGATTGTCTTAACTTTATCAATTTTTGGATGTTTACTGGCATTATTTTCCGCATAAGGATTATCAACATCATCACGGATGAACCCTTTGGGTAGAGCGTTGTTTTTTCTCTTAGAGGTGATCGCTTTTGATTTACTCGGGGGAATATACTTACCTGTGACGATTTTATGCGCTCTGTCCGATTGAATAGTCTTCTCAATACTCACTCTTTTACTTCCCTCAGTTTTACACAAAAAATAACGCTATGATCTGTTGTTGGTGGCCATTTCAATGCAAATTATTCGCAATTGACCACATCAAATGAAAATCGACTAAATGACTTTCACCCTGCAACTCAGCTCATAATGATATGCGCAGTGCGATGATCGTCTATCACCATCGCGTTTGGCAGCATCGATCACAGGTGCGGCGCAGCACAACATGTTTGCAGGTGACCGCGCACTCTCCTCATCAACATTCCACAAACAATGACCACGCTCTAAAGCCATAAACTCGATGGGCTGATTATTCGGTTTATGAAGGCTGATCTGGCGTTTAGGCGTATTGCTGTTTTTGGGCGTTTTGAATTTATCATTCGGGATAATGGTGGTACTTAAATCTGGTTTCAAATTCCCCTTGATCAATTTGCATACATCGTTTTGCGAAATCAAAATTTTTGCCCGAGATCCGACTTTGGGTATCCTATCTGTCGCTTTTTTAATCTGTCTCTTTTTGGTTTGTACTTGTTTTTGTGGCACATCATCGGGGCGCAATTGGCGCAATCTGTATAATCTGCCCGACACCATGGCTTTACTGACACCCAGATTTGTCGCGATCTGTGTATAGGTGCGATCAGCTTTCAACCCATCAAGCAATTGCGCATCTTGCGCATCTGTCCACGTTGTTACTCCCATTTATTTTCTCCTTTCATCACCTTATCCACAAGGATAATTATACATTAAACATACGTATACTTTAAATTATCGCTTTATTTTCAATTTATAGTGTATATTATTCATCATACGTTAACGTATATACGTATTTATCCTATTTGACAACACAAAATATTCGTATATGTATGAAGTGGGTTTGATTTTGACCCGTCAGTAACCTCGTACCAAAAACCTAAAAACAATAATAAGTTGAGGATTACGTCCATGGATTACAGGCAATTATTGCGTATTATGCTTGAAGACACGAAACAGGATGACCTTGCGCAGGAGCTTGGCACGACCCAAGCCACTATTTCGCGCTGGCTGTCGGGTCAAGAACCTCGCGGCTCAGCACTTGAGCGTATTCGCCAGCTGGCTCGGGCGCGCCGACTATCAGAAGACGCTACAATAAATACCAATAGTGATACTATCGCCAGTGACACAAGCGCAGGAAGCAGCGCTATGGACCGCGCCATGAGTGGGTTTAATGATGAAGCGAGCGTTATGACTGGCGCAGAATTGCATAATTCTAATCGTAAAACTCAAAAATCCCGCGCACCCAAATCGCCCTATACAACACCATCGCAAAATGGCGATATCCCCAACTTTACAATCCATGCAGGAATGGGCAATGGCGGCACCATGTCTGTGATGGTCAATGATGATGGATCCGTGATTGATCCATCAGACAGTGATGGTTTTTGGAGCTTTCCAGAACAGGTCAAAGCTGGCTGGCGACAAATGAACCAGACATATGCCATGCCGGTCACGGGCGATTCCATGGAGCCAACGCTTGCCAATGGCTCCTATGTATTTGTAGATACCAGCCACAAATACCCCTCACCGCCTGATCTATATGCGGTCAATTATGGTCATGGTCTTATGGTCAAACGGCTGGAGCTTTTACCCGAAGATAAAATTCGTGTGATATCAGACAATGATCGTTATTCAGATTTTGAATTCCACCAACAAGATGTTGAGGTCTATGGCCGTATTGTTGCTAGCTTTGAATGGCGTGGCTAGTTTTTAAAACAGCTTTTATCGCCGGAACCATAGGGCGACTGACGGGCAACCGCATCCCGAAGCGGCATCCGGATCTCATAAGAACTCATTTCTGTTGTAACTGCGATATATTGATTGGCCGATTTGATAGATTGGACAGGCCCGCGGATACCAACGGGCAAAAACCTGTGCAGACCATGGTCAAATCTGTTCTCATTTGAAACATATTCAGGGTTTTCACCATGCTCAAAGAGCGGTGATGTAAACACATGGTCCTGCTCGGCTGACTGCAACCGTGTTCTATCTAATTCAAGATCTTTATTTTCCTGCAGCATTTTTTGTTTTTTGGCCGTATTTTTGATGTCATTACCGATCCTTTGATTTGCCATTTAAGTGATCAAACCCGTTCTCGTTTTGGCGCACGTCACCCTTTTATGATCATCGGTCTGCCATTTTTAGCCATGTTCATCTGGATGTTGCCTATGCCACCTGACAATGCTGGCTGATATTGTCGCCAAGAGTAAAACTGATGGCCAAAACCGTTCGAGTGGCACCTATTTAGCTATCAAAAATGCGGTTTCAAAACTCACCTTTATTGTACCCATGGGCTTGGCTTTTCCAATTCTTGAATTTGTTGGGTTTGATAAAGCTGGGACAAATTCAGGTATCCAATTATCAACGCTCATATTCTTCTTTGCGGCCTTGCCAATCTTCTTGCGGCTTGTCACATTGTGGATCATCAAGCGGGCGCCCACGGCAGAGGCTGAAATCGCCGAACACGCTTTAAAATCATGACAATTATTGAGCAAACCAAATTTGAAAAGTCCAATACCCGCTAAAAACAAACCATGGTCGTCAACTACCGCAAAGTGATAAGGCGCGCGCCCAAATGAGCCACTTACTGGGTGCGATTTTTAATGGTGATGAATGCAAGTGTCAAATTGAGACATGGCAAGACCAATCGACTTGGGAGGTGTCTATAATATAACGACAAGATTGGGTAGCTCACGATTAAGCTGCGCGCGTTTGGGTCTTTTTATTTTGGGCTTTTCGTAAGACTTCAAACACGGTTGATTGTAACAAAGATGATTTGGCAGGTTTTGATAATTGCGCATTAATGCCCAAGGATGAGAAGCTTTTTCCATCGAATGTTTCATCAACAGACGTCAGCATGATAATCGGCATATTGACAATATTTGCTATCCTTTTGATGGCGCAAACCACTTGGCCACCATCCATTTTCGGCATATGATAATCCATAATGATCGCATCAATTTGCACCCCATGATGGGATGCAGCATTGACGAATTCAATGGCTTCAACGCCGTCAACAACAGCTACACTTTCAATATTCCAGGCTTGCATTTGCTCGAGTAAAATTGAACGATTGACCGCGTTATCATCGACAATCAAAATGCGAGACCCTGCGACTTCGGAGAGAGCTGGTTCATTTCTTTGTGCTTTATGATACATTGGCAACGTGATCTCAAAGTGGAAGCAAGAGCCCTCACCTTCAACACTTTCAACGCCAATTTCTCCACCCATCAAGGTAATGAGCGATGATGAAATGGCCAATCCAAGCCCAGTGCCTTCGTGCTTACGGGTTGCACTTTCATCGACTTGGCTAAATTTCTCAAAAATCTTTCCAACCTTATCAGCCGGGATGCCTGTGCCCGTGTCTATAATTTTAAAGCTGAGCTCATAATCTTCGATTCTGTCCTTTTCACTGCATAGATCATACCGCTGAAGACTATCTTTGTCATATATACTCGTACGCCTGAATTGACCTGATTTTTCTGTTTTCAGATGAGTTT
>CAXBCW010000048.1:0-23995 GCA_963974325.1 uncultured Rhizobiaceae bacterium
GGTTCGAACCCTGGACCTACTGATTAAAAGTCAGTTGCTCTACCAGCTGAGCTACGCGCTCCCAAATCAGTGCAAAAGCACTCTTGGAATGTGGCCGGAACATAGGGGCGAGTTTTCAATCGGTCAACCTATAAAATCATGTCTGCGACGTTTTTTTTATCACAGTTAATATTCGAAACTGTGATTGGTATGTTATGAGCAAGTAAGCTACACCAAAATCACGGTAATTTTAACCGGAGAGCCTTATGGCAATTGCCGAAATATCACTACTGACAGCCATCCTTGCTGGGGCTCTTTCGTTCCTATCGCCTTGCGTATTACCGCTTGTACCGCCTTACTTGTGCTATATGGCAGGGGTTTCTGTCGATGACTTTAAAACAGACGGACATGCTGATGGTAAGACAGGTGGTAACACTGAAGATAAAATAGCCAGCAAAGGGTTTCGCAAAACCATCATGTTGACTTCGCTTTTATTTACGCTTGGTTTTTCAACAGTATTTATTCTTTTAGGCGCAAGTGCTTCTTCGGTTGGTGGGTTCTTACGACAGAATATTGATCTTTTGGCTCAAATCGGTGGTGTGATCATCATCATTATGGGTCTTCATTTTCTTGGTGTGTTTAGATTCGGTATCTTGGCGCGTGAAGTTCGGTTCCAAGGTGGCGGAAAACCTGCAACATTATCAGGCGCATATTTGATGGGTCTTGCTTTCGCTTTTGGTTGGACACCCTGCATAGGTCCGGTACTTGGTGCTATTTTGGGTGTCGCGGCATCAAGCGACACAGTTGGCTCTGGGGCGTTCTTATTGGCAGCTTACTCATTGGGGCTTGCGGTGCCGTTTTGGATTGCAGCAACGTTCTCTGGAGCTTTCATGCGTTTTTTAACAAAGTTCCGCCGTCATTTGGGTCTTGTTGAAAAACTAATGGGCGTGCTGCTTGTTATCACTGGGCTTTTGTTCATCACTGGCAGTATGACAGTCATCGGTTTTTGGATGCTTGAGACATTCCCAACACTTGGCGCAATTGGCTAAGGTTTAGAATCAGCTAACGCTTTCCAAAACTATCAATGTTCGGATGCAAATAATGCCTTGATGGCACCAAAGGGCGCGCTGGCGAGAATAACCCCGCCTAAGACCAAGACGATACCAATCGAATGATATTGTTGAAACACTTCGCCCAGAAACGTAACGGCCAAAACAGTCCCATAAACTGGCAATAGATAAAGCGACATGCCTGTGAATTCAGGACCCAAATGTATGATGCCGTGTTGAGTGCCTACAAACGCTAGCAATGAGGCGAAAAACACGAGACCGCTGATACTCAGCCAAGCATGGGATGTGTGCGGCATGGGTTGGCTTGATAAAAATTCATAGATCGCAAATGGTGCCAACAATATTGCACCCGATAAAGTGGCCAGCCCAAGCATCGCAATCATGGGGACTGAACGGCAGATTTGTTTTTTCTGCAAGACAGAATAAACTGCCCAAGATATTGCACAGCCCAAAATCAGAAGATCGCCGATATTAAGATCAAGCCGCAATAACCTGTCTAGTTCTCCTTTGAGCACAATATAGGCCACACCTAATGTTGCAGCTATGATGCCCAATATTTCGCGAAGTTTTATCGGCCGTCGGAGCCAGATGAACTGAATGATAATGATAAATATCGGTGATGTTGTATAAATAAGCGCAGAATTAATGGCAGTCGTGCGTTGAAGGGCCATATAAACAACCGCACCACAAATCCACATGCCTAAAAATCCGAGCAAAAACCATAGCTTTGTATGGTCTTTTACAAAGGCGAGCGTTGATGTGCGCTCTTTCCAAACAAAGGGCAGGAGCAGCAGTGTACAGCCGGACCAACGCAAAAACGCCAGTGTAAACGGTGCTACCTCTGCGACAACGCCTTTGCCAAAAATCAAATTTGTTGAGAAAAACAAGGGCGTTAAGGCCAGAACAATCCACGGCCATAATCTTAATTTAGATGAAGTATCTTCCAAACGAACAAAACCTTTAGCGTATGATTTATGAATTCATTAAAAATTTGTCTGATATGGAACAATTTATTTAGATGAATGTACTAGAACGATACAAAGCCTATACCGATTCGGGGGAAGATAAATATGTCGCGTTCATGTTTGGCAGTCATTTTGGCCGCAGGCGATAGCAGTAGAATGAAATCGTCGAAATCGAAAGTCCTTCATACCATTGGTGGACTGCCAATTGTTTCGCATATCGTTAACACTGCTACTAAAGCTGATACGGATCACGTTGCACTTATTGTGGGTCGTGATGCAGAAAAAGTGTATGCTGCGGCATCCAAATCTGGTGCGTCCGTAAGTGTTCACAAGCAGACAGAACGATTGGGCACAGCCCATGCTGTGCTTCAAGCGCGCGATGAAATTGCCAAGGGTTATGATGATGTGCTTGCTCTTGTGGGCGATGCACCGCTAATTGGCGTTGATGTTTTAACAGAGCTTCGACAAGGTTTGGCAGATGGCGCTGATATTGTTGTTGCCGGTTTTGAAGCTGCAGATCCCTTTGGTTATGGCCGAATGATTGTTAAAGATGGCGAGCTGATTGCGATTGTTGAGGAAAAAGAGGCTTCTGATGCGCAAAAACAGATCACGTTTTGTAACGGTGGTCTGATCGCTATGAACGGTAAAACGGCACTTGAAATGCTGGAACTCATCGGAAACGATAATATTAAAGGTGAATATTACCTCACCGATATTGTTGAAGTGTGCCAAAAAATGGGCAAGAAATCGATTGCGATTTCAGCGCCTGAAGATGATTTAATGGGCTGCAACACGCGTTCAGAATTATCTGAAATTGAAGCTGCGTGGCAAAGCCGAAAACGCGAAGAATTCATGCTGTCTGGTGTGACGATGATTGACCCAACAAGTGTTTATTTGTCTTACGATACTCAGATTGGCCAAGACACTGTTTTGGAACCAAATGTTTGGATTGGCCCAGGCGTTACGATTGAAAATGATGTTCAAATTCTGGCCTTTAGCCATATTGAGGGCGCAACTATTGGTGCAAATGCCATTATTGGACCCTTTGCACGACTAAGACCGGGTGCAGATCTATCTGAAAACACCAAAGTTGGTAATTTTTGTGAAGTTAAGAAGGCAAAAGTCGGCAAAGGCTCTAAAATTAATCATCTTTCCTATATTGGTGACGCGGTTATCGGTGAGGGTGTGAACATTGGCGCGGGTACTATTACTTGCAATTATGATGGCTTTAACAAGCACGTGACCCAGATTGGCGATAACAGCTTTATTGGGTCTAATTCTTCGCTGGTTGCACCGCTTAAAATTGGGGCAGGTGCATTGATTGGATCAGGCTCTGTTGTGACCAAAGATGTGGGCGTTGATGATTTAACGCTGACGCGAGTGGCGCAGGAAAACATCCAAGGGCTGGCTGTCAAAATTCGAAGCAAAAACGCTGCGTTGAAAAAAGCCCGTCAGGTTAAGCAGACTAATCAAAAGTAATAATGTGGTTTGAATTTTCAAACCAATGTAACGAAAAGTGAATGATGAGCACTTTGAATATGTCACCGAACTATTTAGAGCAACATCATCAGCCGATCAGGGCTATTTGGAGATAATATATGTGTGGGATTGTTGGAATTGTTGGCAAAAGCGCTGTAGCACCGCAATTGGTGGATGCGTTAAAGCGTCTTGAATATCGCGGATATGATTCCGCAGGTGTTGCTACAATAACCGGTGGTAAGCTCGAAAGACGCCGCGCTGAAGGCAAATTGGTCAATCTTGAAAATAGATTGAATGATATGCCGCTTGCGGGCGAGATTGGCATTGGGCACACACGCTGGGCAACTCATGGCGCGCCAACAGAAGCCAATGCACATCCACATTTTACATCCGGCGTGGCTGTTGTGCACAATGGCATTATCGAAAACTTTGCAACGTTGCGCGATGAATTAAAGGCGAATGGCGCGCCATTCTCAAGCCAAACAGACACCGAAGTTGTGGCGCATCTGATTTCGTCATATCTTAAAAATGGATCTACGCCACAAGATGCGATTGCACAAAGCCTCAAACGTCTTGAAGGTGCTTATGCGCTGGCTGTCTTGTTTGAAGGTCATGATGATATGATCATTGGCGCCCGTCACGGACCACCGCTTGCTGTGGGTCACGGCGATGGCGAAATGTATCTTGGGTCTGACAGTATCGCACTGGCACCCTTTACCGATGATGTCACATATCTTGAAGATGGCGATTGGGCGATCATCACACATTCTGGCGTTCAAGTTCACGATGAAAACGGTCAAATTGTCGTGCGCACGCGCCAAAAATCACAAGGTGCATCGATGATTGCCGATAAAGGAAATCATCGTCACTTTATGCTCAAAGAAATTTATGAGCAGCCAGAAGTTATTTCACGCACGATTGGTCATTATGTTGATCTTGCGACAGAAAGTTTTAGACCTATTCCAGCTGGCATTGATTTTGCTGAACTTGATCGCTTAGCAATTTCAGCCTGTGGAACCGCTTATTATGCGGGTCTTATCGGTAAATATTGGTTTGAGCGCTATGCGCGACTTCCTGTGGAAATCGATGTGGCTTCTGAGTTCCGTTATCGTGAAATGCCACTATCTGGCAAAATGGCAGCGTTGTTTATTTCCCAATCTGGTGAGACCGCCGATACACTTGCATCACTTCGATATTGCAAAGAAAACGGTGTAACAATTGGCGCTGTGGTCAATGTGTCAGAATCGACCATTGCGCGTGAGGCAGATATTGTATTCCCAACACTTGCTGGCATTGAAGTCGGCGTTGCATCGACAAAAGCATATACATGCCAATTGGCGGTGTTAGCGTCTCTTGCCGTTGCTGCTGGTAAAGCACGTGGCACGATTACTGCTGAGCAAGAAAAAGAGCTTGTACGTGCCCTTGTGAGTATTGAGCGTTTGTTCAATGAGACACTTGAAGCCACGGAAACAAAAATTGAAACGCTGGCTAAGGATTTGGCAAAATATAAGCATGCGCTATATCTTGGACGCGGCACAAACTTTCCGCTCGCAATGGAAGGCGCTCTCAAGCTCAAAGAGATTTCCTATATCCATGCTGAAGGTTATGCAGCAGGCGAGCTTAAGCATGGGCCAATTGCGCTGATTGATGAAGATATGCCTGTAATCGTGATTGCCCCGTTTGATGGACTTTATGAAAAAACGATGTCCAACATGCAAGAAGTTGCAGCTCGTGGTGGCCGCATTATTCTTATCACGGATAAAACAGGTGCAGCGCACGTATCTATTGATACGATGGCAACCATTGTTCTGCCCGATGTACCGGAATATATCTCACCGCTGATTTATTCTCTGCCGATACAATTGCTGGCATATTATACCGCTGTGTTTATGGGAACTGATGTTGATCAGCCAAGGAACTTGGCAAAATCAGTGACTGTTGAATAATCAATTCAATATTTTACACACATCTTTTGTGCAAAGCAGGGTGGCGTTCGTAAAAATGCTACCTTTTACGCCTACAAAACCAAATAAGACTTGTGAGCGGCCATATGACACCCATATGGTGTTTATAACGTATTGTATTCTCTCCTAATTAGGCATTTCATGACCGAGCAAGAACAAGAAGAACACAGACAAAGTTTGATCAAGCGTTCTGCAGGCGCGCGTTTGCGTAATAGTTTTCTGACGGGTTTAATTGTGTGTGCGCCCATCGCCATCACAGCATATTTGACTTGGACGTTTATTATTTGGGTTGATAGTTGGGCCAAACCTTACATTCCCAAAATTTATAATCCAGAAACTTATTTGCCGTTTGGTATTCCGGGGCTAGGCCTGATATTTGCGTTGATTGTGATCACGCTTGTTGGCTTTTTGACACGGAATTTGATTGGTCGTTCGGTTTTGAAAATTGGCGAGTCTATTTTGGATCGCATGCCGCTTGTTCGCACGGTTTATAAAGCGCTTAAACAGATTTTTCAGACAGCGCTTGCCGAGGGACAAAACTCTTTCAGCACAGCAGGTTTAATCCAATATCCGCGCCCTGGTCTTTGGGCAATTGTGTTTATTGCGACCCAAACAAAGGGTGAGGTGGGCAACCATTTAAGTGAAGAAGACACATTGTCGGTCTTCTTACCAACAACACCCAACCCAACTTCTGGATTTTTGCTGTTTGTGCCGCGTAAAGATATCCAAATACTTGATATGAGCGTTGAAGAGGCTGCAAAACTTGTGATTTCTGCAGGTCTTGTGTCACCGGACCTTGTTGAACCAGCTGATGGTAATAAGACATAAGCTGAGTTCTGTGATTGAATTAACCAGCTCGTATAAACTTAATAGCTTCATCACGCCGCATTAAATATAGCAATGTTCGTATGGCTTTGCCGCGTTCGCTTTTAAGATCGGGATCTTTGTCGATGATATATCGCGCATCATTTCGCGCTGTTTCCAAAAGATCTGAGTGAACATCTAGCCGCGCAATTTTAAAACCCGGGGTGCCTGATTGTCGTGTCCCCAAAAGCTCACCTTCACCGCGCAATTTTAAATCTTCCTCAGCAATCCGAAAACCATCTTCCGTCTCACGCAAAATATTAAGCCGTGCAGTTGCTGTTTCAGACAATGGGGATCTAAACAACAAGGCACAGCTTGATGCTTCCTCGCCACGACCAACACGGCCGCGCAGCTGGTGGAGTTGTGCCAGGCCAAATCGTTCGGCATGTTCAATGACGATGATGCTGGCATCAGGTACATCGACACCAACCTCAATGACAGTTGTCGCCACAAGAATGCGGGTATCGCCTTGTTTGAAAGCCATCATGGCTTCGTCTTTTTCTTCACCCGACATTCGCCCATGCACTAAACCAATCGGCACATTTGGTAGCGCGTTGACCAGCTCTTTGTGGCGGGTATCGGCTGATGTGAGATCACTGAGTTCTGAATCTTCCACAAGTGGACAAATCCAATAGGCTTTTTTGCCGTTTGCTGTTGCATTGCGCAACCGTTCAACCATTTCGCCCAGTCGTTCGCGATCAATGCTGACCGTTGAGATTGGTTTCCGACCTGCAGGTTTTTCCGTTAGTTTGGATACATCCATATCGCCAAACGCCGACAGAACAAGTGTTCGCGGGATAGGTGTTGCGGTCATCACCAACATATGTGGCGCAACGCCTTTTGCTGTTAGGCGTAATCTTTGATGGACACCAAATCTATGTTGCTCATCAACCACGGCCATCAAAAGTTTGTTATACACAACGGCATCTTGGAACAAAGCATGGGTGCCAATGATGATTTGCGCTTTACCATTTGCTATCCGCTCAAGCGTATTTCGGCGTTCTGCGGCTTTGCTTTTGCCGACAAGAATATCAACCTCAATCCCGACACTATCGCAGAGTTTTTTGATCGATGAATAATGTTGGCGGCATAAAATTTCAGTTGGTGCCATCAACACGGCTTGTCCGCCAGCTTCAATCGCATCCACCATGGTCAATAGTGCAACAATTGTTTTACCGGCACCCACATCACCTTGCAAAAGGCGCAACATCCGTTCTTCTTTGGCCATATCTGCCAAAATTTCACCAATCGATGTAATTTGGGACTTGGTGAGCGGGAAGGGCAGGTTTGCCAAAATCTGTGCGTGCAATTTGCCTTCAACACGTAATGGATCACCGGGCAGCTTGCGAATCCTTTGGCGCACTAATGCCAAAGACAATTGACCCGCTAGGAATTCATCATAGGCAAGTCTGCGCCGTGATGGGGCCAATGGGTCGATATCAGATGGGCCTTTAGGATTATGAAGGTGTTCAATGGCTTTAGCAAATGTCGGAAATGAATTTTTTGCAGCCAATGGCCCATCGATCCATTCGCCTAAGTCAGGTGTTTGTTGCACAGCCGCTGCAAGCGCTTTTTTCAAAATTTTAGCCGATAGGCCAGCCGTCATTGGATACACAGTTTCATAACGCGGCATATCTTCGGCTTGGCTCTCTTTCATCATAAAATCAGGATGAACCATGGAGGCTTGGCCATTAAACCATGTTGTTTTGCCTGAAATGATCATGGTTTCGCCAATTGGCAGTGTTTTTTCCATCCATGATGAATGTGCTTTGAAGAATGTCAGACCCATTTCACCGGTTTCATCATGTACAAAGACACGATAGGGAATGTTTGATCTGCCGCGCGGTGGTTCTTGATGGTGATCGACCACAACTTTAAGCGTTGAAACTTCGCCTTCTAGAACATGGGCGATGCCGGGGCCTATTTTACGATCAATCAGGGCTGATGGAACATGGAACAATAGATCAATGATTTTTGTTTCGTCTTTGCTCTCTCTACCCGTTAGTTTTGCCAATAATTCGGCAACCTTCGGCCCTATTCCAGTTAGGGAATCTATAGAGCGGAAAAATATGTCAATCTCACTTGGGCGCATATCTTTTTCTATCATTGGAATTTATTGCGGCAAAGTGCAAAATGCCCCACTGACAAGATGATTTCATTTCTGTATAGAGATTGCCATGACCGGAACAAAACAAAGCAGTAGCGAACTTGATCGCAGACGGGCGCGAATACTTTTTCGCGCATGGCATCGTGGTACCAAAGAAATGGACCTCGTATTTGGCAATTTTGTAGATAATAATCTGAAAGATCTTCCTGATTCGGATCTTGATGAATTGGAATCTATTATGGCTCATGAGGATACGGATTTATCCAAATGGATTATGCGCGAAATTCCACTGCCTGAAGACCTCAACACGGCGTTGTTTGCTAAAATTATTGATTTCAAACCTGATTATTAAGATCAACAGGTCTTAAGGAGATCAAAATGAGTGCGACAGCTGGTATCAAAGCATCCATTATCCAAAATCGACTAGGTCCAATGACCATTGCCAATGTGCCAACAGGTGCAGAAGCGATGTTGATTGCTGACCTTGCGCGTAATGGCACATCCGTGACCCATATTATGTCCGATGGTCAACGCATGGGTGATTTGGCGCAGATGTTGTCGTTCTTAGCGCCTGAAATTGAAATATTGAGTTTTCCTGCATGGGATTGCTTACCCTATGACCGAGTGTCACCGGGCGCAGATATTTCAGCCCGTAGATTATCCGTTCTTGGACGTTTGATGGCGTTAAAGGTAAATCCCGCGCCAGTAATCGTCCTGACAACGGTCAATGCGATGCTGCAAAAGCTACCACCAGCAGCACAGCTTAAAAATATGGCGTTTTCTGCCAAAGCCGGTGGTCATCTACATATGGATGATATGCCGAAAAAGCTTGAAGGTTTGGGCTTTGATCGCACGGATACGGTTCGCGAAGTTGGCGAATATGCTGTGCGCGGCGGTATTTTGGATATGTTTGTTCCAGGTGCTGAAAACCCCATTCGGTTGGATTTTTTTGGTGATACGCTCGAAAGCATCAGATCGTTTGATCCCGCATCTCAACGCACCACGAAGCAATTGCGTGAGTTTAATCTCAATGCCATGAGCGAAGTTGCGTTGAACGCCTCAAATATTGCGCGATTTAGGGTCAGTTATCTCTCGCAATTTGGTGCAGCCACCCGTGATGATGCGCTTTACCAAGCGATTAGTATTGGCCGCCGTTTTGCAGGCATGGAACATTGGCTTCCGCTCTTTTATGATGAGCTAGAAACAGCATTCGATTATGTTGATGGATATACCATCACCAGTGATCACATGATCTTGGAAGCTGCCAAAGAACGCCATGATCAAATCGATGATCATTATGATTCGCGTTTATCGACCCTTGAAGGCTCACGCACCAATATTGGTCAATCTACACCTTATAAACCCATATTACCAGATGACTTATATCTGCAGACCAAGAATTTCGTCGGCATATTGGAACGTCTTCAGTGGGTCCGGATAACACCGTTTGACGAACCTGAAACAGATTTTCGTCAAGTTGTAACAGCTGAGTTCAAGCAAGGGCCGCGCTGGGCTGCAACCGCGCAGAAAAATGCTAATGACGGCAAAGATGGAACGCAGCGCGTAAATCTGTTTGATCAAGTGGTCAAACATATCGCAGATAAACGCGCAGATGGCTCAAAAGTACTCATCACCGGATGGAGCGAAGGCTCTGTTGACCGATTGATGCAGGTTTTGAGCGAACATGGACTTGAGCGAGTTAAACAGATTTCGACATTTGATGAAGTTAGTAAGCTGAAAAAAGGCCAAGCAGCATCGGCAATCTTTGCGCTTGAAGGTGGTTTTGAAAACCATTATCTGGTTGTTATTGGCGAACAAGATATTTTGGGTGACCGATTGGTTCGGGGTTCAAAACGTAAAAAACGCGGTGCCAATTTCATTGCCGAAGTCGCAGGTTTAGAAGAGGGCAGTTATGTCGTTCACACAGAACACGGCATAGCCAAATTCGTTGGACTGCAAACAATCCAAGCCGCAGGCGCACCTCACGCTTGTTTGGAACTGCTATATTCAGGCGATGATAAGCTGTTTTTACCAGTTGAAAATATTGAGCTTTTATCTCGCTATGGTTCTGATATTGCAACTGTTGTGCTGGATAAGCTTGGCGGCGTTGCATGGCAGTCTCGCAAAGCTAAGCTTAAAAAGAAACTCATGGATATGGCCGATCAATTGATCGCTATTGCAGCTGCGCGTCATACACGTCATGCACCAACGCTTGCGGCACCTGATGGTCTTTATGACGAGTTTTCTGCGTCTTTTCCCTATGATGAGACAGAAGACCAAATGAGCGCGATTGAAGCTGTTCGTAGTGATTTGATTGCTGGTCTTCCTATGGATCGTCTGGTTTGCGGTGATGTAGGCTTTGGTAAAACAGAAGTTGCCCTGCGTGCCGCCTTTATTGCGGCGATGAATGGTGTTCAGGTTGCTGTTGTTGTGCCCACGACATTGTTGGCGCGTCAGCACTATAAAAGCTTTTCCGAACGCATGCGTGGCCTTCCGCTGCGTGTTACCCATGCGTCGCGTCTGGTTGGCGCCAAGCAATTGGCCATGACCAAGCTGGAGCTAGAATCTGGTAAATCTGATATTGTTATCGGAACTCATGCGCTTTTGGGCCAATCGATCAAATTTGCCAATCTTGGGCTTCTGGTCATCGATGAAGAGCAGCGCTTTGGTGTCAAACACAAAGAACGTTTGAAAGAAATGAAATCTGACGTTCATGTTCTGACCCTCTCTGCGACACCCATTCCGCGGACGATGCAACTTGCGATGACGGGCGTTCGCGAATTATCGCTGATCACAACGCCGCCGGTGGATCGTTTGGCGGTTCGTACCTTCATCTCACCATTTGATACAATGACAATTCGCGAGACTTTACTACGCGAGCATTATCGTGGTGGGCAGAGTTTTTATGTTGCGCCTCGTGTGAGTGATTTGGGTGAAATCCATGCATTTTTACAATCCGAATTGCCAGAGCTAAAAGTCGCACTTGCCCACGGTCAGATGCCGCCCGGTGAATTAGATGACATTATGACGGCCTTTTATGAGGGCCAATATGATGTGCTGCTCTCAACAACAATTGTTGAATCTGGTCTTGATGTGCCTGCTGCCAATACATTGATTGTGCACCGTGCCGACATGTTCGGTCTTGCGCAATTATACCAACTTCGTGGCCGTGTTGGACGATCAAAAGTCCGTGCGTTTGCGCTGTTCACATTACCGGTGAATAAGACAATGACGGCGACTGCCGAACGCCGTTTGAAAGTATTACAATCGCTCGACACGCTGGGCGCTGGGTTCCAATTAGCTAGTCATGATCTTGATATTCGTGGTGCGGGCAATCTTTTGGGTGATGCACAATCGGGCCATATTAAAGAAGTTGGTTTTGAGCTTTATCAACATATGTTGGAAGAAGCCATTGCCGAACTTAAGGGGGATGAGCTGGCAAGTGATAGTGGTTGGTCGCCACAAATCACAGTCGGCGCGCCGGTTATGATCCCTGAAAATTACGTTCCAGATATCAATCTACGTCTCAGCCTTTATCGCCGTTTGGGCGAGATTAATGATCTTGCAGAGATCGATGATTTTGGTGCTGAGCTTGTGGATAGGTTTGGTAAATTACCGCTTGAAGTTAAGCATTTGCTCAAAGTGGTATTCATCAAAATGTTGTGTCGGAATGCCAATGTTGAGAAGCTTGATGCAGGTCCAAAAGGGATTGTAGTGCACTTCAGAAACAAAGAATTCCCGAATCCTGCAGGGCTTGTTGCGCATCTTTCTATCGCTAATAATCAGGCTAAAATCAGAGCAGATCAAAGTATTTTCTTTGCACGCGTCTTGCCAAACGCCGATAAGCGTTTGACTGGTTCTGCAGTGATTATGTCAAAACTATCGGATATAGCAAAAGCTGCAGTTAACTAAGAGCTTGCTGATGAATCACTTTAGTCTTTATTGATAATATCTTGAATTACTTTAACAATACTATCTTTAGATTGCGCACCTTGAAGGGCGTATTTCTTGTTGAGGATGAAAAACGGTACACCTGTGACGCCCATATCTTGCATGGATTTAATTTGCGTTGCAATGAGTGCTTTGTCGTCATCACCCTCTAATCGCTCACGGATATAATCTGCGCCCATGCCTGCAAGTCTTGCAGCTTCGACCAATACATCATTGTCGCCAATGTGCTTTGCTTCCTCAAAGAAAAAACGCATCAGGATTGAGACAAGTTCATCTTGCACATCCAAACCATATTCTTGACCTGCCCAATGGATGAGTCGGTGTGCATCAAGCGTATTTGGCGATACGGGAATGTCATCTAATTTGAATGGAATACCGGCAGCAGCACCCGCTTGATGAATAGGTTCATATACGCGTTGATAGGCTTCAATCGATCCAAATTTATCAATGAAATATTGCTTCCGGTCTTTTCCCTCTTTGGGCAAAGTTGCATCCAGTTGATAGGGCATCCATTGGACTTTTGCATTGACCTTATCGCCAAGCTCAGCAAGGGCGCTTTCGAGGCGTCGCTTACCAATATAGCACCAAGGGCACATCACATCTGACACAATATCGATTGTGATTTGAGTTTTATCAATTTCGATATTCAAGTAAATACCCTCCGCCCAGATTGGGTTCTAATTACATGACTAAAGACTATTCTGCTCGACTATCCCACCAAACCGGTAGCTGATATCCATAGATCGGCTGTTTGCCGCCTGGGAATTTAATGTAGTTGCGGTGCGCAACCCATTTTTCACTCAAATGATATGTCGGAATGAGATAATGACCAGACAACAATGTGCGATCATAAGCACGAACAGCGGCTTGGAAATCATCAGACGTTCTTGCATTAATCAAAGCATCGATCATCGCATCAATGGCGGGGCTTGCGACACCTGCAAAGTTAAAGGTGCCTTCTGGCTCCACGGCCCGTGAACTCCAACGCCAAATCTGCTCTCCACCTGGTGAGAACGAAGAGGAGAATGCTTTGATGATCATATCAAAATCATAGGTCGAAGAACGTTGTTGATATTGAGCGTCATCCACTGTGCGTAGTGTCATTTCAACACCCAATGATTTCAGGGATCTCTGATAAGCAAGAGAGAGTTTTTCTTGATCTTCGTTTTGTGGCATCACTTCAAATGTTAGTTGATTGCCATCAGGACCGATCAGCTTCCCATTGTCTATATTATATCCAGCTTCATTGAACAGCTTTAGTGCTTGTCTTAGCAATTTACGATCACGACCCGTCCCATCTGAGACTGGCAGCATGTAAGTACCGTTCATAATGTCTTCTGATACAGCATCAGGGAATGGCGCAAGCAAAGCTTTTTCAATATCATTGGCTGGATGTTGATAGCTGGATAGGGTCGATCCTTGCCAGAATGATTGAGTGCGCGTGTAGACGTTATTATTGAGGTTTTTGTTGATCCACTCAAAATCAAACATCAATGACAGTGCTTTGCGAACACGAATATCCTTGAACACATCGCGGCGCGTATTAAACACAAATCCAAACATACCAGACGGACGTTCTTTTTGGAACGTTTGGCGAATTATCTCACCATTATCAACGGCTGCAAAATCATATGATCGTGCCCAATGCGTTGGATTGCCATCCGCATAAACATCAACCAAACCTTTTTTAAAGGCTTCAAATTGCGCAGTTTGAGATAGGAAATATTCCACTCTAATTTCGTCGAAATTATCAAAACCAACTTTTGACGGAATATCCTTGGCCCAATAATTTTTATCACGCTCATAAACAATCCGTTCGCCTGGGCGAACTTCTTTGATTTTGTAAGGACCGGAACCGACGAACAATTCAAGCGTTGATGAATCAAAATTCTCAACATCCACATCATGTTTTGGGATGATTGGCATGAGGCTTAAAATCAACGGAAATTCGCGGTTTGATTTCTCGTTGAAGGTGAACTTGACGCTCAAATCAGAGATCTTCTCCATACTCGCAACGCGGTTGAGGCGGCGATTATAGGGCGGTCGACCGTGGTCTCTCGTCGTCTCAAATGTAAAAATCACATCATCTGCGGTGACCGGCATACCATCATGCCAGCGGGCCTTGGGATTGATGTTGAACTGCAAAAACGTACGTTCTTCGTCCCATTCAACTGTTTCAGCCAAAAGACCATACATTGTAAACGGCTCATCACGAGAGCGCTGCATGAGGCTATCGAAATAAAGATTACCAAATTCAGGATCAATAATGCCACGAGCTGTTGTGCGCATGCTCTTTAGGATGAATGGGTTGAGACTATCGAATGTGCCAACAACGCCATAGGAGATTTTGCCACCTTTTGGCGCATCTGGATTGGCATAGGATAGATGTTTATAATCTGCGGGCAGGGCAGGTTCACCATGCATAGATATGCCGTGAACTGGTTCTGCTGAAGCTGTGAAGCTTGAAAGTGATAAGATCAGAACACTGAGTGTCGTTACAAATTTCATTGCCAATTTCTCCCACAATAAAGGCGATTCTTTAATTTTGCTAACATGGCTCGTTATTTGTGCTGTGTCAAAACTCTGATTTTAACCAATTTTGCAATTATACTCTGGAATTTAAAGCCTTGGCAGGGTAGAGGAAGAAGGCAAGGTCATGTTGCTGCCTTAATTGATAGGCACCTAGGCTCCATAAAGACAAAAATCGATAAGGTTCATTTAAATATGTTGAAGTCACTCATCAAAAGCACAACAGTAGCTGCGACCCTTTTAGGTGGCCTCATTGTTGCTCCACAATTCGCTATAGCACAAACCGCCAATCCAGCAGCAATTGATGGTTGGTATAAACAGTGCGACAAGCAAGCCGATAATGATATTTGTATCGTTCAAAACAACATTGTTGCGCAATCTGGTCAGCTGATCACAGCTGTTGGTTTTATCGAAATCACTGGTAAGTCTAACCAACGTTTGTTGCAAATTTCAACACCTACTGCACGTTTGATCCAACCTGGTATTTCAATCCAAGTTGATGGTGGCAAACAAATTAAAGTGCCTTACACAATCTGTCTTCCAGACAAGTGTTTGGCTCAAATTCAGCTTTCTGACGAAGCAATTGCAGAGTCTTTTAAAAAGGGTGGTGAAGTTGTTTTCACATCAGTCAATGCTCAACGTGCAGCAAACCCTATTCGCATTTCACTAGGCGGCTTTACGCAAGCTTATGATGGCGAAGCACTCGGACGCGCAGAACAAGAAGAAAAAGCTAAAGCTCGTGAAGATGAGATCCGCAAGAAACTTGAAGAGTCTCGTGCAAAGCTTCAAGCTGCACAAGATGCTGCTAAGAAAGCTGCTGAATAGGCCAAACGGTCTTTTGAGCTAAATCTATATATCAAAAAACCCGGAGCTGATGGCTTCGGGTTTTTTGTTTATTGAATTGGTTTGGGCGCCAATATTGAACTACTGGGCTTATATAATGCTGGCTCTAATGCGCAGCTTGTACCCGCGGAAGATAGACCCCATTATGAAATGCTTCAAAATGCTGATCAATTTTGGGATGTCGCAAAGGCTCTTTAGTCTCGTCTAAAACAAGATTTTGTTGCGAGACATAGGCCACATATTCAATCTCATTATTTTCGGCCAATAAATGATAAAAAGGCTGGTCTTTGCGCGGCCGCACTTCTTCGGGGATCGCCTCCAGCCATTCATCTGAATTTCCAAACACGGGATCCACATCAAAAATGACACCACGGAAATCATAAATCCTGTGGCGAACAACTTCGCCTAAATTAAATTTTGCAAGACTAATTGGCATCATCTTTCCTTTGCACTGACAAGATGTAAGTATAGCGGCTAAATCTGTTGGTTGATAGAGCTGATGATTCTTCGATGAATTCTAATAGGTAGTTTTTGTAATGGCGGAAATTGTAACGCTCGTATTGCCCTTTTTTGGCTTAATACTGCTTGGATATGTCGTTGCTAGATTCACATCCCAGCCAGATGGCGCGATGGGGTGGCTCAATGTCTTTATAATTTACGTCTCATTACCAGCGTTGTTTTTCAAACTTTTATCAACAACACCCGTTGAGGAGTTCAAACGTGCAGATTTCCTAGTGACCACGACTTATGTGGCTTTTATCATCTTTGCATTGATCTTTGCGATTGGTCTTTTGCTGCGGCGAGACAATATCGGAAACGCAACCATTCAAGGATTGGCTGGTGCTTATGGCAATATTGGCTATATGGGCCCAGGTATGGCATTGCTGGCCTTTGGTGAGGCTGCAGCTGTCCCCGTTGCGCTGATATTTTGCGTTGAAAACATTATGCATTTCACGGTAGCACCGTTGATGATGGCGTTTACTGGCAAAGATAAAACAAGTTATGGAGTGCTTGCACTTAAAGTCATCAAGAATATTGCATTCCATCCTTTCATTATCGCAACATTTTTTGGCGTCATGGCGGCGATCTATCAGGTGGATCTGCCCGATGCTGCTGATAATACAATCAACATCTTGGCCCAAGCTGCGGCGCCATGTGCGCTATTTGCGATGGGTGTCACACTTGCCTTGCGTCCGCTAAAGCGCATCCCAATCGAAGTGAGCTATATTGTTCCAATCAAATTGGTTTTGTTTCCGCTGTTAACATTTGTGTCACTCAGCTGGCTTGGAAATTTTGATCCGATTTGGGTGCAAGTTGCTGTTCTCATGGCATCGCTTCCAACGGCGACCAATGTGTTTGTTATCGGCCAGCAATATGGATATTGGGTCGAGCGTGCCTCGGCATGTATTTTAATCACCACAATTTTTTCCGTCGTTACCACATCAACATGGCTGTGGTTGTTTAAATCTGGAACACTTATGACCGATCTTTTCCCTTAAGCGGTTTGGTTTTGCATATCTTCTTGGTCCAAATTCTTCAATAGGCTACCTTTTGGAAGAGCGCCTTGACGCATCATGAAGTGGCGCAAGGGCGGAATAGCGCTGACGGCGGCAATTGTACCAGAACGGATAAGCTGCACAGGCAGGAACGATGTCAGCAGGGTACGATTAAACATATCAATCCCGAACGTACGCGTGACCACGTCTGCTCGGCGTTTTTTATCATATTCAGATGCGACGGTTTCAGGTTTTCCCACACCTTGTTGAATACAATCGATTGCGGTCATCACATCGCGTAGGCCTAAGTTTAAGCCCTGTGCGCCAATAGGTGGGAAAGCATGAGCCGCTTCACCGACCAGCAGTATACGATCTTTTCCAAAGTTTTTGGCAATCAAACT
This sequence comes from uncultured Rhizobiaceae bacterium, assembly GCA_963974325.1. Taxonomy (GTDB): domain Bacteria; phylum Pseudomonadota; class Alphaproteobacteria; order Rhizobiales; family Rhizobiaceae; genus Lentilitoribacter. Next base: position 17,649 of record CAXBCW010000048.1, read on the forward strand.
CGACATTGGATAGCATTGCGGTTTGCTATCTATCTCAACAATACCCAACAAGGATTGCATCTGATCTTCAACGATACGGCTGAGTTCTGCATTTGATTTGGATAACAAGTCTGCATCATCATGTTCACCCACAGCCCAAACAAGGCTCGATCTATGCTTCAGCTTGTTGTCATGAGGCGTAACATCGGGAAGGGGAACTTGGGTAAAGGGTCCGGTTTCGCGGTGAAATTCGGTCGAGATGTTTTGATGAGGTAATTTATGTCTAAAGGTAAGAACAATAGCTTTTTGTGGATATGACCAGCTTGAGTGACCAATGCCAACCTTGTCACGCATGACAGAATTGCGCCCGTCTGCGGCAATAATATGTAGGGCTGTTATCGTTGTTCCATTTTTACACGTAACTTCAGCACATATCTCATCTGAGGTAAGGTCAATCGCAAAATCATCAAAGATTGTGATGCCAACTTCAACCATTTTTGTGTGCAGCACATCTAGTAGATTTTTGTTTGGGATATTATATCCAAATGCATCTAGATCGATTTCGCTTGAATGAAAGCTTGCCGGACGGGAGCGGATGAGGCGGCTTGTACCATCTAAAATGCGCATTGTTTTAAGCTCAGATGTATTATTTTTAACATCATCCCAAACACCAAGGCTCATTAAGAACTCAATGGATGGCATGAAAAGCGCCGTCGTGCGGCCATCTGATATTGGTGTTTTTTTCGCGATAATACCGGTTTTAAAGCCAGAAGCATGTGCTGCAAGAGCCGCACTCATGCCAGCTAATCCACCGCCGACAACAAGGATATCAAAATCTGTTTTCATTTTTTACAAATCCATTCTTATTTTATGCCCGTATATAAACATAATAAAGAACCAAAGACGATGAGTGGTTTTGGCACATGGCAGATTGTGGAAGTAGATTGTCGATGCAAATCGTGAGTGGCAAAAATATGAAACGCTTTTGGAAAGGTGTGGTCCATAAGTGCGCCGGTGTGGCTGCTATTGTTTGTCACAGTTTCGTTATCTAAGCGGTTTTTACTTAACTATTTGATCCGAGTGTGCGAAAACTCGCTTAATCGGATCAGGACTCAGGCAAGTGCACTGATCATCTGTACTGATCACGGGTTTGAATAAAAAGGTTACAACTGGCGGTCTTTTAATGTGCTGGTATTTGAATATAAATATGTAAATAGGTCAACACGTTGAACCAACAAAAAGCCGTTATCGAACTTAGAGGCTTAAACAAATTCTACGATAAATTCCAAGCGCTCAAGGATGTTGATCTTACGATTCATTCTGGTGAGCGTGTGGTTATTTGTGGGCCATCAGGATCTGGAAAATCAACGCTCATCCGCTGCGTAAACCGTCTTGAAGAGCATTCTTCAGGCGTTGTTTCAGTCAATGGAACTGAGCTTAATGATGATACAAAAAACATTCGCAAGATTCGCCAGAATGTAGGCATGGTTTTCCAGCAGTTTAATCTGTTTCCCCACCTTACTGTGTTGGAGAACTTAACGATTGGTCCGCGCCGTGTTCGTGGATTAAGCAAAGCAGACGCACAAGCGCTCGGCAAAAAATACCTTGAGCGCGTGCATATCCCAGAACAAGCGGACAAATATCCAGCACAATTGTCTGGTGGTCAGCAACAACGCGTTGCGATCGCACGTTCGCTTTGCATGGAACCTGAGATTTTACTGTTTGATGAGCCAACCTCTGCACTTGATCCGGAAATGATCAATGAAGTGTTGGACGTTATGGTCGAGCTTGCTGAAAGCGGCATTACCATGGTGTGTGTGACGCACGAAATGGGCTTTGCGCGCAAGGTCGCTGACACAATGGTGTTTATGGAAGATGGTGAGATCGTTGAAACCGCGCCGCCTGAAAAATTCTTTACCAACCCAGATAGTGATCGTTGTCGGGCATTTTTAGACCAAATCTTGGATCACTAGTGCTATGAAAATTTCGCGCATTACATCGTCTTTACCAGCGTCTATTCTCCAATATCTCATCATTATGGGCGTGTTGATCTATACTGCTTATAGCGGTGCGCAGACTATGGGCTATAATTGGCAATGGTCGCGTGTCCCGCAGTTTATCTATGAGATTGAAGATGGCCAATTTATCTGGAAAGAAATCCCAAAAGGGCTTGTCGGAACGCTGATTATCTCAGCTATCTCCTTTGTTATTGCTATCGCCATTGGGCTTGGCATGGCGTTGTTGCGGTTATCAGACCTGATCGTTGGTCGCATTTTATCTGTCACGTTGCTCGAGATTATCCGTAATATTCCCATTATTGTTTTGCTATATGTTTGCTACTACATTTTTGGCAATATTTTCAAACTCGATAGATTTGAAGCAAGCGTCGTGTGTTTGAGCCTTTATTCTGGCGTTCAGATTTCTGAAGTCATTCGCGCTGGTATTCAAGCTGTGCCCAAAGGCCAATGGGAGGCTGCCAATTCTATCGGCATGTCGAAAATACAGGCCTATATCTATATCATTATCCCGCAATCTATTAAGCTGATTATCCCGCCAATGACGGGTGAGGCTGTTCAAATGATCCGAAACTCTGCGATTGTCAGTGTGATCGCGGTTTTGGAGCTAACGACTGCGGGTCGCAATATTATTTCAGATACTTATATGAGTTTTGAAATCTGGTTCACAGTAGCTGCCGTTTATCTCGTCTTTACGTTGCTACTTTCAATTATCGTTTCAGGTGTGGAGAAACGATTTGCTATCCAAACTTAATAACACACGACTGGAAACCTCAAGGAGACAATCCAAATGACACTTATACGTCAAATTAAAAACGTAGCTTTTGCAGCTGTTGCAATGGTCGCGTTGGTACTGCCAGCAACCGCCCAACAGGCGACTCAAGCACTTACCTCAGAAAGCGTTATCGAAACAATTAAGAACAACGGCGTTATGCGCGTTGGTCTTTCAACATTCAAACCGTGGGCAATGCGCGACAAAAAAGGCGATCTAATCGGCTTTGAAATCGATTTGGCTAACAAGCTCGCTGCAGACATGGACGTCGATGTGGAGTTTATCCCAACGGCTTGGGATGGTATTATTCCGTCACTTGTTGGTGGTAAATTCGACATTATCATCTCAGGTATGAGCGTAAAAACATCACGCAACATGACGCTTAACTTTACAGATCCTGTGATCTATTCAGGTCTTGCGCTGATCTCAAACATTGAGATGACAAAAGGCTTCACATTGGAAGATTACAACAATGAAAATGTGATCTTATCTGTTCGTCGTGGCACAACACCTGCAACAACATTGGCAGAATTGTTCCCCAAAGCCCAACTGTTGCAGTTTGACGAAGAAGGTGCATCAACTCAGGAAGTTGTGAATGGTAATGCCCATGCAACAATGGGTTCACGCCCAACACCTGCACTAGATGTAGCGTCATATCCTGATGTTTTGGAAGTTGGTCTGAACGGAAGAGAATTTAATCCAGCATTTGAAGCTTTTGCAGTTCGCAAAGGTGACTTTGATGCATTGAACCTTTTGAACAACTGGATCAAAATCAACACGCATTCTGGTTTCATCAAAGAGCGTGAAGAATATTGGTTTGGTTCACAAGACTGGAAAGAGCTTGTTGAATAAGCTCTAAATCATTGAACACGCGGCAGCATATGTTGCCGCGTGTTTTGTGCAATAATCCAAACTAGATATCAAACAACATAGCCAAATAGCCAAGACATAGGATGTGAGCTTCAAAATGAAGATCTTAAGGAAATTGAAAACGGGTGATTATGTGCTTTTGGCACTTATTGCAGCTTTCATCCTATTTGTTGGTAACCATATCGAAGGTACGCTCAATTATAATTGGAATTGGGCGCCCATCCCAAATTATCTCATTCGGTTTGATGAGGACGAACAGCGTTATGTCACTAACTTCTTGTTAGAAGGCATGTTCACGACCTTGCGCGTATGTTTTTATGCATCTGTTATGGCTCTGATATTTGGTACGTTTTTGGGCCTTGCGCGGGTTTCTAAAAATCTAGCCATACGTATGCTGGCGCGGACATATCTTGAAATGTTGCGCAATGTTCCACCATTGGTGATCTTGTTTATTTTCTATTTCTTCTTGTCTGAACAATTGGTCGATGCGCTGGGTATCGAGCGTTGGGCGCGTGGTATTGCACGGTCTGACAATGCTGAAATATGGGAATTCTTCTTCGGTGATATGCGCAAATTTGCGGCCCTTATGTCTGGTGCTTTTGTGCTTGCGCTGTTTGAAAGCGCATTTGTCGGTGAGATTATTCGCGCTGGGATTCAATCGGTTGGTCGGGGTCAAAAAGAAGCCGCTCTGTCGATTGGGTTAAGCTGGTTTGATCAAATGCGCTATATTGTTTTGCCGCAAGCGTTTAAAAAAGTGCTGCCGCCATTGGCCAATGAATTTATATCGTTGATTAAAGTGAGTGCGATCATTTCATTGATTTCAGTGCCTGAGCTGACATTTAGAACACAAGAGCTAGCATCAGCAACACGATTGATATTTGAAGCCTGGCTCACGACTGCTGCAATGTATTTTGTTATTTGTTTTGGACTGTCACTTTTGTTCCGCAAACTCGAAGCACGCAGCGCCAATACTTAAACTATATTCTGCACCATATCGCTCATCACCTGCGTTTGGATTTTTTCAAGTAACACGTAACATTGCGTATATGACCCAACAAATCCTTATATTTAGATAAACTAGTTCTCCAGTTATTATCATCAATATTGGAAACCGATATGAATGGATGAACGCAAAAGTTCTGATTTTTTTAACTGTGTTTTGAACTGATTTCATGCGAACGCATCTACGCCAAGCGATATTATATGAGAATCATTATGGCTGGTTACATGTTTAAAGTCGAAATTTTCGCGTATTTTATTGATAATATTGGGTAATTCAAAAATATAATTTGAAGTCAAATTAAGATTGCATTTAGGTATTGGTAAAAGATTATGAGAAATAACTATATTTAGATCACAATAAACTTCAAGTGATCGTTAAAATAACTAGTTTTATCAATAGGTTACGCGAATAAAAATTTATAAATATTCATTTGTATACTTAGTATTCATGCAAAACTGGTGGAAAGTCTAAATTACCATACAGTAACCATCTGTGTACTTGATTGATATCATTGCGAAAAATGATTGAAAACACGCTTAAACGATATGGATTGTCCGTCAAAACTTTAAATAAATATTAATTTTATCGTTCAAATGTCGTCAAAAACAACCAGTGAAGTATCAAATACTATCCAATGTCAGGATAGCAATACCACTCCGTAAATCATGATGATGCGATCGGGCTGACCTATTAACATTGCACTTGATCAATCTGTTTTGGTTAATCGCACCACCTGAATGTGACGACTTAACTGCGGGAACTACAGTTCGTTACACAACATCATATGAATTCACTTACATCGTGAATATGGAAACTAAATTGTTAAACTTATTCGGAAAAACTTCTGGCGCAAAGAATATACTTAATTCTCTCAACAATTCATTGGCTATCATTGAATTTGATTGCAATGGCACAATTTTATCTGCAAACGAAAACTTTTGTTCAGCTTTGGGATATAATCAAAATGAAATAATTGGCAAACACCACAGTATGTTTGTTGATCCAGAAGAAGCATCTGAAAAAGAATACCAACAATTTTGGGACAACTTGTCCAATGGTCATTTTCAATCCGGCGAATTTAAGCGTTTTAGTAAAGACAGTGAAGAAATTTGGATCCAAGCAACTTATAATCCCATCTTAGGCCGCAATGGAAAACCAATAAAAATTGTCAAATTTGCATCTGACATTACAGCAGAAAAACTCAAATCAACCGAAGATCACAGTAAGCTAGAAGCAATTTCGCGTGCTCAAGCCGTCATTGAATTTGAAATTGATGGAACAATTATAGAGGCAAACGAAAATTTTTGTAATGCAGTGGGCTACCATATGCACGAAATTAAAGGTCGGCATCATTCAATGTTTGTTGACCCGGACTTCATCAATACCGCCGAATATAAAGCGTTTTGGGAAAAGCTTAAGTCTGGGGAATTTTTTGCCGCAGAATATAAACGTATTGGTAAAGGCGGAAAAGAAATTTGGATCCAAGCGTCTTATAACCCAATCTTTGATATGAGCGGCTCTGTTATCAAAGTTGTTAAATATGCAACAGACATAACGGGCAGGGTCAATGCGGTAAACGCAATTGCTCGTGGATTGAAATCTATGGCCAACGGCGACTTATCGATCGATATCGAAGATAAATTTCCAGAGGAATTAGGGTCAGGACCTATTAAAAGCAGGGATTCCCAAGATGCCTAATTTATGATTC